>NZ_AUKW01000001.1:0-677680 GCF_000424965.1 Streptomyces sp. TAA204
ACTCACCCGTTCGCCACTAATCCACCCCCGAAAGGGCTTCATCGTTCGACTTGCATGTGTTAAGCACGCCGCCAGCGTTCGTCCTGAGCCAGGATCAAACTCTCCGTGAATGCTTCATCAGCAACCACCGAAGAGCGGCACCACCGGGAGGAATCATCCCGGCATGCACAACATCCTCGCTGATCAATCTCAAAGAAACCCCACCCCACAAAACTATGAGGCACGAGGTATCAACATATCTGGCGTTGACTTTTGGCACACTGTTGAGTTCTCAAAGAACGGACGATCCCTTCAAAACCCCTCACAGGGCCTCTCCGGACGTTTCCCTCTCGGTGAAACCGACTCTATCAGAGCTGATCCGACAGAAAATCGGGGGGCTTCTCTGCGTCCCGCAATCTGATTGCGCGACTCGAAGCCAAGAGGTCTCCAGCTGTTGCTTCCGAACTCGTCGGCTCTTCGGCAACCACTCGATTCCACCGCCTCGGAGAACCGGGTCGAACCGGCTTTCCGGGGCGGCGAGAACAGTAACAGGTGGCCGGGGGCGGACGCACATCACGCCGCCGTCGGCACCGTTGCCGCACGGTCGTCGGGCCCGACGTCCCCGGTCTCCCCGGCCTGTGCCGCGCGCTTTCCCAGCACGTACACATAGGCCAGGAACACCAGTTCACTCGCGACGCCGATCGTGACGCGGATCCACGTGGGGAGGCCGGACGGTGTCACGAAGCCCTCGATGACACCGGAGACGAACAGAACAGCCGTCAGCCCCACGGCCATTCCGATGGCTGATCGCCCCTCAGCGGCGAGCGCGACGCGACGGGTGCGCGGTCCGGGATCGATGACCGTCCACCCCAGCCGCAGACCCGTACCCGCCGCGACGAAGACCGCGGTGAGTTCGAGGATTCCGTGCGGCAGGACAAGACCGAGGAAGATGTCGAGGCGGCCGGCCGACTCCATCAGACCGATGCCGATCCCGAGGTTGAGCATGTTCTGGAAGAGCACCCACAGCACGGGGATGCCCAGCAGCGCGCCGAAGACGAGGCAGACGGCGACTGCCTGGGCGTTGTTCGTCCAGACCTGCGCGGCGAAGGAGGTGGCCGGATGGCTGGAGTAGTACGTCTCGTACTGGCCTCCCGGGCGTGTCATCTCACGCAGTTCGTCGGGTGCGGCGATCGCCGACCGTACGTCGGGGTCAGCCCCGATCCACCAGCCGATGAGAGCGGCGACCACGACCGACAAGAGGGCCGTCGGCACCCACCAGTCGCGAGTGCGGTAGACGGCTGCCGGGAAGCCGGCGGTGAAGAAGCGGGCGGCGTCCCGCCACGATGCCCTGCGGGGCCCCGTCACAGCACTGCGTGCACGTGCGACGAGGGTGGTGAGGCTTCCCGCCAGCGCGGGGTCGGGTGCGCTCGACTGGACCTGGGAGAGGTGTGTGGCGGTGCGCTGGTACAGGGTGACGAGTTCGTCCGCCTCCTTGCCGGACAACCGGCGCCTGCGGCGCAGCAGTTCCTCCAGCCGGTCCCACTCCGCCCTGTGAGCGGAGACGAAGACATCCAGATCCATGGTGAGAGCTTGGCAGATCGCTTCGCGGGGGCGGCAGACTGTGCGGCGGAGGGGCGATCTGTGAGGCAGGAGGCACCGTGAGCGAACTCGTGACAGGTGACGCCGTCGTTCTCGGTCTCCGTCCGGCGCGGCTGCCGAGCCGCGCGCTGGCGGTCTTCATCGATCTTCTGCTCGCCTGGGCCGTCTATCTGGCGGTGTCTTTGATGCTGCTGACGGCGGTCGCCTCGCTGGACGCCGCGGCAACGGCGGCCGTCCAGGTGGCGCTGTTCCTGCTCGTGCTGGTGGGCGCTCCGATCGCTGTCGAGACGCTGAGCCGTGGACGGTCGGTGGGCAAGCTGGTGTGCGGCCTGCGGGCGGTACGGGAGGACGGCGGTCCGATCCGGTTCCGGCACGCGCTGGTGCGCGGGGCGCTCGCGGTCATCGAGATCCAGCTGTTCCTCGGGGTGATCGCCTGCACCGCTTCGCTGGTCTCAGCCAGGGGACGGCGGCTGGGGGACGTGTTCGCGGGGACGCTCGTCGTGCGCGAGAGGGTGCCGGCCGCACGGGGTGTACCGGCGCCGCCTCCGCCGGACTGGCTCGCGGGACGGTTCGGGGAGCTGGACCTGTCACGGGTACCGGGTGGACTGTGGCTGGCCGTGCGCCAGTACCTGATGCGGGCCGGCCAGCTCGACGAGACCGTGAGCCGTTCGATGGCGGAGCGGCTCGCGGCGGATCTCGTCGCGTGTACGGGCGTACCGGCACCCGGCGGTGTGCCGGCCGCGGCCTACCTGGCGGGTGTGGTCGCCGAGCGGCAGGCACGCGAGGCGCAGCGGACCTTCGGTGCGCACGGAACCGCCTCGCCCACGGCGGTCTCCGCCGACGGCGGCGCTGCCGAGGGGACCGGCGGGCCTCCGACTCCGCCGCAGCACCCGTGGGTACCGGTCTCGGCGTCCGCCCCGGCCCCGGTCCCGGCGCCGCCTGCCGCGCATCAAGCGCATGGCCCCGGCGACGGGGGACACGGACGTGGAGGTTCGGGTGGTGGTCGTGGTGGAGGAGGAGGACGGCCGCGGGAGCCGCAGGAACGGGAGAGGCCGAGCACCGGGTTCGTACCGCCGTGGTGAGAACGGGCCTGCCGTGAGCCGCTGTTGTGCGGCCGGCGAGCGGAGCGGGACGCGTCGGTCACAGCGGCCGGAAAGCGTGGTTCAACCGAACCTGGAGGGCGGGGTGTCCAGCTCCTCCAGTTCGATGCCGGGAGCGGCCAGCACGACGTCACCGGCGATGTGGACCGGGTGCTGCTCCCCTGTGTCGACCTCGCCGACCTGGTAGTTCTCCACGACCAGCGGGTCGTTGTCGGTCGGGTGTGCTTCAGTTCCGAGCAGTGCCCACGCCTGGTCGAGCGTGCGGGGGGCGAGAACGGGGGGTGCGAGGGAGACGAGGCGTACGCGGGTGGCGGGGGCACCGGCCGCCAGGCGCAGCAGCCGTGAGGTCGCGACGAGGAACGCGGGGGATCCGCCGGTGAAGGAGTGGGCGGGCACGTTGCCCTCCTGGGCGTGTTCGCCTCTCGGGTCGGTACGGACCCAGGTGACGCCGTCGAGGGCGACCCCGCGCACCTGCCAGCCCCCGGAGTGGAGTTCGAGGCGGATCGGCCGGCCGAGTTCGTCGAGGGCCAGGTCGACGGAGCCGGATTCGTCACCGGAAGGTGTGGTGATCCGGGAGACGTAGCGCCAGCCGGAGGGACCGGGGGCGCAGTTGAAGTGTTCTTCGCCCAGGGGGGTGTGATCGTGCGGATCGTGGAGCGAGTACCGGCCGCGTGGCATGGGGCGACTCTACGTGCGGCGGTGTGGCGGCAGAGCGGAAGGCCCCCGCCGGAGAGGCGGGAGCCTTCGCGTGAGCTCGCCGGCGCCCGTCGGCACCTGCGGAGTGACGGGCGGGCTGCCGGAGCTGCCGCCGGTCAGTAGCGGTAGTGCTCCGGCTTGTACGGCCCTTCGACCGGGACGCCGATGTAGTCGGCCTGGTCCTGGCGGAGCGTGGTGAGCCTCACCCCGAGGGCGTCCAGGTGGAGCCGGGCGACCTTCTCGTCCAGGTGCTTGGGCAGCACGTAGACCTCGGTCGGGTACGACTCCGGCTTCGTGAACAGCTCGATCTGCGCGATCGTCTGGTTCGCGAAGCTGTTGGACATCACGAACGAGGGGTGCCCGGTGGCGTTGCCCAGGTTCAGCAGACGGCCCTCGGACAGCACGATGAGGACCTTGCCGTCCTTGAACGTCCAGGTGTGGACCTGCGGCTTGACCTCGTCCCTGACGACGCCGTCGATGGCGGCGAGTCCGGCCATGTCGATCTCGTTGTCGAAGTGGCCGATGTTGCCGACGATGGCCTGGTGCTTCATCCGGGCCATGTCCGAGGCCATGATGATGTCCTTGTTGCCCGTCGTGGTGATGAAGATGTCCGCGGTCTCCACGACGTCCTCCAGGGTCACCACCTGGTAGCCGTCCATCGCGGCCTGCAGCGCGCAGATCGGGTCGATCTCGGTAATCAGGACGCGCGCGCCCTGACCGCGCAGCGAGTCCGCGCAGCCCTTGCCGACGTCGCCGTAGCCGAAGACCACCGCGACCTTGCCGCCGATGAGCACGTCGGTGGCGCGGTTGATGCCGTCGATGAGCGAGTGACGGCAGCCGTACTTGTTGTCGAACTTCGACTTGGTGACGGAGTCGTTGACGTTGATCGCCGGGAAGAGCAGCGAACCGTCCCGCTGCATCTCGTACAGGCGGTGCACGCCGGTGGTGGTCTCCTCCGTCACGCCACGGATCTCCGAGGCCAGCTGCGTCCACTTCTGCGGGTTCTCCCGCAGGGTGCGGTTGAGCACCTCCAGGACGACCCGGTGCTCGTCGTTCTCCGCGGTGTCGACGGAGGGGGCGGCGCCGTCCTTCTCGTACTCGACGCCCTTGTGGACGAGGAGTGTGGCGTCACCGCCGTCGTCGAGGATCATGTTCGGCCCGCCGGTGGCGGCGCCCGGCCAGGTCAGGGCCTGCTCCGTGCACCACCAGTACTCCTCGAGCGTCTCGCCCTTCCAGGCGAAGACCGGGATTCCCTGCGGGTTTTCCGGAGTGCCGTTCGGGCCGACCGCGACGGCGGCGGCGGCGTGGTCCTGCGTGGAGAAGATGTTGCAGGACGCCCAGCGGACCTCTGCGCCGAGGGCGGTCAGGGTCTCGATCAGGACGGCCGTCTGCACGGTCATGTGAAGCGACCCGGTGACCCGGGCCCCTGTCAGAGGCTTGTCAGCGGCGTACTCCTTGCGGATCGCCATAAGGCCGGGCATCTCGTGCTCGGCCAGGCGGATCTCCTTGCGGCCGAAGGCCGCAAGGGAAAGATCTGCGACCTTGAAGTCCTGGCCGTTGGAGGTCGTCGTCATGCGAACTGCTCTCCTCGATGTCGAGGTCATGGCTGACTGGTCCGTGCTGCGGCACTTGGGCTCTGTGTGCGGCGCGTGCCCGGTGTACGCGGAGCGCACCCGGACACACTGGTCCCTTGCTCGCAACCCAGTCGTCGGAGGCCCTCTCTCCCTCGGTGGCCCGGAACGGGCCAGCCGACCGCCATCAGCAGCGACGTCTGCGCTCTACGAATCTACACCGCTCGTCCAGTCGAGCGGATTTCTCACGTACGAGCAAGGGCGGACCTTCCAACCTCGTCGGTTCCCGGCCGCACACTGCACGCAGTTGTGCCGATGCCCAGGAGTGCGCCCTCCCACACATCCGATCACAGCCGGGAAGCTCGACGGGACGCCTCTTTGCGCTGCCGGACCCCGGTCAGACCTTGGGATCGGAGGCTTCCGGCCGGTATATGTCCGGCTCCAGATAGATCGCCCGCGCGCTGGGAACAGCCTGCCGGATCCGGTTCTCCGCCTCGTCGATCGCCCGCGCGACCTCTCCCGCGGTGTCGTCGTGCTCCACGGCCACCTTGGCGGCGACGAGCAGTTCCTCGGGGCCGAGGTGGAGCGTACGCATGTGAATGATTCTCGTCACTGTCCGCCCGTCGACGATGGCGACGCGGATCTTCTCGCGCTCGTCGGGGTCCGCGGACTCGCCCAGCAGCAGCGACTTGGTCTCCGCCGCGAGCACGATCGCGATCACGACGAGAAGCGCGCCGATGCACAGCGTGCCGATGCCGTCCCACACGCCGTCGCCGGTGATGATCGCGGCACTGACGCCGAAGAGGGCGAGGAAGAGGCCCACGAGAGCGCCCAGGTCCTCCAGGAGCACGATGGGAAGTTCGGGTGCCTTGGCGCGGCGTACGAACTGGCTCCAGCTCAGGGAACCGCGGACGTCGTTCGCCTCCTTGATCGCCGTACGGAAGGAGAGCGTCTCCGCGATGATGGCGAAGACCAGCACACCGACCGGCCAGTACCAGACGTCGATCTCGTGCGGGTGCTTGATCTTCTCGTAGCCCTCGTAGAGCGCGAAGACACCGCCGATGGTGAACAGGACGATCGAGACGAGGAAGCCGTAGATGTAGCGTTCACGGCCGTACCCGAAGGGGTGTGCCTCGCTGGCGTCCTTCTTCGCCTTCTTGCCGCCCAGCAGCAGCAGTGCCTGGTTGCCCGAGTCGGCGAGCGAGTGCACGCCCTCCGCGAGCATCGAGGACGAACCGCTGAAGACGAACGCGACGAACTTGCCCACTGCGATGGCCAGGTTGGCGCCCAGCGCGGCGATGATCGCCTTCGAACCGCCTGATGCACTCATGCGAGTCGCTTGTCCTTCTCTCGTGGTGATCTGCCTGTACGGGTGGCCTGCCGGCTCCTGACGCGCGGCTGCGGGCCGCACGGACGGCCGTCCTGTCAGACGGCCACCGTGGCGCGGAAGAGCGTACCTTCACCGCCGGCGGTCAGCCGCTCCCCTGCCCGTACATAGGCCGACTGCCCCTGCCGCAGGGTCAGTTCACCGGCTCCGCCTCCGGCCGGGGTTCCTGTTCCGGGCCCGGTTCCCGTCCCGCCGGTTCCTCCCTCGCCGCGCAGCACGACACTTCCGGCGGTGCACAGCAGGATCTGCGGGGCTGCGGCGCCGAGCCTGCCCGGTACGCCGCCCCGGGCGAACACGTAGCGGGAGAGGCGGAATTCGCCGGCGGGGACGTCGTAGCGTTCCTCGCCGTCCGGCCCGGCCTCCGGCCGCAGGATGCCGGGCTCACCCGGCTCGAAGCGGACGATGCGCAGCAGTTCGGGTACGTCCACATGCTTGGGAGTGAGCCCGCAGCGCAGCACGTTGTCGGAGTTGGCCATGATCTCGACACCGAGACCTTCGAGATAGGCGTGCGGAACTCCGGCGCCGAGGTAGAGCGCCTCACCGGGCTGCAGACGCACGTGGTTGAGCAGCATTGCGGCGATCACGCCGGGATCGCCCGGGTAGTGGTGGGCGAGCGAGGCGTACACGCCGTACGCGGGCGCGTACGGGCTGCCGGACCGCAGTGAGAGTGCCTCCGCCGCCCGTGCCGCTTCGGCGACCGTACGGGCCGTCGCGTCGCGGTCGGCGGTGAGCACGGCGGTCAGGACCTCGCGCAGCGCTTCGCTCGCCGGACCGGCCCGCAGCACGTCGACGTAGGGCTTGAGGCCGTCCACGTCCAGGCCGGCCAGCAGACCGGCGGCCTCCTCGGCCGTGCGGAACCCGCACAGACCGTCGAACGGCGTGAGCGCGCAGATGAGTTCCGGCTTGTGGAAGGGATCCTTGTAGTTGCGCTCGGGCGACTCCAGGGGCACACCGCGTGCTTCCTCCTCGGCGAACCCCTCGGCCGCCTGGCCGAGGTCCGGATGCACCTGAAGGGAGAGGGGCGAGGCGGCAGCCAGCAGCTTCAGCAGGAACGGCAGGCGCGGCCCGAAGGCACGTACGGATCCGGGCCCCAGCTCACCTTCGGGATCAGCCGCGATGACGTCGGGGAGGGACTGCGCGCCCTTCCCGCGGTCGAGGCTCGACGGCGCTCCGGGATGGGCACCCATCCACAGTTCGGCCTGCGGCTCGCCCGTGGGCGGGGTGCCGAGGAGTCCGGGTATGGCGGTCGTCGAGCCCCATGCGTAGGGCTTGACGGTGTTGGTGAGGCGGTCCATGCGGTGACGCTTCGCTTCCTTCCGGCGGTCAGGACCATGATGCGCCGCGGTCGGCCAGCGACAGGTAAACGGCGGTGAAAGCGGCGGTGGCGGTCAGTTCGGCTGCGGCTTCCAGCGGGCTGCTGCCGTCGGTGGGTCCGAGTTCACTGAGGGGGACGTCGCGGGCGTACGTCACATCCCGTACGGCGGGCACGGCGGACTCCTCCTGGAGCGCGTCCTCGCGCAGCAGGACCACCCGGGCGTGCAGCGATTCGGGCTCCTCGACGCGGTCGCGGAAGAAGTCCTCCGGGTCGGACGACGCGGCGAACGCCCCGGACAGCAGCGCGGAGTGCCCGGCCATCGCCTCGGGCAGCTCCGCGGCGAGGGAGGGGACACCCGGGACGGCCGCCAGGGTGGTGGCGGCGTGCCGTGCCACGGCGCCCGCGACGGCACCCTCGCTCCACAACAGCGGGAGAGTGCCGGAGAGTTCGGTGGCGAGGGACTTGGCGGGATTGTCGTAGGTGGCGACGGCCGGGCCGCAGCGCTCCGCGACGTGGTCCAGACGGTCCGCGAGAGCCTGCAGGGCAGCAGGCCCCGCCGGGAACAGTCCGAGACGGTCGCAGAGGAGGAGGAGCGGCGTCAGCAGCGGCCAGAGGTCGCTCGGTGAGCCAGCGGGCGCGGACGGCGCGTGCCGCCCGGCATGCCGGAACGACCCGTCCGGCCGGTCGTTGGCTTCCGCTGCGGCGGGCCCGCCCCGCGGGTCGTGCCCGGCCGGCAGGTCGTGCCCGCCCGGCCCGTTCACGGGGCTCTCCGCCGGCTCCCGGTCCGTGCCCGGCCCTGTGACGAGCGGCACGGCCAGCCCGTGGGTCTCCGCGGTCAGCTCGGCGGCGGGTGACGCGGACGGAGAGACGGTCGCGACAGTGCAGCCGCGCCGGTGCGCCTGCTCGATCAGCGCCGTCAGACCCGGTTCGCCGCCGTCCGGCGTGGCGACGAGCAGCAGATCCAGCGAACCGGCCCAGCCCGGCAACGTCCAGCGCAGCGCCCCGGGATCAGCCTGCGGTCCAGACGGGCGCAGCAGCGTGACGGGGGTCGCGCCGTCGGCGAGCGCGCCGAGAAGGTCGGCCGCGCAGGCGGTCGTCTGTCCGGGGCCGGCGACGAGCACGGCACGCGGACGACCGTCGGGCTGCAACTCGGTCAGCCCGGCCTCCGTCGCCCGCCGCACGGCCGTACGCACGTGGGCGCCGGCTTCGGCAGCACCGCGCAGCAGACCGTTGGCGTCCGCGCGGGCGAGGGCTTCAGGAGAGTCGAGGAGTGACTCGTCGAGCATCTTCCGGAGCCTCCGATCGGCTGCGGGGCCGTGTGCTGCCCGCGCCGGGTGTGTGATTGGTGATGTGATGCCGGGCCGGACCGGGCCCGGTGGGCCGGGGCCGCCCCCTGATCAGGACGGGCGCCGTGCCTCGTCCACGAGGAGGACCGGGATGCCGTCGCGGACCGGGTAGGCGAGAGAGCACTCCTTGCCGCCCGTGCAGACCAGTTCTTCGCCCTCCTCGCGGAGCGGCGAGTGGCACGCCGGGCAGGCGAGGATCTCCAGGAGACCGGCTTCGAGCGACATCGTGACCCTTTCGGAGGCAGGCGCGGCTGGTGGCCAGGGTACCGCCGGGGGCGGGGCGCCCGTCGTGCGCCCGTCGAGGTGGCCGGCGAGGGTGGCGTGGGCCTCGGCGGTGGCTCGGCGGAGGCACGGCCGGGCCCCACACCGGCCGGTGATGGCGGAGCGTGCACGCGTCCTGCGGGCAGTGCGCACGAAGCCGCGCGCACTGCCCGCAGGACGGGAAGCTCTACCCCCGTACGATCGCCAGGACTTCGTCACGCACCGCGGCGGCCGTGCCGGCGTCGCGCGCCTCGACGTTCAACCGGAGCAGCGGTTCGGTGTTGGAGGCCCGCAGGTTGAACCACCAGTCGGCGGCCGTGACCGTCAGCCCGTCCAGTTCGTCGATCTCGACACCGCCACGGTCCTGGTAGGCCGCCTTCACCGCGGCCGCACGGCCTGTCTGGTCGTCGACGGTGCTGTTGATCTCGCCGGAGGCCGCGTAACGGTCGTACTCCTGGACGAGCTCCGAGAGCGGCCCCTGCTGTCCCCCCAGCGCCGCCAGCACGTGCAGCGCTGCGAGCATGCCCGTGTCCGCGTTCCAGAAGTCGCGGAAGTAGTAGTGCGCGGAGTGCTCTCCGCCGAAGATCGCGCCGGTGCGCGCCATCTCCGTCTTGATGAAGGAGTGCCCCACGCGCGTACGTACGGGCGTGCCGCCGCTCTCCCGCACGACCTCGGGCACGGACCACGACGTGATCAGGTTGTGGATGACGGTGGAGCCGGGCGACCTGGCGAGTTCACGCGCGGCGACCAGTGCGGTGATCGCGGACGGTGAGACCGGGTCTCCCTTCTCGTCGACCACGAAGCACCGGTCCGCGTCGCCGTCGAAGGCCAGTCCGATGTCGGCGCCGGTCTCCCGCACGCGCTGCTGGAGGTCGACGATGTTCTTGGGGTCGAGCGGATTGGCCTCGTGGTTGGGGAACGTGCCGTCCAGTTCGAAGTACATGGCGTCGAGTTGCAGCGGAAGGCCGTCGAAGACCGTCGGGACGGTGTGGCCGCCCATGCCGTTCCCCGCGTCCACCACGACCTTCAGGGGCCGGATGGCGGTGAGGTCGACGAGCGCACGCAGATACTCCGCGTAGTCGGAGAGCACGTCCCGCCGGCTGATCGTGCCGGTGCGCGCGTCCGGGTCCCTCGCCGGCAGGCCCGAACCGGACCATTCCTCGACCAGGGCACGGACGTCGGCGAGCCCGCTGTCCTGGCCGACCGGGGCGGCGCCGGCCCGGCACATCTTGATCCCGTTGTAGCGCGCCGGGTTGTGGCTGGCGGTGAACATCGCGCCCGGGATGTTCAGTTCACCGCTCGCGAAGTAGAGCTGGTCGGTCGAGCACAGCCCGATCTCCGTGACGTCGGCGCCCTGCCCGGCGGCACCTCGGCCGAACGCACGCGACAGCCCGGGAGAGGACGGCCTCATGTCGTGGCCGACCACGATCGCGGACGCCTCGGTGACGCGGACGAAGGCGGCCCCGAACAGTTCGGCGAGTGGCTCGTCCCACTGGTCCGGCACCACACCGCGCACGTCGTACGCCTTCACGATCTCCGACAGATCAGCCACGGGCCAGCCCTCTCCTGGATCTTCAGGGTTCTCGACAGCTCACGAGGGGCCAAATCTACCCGCAGGATGCCCGGTCACCGGTCGCCGCCGGGCACGTCCGGGCGCATGTCGCGAAGTGGCGGGCCGTGCCGGGGCTCCGTCGGGCGTGCTGCTTCGTCCGCCCGCCGGGACGGACTACGGCTCGGGCGACCTGAGCACGCGGAGGTGGCCGCGCCGGGCAACCTCCATCGGGTCGGAGTCACGCCCGCCGGGACCGCCCACCGCGTCGGAGGGCACGGCGGAGGACGGGTCACGCCGGGGCGTACGGGCCGCCTCCCGAACGGCGTTGGCGAGCGCTTCGAGATCGTCTCCGCTCGGCCGGGCGGGACCGGAGTCGACCGCGAGGCGTACGACTTCCCAGCCGCGCGGCGCGGTCAGCCGCTCCGAATGCTCCGAACACAGGTCGTAGCAGTGCGGTTCCGCGTAGGTGGCGAGCGGTCCGAGGACGGCGGTCGAGTCCGCGTAGACGTACGTGAGCGTCGCGACGGCGGGACGGCCGCATGCGGTGCGCGAACAGCGACGTACAGGGCTCACGACGTTGGACCGTACCGCACTCTTGAGCGGCCCGCGACGACTCTCCTTGACGTCACCCCGTCGTGTCGTCCCGATACGCCGGAAACACCTGATCTGCGAGAAGACTCGGACGCCGACACGCCTACGTCCGGGGCGAGTCGGCCAACACGCGGCAATCGGTCGGGAGTCGCGCTCAAGCAGGCTCTCGGTGGCGAGATCAACGGTCTTGAACCGAACGGAAAATGGCATGAAACGCAATGTCAACGGTCATTTGGAGACACGTTCGTGAATGACCCGGTGCGGACTTCTCACGACACGTACGGAGACTAGGCTCAGCTCAATGAACAGCCCTGTACCGCCCCGTCGGCCGGAGCACTCCGAGGATTCCGTTACCGGCGCTCACGACCCGCGGCCACGACGTCGCGACCGTCACGGGCGCGGCATGCGGGGGCCGGTGGCACCGCCCCAGGTACCGCTCGCCGTCAGCCGCTCGGAGTCGTTCGACGACATGGTGCGCGACTCCGTCAACAGACTGGAGAGGCGCTGGCCGCAGCTGACCGGGGTCGAGTTCGCGGTACAGGAAGTGCCCCGTACGGACAACGGCGAACTGGACGAGCAGGCCGAAGTCGTACCTCTCGGCCGCGTGACCGAGGCCAAGGACGACCGGCCCGACCGGATCGTCGTCTACCGCCGCCCCGTCGAGATCCGCACACGCAGTCGCGACGAACGGGCGCTCCTCGTGCACGAGGTGGTGGTGGAGCAGGTGGCCGAACTGCTGGGCCTCTCCCCGGAGTCGGTCGATCCGCGGTACGGACAGGACTAGTGACGTCCGGGGAGGTTGGTCAGCCGGGTGACCGGCGTCCGGTGCCGTGAGCCCCGAGCCGGTGAATCCTTTCCCGGTCGCAGCAGCAGCGTCCCTCCCTGCGGTGCGGGCCGCCGGACGGCCGAACTCCGCGCCCGGACGGGCCCGTTCCGGGACGGGAGCAGCGGGAGCAGCGGCCGGAGCCGCCGGTGACGCGCCACAGGCAGGGCCGCGTGCCCGGCCTGCCCCCGGCGGGCGGGCACCCCTCCGGTTCGCTGCGGGAGCACCTCGTGCGGGACCTGCCTCAGGGCGCCCTCCGCGGTGATCCCGTCACGGCGGCAGAGCCGGGCGGCCTGCGCAAGCGCCGCCAGACAGTGGGTCGGTGGCGCGGGCGTCTCTGCCCGCTCAGTCGTCCGTCAGCACGGACAGATCCTGACCGGAGACGGGCACCGAGACGGTGCCGCGGTCGTCGGGCAGCGTCTGCACCGTGAACGCGGGCAGGCCGTCCTTCTTCCGCTCCAGCATCCGCGAGGCGTAGACCTGCCCGCCCGAGAGCCGTTCGACCGTCACCGCGTAGGTTCCCTTCCCGCCCTGCGGACGGGGCGGGACAAGGGACTTGGTGGTCTTCCCCTTGACCTTGTACGTCTTGCTCACCGCGCTGCCGCCGCCGCTGCCCGCGGATGCCGTCACCCGCACCGTGGCCGCCGATCCGGTCGCGGTGAGCGAGAGGCTGGAGCCCTTGTCCCGGTTGTCCGCGGCGGTCGCGCGTTCGACGAGGGGCGCGGTGCTCGGGATGAAGGCGGTCTCCTGCTTCGAGCCCTTGCCGCGCGTCACCCGCAGCGCCGCGACCACCGGAGTGGCGTCACTTCCCCCCTCCGAGGGAGTGAGCACGAGCGAGCCCGCCTCTCCCTTGGTGAGGTCCCGCAGATCGACGGCGGTCGTCATGCCGCCCTTTACGTGCAGCGTCTCGTGGCCCGCCGGCGTGATCTGTCCGGACGGTGTCGCCAGCTGGACCTTGAGGTCCGCGTCGTTCTCCCCGGGGGCGAAGACGACCAGCCGTACGGAAGTCGCGTCCCCCGGAATGCCGGGCAGGACCGCGCTGGGGTTCGGGTCGGCGGCGGCGGAGACCCAGTCGCCGCCCAGCTTCTCGTCGGCCGCCTGCACCTGCGCGCCGACGCGGCCGGAACGGGCCACGACGTGCAGCCCGACGTTCGCCGCCGACTCCGTCGTCAGCGTCGACAGCAGAACCGGCACGGTGGAGCGGGCAGGAACGGTGATGCCTTCGCCCGCTTCGGAATTCTCCCGGCCGTCCTTGCCGTAGAGATTCAGGTCGACGACGGCGGTGGCGTTGTCGGGGTTCGTCAGATGGACGTAGTCCTGCCGCTCCTTCGCCGTGCTCGCCCCGAGGAACCAGAAGTCGGTGTCGGGCACCGAACAGGCGCTCCCCTGGAGGCCACGTCCGGCTCCGGCGGCGACGTCCGTCGTCTGCTGGACGGTCCAGCCGGGCGCCATCCGCCCGTCGGCCGAACCGAACAGCGCGGACGCCGTCGAGCCCTTCTGCGCCGTGACGGGCTTGCCAGGAGTGCGCAGCGGCACGAACGGCTCGGCGTCCGGCTTGCCCTGATCGCCGTCCGCGCCGTCCTCCTCGTCGCGCTCCTTGTTCTCGTCGTCCCCGTCGTCCTTGCCGTCTCCCTCGTCCTTGCCGTCCTTGCCGTCCTCGTCGTCCCCGCCGGACGGATCGCCGGGGTCCGCCCTCTCGGCCGGGTACAGCTCGGCGCCGCCCTTGCCCTCGCCGCCCTTCGGCGCGAAAGCGGTGTACTCCGTCTCCGCCACGTCGGACAGGCTCGGCTGCGGGCAGACCAGCGTGGAGCGCTCGACCGGCTTGCGGCCTGCCGCGCCGGCCTGTCCGGACTCCTCACTGCCGGGCGCTGCGACAGCGGCGACGCCGGTCACGGCAGCCAGTGCGGTGACCGCGCCGAGCAGGGTCATGGTGGTGCGGTTCACTGCTGATCGCTCCTGTTGCCGTACCGGGGGTCGTAGCCGTACGGGTCGGCGGACCCGGCGTGGTGGTCGGGCTGCTGAGCCGGATCCCAGTCCTCGTACGGACGGCCGTAGCCCTCGTCGTGACCGTGCGCGTAGGGCTGCTGGTCGGGGTAGGACGCCCCGCCCTCGTAGGACTGCTGCGCTCCGTAGGGCTGTTGGTCGCCGTAGGGCTGTTGGTCGCCGTAGGGCTGTTGGTCGCCGTAGAACTGCTGATCGCCGTAGAACTGCTGTGCCGGCTGCCGGGCGTCATAGGGGTCGTAGTGCGGCTCACCGTAGGTCTGCCCGTACTCCGCGCCGTACGGGATGTCGGCGCCGGCCTGCGTGCCGTACCGGTCGTCCTGGTCCTGGCCCGCGTGGTCCACGCCGTAGGAGCCGTGATCCGGCGCGCCGGCGCCCGGGTGATCAGTGGAGTCCGCGGGGTCTGCGTGGTCCGGTCCCTGGGCACCGTCGGCCGCATCCGAGGCGGCTCGCAGCCTGCGGGCGCGGCGTCCCTCTCCCGCGACGGGCTGCGCCGGCACGGCGGCCACCTCCGGGAGATCGTCGTCCACCTCGCGCCGGCGGCCCGGCAGCGCCAGGACGACCGCCACGACGGCCAGGAATCCCTGCACCCACAGCCATACGGTGTGCGCCGTGCCCGTCTCGTAGGTGAGCGCGAGACGGCCGCCCTCCGCAGGGAGCCGGAATCCCTGTGCCCATCCGTCGACCGTTACGGGCTCCAGCGGCCTTCCGCCGAGCGTGGCCTTCCACCCGGAGTCGGCCGCGTCGGCGATCCGCAGAACCCTCCCGGCCGGACCGGACTTCAGCTCCGTGTGCGCCTCCACGGGGCCCGCCGCCACGGGAACCGGGTCCGGCTCGTCCCCGGCCGGCCTCTCTCCCGCTCCGCCGGGCACGACGCTGATGCGGGAGACTTGACGGTCCACCGCCCACAGTGCGCTGCCGTCCTCCTGGCTGAGCCGGGTCAGACCGGGCGTCGCGTCCAGTACGCGGCTCATCTGCCGGGGCGCTCCGTCCCGTACGAGCACATAGCGCACCGCGTAGCCGCCGAGCTGGGAGGTCTGGTCGGCGCCCGAGCCCGCCACGAGATTGGCGACAACACGGCCGAGCTTCGCGTCGTCACCTCCGGCAGCCGCCAGGTCGCCGTCTCCCAGCCTGGCACCGGAGCCGCGCACGAGCGAGTACGAGACGTCCGAGGGGACCCGGGAGGCGCCCTCGGCGTTCCCCGACAGCACCAGGGTGCGCGCCTGGTCGCGCGTACTGCTCTCCTCCGCGACGAACGCGGGCACCTGCACGGGGTCGCGCCGTGACAGCGGCCCGTCCGCACCGCCCACCATCCAGCTGACGGCGGCGACGAGCGGTGCGGCGACCGCGGCGGCGGCGACGAGCGCCGCCGCGGGCTGCTTCCAGCCGAAGCTCTGTTCGGCGACCCGCTCCTTCGCGCCCTCCGCCCCGACCGCGGCCGCGCACAGCAGCGCCAGGCCGTAGACGAGAGTGGAGGGCCCGGCCCAACCGGAGCTGTTGGTGAAACCGGCGAACAGCAGCCCCACCAGCGCGACGATCCAGGCAGCGCGAACGGCAAGCTGCCGCTCGCCGCGCAGCAGCGCGGCGAGCGCGGCGAGCACGATGCCCACGAGCAGCAGCCCGCCGGCGGCGCCCGGGCCGCCCGGTGTCAGGGTCAGCAGGTCGAGCGCCGTGGCGGAGCCGCCTCCGTACGGCAGGCCGGCCTCGCGGAGGAAACCGGAGGGGCTCATCACGAGCGAGAGCGACCAGGGTGCGAGCAGCACCATCGGCGTCAGCAGAGCGGCACCGCTGCGCAGCGCTGCGCCCCGCATGCTGTCGGTCCCGGCACCGCTGTCGGCGAGCGGGATGCCGTCGAGTCCGCGTCGGCGCAGCAGGAGCAGCCCGGCCGCCAGTGTCAGCGCGATCAGCCACACGACGGGCGTGAAGGCGCTGGTCAGCGTCAGCAGCAGGCCGTACCCCCACACGGAGCGCCAACTCGGCCTGCCACGCAGCCCGCTCACGGCGACCGCGGCACGCGCCAGAAGAGGCAGAGTGACCGCCAGCACGGCCGTGCCGATACGGCCGCCCGCGAGCGCTCCCGTCACGGCGGGCAGCAAGGCGTAGGCGACGCTCCCCCAGGCACGCAGCAGGCGCGAGTCCACCAGGGGCCGGGACGTGAAGTACGCGGCCAGGCCCGCAAGCGGCACGGAGCAGACCAGCAGCAGTGTGAGCGCGAAGCCGGTGCTGCCGAAGAAGACGGTGGCGACCATGGCCACGATCGCGAGGTACGGCGGAGCGGTCTGGGTGCCGCCGATACCGACCGGATGCCAGCTGTCGGTGTAGCGGGCCCACAGGTCCGACACGTCGGCGGGTGCGGGCAGCAGCGCTCCCCCCGCGAGCGCGCCGCTGCCCAGCAGGGCACGGCAGGCGATCAGCGACACCAGCAGCAGTACGGCGAAGAGCACGGGGGCCGGTTTGCGGGCGATCTGCTTCAGCCGCGCGAACTGCTCGACCTCCAGGTAGTCCGCGTCGTCGTCGCCGGGACCTGACTCCACGGCACCGTGCCGTCCACCCGAGGAGCGTTCCGGCTCGGACCGTCCGCCGAAGTTGCTGGCCACCTGTTCGGCGGTGGCGCGCACGGTCGCACCGGGCGGCGGGAAGAGATGCCGCATGTCCGGGTAGGGCACGACGGGCTTTCCGCGCCGGCGTCGGGCCCCGAGCAGGCGCCCGGGGCGCAGCAGCGTGCCGGTCAGACCGGTCACCTCGTCCAGTGCCTGCCCCGGCACCTTCCCGACGAGGTAGGCGAGCGTACGCACCACCGTGCCGAGCACGAGGCGCAGCATGACCCAGGGGAGCTTCGACGCGGGCACATTGGCGAGGAGCGTGTAGACGGCGCCGGCCTTGTCGACGCGGTGCGGACTGGCGCCGCCCCTGGCCGCGCGGCCCACGCAGTCGACCGGACGGCGCTCACGTGAAGCTGCCTCCGCGTGCCGCATCACCGCGTCCGGCACGATCAGCACCCCGTGGCCCGCGGCGTGTGCCCGCCAGCACAGGTCGACGTCGTCGCGCATCAGCGGAAGATGCCTGTCGAAGCCTCCCAGCTGCTCGAAGACGTCGCGTCGGATGAGCATTCCGGCGGTGGAGACGGACAGCACCGTCCGTACCTGGTCGTGCTGCCCCTGGTCCTGCTCGCGCCGGTCCATGCCGGTCCAGCGGCGCCCGCTGTCGGCGATCGACACCCCGGCCTCCAGCAGTTGCCTGCTGTCGTACCAGCTGCGCAGCTTGGGCCCGACGAGCGTGGCGGCCGGGTCGGCGTCGACGACGCGCAACAGCCGCCCCAGCGCGTCCGGCTCAGGTGCGCAGTCGTCGTGCAGCAGCCAGAGCCACTGGACGGGTTCGCCGTGGGGGAGTTCCGGCATGTCGTAGGCCTCGTCACGCCATGTGCGGGTGACGGGGTCCCAGCCGCTGGGCCGCTTCAGATAGGGAAGGTCGTCCGGGGTCGGCGCGCCCGCTGTACGGGCGGCCTCGTCGACTGCCGCGCCGAAGCCCGTACGCCGGGCCATGTGCAGTACGCGGTCGGCGCCCAGAGCATCGGTGAGCAGCCGGGCCGACTCGTCGGCGCTGCCGGTGTCGGCGGCGATGACGTTCTGCACCGGGCGTTCCTGCGCAAGGAGCCCCGAGAGCGCCTTGGGCAGCCACCTCGCGCCGTCGTGGGAGACGAGCACGGCTGTGACGACGTGCCGGGGGAACTCGGGTGTGGCCGCCTCGAACTGGGCCGCCGTATGGCTGTGCACGGACATGGAGGTGCGGGCCCCTCCCGGGGGTGCGGGGGCGATCCCCCGAAGAGCTGCGACGGACTGCGTAGGCACACTCGCCCCGCGGAGGGGGTCGCGCACCGTGGACGGGCACACACTAACGGCTCAGCGCCGAGTGCCCATCGGTCCGTGCGAGCAGTCCGTGCGACCGGTCCGTGCTCGCGGGGGCGTTCGCCGCCTCACGGGCACGGGCCGGTCGTTCACACAGCGGCCTTCTTCAAGCGCCGGCGTTCACGCTCGGACAGTCCGCCCCAGATACCGAAGCGCTCGTCGTTCGCGAGGGCGTACTCGAGGCACTCGGAGCGAACCTCGCAGGCGAGGCAGACCTTTTTCGCCTCTCGGGTGGAGCCGCCCTTCTCGGGGAAGAACGACTCGGGATCGGTCTGGGCGCACAAAGCGCGTTCCTGCCAGCCGAGCTCCTCGTCCACTTCGTCGACCAGCATTTCCTGGAACAGCTCGGCCATTGTGCGCCCCTCGTCCGTCTTTGCGTCCCCGTGATGCCGTCGTTATCGATCCCGGCTGAACGACACGTGTGAAATTACAAGTGTGCCGATCCGCACCAGTCAAGCCGAGATCTGCTATTGAGCCCGTTATTCACTCTGCGGAACCAAGGGCGATCGGAAAGTGTTGATTTCACCACGAACCCTGCCTCACGCCCCTGCTGATCACCGAACGGCGACTTGCCGGGTGAACTCCGAACCGGCAATCCGGCACATCGGCCGCCGTCCACACGGACAGCACCGATCACGGTCCGGTCACAGATGCACAACGACGTTCATGTGCACAGGTGTTGCGCCACTTGTCCGCGAGGCACCGTGCACAAACCTTTCGCCGGATACCACAACCGGATGAGGTGAAACATTGCCCCCGAACACGGCACGCAGTTGACAGCGGTACGGGTGACTCGGTCTCCTTGACCGCATGACAGTGACCTCCGAGCCTCGTACGGCCGCCGTCGCCGGCCGACTCCTCCGCGCTGCTCGCGCCGCCTCGGGTCACTGCTGCTGTCGCTGTCGCTGCTGTTGAGGCACACCTCGAACCCTCTTCACTCCCCCGCCCGGTGACGCCCGGGCTCCCTCCAGCGCGAAAGACTCCACTGACGTGAACAGCGACGTCGAGATCGCGGGCGACCCGCTCGCTCTCCCCCACCTCATGCCGCCCGTCCCCGCGCACCCCGCCACTGTCGCGGGCTTCGCCGGACTGGCCCGTACGATCGCCGCCGACCGCCCGAACTGGGCACCGCTCGTGCAGTACGACCCCACCACCCGCTGGTACCACCGGCTGCGCACCGGCCCGGGCTACGAGGTGTGGCTGCTCAGCTGGCTGCCCGGGCAGGGCAGCGGCCGCCACGACCACGGACAGTCCTCCGGAGTGTTCACCGTCCTCGACGGTGAACTGACCGAGCACGTGCGGGGCGCACGCCGAACGATGCGCGCCCGCGCACAGCGGGTCTTCGCACCCGGGTACGTGCACGAAGTCGTCAACGACGGCCTGGCGCCCGCCGTCAGCCTGCACATCTACTTCCCCGGTCTGACGGAAATGGAGATGCACCCGACGCCCGGCGCCTGCGCCGCCACGGCCACAGCAGCGGCCACGGCAGCGTCCCTCCCCCTCCCGGCCGACTGAGCGCGGTGCACGGACGCGGCGGGCCCGCACCGGGACTCCGGCGGGCCCCCGGCCGTCCCTGCGGAAAGGCCCCGGGAAGTGCCCGTCACGAGTCGGCGGGCGACGACCGCCCTGCTGTTCGAAGCCCGTCTGCTGACACACTGTCCGCATGGAGCGGATCGTGGTTCTGGCCGGGGGCATCGGTGGTGCCCGCTTTCTGCGCGGACTGAAGTCCGCCGTACCCGACGCGGAGGTCACCGTCATCGGCAACACCGGTGACGACATCCACCTCTTCGGGCTGAAGATCTGCCCGGACCTGGACACGGTGATGTACACGCTGGGCGGTGGCATCCACGAGGAACAGGGCTGGGGACGTGCCGGCGAGTCCTTCGCCGTGAAGGAGGAGCTGGCGGCCTACGGCGTCGGGCCGGACTGGTTCGGGCTGGGCGACCGTGACTTCGCCACCCACATCGTCCGTACGCAGATGATGGGCGCCGGATACTCCCTCAGCGCCGTCACCGAGGCCCTGTGCGCGCGCTGGCAGCCGGGGGTGCGGCTGCTGCCGATGACCGACGACCGGGTCGAGACCCATGTGCTGATCGACACCGCTGACCTCGACGGCTCCGCGCCCGCGAGCGAGGGCGGCGAGAGCCGGAAGGCCGTGCACTTCCAGGAGTACTGGGTGCGTCTGCGCGCCTCCGTCGACGCGCACGCGGTGGTGCCAGTCGGCGCCGAGACCGCCAAGCCCGCACCGGGCGTGCTCGACGCGATCGCGGAGGCGGACGTCGTCCTCTTCCCGCCCTCCAACCCGGTCGTCAGCGTGGGCACGATCCTCGCGGTGCCCGGGGTCCGGGAAGCCATCGCCGAGGCCGGGGTGCCGGTGGTCGGGCTCTCACCGATCGTCGGGAACGCGCCCGTGAGCGGAATGGCGGACAAGGTCCTCTCGGCGGTGGGCGTGGAGTCCACCGCCGCAGCGGTCGCACAGCACTACGGCAGCGGTCTGCTGGACGGCTGGCTCGTCGACACCGCGGACGCCGGCTCCACCCGGGCCGTGGAGGACGCCGGAATCCGCTGCCGTGCCGTCCCGTTGATGATGACGGGCATCGAGGCCACCGCGGAGATGGCGCGCGAAGCTCTCGCACTGGCCGAGGAGGTACGGGCATGACGGCGCCGGGCACCCAGAATCCCGGCCAGGGCCCGCCGCCCGCGTACCGCGTCTGGGCGCTGCCCGGCATACCGGAGGTGCGCCCGGGCGACGACCTGGTGAAGCTCATCGTCGGCGCCGCGACGGCTGACGGGAGCGACGGCGGCGACGCTGCCGGTCCCGGTGTCCGCGGCGGTGACGGCTGGCCGGCTGCCGGGCTTGCCGACGGCGACGTCCTGATCGTCACCTCGAAGATCGTGAGCAAGGCCGAGGGCAGGATCGTGCAGGCCGACGACCGTGAGGCGGCGATCGACGCGGAGACCGTCCGCGTGGTCGCGCGGCGCGGGCCCGCCAGGATCGTGCAGAACCGGCACGGCTTCGTGATGGCCGCTGCGGGTGTGGACGCCTCGAACACCCCGAAGGGCACTGTGCTGTTGCTGCCCGAGGACCCCGACGCCTCGGCGCTCCGGATACGCGAGGGCGTACGGGACGCGCTGGGCGTCGACGTCGGAGTGGTCGTCACCGACACGTTCGGGCGGCCCTGGCGCGAGGGGCAGACCGATGTCGCCGTCGGAGCCTCCGGCGTACGGGTGCTGGAGGACCTGCGCGGCGGGGTCGACATGTTCGGGAATCCGCTGGGCGTGACCGTGACGGCGGTCGGCGACGAACTGGCGGCGGCGGGCGAGCTGGTCAAGGGCAAGGCGGACGGCTTCCCCGTCGCGGTGGTCAGAGGGCTGCCGCAGCATGTGCTGGAGCGTCAGGAGACCGTGGAGGCCCCCGGGTCCGCGGAGTCCCCCGGGTCCGCGCGGTCGCTGGTGCGGGACGCCGCCCATGACATGTTCCGCCTGGGCACTTCCGAGGCCGTCCGGGAAGCGCTCACGCTGCGCCGTACCGTCCGGGAGTTCACCGCGGAGCCGGTGGACGGCGGCGCGGTGCGCCGGGCCGTCCAGGCGGCCGTCACGGCGCCCGCACCGCACCACACCACGCCGTGGCGGTTCGTGCTGCTGGAGTCCCCTCCCGCTCGGCTGCGGCTGCTCGACGCGATGCGCGAACAGTGGATCGCGGACCTGCGCTCGGACGGCAAGAGCGAGGAGAGCATCGCGAGACGCGTCCGGCGTGGCGACGTACTGCGCAACGCGCCCTATCTCGTCGTGCCGTGCCTGGTGATGGACGGATCGCACGAGTACCCGGACGAGCGACGGTCCGCGGCGGAGAGGGAGATGTTCGTCGTGGCCTGCGGCGCGGGCATCCAGAACTTCCTGGTGGCGCTGGCCGGTGAGCAGCTCGGCTCGGCGTGGGTGTCCTCGACGATGTTCTGCCGGGACGTCGTCCGCGACGTCCTCGAACTGCCCGGCGACTGGGACCCGATGGGCGCCGTCGCCGTCGGCCGCGCGGCGGCGCCACCGCGTGAACGCCCGCCGCGGGACGGCGGCGCCTTTCTCCGGGTGCGCTGAGGGGCACCCGCCGCGCATCCGCCGGTGGCGCGTTGTCAGAGCCGCCGTCCGCCGGCGGTGCGTGGTCAGAGCCGCCGTCCGCCGGTGGTGCGTGGTCAGAGCCGCGCGATGTCACCGATGGGGAACCGGGGCTGCCGCCGGGCCGGGCTCCGCCCGGCGAGCATGATCAGCCGGGCCGCGCGGTGCCGCTGGCCCTCGTACGGGGCCAGCAGTTCCAGCATCCCGGCGTCGTCGACATCCCTCGCGCCGGTGAGCGAGTAGCCGATGATGCGCGGCAGATGGAGGTCTCCGACCGTCAGCGCGTCGGGATCTCCGTTGCTGCGCTGCAGCGTCTCCGCGGCCGTCCATGGGCCGATTCCCGGGATGAGCTGGAGCCTTGCCATGGCGTCGGCCGACTCCATCGACGCGGCCTCCTCCAGGCGCGTGGCACGCTGCGCGGCACGGATGACGGTCGCGGAGCGCTTGTTGTCGACGCCCGCACGGTGCCACTCCCAGGAGGGGACGCGGCACCAGGTGCGGGGGTCCGGCATCACGTGAAGACCGTCGTGCGGGCCGGGCGCCCGCTCGCCGTGGCGCAGTACGAGCAGCCGCCAGGCACGGTGCGCCTCCCGTGTGGTCACTTTCTGCTCCAGCGCCGAGGGGATCAGCGCTTCCATGACGAGTCCCGTACGGGCCAGCCGCAGACCGGAGTGACGGCGGTGTGCCTGCCGGGTCAGCGGGTGATGGGGCGTGAAGCCCGAGGGGTCGTCGTCCGCGCCGAGCAGTGCGGGCAGCTGGTCGAGGGCCCACCGGGCGCCGGGGCCCCATGCCTCGCCGCGCACGGCCGAGCTCGCGGCGTGCGGCGTGATCCGCAGCGTCGCCGGGCCGTCGGGTGTGCGGGTCGTGCGCCAGACGGCGCCGCCTTCGAGCCGGTAGCAGGGGTCGTAAGGTCCGCGCCGCAGCACGCGCAGGCTGCTCTGCAGGTCGTACAGAGGGGGCGCGGTCCAGGTACGGGTGGCAGGCACGCCCGACAGCGTAGGCGCGAGGGGAACGTCGCGGCCCTGCGGGGCGAGAACACCTGCGAAAAGGCGCCTCCCTGCGGGGCTCCGGCTCCCCCGCATGTCATCCGTACGGGGAGAACGACCCCCTCGTGGGCGTCACTGGTCGGACGAGAAGCGCACCGCTCCCGCCGGGATGCGCGCCCCGCACCACACGCGGATGCCGTCACGCAGCTCGTTGCCGCCGCCCACGACCGCACCGTCGCCCACCACCGCACCGTCCAGGAGCGCGTCCGGGCCGATCCGGGCGCCGGCGCCGATCAGGGAGTCCCGCACTTCGGCTCCGGGCTCGATGACGGCGTCGTCCAGCACCGTCGAGCCGTCGATCCGCGCGCCGGCGCCGACCCTCGCACCGGCGCCCACCACGGTGCCGCCCGTCAGCTTGGCGTCGGGTGCCACCTCAGCGGTGTCCAGGACGAGTTGGTCACCGCATCTGCCCGGCACGGCGGGCGACGGCGCCTTGCCCAGAACGAGGTCGGCCGAGCCCCGCACGAACGCCTGGGGGGTGCCGAGGTCGAGCCAGTAGGTGGAGTCGACCATGCCCTGAAGGTGTGCGCCCTCGGTGAGCAGACCGGGGAAGGTCTCCCGTTCGACGGATACGGGCCGTCCGGCGGGGATGGTGTCGATGACGGAGCGGTTGAAGACGTACGCGCCGGCGTTGATCTGATCGGTGACGATCTCCTCGGGCGTCTGCGGTTTCTCCAGGAACGCGGTGACGCGGCCGCCGTCGTCCGTCGGCACCAGCCCGTAGGCACGGGGATCGCTCACCCGGGTCAGATGCAGGGAGACATCGGCCGACGTGCGGACGTGGGTGTCCACGAGCGCTCCGATGTCGAGACCGGTGAGGATGTCGCCGTTGAAGATGAGCACCGGTTCGGAAGGTGCAGAGCGCAGGCGCGAGGCGACGTTGCGGATGGCTCCCCCCGTGCCGAGGGGCTCCTTCTCGGTGACGTACTCCAGGTGCAGTCCCAGCTGTGCCCCGTCGCCGAAGTACGGCTCGAAGACCTCCGCCAGATAGGAGGTCGCCATCACCACATGGTCGACACCGGCCGCCCGCGCCCTGGCAAGTTGGTGGGCGAGGAAGGGAACGCCCGCCGCCGGCACCATCGGCTTCGGCGTGTGCACGGTCAGCGGACGCAGCCGGGTGCCCTTGCCCCCGACGAGGAGGATCGCTTCTGTCACCAGTTCTCTTCGCTTTCCTGACTGACGGAGGGGGCCCATGAGCCTGTCGTCGGCGGCCAGTTTATGCAGGAGCGGACAGTCCTCGGCGCACACACGGACGAGGGACTGCCGCGCCGGGGAGGAGGACCGGCGCGGCAGTGGCGTGTGCGGAACCGACCCGGCCCCCCGAAGCCTCGGCGGCTCGGCAGTCCGTGGCTCGCGGTCGGGGGTCCGGCAGTCCGTGGCTCGCGGTCGGCGGCTTCCCGGCCCGGACCGCCTCAGCGCCCCTGGAGTTTCCCGGCTTCGGTGCGGATGCCGGGGAGCGCTCCGTAGAGCCGGTCGCCGGGGCAGTCTGTGACGAACCCGTCCCGGTGCCCGGAGACGGCGTTGAAGGAGACCTTGGCGCCCTTCTTGTGCTTGGTGCCGCCGGACGAGGTCAGCGTCACCTTGCCTCGTGCGTCGATCCCGTGGACGCCGAGCTTCCACGCCGTCAGCCGGGCGAGCGCCCCGGTGGCCTGCTTGGACGGGGTGTCCTTGGAGTAGGTGCCCAGTACGGCGATGCCCGTGGTCTCCTCGTTGAATCCGAGGGTGTGAGCTCCCGTCACCGCCCGTGCCACACCTCCGGCGCGGCCCTCGTAGATCTTGCCGCACTTGTCGACGAGGAAGTTGTATCCCAGGTCGCGCCACTTGCTGCTGTTGACGTGGTAGCGGTAGATGGCGCGGATGATGGACGGCACGTCGGCGCAGTCGTAGCCGGTGGTCTCGGCCGAGTGGTGGACGACGGCCGACTTCACGGTCCCGCCCAAGGGGAACTCCTTCTCCCGCAGGCTCTCGTCCGCTCCCCAGCCCTTGCGGGTGACGATGTCCGGGCGCGGCCCGATGTGCGCCTCCTTCGCCCCGCCCTGGGCGGACGGTGCGGAATCGCTCTTCTCCTCCCTGTAGGTGGCTGTGGTCTCGGCCTTGGAGAGCGCCGGCAGCACACCGCCCGGCTGCTTCTCGGGTCCGTCGGAGCGTGGGGAGGTTCCGGACTGAGGGTCGCCGCTGCTCTTGCCGCCGTCCGCGCTGCTCCCGCGCTCCTGCCCGGGGGCGACGAGTTCCAGGCGCGTGCCCTGGGGCAGTCCCGCCTTTCCGGACCGCTGTCCGGGCGAGGGCTCTCCCTCTTCCGTCGTCTCCTTCGCGCCTTTCGACTCCGCCCCGGGGACGATCCGTACGCGTACCGCGCTGGATTCACCCGTCCACAGGGGGGTCGTGGCGCCGACGGGCTTCCCGCCGCCCTCTTCGGCCGCGCCAGGGTCCGGTCCGTGACCGCCCGGGGTCTCCAGGGAGCGCCAGGCCGACCAGCGGTCGGTGTCCGAGGACCGGGTCTGTACCTGGAGTTGACCACGCGGTGCGGCACTCGCGTCGTCCCAGACGACACCCACGAGGGAGAAGGGCTTCACCTTCGTCGAGGCGGCGCGCTTCCCTCCTGACGGGTCGTCCTCCCAGGCGGAGAGAAGCTTGTCACCCGAACGGGTGTCGGTGGCCGGAGTGCCGAGGGGCAGCGACTGGGTGTGGCCCGGTACGGGACCGTCGCTTCGGGAACGGCCGGTACGGGCAGCGGGGGGTGCGGCATCTTCGTCTGTGGCGGACTGCCTGCCGGACAGCGCGGAGTCGGCGGACTCGGTGGGCGCGAGTGGCAACAGCAGAGCTCCCGCACACGCGACACCGATCGAGGTGACAATTAGTGCACGCATAGGTTGATCGTGCACATATTCCTACATATCTGTCTATTCGGACGGAGGTGGCACCTGACGCCCTGTCCGGCCGCCCGGCTCCGCCGCTCTGCCCACAGGTACATCCGGCCCACTGCACGGCCCACCCCCAGCGCCGGGACACCGTCCGCCCACGTAGGCTTGACGGGTGAGCGCTCCCCCACGAACCGTTGCCGACCTGCTGAGTTCCTCCCTCGCCGAGGACCCGGGACGACCGCTGGTGACCTATTACGACGACGCCACGGGCGAACGCGTCGAACTGTCGGTCGCCACCTTCGCCAACTGGGTCGCCAAGACCGCGAACCTCATCCAGGACGACCTGGCCGCCGAGCCCGGCGACCGGCTCTCCCTGCTGCTGCCCGCGCACTGGCAGACAGCCGTCTGGCTGCTGGCCTGCTCCGCGACAGGGGTCGTCGTCGATGTGGAGGGCGACCCCGCTGTCGCCGACGCCGTCGTCAGCGGACCGGACACGCTGGAGGCCGCCCGCACGTGCCGCGGGGAGCGGGTGGCACTCAGCCTCCGCCCACTGGGCGCGCCCTTCCCGCAGCCGCCCGAGGGCTTCGCCGACTACGCGGCCGAAGTGCCGGGCCAGGGCGATCAGTTCGCACCGTACTCGCCCGTGGACCCCGGAGCCCCCTTTCTCCTCGTGCGGGGGCAGGAGGAGTTGACGGGCGCGCAGACAGTCGGAAGGGCGGTGGAGGACGCGGCCACGTTCGGCCTGACGTCCGCTTCGCGGCTGCTCTCACTCCGCCCGTACGACAGCTGGGCCGGACTCAGCGCCGGGCTGCTGGCCCCGCTCGCCGCGGGAGGGTCCGTGGTGCTGTGCCGCAACTCCGACCGGCTCGGCCTCGGCGCGCTCGGCAAGCGCGCCGAGGAGGAACGCGTCACCCACACCGTCGACTGAACCGCGCTCCCCACTTCGGCGCTCCCCCGAAGCCGGTCGCAGGTGATCAATGACGATCAGTGGTGATCACCTCGCGTACAACCCTGTACGACTTTCGGGTGTCTGCCTACATGAGCGGCGCTCGCACGCCTGTACGTCGCGTACGCGCCGCAGACACCACAAGGGATGACGCAGACGTGACCGACTCCGCGACCGACGACGAGACCACCTCGAAGAACGGCGCCGCAGACACCACGGACACCACAGACGGAACGGACGCCGGAACGGACACCGCGGACGGAACGGACCCGGCACCCGGCGGAGCCGGCGGCACCCGCCCGCGCCGCCGCTGGCTCCGCCTGGCGGCACTGGGCACGTCCGTGCTCGTACTGGCCGCGGCGGGCGGGGGCTGGCTCCTCTACCAGAAGCTCGACGGCAACATCCGTACGGACGTGGGAACCGCGAAGGAACTGCGCAACTACGCGGCACAGCGCCCCGATCCCCCGTCGGGCGAGGCCAAGAACATCCTGCTGCTGGGCTCGGACGACCGCGGCGGCGACAACGGCTCCTACGGCCGCGACGAGGGCAGCCAGCGCTCGGACACCGCGATCCTGCTCCACATCTCCGCCGACCGCCGCAGCGCCACCGGTGTCTCGCTGCCCCGCGACCTGATGGTCGACCTTCCGGCCTGCACCCGGCCGGACGGCAGCCGCACGCGGGCGCAGTTCGCACAGTTCAACTGGGCCTTCCAGTTCGGCGGTGCCGCCTGCACGATCCGTACGGTCGAGATGCTGACCGGCGTGCGCGTCGACCACCACCTCGTGCTCGACTTCACGGGCTTCAAGTCGCTGGTGGACGCCGTCGGCGGTGTCGAGGTGTGTCTGCCCGGCGCCGTGAGAGACCGGGACGCCAAGCTCGACCTCCCCGCCGGACGGCAGACCCTCTCGGGTGAGGACGCCCTCGGCTACGTACGCGCCCGGCACGGGATCGGGGACGGCAGCGACACCGAGCGGATCAGCAGACAGCAGCAGTTCCTCGGATCACTCGTGAAGAAAGTACGCAGCAATGGTGTGCTGCTGAATCCCGCGAAGCTGTATCCCGTATTGCACTCGGCGACGTCCGCACTCACCGCGGACGAAGGGCTGGATTCCCTGGGTGAACTGTACGAACTCGTACGCGGGGTAAGGAAGGTTCCGGAGGATCAGGTGCGCTTTCTCACCGTTCCCCGCCAGCCGTACGCGCTGGACCGCAACCGCGACGAACTGGTGCAGCCGGACGCCCGCAGACTCTTCGCCCAGCTGCGCGAGGACCGTCCCGTGCGGGTCGAATCGGACGGCGCGGAAGCGGGGACGGAAGGCCGGGGGGCCTCTCCCGGGCCTTCCGCCGGCCCAGATCCCCGCCCCGGGAACCAGCCGCAGGGCGATCCCGTCGGAACCTCGACGGGCGATTCCCCGCAGCGGCGGCCTCGCGACGGCGGCGACGGACCGGACAACTCCGCTCCGGTCTATCCGGGCACGACTGCCGCGCACGACATCTGCACTTGACAACGCTGAGAATGGGGTGGATTGACCGTTTATAAGTTCGCGGAATTCGTCACTGCCGTCGCTGCGCGCCGAATCGGCCGGATAGTGTGGCCGCTTCGGTCCGCCCCTACAGGGCGACGCCAGGCCGCAGATGGAGGACTTACGCAATCGTGAACGCGCAAGGCCGTGGGCATGCGGGAGATGTCGATCCCGCGGATCAGTGGGTGTTCGATCCGAGCACCGGCAGCTACACGCTGCGGCTGACCCCGGATGCCGGCGACTCCCGGAGTCCGTCGGGCAGCAGCCGACCCACCGCGCCGCGTCAGAGAACCTCCCCGGACGAGGAGGAAGCGCGGCTCCCCTCCCAGCGGCGGCGGGCGCGCGGTGAGCAGGCGGCGGCGGGCGGGCACCGCTCGGGCGGCCAGAACCGCCGCAGGCGCAAGCCGGAGATGACGAAGAAGCAGAAGGTGCTGCGCTGGGGCGCGGGCACCCTCGGGCTGATAGTCCTCGCGGGTGGCACGGCCGGCTACTTCCTGTACGACCACTTCAACGGCAACATCGACAAGGTCGACGTCGGCATCAGCAACGGAGCGGTCGCCGACGGGCCGGTGAACATACTCGTCATCGGCACCGACGCCCGTAAGGGCAAGGGCAACAGCGGCTACGGCGACGCCGCGAGCGTCGGCCACGCCGACACCACGTTCCTCTTCCACGTCTCCGAGGACCGCACCAACGCCACCGCGCTGTCCATCCCGCGCGACATGGTCACCGACATCCCCGACTGCCCGACCAAGCAGGAGGACGGTTCGACCAAGACCATCCCCGGCCAGCAGGGCGTGCGGTTCAACACCAGCCTCGGCCAGTCCGGCCGCGACCCGGGCTGCACATGGCGCACTGTCGAGAAACTGACCGGCGTCAAGGTCAACCACTTCATGATGGCCGACTTCAACGCGGTCAAGGAACTCTCCACCGCGGTGGGCGGCGTGGAGGTGTGCGCCGCGAAGGACATCAACGACCCGAAGTCGCACCTCAACCTCAAGGCCGGCAAGCACGTCGTCAAGGGCGAGCAGGCCCTGGCGTTCGTACGCACCCGCAGCTCGGTGGGCTTCGGCAGTGACCTCAGCCGGATCGAGCTGCAGCAGCAGTTCCTCAGCTCGATGATCCGGAAGATGAAGTCCGGGGACACGCTGACCAATCCGTCGAAGCTCTTCGACCTGGCGAATGCCGCCACGAACGCCCTGACGGTGGACACGGGCATCGGCAGCGTCAAGAAGCTGACGGATCTCGCCAAGGACCTTCAGCGGGTCAACACGAAGAACATCACCTTCGCCACCGTCCCCGTCCTGGACAACCCCGAGGACCCCGCCACCGTCATACTGGACGAGGCGAAGGCAAAGCCGCTCTTCAAGATGGTCAAGGCGGACAAGTCCCTCACCAAGACGAAGAAGGACTCCAAGGAGAAGGATCCCACCAAGGCCGAGAAGGTCCCCGCGTCGCAGGTGCGCGTGGACGTGCGCAACGGAGGCGGTCCGGTGGGAGCGGCGCAGGAGACGGTGGACTGGATGCAGAACCAGAAGGGCGTGCAGCTCTCGTCCAACGCCGGCAACGCGCCGTCCCAACAGGACACGACCACGCTGAAGTTCGCACCTGACCAGGCAGGTCAGGCCGCGACCGCGGCCGACATGATGGGACTGCCGAAGTCGGCGCTGAAGGAGAGCTCAAGCGTCGGCGAGGCCATGGAACTCACCCTCGGCAAGGACTTCAGCGGGGCGGGCGAGCCCATCGCCGCGCCGGAGAAGGCACCGGAAGGCGTCCAGAACGTCAAGGGGAACGAGAACATCTGCGCGAAGTGACGGGCGCCGCCCCCACGCCCCCGCCAGGGCACCGGGGCGGCACACACCCGCGCGGGGGACAGGATCGCGGAGGTCCCGTGCGGCAGCAGGACGGCACCCGGGGTGGCCCGGGAGTGCGCAACGGCGCGCCTGCCGTCGATGCTCGCCGACGGTACGGGTCACGCGAAGAGGACCGCCTGCCGCGACAGCGACAGCGGCACACACAGACAGGCGGCGGCGCTATGGACGCGGACGGCTACGACGGCAGTGCGGAGGACGGTGGAGGTGACCGTCGTCCGCGCAGGAGGAGACGGGTGCTTCGCTGGTTCAGCGTCTGCCTGTCGCTTCTCATACTCGCGGTGGCGGGGGCGGGCTATCTCTACTACGAGCACCTGAACGGCAACCTCGACCGGGACGCGCTCAACCTCGGCGACAACGACCTCGACAAGAGCGACCCCAACGCGGCCGGCCAGACGCCGCTGAACATCCTGCTGCTGGGCTCGGACTCCCGCGGATCGAAGAAGAACATCGAACTGGGCGGTTCCCGCGCGGACCGCGACCGGCCTCCGCTGGCGGACGTGCAGATGCTCCTGCACGTCTCCGCCGACCGCAGCAACATGTCGGTGATCTCGGTCCCCCGTGACACCAAGGCGACGATCCCCAAGTGCACCGACCCCGACGACGGCAAGGTGTACGAGAAGACGACCGCGAAGATCAACACGAGCCTTCAGCGCGGCGGGCCCGGCTGCACCGTCGCCGCCTGGGAGGAGATGACCGGCATCCCCATCGATCACTTCATGATGATCGACTTCGCCGGTGTGGTCTCCATGGCCGACGCGGTGGGCGGCGTCCCCGTCTGCGTGGACAACAACGTCCGGGATCCTCAGTCCCAGCTCCGCCTGAAGAAGGGCAAGTCGGTGGTGCGGGGCGAGCAGGCGCTGCACTGGCTGCGTACGCGGCACGGCTTCGGCGACGGCAGTGACATAGGGCGTGCGCGCGCACAGCACATGTACATGAATTCGATGGTCCGCCAGCTCAAGGCCGGCACGAAGCTCACCGATCCCGGCAAGCTGCGCGCTCTGGCCGAGGCCGCGACCAAGGCCCTCACCGTCGACGAAGGACTCGGCTCGGTGAAGAAGCTCTACGACCTGGGCAACGACCTCAAGCAGGTGCCGACCAAGCGCATCACCATGGCGACGATGCCCTGGGAGTACGCACCGGGCGGCTTCGTCGTGCCCAAGCCGGGCGACGCCGACCACACCTTCTCCCTCGTACGCAACGACGTGGCGCTGGACGGACGGGACAAGAAGAAGCCCGGGGCGGACAAGTCCCCACCGCCGAGTGAGCCCTCGGTACCCAAGTCGGAACTCCCCGTACGGGTGATGAACGGGACCGGCACCGCGCTGCAGGCGCCCGTCACCGGCCGGGCCGGCGTCATCTCGGAGCATCTGGGCGGCAAGGGCTTCGCCCAGGCCACGGCCGACGCGACTCCCAAGTCACAGGCTGACACCACCGTCAGTTACCCGCGCGAGGAGCAGCGGGGCGACGCGCTGGCGGTCGCCAAGGCCATCGGCCTGCCCGAGAGCGCGGTCAAGCACTCCAGCGGAGTGCAGGAGGTGACGCTGGTGATCGGCAGGGACTGGCGCGAGGGCACGGCCTACCCCGAGGACACCGGCGGCTCCTCCGGCGAGAAGAAGGAGAACAAGGCGCCGGACAGCGCGGACGCTCTCCGGGGTGACGACGACGGGGCCTGTATGGAGGTCAACCCGTCGTACGTGTGGTGACGTACCCGGGCGCCCGACCGGCCGCCGTCCGGCCGAGGGCAGCGCCGTGAGCCACGGATGAGGGGCAGCCACGCCGGTACGCCGGTGGCTGCCCCTCGTCCGGCGGGCTCCGTCAGTGGGTGCCTGCCAGTGGGCCGTGCCTGTCAGTGGGCCGTGCCTGTCAGCGGGCGGCGAGCACCGGCTCACGCCGGGACGCCATCACCTTGCGCGCGAGCTTGCGCGGGCTGGTGAGGAAGCCCCAGCCCCACGAGAGGTGCATGGTGGCGAGCGCGAGGGGGATCTGCGCGCGGCTCTTGAGCGGCAGACCGTTCCCCGCGGGCAGCGAACCGGCCGTGATGCCGGCCAGATAGCCGCCGGGCACGATGAAGCCCCAGGGCAGACCGGCCAGGCCCAGGCCCGTACCCACCGCGATGGCGCACAGAGCCACCGGCGGGGCGAGATAACGCAGACTGATCGACCCGGGATGGTACCGCGCGACGACGTGCCGCCAACGCCCGTAGTTCTTGTACTGCTTCGCCAGCGCACGCACGTTCGGACGCGGCCGGTACTGGACCTTCAGCTCCGGAGAGAACCAGATCAGGCCGCCGGCCCCGCGGATGCGGAAGTTCAGTTCCCAGTCCTGCGCGCGGATGAACTCCTCGTTGTATCCGCCCTGTTGCTCCAGCACCGAGCGCCGGAAGACGCCGAGGTAGACGGTGTCCGCCTCGCCGGCCGCTCCGCCCGTGTGGAACGCGGCGTTGCCGACGCCGATCCTGGAGGTCATGGCCGCCGCGACGGCACGCTCCCAGTCGTTCTCACCCTCGGCGTGCATGATGCCGCCGACGTTCGCCGCGCCGGTCTCCTTCAGCAGCCGCACGGCCGTGGCGATGTATCCCGGTGAGAGCATGCCGTGCCCGTCCACACGCACCACGACCGGGTGCCGGGACGCCTCGATGGCGGCGTTCAGCGCCGCGGGCGTACGGCCGGTGGGGTTGGGAACGGTGTGCACCCGCGGGTCCTCACGGACGAGCTCCGCCGCGATCTCGTCCGTACGGTCGGAGGAGGGGCCGAGGGCGATGACGACCTCCAGCTCCGCGTCGTAATCCTGCTGGAGGATGTGCTGTACGGAGCTGCGCAGGTGTCGTTCCTCGTTGAGGACCGGCATGATCACCGAGACGGGGGGCAGCTCCGCGCCCGGGGAAGTCCAATCAGTCACGCGTTCACGTTACCGCGACAGAGGGACGGTCCCGCACGGCAGCCGGGTGCCCGGGAGCGGGCCGACGGCGTGTGACCAAGTGCCGCAGATCGTATCGCCCTACGGTATGGCAATGCGCGCGAAAGCACACAAGAACGGTCAGAGGCCCCGCTGGGGTGTGCGCCTCGCAACGGCCCTCTCCGTACTGGTGCTGGGGGCGAGCGGCGTGGGGCACGTCATGGTCAACGGCCTGAACGCGGACGTACACCGGGTCGACCCCTTCCAGGGCCTCACCGACCGCCCACGGGACACCGGCGGCGTCAACTTCCTCGTCGTGGGCACCGACCGGCGCGACGAACTCTCCGACGAACAGCGGGAGAAATACCGTCTCGGCGGCGCCGCCTGCGACTGCACGGACACCCTGATGCTCGTACACCTCTCCGCCGACCACGACCGCGCCAGCGTCGTCAGCCTGCCCCGCGACTCGTACACCAGGCTTCCCGCCCACACAGACGCGGGCACCGGCAAGCGGCACGCCGCGGAGCCCGCGAAGCTCAACTCTGCGTACGCGCACGGCGGTGCCCCGCTGACCGTCAGCACCGTCGAGGCCATGACCGGCGTCCACGTCGACCACTATCTGGAGATCGACTTCACCAGCTTCATGCGCACCGTGGACGTGCTCGGCGGAGTGCCGGTCTGTACGGACAAGGCCCTCCGGGACAACTACTCCGGGCTGGACCTGCCCGCGGGAACGACCAACCTGGACGGCGGCCGCGCCCTGCAGTACGTACGGGCCCGGCACCTCGGCGACGGCTCCGACCTGAGCCGGATGAAGCGCCAGCAGCACTTCCTCGCCTCGGTCATCGAGAAGGCCACCGAGAGCGGCGTCCTGATGAACCCGGTGAAGCTGCGTGAGGTCGCCTCCACCATCCTGGACTCGGTGCGCGCAGACCGCGGCCTGGGCACCGACCAGATGCTGGAACTCGGGCGGGCCATGCGGCGCTTCACCGCCGAGTCCTCCGAGTTCGCCTCCGTGCCCATCGAGAACTCCGACTACACCGTGCCCGGGCTGGGCTCCACCGTGAAGTGGGACAAGCGCGAGGCCGAGAAGCTCTTCGGGGCGCTGCGCGACGACCGGCCCCTGACGAAGGAGAAGTCCCGGGAGACGGAGCGCGCCGGGGACGCAGGCAAGGCCGGAGGGGACGGTCAGGTCCGGATTCCCCCCGGCAGCATCCGGGTCCAGGTGGACAACGGCACCGACCGCGAGGGCCTCGCCCGGCGGGTGGACCGCAAGCTGAGCGGTACGGGCTTCGCGACGACGGGTGCCCCGCGCAGCGCCGCGCGCAACGACGTGGCGAGGACCACGATCACCTACGACCCCCGCTGGAACCGCTCAGCACGTGCCCTCGCCAAGGCGCTCCCGGGCGCCGCACTGGTCGAGGAGGCGGACCAGGGGCCGCTGATGAGGGTCACCGTGGGCAAGAAGAACCACACCGTACGGCCGGTGCACGTCGCTTCTCCCTCTTCCGGGCCGGACTCGGGGCCGGACTCCGGGCCGGGCGGCGGTGCCGTCGACGGCGAGGAGAAGAGTTCCTGCGCTTAAGGCCCCGCTCCTGGGGCCGCCGTCAGCCGGCCGCGGGCGCCGCTTCCGTCTGCTCGCGCTGTCTGCGGTCCCGCAGTTCCTTGATGGCGCGGCGCCTGGCCAGACGGTGGGTGCGCCGGATCTGTGCCTCCTGGTACCGCCGCGTGTCCGGTTCGGTCTCCGGCACCACGGGCGGTACGGGCCGGGGTCTGCCGCTCTCGTCGACGGCGGCGAAGACCAGGTAGGCGCTGCCGACCCGGGTCGCCGGCACGGCCTCGTTCCAGCGCTCGGCCAGAACGCGCACACCGACCTCCATCGAGGAGCGTCCCGTCCAGTTGACCTGGGCCTTGACGTGAACGAGGTCGCCCACGCGCACCGGCTCCAGGAAGACCATCTCGTCCATCGAGGCCGTCACCGCGGGACCTCCGGAGTGCCGTCCCGCCACCGCTCCCGCCGCGTCGTCCACCAGTTTCATGATCACACCGCCGTGCACGGTGCCGAGGAGGTTGGTGTCGTTGCCCGTCATGATGTGGGACAGGGTGGTGCGGGACGCGGCTGTGGGCTTGCCCTGCGGGGCGTCCCCGGCCGCTGGGGCCTGATGGGTCATGTGCCCAGCCTAGTGCTGTGGCCGGGCAGGTCTGCCGGGGAGCGGCCCGGACGCTGCGGCAGGGTGCCGGGCCGGACGTCGCGTGCCGGCCGGTCTCTGCGGACGGCCCTGGGCAACTGAGCGGCTGAGAACGCACACGGCGGCCCGCCGGCAGAATCCGGGCCTTTGCATCAGAACAGCTACAGCCTCGGCCCGAAGTGTCACCCGGACTGTGTTCTTCCCGCCGAGTCAAGGCAAACTGCCGTGCATGAATGACTGGCCCGGTGGATGGAACGAAGGTTCCCGCGACAGGTACGGCAGCCCGCGCGCCCATGGAGGCGTGCCGCCGCAGACGAGAGGCGGCTACGACGCGGGCTACGGCAGACAGCCGGGGTACCACGACGACGGGTACGGCGGGTACGACTCGGGCTACAGCGACGGCCAGGTCTACGGCGGCGATCCCCGGGGTCACGACGGCTACGACCCCTACTACGACGACGGGCCGCCGCCCCGCCGTCGCAGCCGGTTCAAGGTCGCTCTGATATCCCTTGTGGTCGTGCTGCTGGTCTGGTCCGTCGGCACCTACTTCTGGGCCGACTCCAAGCTGAGGCGGGAGGTCGACCTCAGCATCGTCCAGGAGCGCCCGGAGGCGGGCGACGGCACCAACTATCTGATCGTCGGGTCCGACAGCCGCGAGGGACTCTCCGCCCAGGAGCGGCAGGAACTGCGCACGGGCTCGGCCGCCGGCAAGCGCACCGACTCGATGATGATCCTGCACGTCGGCAGCAACGGGCCGACGCTGATCTCGCTGCCGCGTGACTCCTGGGTCGAGATCCCGCCCTTCAAGGGCTCCGAGTCCGGCAAGCAGTTCAACAACACCCAGCAGACCAAGCTCAACGCCGCCTATTCGCAGGACGGCGCCCCGCTGCTGGTCCGTACCGTCGAGCACAACACCGGTCTGAAGATCGACCACTACGCCGAGATCGGCTTCGGCGGCTTCGCCCAGATCGTCGACGCGGTCGGCGGTGTGGAGATGAACATCCCGCAGGACATCAAGGACAAGAACTCCGGCGCGGACTTCAGGAAGGGCAAGCAGACCCTGGACGGGAAGCAGGCCCTGGCGTTCGTCCGCAACCGGCACGCGGGTACCGGGGACAGCGACCTGGGGCGGACCAAGAACCAGCAGAAGTTCCTGGCCGCCCTGGCCAGTCAGACCGCCACGCCCTCGACGGTCTTCAACCCCTTCAAGCTCTACCCGACGCTCGGGGCCGGGCTGGACACGCTCGTCGTGGACGAGGACATGAGCCTGTGGAACCTGGGCTCGATGTTCTTCGCGATGAAGGACGTCTCCAGCGGAGAGGGCAAGCGCATGAACATGCCGATCTCCGGGCCGGCACCGGCGGGTTCCCTGCAGTGGGACAAGCCGAAGGTCCAGAAGCTGATGCAGCAGTTGAAGAACGACGAGAAGGTCACCGTCACTTCGGACCGGTGAACCCGTGCCTCAGTCGCACGCGCACAGACAGAACGGGTGCCCGGCAGGGTCCAGGTAGACGCGGAAGCCGCGCTTTCCGCCGTCGTCGCCCTGGATCAGCCGGGCACCCAGTTCGATCACCTCTCTCTCCGCCTCGTCGAGGCGGTCCTTCGGCACGTCCAGGTCCAGGTGGAGCTGCTGGGCGTGCTCCACGCCGGGCCACTGCGGCGGAATGAAGCCGGGTGAGGCCTGGAAGGCGAGACGGCGCCCGTCGGGGCCCTGGACGTCGACCCATTCGCCGCCGTCGTCCGGTTCGACCTTCCAGCCGAGCACGTCCGCGTAGAACCGGGCGAGACGCGCCGGGTCCGGGCAGTCCAGAACAACGCAGTTCATCGTGGCGATGGCCATAGTTACCCCTTGACGTCTTGAACTGGTAACGCTCGTGGTTACCAGATAATGGCCCTCCATCGGTAATCTGGCAAGCGTGACGGACCGGTCAGCCCCGAAATCGCTCGCACTGGTGCAAGAGCTGACGAACACGCTCGACATCGAGACGGGCGAGGACGCGCTCGCGGAACCGGGCGGCACCGCGGATTTCGCGCGCCGTCACGGGATCGAGGGGATCGGCACCCGGAAGGACTGCGCCGGGCGGGACCTCGCCGCGCTGCGCGAACTGCGTGAGGCTCTGCGTGCGGCCTGTCAGGCGCACACGGGCAGCGACATGCCCCCCGAGGCGTCCGAAGCGCTCGGACGGCGGCTCGCCCGTGCGCCGCTCGTCCTCGCCGTGGACGCGAACGGGCGGGCCGGACTGCGGGCAGCCGAGGGCCTGTCCGGGATCGAGGCTCTGACCGCCCGTATCGCGGCGGGCATAGCCGCCGCGGAGGCCGACGGCGACTGGCAGCGGCTCAAGGCGTGCCAGGCCCACGACTGCCAGTGGGTCTTCTACGACCGCAGCCCGGCCGGCCGGGGACGCTGGTGCACGATGGCGGTCTGCGGGAGCCGCGCCAAGATGCGCGCGTACCGTGCCAGACGGCAGGGCTGACTCGTTCCCGGCGCAGGGCGGCGCGGCCGGCGGCAGCGGCCGGCGGCCGCAGGCGCACGTGGCCGCCCCTTCGGCGGTGCGGCCACGGCGCGGAGCAGTCAGGCCGTGGGACGGCCCAGGGCGCGGAACTTCCAGTTCTCCTTGCGCCACACCGCCGGATCAAGCGTATTGCGGCCGTCGAGCAGGTGCCGCACCGCCACCGTCTCGCCCAGCGCCGCCGGGTCCAGCTCCTGGAACTCGCGCCACTCCGTCAGGTGCAGCACCACCTCCGCGCCGCGTACGGCCTCCTGCGCGCTCGGCGCGTAGCGCAGGGTGGGGAAGATGGCGCGGGCGTTGTCCATGCCCTTGGGGTCGTAGACCGTCACCTGCGCCCCCTGGAGGTGCAGTTGACCTGCGACGTTCAGGGCGGGCGAGTCCCGTACGTCGTCGGAGTCCGGCTTGAAGGTGGCGCCGAGCACGCCGATACGGGTGCCCAGCAGAGTGCCGCCCACGGCGTCGCGGGTCAGCTCCACCATCTGCGCCCGGCGCCGCATGTTGATCGAGTCGACCTCACGCAGGAACGTCAGCGCCTGAGAGGCGCCCAGTTCGCCCGCGCGGGCCATGAAGGCACGGATGTCCTTGGGCAGGCAGCCGCCGCCGAAGCCGATGCCGGCGCGCAGGAACTTCTTGCCGATGCGGTCGTCGTACCCTATGGCCTCGGCCAGCTTCACCACGTCACCGTCGGCTGCCTCGCACACCTCGGCCATGGCGTTGATGAAGGAGATCTTCGTCGCCAGGAAGGAGTTGGCCGAGGTCTTGACCAGTTCCGCCGTGGGGAAGTCGGTGACGACGAAGGGCGTGCCCTCGGCGAGCGGTGCCGCGTACACCTCGCGCAGCAGCCGCTCCGCGCGCTCGCTGCGTACGCCGGCGACGATGCGGTCCGGGTGCAGCGTGTCCTTGACAGCGAAGCCCTCCCGCAGGAACTCCGGGTTCCAGGCCAGTTCTGCGTCCTGGCCGGCGGGAGCCAGGGAAGCCAGCCGGCCGGCGAGACGCTCCGCGCTCCCGACGGGCACGGTGGACTTGCCGACGACCAGGGCGGGACGGTCCAGATGGGGGGCCAGCGAGTCGACCGCGCTGTCGACGTAGGACATGTCGCAGGCGTACTCGCCGTGCCGCTGCGGAGTGTTGACGCAGACGAAGTGCACGTCCCCGAAGGCGCCGACCTCCTCGTAGGAGGTGGTGAAGCGCAGGCGTCCGCTGGAGCCGGCGTGTCCTGCCACGTGCTTGCGCAGCAGATCCTCCAGCCCGGGCTCGTACATCGGCGTCTCGCCGCGTTCCAGCAGCGCGATCTTCTCCGGGGAGATGTCCAGGCCCAGCACCTCGAAGCCGAGTTCGGCCATGGCGGCGGCGTGGGTGGCACCGAGATAGCCGGTGCCGATCACTGTGATCTTGAGCGGGGCCCTGTCGGACATGTGTGCGGTGCTCCTGTGGGACGACTCCGGGAACGCTCCGAGAACGCTGCCCGCGAGCATATCCGGGGGCCGCCTGTCATGAACCTCACGTATCCCGGGCCGGGCCGGGGCCTCTAGAATTGAGTTACTTAACGGTAATTAGCAGATGTCTGCCGCCCGCCGCTCGCCGTCCGGCGCAGCAGAGTTGAAGAGGAGTGAGACGCCTTGGCGCCATCGGGAAAAAGCGCAGCCGCCGACTTCGATCTCTACCGGCCGTCCGAGGAGCACGAGATGCTCAGGGACTCGGTGCGCGCCCTGTCCGAGGCGAAGATCGCACCCTTCGCCGCCGAGGTGGACGAGGAGGCCCGCTTCCCGCAGGAGGCGCGGGACGCGCTGGAGGCCAACGACCTGCACGCGGTGCACGTGCCGGAGGCGTACGGGGGCGCGGGTGCCGACGCCCTGGCGACCGTCATCGTCATCGAGGAGGTCGCCCGCGTGTGCGCCTCTTCGTCGCTGATCCCGGCGGTCAACAAGCTCGGCTCGCTGCCCGTGATCCTCTCCGGCTCCGAGGAGCTGAAGAAGAGGTACCTCTCGCCCCTCGCGAGCGGCGGCTCGATGTTCTCGTACTGCCTGAGCGAGCCGGACGCCGGCTCGGACGCGGGCGGCATGAAGACCAAGGCGGTACGGGACGGCGACCACTACATCCTCAACGGCGTGAAGCGCTGGATCACCAACGCCGGGGTCTCCGACTACTACACCGTCATGGCCGTGACCGACCCGGACAAGCGCACCAAGGGCATCTCGGCCTTCGTCATCGAGAAGGACGACGAGGGCGTCTCCTTCGGCGCCCCGGAGAAGAAGCTCGGCATCAAGGGCTCTCCGACGCGTGAGGTCTACCTCGACAACGTGCGCGTACCGGCCGACCGGATGCTCGGTGAGGAGGGCACCGGCTTCGCCACGGCGATGCAGACCCTCGACCACACCCGCATCACCATCGCGGCCCAGGCCCTCGGCATCGCGCAGGGCGCGCTCGACTACGCCAAGGGCTACGTCGCCGAGCGCAAGCAGTTCGGCAAGCCGGTCGGCGACTTCCAGGGCGTGCAGTTCATGCTGGCCGACATGGCGATGAAGCTGGAGGCGGCCCGTCAGCTGACCTACGCGGCCGCGGCCCGGTCGGAGCGCCTGGCTCTGGGGAGCGGCGAGGAGGCGGTGACCTTCTTCGGCGCGGCGGCCAAGTGCTACGCCTCGGACGCGGCCATGGAGATCACCACGGACGCCGTCCAGCTCCTGGGCGGCTACGGGTACACCCGTGACTACCCGGTCGAGCGGATGATGCGCGACGCGAAGATCACGCAGATCTACGAGGGCACGAACCAGGTCCAGCGGATCGTGATGGCCCGCAACCTCCCGTAGGACTGCGTGGACGTCGTGTCCGCACGGACGTCGGCCTGCGGACGCGGGCCCGCGCGCCACGGGCAGACCCGTGGCGCGGCCGGGACACCGCCAGGGCACAGGACTGAGGGGCACTCCCGCACACACCGGGGGTGCCCCTCAGTCCTGAGCGGGTCCGCGCTTGCGCTCGGCGATCCACTCCAGCACCCGCGACGCCACACCCGGCTGTGTCATCAGCCCGCCGCCGTGCACCGCCCCCGGCACGGTGACGACCGTGATGTCGTCGGCAGCCATGCCCCTGCCGCGCTCCGCGATGCGCAGCTCCTCGGAGTGCGCGACCGGTACGAAGTCGCGCCGTGAGTGGATCAGCAGCATGGGGGCGTCCTCACTGCCCGTGGCATGCCGCACCGCCGACATGTCACGCCAGACGTCGCGGCAGCGTTCGGGGCCCTCACCCTGTCCGCGCCTGGGCTCGCAGCCCGCGAGTACGGCGGCGCTCGCCCGCAGCACCGTCAGTCCCCGGCCGTGCTCGCCCGTGTCTCCCGCTCCGTCGCGCCAGGCGCGGTAGGGGTCGACGACGGGCGAGAGCCCTATGACTCCGGCGACGTGCCGTCGTCCTGCCCCGTACGTACCGACGCTGGTGGCGAGCTGGCCGCCCGCCGAGGAGCCGAGCAGGACGATGCGGTGCGGGTCGACCCCGAAGATGCCGGCCCGCTCGCGTATCCAGCGCAGTGCGCGCAGCACGTCCGAGCGCTGGGCGGGCCAGGAGGCGTCGATGCTGCGGCGGTAGTCGACGTCGAAGACGGCCGCCCCGGAGTCGGCGATCCGCTGGGCCCAGGCGTTCCAGCCGGCGGGACGGTCGTGGAACCAGAAGCCGCCGTGCAGGATGATCACGCCGGGACGCCGCCCGGACTCGCCCCGGGGCGCGGAGTGGTCACGGTATGCGACCAGCTTCTGGCGGGGTGCGCTGCCGTAGGAGTGGGCGCGCTCCGTCGCCGGATCTTCGGCCGAGTCGCCGCGCACCACGATTGACGTGCACAGCAGCAGCGTCAGGCACGCGACGAGGATGATCGGGAACCGGCGCACCCTCCCAGAGTCAGGGCCCGGAGCCATGGCCGCAACATCACTCTCCGTGGTGGAAGTGGCACGCCTCACGCGCGCGGCCCCCGCTCCGCAGTGGACAGCTGCGAAGACCGGGGGCCGCGTACGTCCGTGAGCGGGGCGCTACTTCACCGTCCCCAGCATCGGCCTGATCCTCTTGCGGGCGGCCAGGAAGACCACGCCCGCCAGCACCGCGATGACGCCCTGCACCGCGAAGCCGGTCCGGCCGCTTGCCGCGTCGCCGATGAGGAGCTGGACGATCGCGAAGACGCAGTCGCCCGCGGTCACCGCCAGGAACCAGACACCCATGAGCTGGCTCGCGTACTTGGCCGGGGCCAGCTTCGTGGTCACCGACAGCCCGACCGGGGACAGGCACAGCTCCGCGACGGTCTGGATCAGGTAGACCACGATCAGCCACAGCGGGCTGACCCTGGTGTCACCGGAGGCGGCCGCCATCGCCAGCATCATCACGCCGAAGGAGGTGCCGATGCCGATGAGACCGATGGAGAACTTCGTCGTCGTGGTCGGGTTGCGGCTGCCGAGCTTGACCCAGAGCGCGGCCAGCACGGGGGCGAGCGTCATCACCCACAGCGGGTTGACGGACTGGAACCAGCTCGCGGGGAAGTCGATGCCCAGCAGGTCCGTCGAGGTGCTCTTCTCGGCGAAGAGTGTGAGCGTCGAGCCGGACTGGTCGAAGATCATCCAGAAGATCGCGGCGGCGACGAAGAACCAGATGTAGGCGCTGAGCTTCTTCTTCTCCTCGGGCGTGACGTCCCTGTCGCGCCGCATCCTGGCGAAGTAGTACGTGGGCAGGATCAGCCCCGCGATGCTCAGCGGCCACAGGACCCAGTCGATGGTGAAGGCGTTCGCGAGCACGACGGCGGTGTAGAAGAGGCCCAGCACGGCGACGCTGACCAGGGTGTTGCGTATCGCCTTGTTGCGCTCCCCCACGCTGAGCGGGTTGGGAACGGTGCTGGACTGCGGGGCCAGGTGCCGGGTGCCGACCAGGAACTGGATGAGGCCCAGGCCCATGCCCAGGGCCGCGAGGCCGAAGCCCAGGTGCCAGCTGACCTTCTGGCCCGCCCAGCCGATGAGCAGCGGGGCCGCGAAGGCGCCGATGTTGATGCCCATGTAGAAGACGGTGAAGCCGCCGTCCCTGCGGGGGTCGTCGGGCCCCTGGTAGAGGTGGCCGACCATCGTGGAGATGTTGGCCTTCAGCAGTCCGGAGCCGACGCCGATGAGGACGAGACCGGCGAAGAAGAGCACCTCGACGGTCGTCGCCAGCAGCGCGTGACCGGTCATGATGACGAACGAGGAGATGGCGACCGTCTTGCGGGGGCCCCAGACGCGGTCGCCGAGCCAGCCGCCCGGCATCGACATCAGATAGACGGTGGCGTTGTAGACGGAGTAGAGCGCCACGGCCGTGGCCGTGGCCATGCCCATGCCGCCTTCACTCACGGCGGCCGTGAGGTAGAGGACGAGCAGCGCGCGCATCCCGTAGAAGCTGAAGCGCTCCCACATCTCGGTCATGAAGAGAGTGGCGAGTCCGCGGGGGTGGCCGAAGAAGGTTCTTCCGCCCTCCTCCGGCGGTTCCTGCTGCGCGTCCTTGGACACTGTGGAGGCCATGTGGGGGGCTCCTCGCTGTATGGGACGCGGCCGGCACCGGGGACCGGCGGGTCGGCACCGGCAGCCGGGGCGCCCCGTGCGCGTACGCAGGACGGGGCCGGCCGAGTCGTGGGCTGGTCCTGGCAGCTTCCGGCGCGCACAGAACGAGGAGACCGCCGGAGGTGCCGGTACCGGCGACCCGGGTCCGGCTCACGGCGCCCACGGCGGTACATGCAATATGCACGCACCAGGTCGCACCACTGCGCGGGAATCCCGCCACCGGACCGGCCGGCTACCGCGGAGGCCGGCCGGCGCACAGGATCACCGGCCCGCGGAGCCGCCGGAACGCCGCCCCCCTGGGGTGATCACGTCGAAAGCGCCCTCACCATACGTCACAGAAGCACCCCCGACGGAAGAGCTTGCGATGCAGATCACAGGTTGAGGGCGTCACATTCCAGCCATTCGAAGGTAACGAGTCTGCATCTCCGACGATCCGCATTGGTTGCCAGGGACCTGCCTTACCCTCGGCTACGAGGACTACCATCGGGCCATGACCCGTGTACTGCTCGCCGAGGACGACACCTCGATCTCGGAGCCACTGGCCCGTGCGCTGCGCCGCGAGGGATACGAGGTCGAGGTCCGCAAGGACGGCCCCACAGCGCTCGACGCCGGGCTGCACGAGGGGATCGATCTGGTCGTCCTGGACCTCGGCCTTCCCGGCATGGACGGCCTGGAGGTCTGCCGCAGACTGCGCAACGAGGGGCACACCTTCCCCGTGCTCGTCCTCACCGCGCGTGCCGACGAGGTGGACACCGTCGTCGGCCTGGACGCGGGCGCCGACGACTACGTCACCAAACCCTTCCGGCTCGCCGAACTGCTCGCGCGCGTACGGGCCCTGCTGCGGCGGGGCGCGGCGGCCGAGCCGGCCGTGCAGCCCGCCACGCACGGCGTGCGGATCGACGTCGAGTCGCACCGCGTGTGGATGGGCGAGGAGGAACTCCAGCTGACGGCCAAGGAGTTCGACCTGCTCAGGGTGCTGGTGCGCGACGCGGGCCGGGTCGTCACCCGCGACCAGCTCATGCGCGAGGTGTGGGACACCACATGGTGGTCCTCGACCAAGACCCTGGACATGCACATCTCCTGGCTCCGCAAGAAGCTCGGTGACGACGCCGCCAATCCGCGCTACATCGCCACCGTGCGGGGTGTCGGATTCCGCTTCGAGAAGAGCTGAGCGTGCGGGCACCGTCGCGGTCGGCACCCTCACGGACAGCGCTGTCGCAGCAGACACCCCGCAACGGGGGCCACCGGCGGTCCTCCGCCACCGGCCGCCGCCGCCCCGGAGGCCGTACGTGCGCCGCAGGCTGATCCAGTCGACGCTCGCCGTCGTCCTCGTCGTGGTCGCCGTCTTCGGCATCTCGCTGATCATCGTCGAGGCCCGCTCCATCGAGGCCAGCGCGGAGGACGGCGTCACCTCGGAGGCCGTACAGCTGGTCTCCGTGGTGGAGAGCCGCATCGTCGCAGGGGAGCGGGTGTCGCCGGCGACGATGGACAACGCCGTGCCCACGAACCGCTACGTCCGTATCGCCGTCCCCGGCAAGCGGACCATCACCCTGGGCGACCGGCCCGAGGGCAAGGTGATCGAGGCGTCCCGTACCGGTGCGCACGGAGAGCGGATCACCGTGCAGCAGTCCTACAGCTCCGTGCAGGAGGAGATCGGCCGTACCCTGCTGATCATCCTCGCCGTAGCGCTGCTCGCGGTCGCCGCCGCCGCGATCCTCGCCGTACGGCAGGCCCACCGCGTCGCCGCCCCGCTCACCGACCTCGCCGAGACGGCCGAGCGGCTCGGCTCGGGCGACCCGCGGCCCCGCCACCGGCGCTACGGCGTCCCCGAACTGGACAGGGTCGCGGACGTGCTGGACGGAAGCGCGGACCGGATCGGCAGGATGCTGACCGCGGAACGGCGCCTGGCCGCCGACGCCTCGCACCAGCTGCGTACGCCGCTGACCGCCCTGTCGATGCGGCTGGAGGAGATCATCGCGACGGCCGACACCGACGATCCCGAGGACCGGGCCATCGTCAAGGAGGAGGCGACGATCGCGCTGGCCCAGGTGGAGCGGCTGACCGACGTAGTGCAGCGGCTGCTGACCAACTCCCGTGACCCGCACTCCGGTTCGGCGGTCGGCTTCGACCTGGACGAGGTCCTCAAGCAGCAGGTCGAGGAGTGGAAACCCGCCGTCAGGAACGAGGGAAGGGCGATCGTACGCTCCGGGAAACCGGGGATGCGGGCCGTGGGCACACCCGGCGCGGTCGCCCAGGTGATCGCGACACTCATCGAGAACTCCCTGATGCACGGGGCCGGTACGGTCGCCCTGCGCACACGTGTGACGGGCAACCAGGTCGTCGTCGAGGTGACGGACGAAGGCCCGGGAGTCGACCCCGAGCTGGGCTCGCGGGTCTTCGAGAGGACCGTCAGCGGCCACAACTCCACCGGTCTCGGCCTGGCCGTCGCCCGCGACCTCGCGGAGGCGGACGGCGGACGCCTGGAGCTACTTCAGCAGCACCCGCCGGTCTTCGCGCTCTTTCTCAGCCGGGAGACCCTCTCCGGACGCGGAGCCGAGGACTCCCGGGGCGTGCGCTGAAGGCGCTCTGAAGACCCAGGTGCGGTAGGTCCAGAAGCGGAAGAGCGTGCCGATCCCGAGCCCGATGACGTTCTTGGCGATGTTGTCCGCGAGCGGTGTGGTGAAGCCCAAGCCGTAGTGGGACACGGCGAGCACGGCGTTCTCGATGACCAGCGCGATGCCGCTGAAGGTGAAGAAGAGAGCCGTCTCGCGCCGGATGCGGCGCTTGTCGGTGTGCCGGTACGTCCAGTAGCGGTTGCCCAGGTAGTTGGTGGCGATCGCGACGAGCTGCGAGAGCACACCCGAGCGGATGGGCGCCAACTGCAGGGTGTGGATGCACAGATTGAAGACGGCTACATTGACGAGGAATCCGACGGCACCCACGGCTCCGAACTTCGCGATTTCGCGAGCGAGTCGTTCGAGCCGGGTGCGCAGTCGTCTCACTGTGCGCGCTGCGCCCCATCCACTCATGTCCCGCTGGCCCCGTTCCGGTCGGTGATCCGTCCCCCGAGCCATGCTAACCAGCGGGCCCGTCCTCCGCAGTGCGGGCATCTCCGGCCCTCCGGCGCCGTGCCCGCCGCCTCGCTGCGGGCACGGCGCCGGAGGGCCGGAGCGGTGCGCGCTACCCGTCCTCGTGGCCGCGCGAGCCGCGGCGCAGTTCCATCACGGCTGCCGTCGCCTCCAGCCAGCGGGCCACGGTCTCGTCGCCGTCCACGTCCCCGTCCTCGACGACCGACGCGGCGGTGGCCAGCCACTCCTTCGCCGGCCCCGCCGCGCAGCCGGGCAGCGGCTCGGGCAGCGCCGCGGCGGACCGCACACCGCCGCGCCGTACGACCTCGCCGAGATACGACACGCCGCGCGGGTGGACGTGGTGGTCCTCGGCGGCGAGCGCCGCGGCCACGGCACCGTCGCCGAAGAGGGCTGTGCGGTGCGCCCCTTCGAGGGTGAGTCCGTACCGCAGGAGCAGGGGGATGTCGAGGGCGCGCAGTTCCTCGTCGGTGGTGCGGCGGCCGGTGCCGCCCGTCTCGTCTGTCACGGCAGGTCTCACTTCCGCACGGTCACGTCGAAGGTCACCTTCGTGGCCTCGTGGTCTTCATCGGTCCGCTCACTGGAGGTACCGCACCGGAAGCAGTGGCGCAGCTTCACGGTCGTACGGCCGGGGGCGCGCGCCCGGAACTCCAGGAAGCGGGTGCCCCCGGAGCCCAGGCGCTCCGGGTCGGAGCCCTGGAAACTCCTGCCCGTCGCTTCGATGACGGAGGTGTCGGGCTCCGGCGGGTCGGTCACCCAGGCGTAGCCGGTGCCCGGGTTCTCCTCCAGCTTCAGGGCGAAGCGCCGGCCGGGCGCGACCCGGATGCGGGTGTGGTTCTTGTCGTAGGTCCGCTCCGGTACGGGGGAGGACGCGGCACCGGAGCTGTTGCCGCTCTTGCCGCCCGTGCCGCCGTCGTCGTTCCCGCCGTCCCCGCCGCCCCCCAAGAGCCAGAAACCCGAGAGAACGGCCACGGCGACGGCGACGACGGCGGTGAGGATGATCAGAGCGCTCTTCGCTCGCATACGTGCCGCCTTACTCGCGGAGGCCGGGTGCGCCGCTCACTCCGGGAGCCGCGCGGAAGTGGGCGTGGGCAGGCGCTCGTCGGACGCCCCTGCCATGTTGCCGTTGACGAAGTCGTCCTCGCTCACCCACGTCGTGAAGCCCCAGGGGTTGTAGACCTGGAGCCTGTCGCCCTCCTGGCCGATGATCATGATCTGGTGGCCGCTGTCCTCGCCGCGGACGCTCAGCGGTACGGGCTTGCCCTCGTTGACGGAGTCGCGGATCTCCGGCAGCGCGTCCTCACGGTCCCCCGCGTCCTCGAAGTCGCGGTTCTCGTAGTCGCTGCCGGTGTGAGCGCCGATCTCGCTGTCGGCGATCTCCTCGCTCTCGTCGTTGGTCATGCCGTCCTGGTCCTCGTCGTCCCGGGTGTCGTAGACGCGCGTCTCCTCGTCCCGCATGCGCTCCTCGAACGCCTCCGGGTTGTCGTGCTCCGGGTCGCCGGGGTGGCCGCCCGTGGTGAGTTCCAGGGCGTAGAGGGGGTCGGACGCGGCGTGCGCCGTCACGGTGGACATGGCGACACAGGTGGGGCCTTCCTGCTCCCAGCGCTGCGGTCCGAAGGAGACGTCGGCGTCCTGGTCGCCGTATTCCCTGGAGTCTCCGGGACTGTTGGTGATCGGCGTCAGGTGCTCCTGCAGCCAGGCCGGGTCGTCGCCGTAGGGGTGGATCTTGTCGCGGAAGTCCTGGATCTGCTCCAGATCGTGGCCGGCGGCGAGCGCCTTCATCAAGTACGCGCGTTCCTCGGGCGACTGGGCTCCGTCCAGCATCCCGTCGAAGGCCGCGCGCTCCGAGGCGCTCATCCTGTCCAGGCGGGTGCCCGAACGGCGCAGGTCGTTGGCGGTGAGGATCTCGTTCTCGTCGCGTTCGCCGCCGTGCGCCGCGGCGTCCGCGAGGGTGATCCGGTCGGCGGCGGAGAGGTGGTCGGAGTCGAGCTTCCCCGCGCGTGCCTCGGAGGTGAGCTTGTCCAACTCCCGGTGTGCGCGTTCACCGGCCTCCTCTGCCCGTTCGACGGCGGAGCGCAGGAGCCTGACGCCGTCCAGCGCCGCAGTCCTGGCTCTGGCGGCATCGTCCTCGGAGGCGGTGACCGGGCTGTCGCCGAGGTGGTTGCGGGCCGCGTGGAGCGCGTCGAGTCCGCGTCCGTGCGAACTCTTCGCGTCCTGGATGCCCATGGAGAGCATCTGCAGTTCCTTGCCGGCCTGGGCGAACTTCTCCGCCATCTGGTCGGCGCTGTAGGCGGCCGCGTCGGTGACCTCGGCGGCCTTGCTGCCCGCCTGGCCCACCCAGACCTCGGGCAGTCCGGCGCGGGCGACCGCCTTGACGTCCCCGTGCACGGTGCTGACGTGCGAGGAGGCGTTGGCGTAGTCGCGTGCCTTGCCGGCGATATGGTCCGGATCGCCCTCGGGCTCGGGGAAGCCGAGTGCGTTCTCGATCTTGTTCGCGAGCTGGATCTTGGCTATCTCACCGACGAATCCGCCCCACAGGGGACCGGATTCGATGTCGCCCAGCAGGTCGTCGAGTTCCTTCTTGCGGTCGCGGCCGAGGGACGTCATCGCCCTCCCTCCTCGGCGGGCACCTGAAGGGAGCGGAAGCTCTCGCCCCGGCGCACGTCCTCACCCTGGGTCGTGGCGACGCCGTCACCGATCTTCTTGTGCAGCTCGCGGAGCGCGTCGGCCAGTACGCCGACCTCCTCGTTCCAGGCGCGGGCGAAGGCGGGGAAGGCCGAATCGGCCCCGTACTCGCCGAACTTGCTGTCGCCGAAGAGGGTGGTGACGGCGTAGGCGGGGCCGCTCACCCCCTTGCCCAGCAGCCTGCCGACGGAGTCCAGGTCGCCGGCCGCGTTGTCCAGCCGCTTTCCCTGACTGAGCGTTCCCGTTCCGTCCAGACCCAGATCGCCCCTGCCCGCAGCCATGCGCACTCCCCCGTGAACCGAAATCTCGCCAGGTACTCATCAAGCCGCGCGCACTATACCGGCCGCCCTCCGCGCACCGGGGGGATGTGGTGTGCGGATACCCTGACCTTGTGACGTTCCCGGTTCTCGGCATGGTCGGTGGTGGCCAGCTCGCCCGTATGACCCATCAGGCGGGCATCTCCCTCGGCATCGGATTCAGGCTTCTTTCGGACACTGCGCAGGATTCCGCGGCGCTCGTGGCACCCGAGGTGGTGGTGGGCGACTACCGCGACCTGGACACTCTGCGTGACTTCGCCCGCCGCTGTGACGTGCTCACCTTCGACCACGAGCATGTGCCCACCGAGCACCTGCGTGCGCTCGAGGCGGAGGGCATCCCCGTACGGCCGGGTGCCGACGCGCTCGTGCACGCCCAGGACAAGGGCGTGATGCGCGCCCGGCTCGACAGCATCGGCGTGCCCTGCCCGCGGCACCGGACCGTACGCGACCCCGCGGACGCGGCGGCCTTCGCGGCCGAGGTGGCGGACGGCGGCGGCAGCGGCAGCGGCAGCGCGACGGGCGGGAGCGGCGACAGCGGCGGGAGCGGCGCCTTCCCGGTGCCCGTCGTGCTGAAGACCGTGCGCGGCGGTTACGACGGCAAGGGCGTCTGGGTCGTGCGCTCCACCGAGGAGGCCGCCGAGCCGTTCAAGGCCGGAGTGCCCGTACTGGCGGAGGAGAAGGTCGACTTCGCGCGGGAACTGGCGGCGTGCGTGGTGCGCTCACCGCACGGCCAGGCGGTCGCCTATCCCGTCGTGGAATCCGTCCAGGTCGACGGCGTCTGCGACACCGTGATCGCCCCCGCGCCCGGCCTTCTCTCCGAGGAGGCGGTACAGGCTCAGGAGCTGGCCCTCCGGATCGCCCAGGAACTCGGCGTGGTCGGGCATCTGGCGGTGGAGCTCTTCGAGACCCGCGACGGGCGCGTGCTGGTGAACGAGCTGGCGATGCGCCCGCACAACTCCGGCCACTGGACCCAGGACGGCGCGGTCACCTCGCAGTTCGCCAACCACGTGCGTGCCGTGCTCGACCTCCCGCTGGGCGACCCGCGCGCCCGCGCACGGTGGACGGTGATGGCGAACGTACTGGGCGGCGACTACCCGGACATGTACTCCGCCTACCTGCACTGCATGGCGCGCGACCCGCAGTTGAAGATCCACATGTACGGCAAGGACGTGAAGCACGGCCGCAAGGTCGGCCACGTCAACACCTACGGCGACGACCTGGCCGATGTGCGCGAACGCGCCGCCCACGCCGCCGGATACCTGCGAGGGACGATCACCGAATGACGACCACCACCCCGCTCGTCGGCCTCGTGATGGGCTCCGACTCCGACTGGCCCGTCATGGAGGAAGCAGCCAAGGCCCTGGACGAGTTCGAGGTCCCCTACGAGGCAGACGTCGTCTCCGCGCACCGCATGCCGCACGAGATGGTCGCCTACGGCCAGGAGGCCGCCTCCCGCGGACTGCGCGCCGTCATCGCGGGCGCGGGCGGCGCCGCTCATCTGCCCGGCATGCTCGCCTCCGTGACGCCGCTGCCGGTCATCGGCGTACCGGTGCCGCTGAAGTACCTGGACGGCATGGACTCGCTGCTGTCCATCGTGCAGATGCCCGCCGGCGTGCCGGTCGCCACGGTCTCCGTCGGCGGCGCCCGCAACGCGGGTCTGCTGGCCGTGCGCATGCTCGCCGCCCACGACCACGAACTGCGGGAGCGCATGGTCCGCTTCCAGGAGGAACTCAACGACGAGGCGAAGGAGAAGGGCCGGCGGCTGCGCGGCAAGGTCGCCGCCGGCCGGACCGGTTTCGGCTTCGGGGGCAGCTGATGACGGCCACCGCCGGAACGGACGAGCTGCTCGCCCGGGCGCGCGAACTCCTCGCCGAGGCCCCCGTGGTGGACGGCCACAACGACCTGCCGTGGGCGCTGCGCGAACAGGTGGCCTACGACCTCGGCCTGCGTGACATCTCCCGCGACCAGTCCGCGCATCTGCACACCGACATCCCGCGGCTGCGCGCTGGCGGCGTCGGCGGCCAGTTCTGGTCGGTGTACGTGCGCACCGATCTGAGCGGCGACAGCGCGGTGAGCGCCTGTCTGGAACAGATCGACGTGGTCAGGCAGTTGACGGCCCGCTACCCGGACGACCTCCGCATGGCCCGTACCGCCGGCGACCTGGAGACGGCACGCTCCGAGGGCCGCATCGCCTCGCTGATGGGCGCCGAGGGCGGCCACTCCATCAACAACTCCCTCGCCACACTGCGCGCGCTGCACGAACTTGGCGTGCGCTACATGACGCTCACGCACAACGACACCATCGACTGGGCGGATTCGGCGACGGACGAGCCCCGCCACGGCGGACTCACCCGCTTCGGCGAGGAGGTCGTGGCGGAGATGAACCGGGCCGGCATGCTCGTCGACCTCTCCCACGTCGCGGCGTCGACCATGCGGGACGCGCTGCGGGTGAGCGAGGCGCCCGTGATCTTCTCGCACTCCTCGGCGCGTGCCGTGTGCGACCACCCGCGCAACATTCCCGACGACGTGCTGGAGTCGGTGCCGGCCAACGGCGGTGTGGCCATGGCGACGTTCGTACCGAAGTTCGTCCTTCCGGAAGCCGTCGCCTGGACGCAGGCCGCCGACGAGAACATGCGCGCGCACGGCCTGCACCCGCTGGACACCGGTGAGGAAGGCATGCGCGTGCACCGCGAGTTCGAACGCGAGCACCCGCGGCCGCGGGCCGACGCCGCCACTGTCGCGGACCACCTCGACCACATGCGGGAGGTCGCGGGCATCGATCACATCGGCATCGGCGGCGACTTCGACGGCACGGCGTTCACTCCCGAGCAGCTGCGGGACGTCTCCGGATATCCGCACCTCGTCGCCGAACTGCTGCGCCGGAACTGGTCACGCTCGGATCTCGCCAAGCTGACGTGGCACAACGCGGTACGGGTGCTGCGCGACGCCGAAGCGGTCTCCCGTGAACTGCGCGGGCGGCGCGGCCCGTCCGTCGCCACGATCGGGCAGCTGGACGGCTGACGCCCGGGGCGGGACCGTCAGCCCGGTGCTGCCAGTTCCGCCCAGACCGTCTTGCCCCGGCCCTCCGGATTGCGCACCACGCCCCAGTCCAGGCAGAGCCGCTGGACGATGAACATGCCGTGCCCGCCGGGGCGCCCGGCGCGGTGCGGCGTGCGGGGGGCGGGCGAACCGCTGCCCTGGTCGACGATCTCCAGGCGCAGCACTTTGGTACCGCTGCCCACGCGCAGCTCCTGGGGCCCGTCCGCGTGCAGACAGGCGTTGGTCACCAGTTCGGAGACGACGAGCAGGACATCCTCGGCGGCGGCACGCTGGTCACCGGTGGCGGCGGGCAGCCACCCCCAGTCCTGGAGCGCCTGCCGGACGAAGTCGCGGGCCCGCGGGACGGCACCGCTGACGCCGACCAGGTGCAGTCTGCGCACCTGGCGCATCGGATGCCCCTTCCCGCTCTCTTCCCCGCTCTCTGCTTGTACGGACTGGCCGGCTTGTACGGACTGGCCGGCACGGCCGGAACCCGGCCCGCCGGCGGACGGCTGGGCGGGCTCCTGCCCGCCGGAACGGCCTGCCTGGCCGGACTGCCCCGCCTGGTTCGACGGCGCGGGCACCTCGGCCGCGCCGCGGTCCGTCCTGGACGCCTCGCCCGCCTTGCTCTGCGAACCCGTCTGGCCTGCCGCACCGAGAGCACCAGGGGCGGCGGCGGAGCCCGGCCTGCCTGTCACGGCCCCCGCACCGGCGGTCCCGGCTCCGGGCGTGGCTGCTGTCGTCGCGGCGCCATCGGGCTCCGGTCCGCAGTCGCCCGCCGGATACGGCCGGGGGGTGCTCATCAGTGGTTCACCTCACCGATCACCGATAGTGCCTCTCGTCGCCGCGTGCCGGGACAGCGATCAGCATCGCGAGTGTCTCACCGTCCGTCTGCCTCACTCAGAGGATCTCCTGCCCTACGGGACCGTGAGAACACCCACTGATTCGGACGGACTGATGTGACACGCGCAACTCGCGCGTAGCCCCGTGGACACATACGGCGCCGAGGGCATCACGCCTCCGCCACATGCGCCAGCGCAGCATCGAGATCATCATGCACCGTGAAGACCGCACTCGCCCCGGTGATCTCGAAGACCCGGGCGACCACAGGCAGCATTCCCGCCAGATGGACGCCTCCTCCGGCGGCATCGGCCTTGAGCCGTGCGCCGAGCAACAGGTTCAGTCCCGTCGAGTCGCAGAACTCCAGCCGGGAGCAGTCGACGACCACACGGCTGCAGCCGTCCGCGAGGACCCGCTCGAGCGGGCCGCTGAGCACCTCGGCGGTGTGGTGATCGAGCTCACCCTCCGGGCTCACGACGGCACTGTTCCCCTGGTGCCGGACGTCGACCGTCAGCCGACCCCGGCTCGTGCTGCCGGGCATCCCGCGGTCCATGCACACCCCTTATTGATCGCCAAAGCGCCGTCTCTTCTGCCCCCGTGAAACGATCTGAACCCTACGCCTTCACGGGCACTACCGGTAGCCGAACAACCCACACATTGGGGCAAATTCGGACATTAAGCACTTGCCATGCACGTACAGGAGCGGGTAGGCGTATAGGAATACAGAAACAGTCGGCTCTGGAGGCGCCGCACCCTCGTAGTGCACGTCACGGCTTCGGCAGCCATACGCCGAGAATAATGGAGGACATCGCCATGTCACCCAGGCTCGATCCAGGGATACCGGACGCCACTGCCGAGCCGGTCGTCCCGGAGCAGATCAGCCCTGAACAGGTGCAGGACCACACGGCCTCCGAAGAGGTCGAGCAGGCCTTCGACCAGCTCCAGGTCTTCGACATCCCACCCTACGACGAGGTGGGGCCCCTGGACGCGCGGGCCATGTCCAAGACCCTCTTCAAACGTCTGGAGACGCTGGAGGAGGGCACCCACGAGTTCGCATACGTACGCAACACGCTGGTCGAACTCAATCTCGCCCTGGTCAAGTTCGCCGCCTCCCGCTTCCGCTCCCGCAGCGAGCCCATGGAGGACATCGTCCAGGTCGGCACCATCGGGCTGATCAAGGCGATCGACCGCTTCGACATGGACCGCGGTGTCGAGTTCCCCACCTTCGCGATGCCCACGATCGTCGGGGAGATCAAGCGCTTCTTCCGCGACACCTCCTGGTCGGTCCGCGTCCCCCGCCGTCTTCAGGAACTCCGCCTGGACCTCGCCAAGGCCGGCGACGAGCTCGCACAGAGCCTCGACCGGGCCCCGACGATGGAGGAGCTGGCCGGCAGGCTCAGCATCACCGTCGAGGAGGTCGTCGAGGGCATGGCGGCGAGCAACGCCTACACCGCCAGCTCCCTGGACGCGCAGCCCGAGGAGGACGACACCGAGGGCGCCCTCGCGGACCGCATCGGCTACGAGGACACCGGCCTGGAGGGCATCGAGTACGTCGAGTCCCTCAAGCCCCTCATCGCCGAACTCCCCCCGCGCGACCGCAGAATCCTCTCCCTGCGGTTCGTCGCCAACATGACGCAGAGCGAGATCGGCGAGGAGCTCGGCATCTCGCAGATGCACGTCTCCCGGCTGCTCTCACGCACGCTGAACAAGCTGCGCAAGGGGCTGATGGTCGAGGAGTGACGCCCGCGCGCACGAGACGCCCGTTCACCGGTGGGCCGTTCCGGAGAAGTGCCGGAACGGCCCACGGTGCTTTGTGCGGCGAAACCCTCCGAGGTGTCCGCGTCCACGCCCCGGAAATTGATCAACTGCTTTCTTGCGGAACGTGCTTGCCTGACTCCGTTATGTACAATTTGTGAGGGCTGATCACACGGAAGGCTTGCCGATGTCGGACACGGAGCACACAGAGGGGCTTGATACGCAGCCCACCGCTGACACGCTCTTCCTTGAAGACCTGGTGGCACAAGCATGGGCAGGTCACGTCAGAGTGCCCCATTTCCAACGGGATTTCCGCTGGAACAGCCAGGACGTCATCCGTCTCTTCGACAGCATCGTGCGCGGGTATCCGGTCGGCAGCCTGCTCCTCTGGATGCACCGGTCCCCGGCGGAGCGGATCACTCTGGGCGCACTCGATATCGATGCACCCCAGAGGGACAATGCACTGTGGGTGGTCGACGGCCAGCAACGAATCACGAGCCTCGCAAACACACTGCATTCCGAAGGAAACCAGCACCAGCCATTCAATGTTCATTATGACTTGCGCAAGGGCGAATTCACCGTTGCCCCGAAAATGACCGAAGCTCATGTCGTGCCGCTGTCGGTCCTGTTCGACCTGGAGAAACTCCTCGACTGGTTCTCCGGCCCCGGCAAGGCAGCAGCGGAACATCTCACCTCCGCCGGCCGCATCGCCAAGAAACTACGCGCGTACAAAGTCCCCGCTTATCTGGTGCGCCAGGACAACGAGGCCGTACTGCGGGACATGTTCGACCGCATGAACAACTTCGGCAAGCGGCTCAAACGCGCGGAGATCTTCTCCGCCCTGTTTCCCGGACCGGTCGACAGCACGGGAAAGACGCTCAGCATTACTCGCATCGCCGAACACGTGGCATCACGCACGGGGTTCGGCACTCTCGACGACGACACCGTGCTGCGTTCTCTGCTCGCTCGCCGGGGACCGGACATCACACGCGAACTCCACAACGAGTTCGACGACAGCCGGCGCCGGACTCCCCCGGAGTTCCCGAAGGAGAACGAGAGCAGGGCTTACACAGAAACTGAAAAAGCCCTGGTACGGGCTGTGGAATTCATACAGGAAACCGCCGGTGTTCCGCACCTGTCCCTGCTCGCCTACCGCTCACTCGTCATCGTCTTCGCCCGGTTCTTCGCTCATTTCCCGGAACCGGAAGCACGCAACCAGCGTCTGCTGCGCCGCCTGTACTGGCGAATCGCCGTATCAGGGCCGACCGTTTTCAAGGGAAGCTTCACCCAGATGGGAAAGGCTCTCGCCGGCATGATCAAGCCGGGCGACGAGCACGGTTCGGTCAAACAGCTCATCCGGTCCATGGACGAGGCACAGCCGATCATCCCCGATACGGCACGCTTCCGCGCGAACACCGCGGGCACGAAGATTCTCATCTGCTCCTGGTGGGCGTTGGCACCCCGCTCCCCGCTCACCGGGATCCCCTACGACCTCCAGGACCTGAGCGGTCTGCTGGCAGACGAGTCCAGCCCCAACAGCGCGGTGCCCACACTTTTCCGGGGCCTCCCACCGGAGCACCAGAATCTGGCGGCCAACCGTGTCTTCCTTCCGAGCGGCACAGAGCCTGTCGAGGACGCTCTTGCGCGTCTGGCCGCAGCCCCCCTCTCGCCGGCCGGGGAGACGGGAATGAAGGAGAGTGAGTGGGTCACCACTCTCGCCTCGCACTGCATGACCACCCAGAGCGCCGGCCTGCTGGCCGCCGGTGACACTGCCGGGTTCCTCTCGACGCGGCAGAAACTGATCAGTGCACACCTTCAGGAGTTCCTCGGACGCATGGCCGAGTGGAACTACGAGGACACTCCGGCTCTGGGCTCGCTCGACTTCGACGATGACGAGCCCGAGGAGCACACCCGTGGCGTTGCCTGAGTCCTACTACGCGGTGCTTCTCCACGGTCGGCACGTCGGCACCCTGTGTCAGCGCGGGGATCACACGCAGTTCGTGATGCGCGAAGAGTATCTGGCCGATCCCGCACGGCCCGTGCTGGGTCTCCGTTTCGAGGAAGTGCTGACACGACCGTACTCTTCCGCACTGCGACTGCCGCCGTGGTTCTCGAACCTCCTCCCGGAGGGGCCCCTCCGACAGTGGGTCGCCGACGACCGCGGCGTCTCCGCAGACCGTGAGATGGAGTTGCTCGCGCAGGTCGGGCACGATCTCCCGGGCGCGGTGCAAGTGGTCGCAACGGAAGCACCGGAAACTTTTCACATCCGGCCGCCGGCAGAGTACGGAAACGGCAGAACCGGATCACGCACATTCGGGAACGAGTCTCCCTGGCGTTTCTCGCTGGCCGGTGTCGCACTGAAATTCTCCATGCTTCAGCAGGGCGACAGACTCACCGTTCCCGCTCATGGTGAGCGAGGGGACTGGCTGGTCAAATTCCCTGACCAGCGATTCGAGGACGTGCCCATGAACGAGCACGTCATGATGTCATTCGCTCGCGCAGTCGGAATCGACGTCCCCGAGGTGAAACTGCTGCACCGGGACGAACTGACCGGTGTCCCCGGACGAATGTGGCCGGGAAAAGAAGAATGGGCGTATGCGGTACGCAGGTTCGACAGGGGCCGTGATTCCCGGCGCACCCCTGTCCATATCGAGGACTTTGCGCAGGTCCGGGACAAGTATCCGCAGGACAAGTATGAGGGTTCTTTCGAGACCGTCGCTGCGCTCTCCTATCGCGGGCACGATGTCAGCGCCCTCCGCGAGATGGCCCGGCGTCTCGCCTTCTCCATTCTCATCGGAAACGGCGACGCGCATCTCAAGAACTGGTCGCTCATCTACCGGGACACCCGGGTCCCCACCCTCTCGCCCGTCTACGACCTCGTCTCCACCGTCTGCTATCGCGACCAGGAGGACGGCCCGGAGGACCTGGGCCTGAAGTTCGACGGCAGCAAACGGTTCGCCGCTGTACGTCTTTCGTCCTTCGCCCGGCTCGAAGCCCGCCTGGACCGGCGAATGGGACGCACGGACGCCATGCTCGTCGACGCTGTCTCAGACACCGTGCAGCGGACACGGGAGCTGTGGCCCCGGTACCGCGAAGAGCTCGCGAAGAACCACTTGCTCTCTCAGGGCATCACGGAGTGGCTCACGGCCCGGATCACCGCGCTCTCGGACAACCGGTGAGACCCGGGGCCACCGATGCGGGACGACATCCGTTCCGCGCAGTGCGTGGAGGCCGGAGCGGCAGGTCGTGAGCCCCGCTCGGCACCGTCAGCTCCCCGGTGCAGGTGCAGGTGCGGGTACCGGTGCCGGGGAGCCGAAGACCACTGCGCCGCGGTGCCAGACCCTGGTGACCAGGGGAACGCCCGGACGGTAGGCGAGGTGCACGTGCGAGGGGGCGTCCAGGACGGTGAGGTCGGCGCGGGCGCCCGGGCCGACGCGGCCGACGTCGGTGCGGCGCAGGGCGCTCGCGCCGCCCGCAGTGGCGGCCCGTACGGCCTCGTCGGGGGTCATCCCCATCTCGCGTACGGCGATCGCCACGCAGAAGGGCATGGACGAGGTGAAGGACGAGCCGGGGTTGCAGTCGGTGGACAGTGCGACCGTGGCACCGGCGTCGAGCAGGCGGCGGGCGTCCGGGTAGACGGCCCGCGTGGAGAACTCGCAGCCGGGCAGCAGCGTGGCGACGGTGTCGGCGCTCTGGCCGAGAGCGTCCACGTCCGCGTCGCTCAAATGTGTGCAGTGGTCCGCGGAGGCGGCGCCCAGTTCGACGGCGAGCTGCACGCCCGGTCCGAAGGAGAGCTGGTTGGCGTGTACGCGGGGGGTCAGCCCCCTGGCCTGTCCCGCGGTGAGGATCGCACGGGCCTGGTCGCCGTCGAAGGCGCCTTTCTCGCAGAAGACGTCGACCCAGCGGGCGTGCGGCGCGCAGGCGTCCAGCATGGGTCCGGTGACGAGGTCGACGTAGGCGGCGGGGTCGTCGGCGTACTCGGGGGCCACGATGTGGGCGCCCAGGTAGGTGACCTCGTCGGTCTGTGCGGCCGCGATCCGCAGGGCCCTCGCCTCCTGGCCGGGCGTGAGGCCGTAACCGGACTTGGTCTCCATCGTGGTGGTGCCCTGACGGCGTGCCTCGGCGAGATGGCGGGCCAGGTTGCGGCTCAGCTCCTCGTCGCTCGCCTCCCGGGTCGCGGCGACCGTCGTACGGATGCCTCCCGCGCTGTAGGGACGACCTGACATGCGGGCGTTGAACTCGGCCGTGCGGTCACCGCCGAAGAGCAGGTGCGAGTGGGAGTCGACGAAGCCGGGAAGGACGGCGCGGCCGTCCGCGTCGTAGAGCTCGTCGGCGGCGGGCGCGTCGGCCGCGCGGCCGGCCCAGGCGACGTGTTCGCCGTCGAGGACGACGGCGGCGTCCTCGATCAGGCCGAGCGGGCCGTCGCCGAGGGCGGGGTCGTTGGTCACCAGGGTGCGGATGTTGGTGACGAGGGTGCTGGTCATCTCTCGGGTCCTCGGTCGTGAGTCTGCCGTGTCACTGCCGTGTCGCTGCGGTGCTGTTCCGTTCCGCTGCCGATCTGCTGTGTCCTGCTGTGTCCTGACCGGCCGCCGTGCCTACCACAGCGCCCCGATCGCCTCGGCCAGCGCGCCGGGGACGTCCGGGACGCCGGCGTGCCGCCCGTCCCGTACGACGTGCCGCCCGCCGACGACCGTGTGCAGCACGTCCGCGGCGGTCGCCGCGAAGACCGCGGTCTCGGCGGACGTACCCGGCATCGCACCGGCCGTGCGCACCGACTCCGTCGAGACGGTGGTGAAGTCGGCCAGCATGCCCTCCTCCAGCCGTCCCGCCTCGGGCCAGCCCAGCGCGTCGTGCCCGTTCTCCGTTGCGGCGCGCAGCAGTTGGGCCGCGGTCCAGTGCCCACGGGTACGGCTGCGCAGGCGCTCGTTCAGCTCCATGGCCCGTGCCTCCTCCAGCAGGTCGACGACGGCGTGGCTGTCACTGCCCAGCGACAGCCGGCAGCCGGCGCGCTCCAGCAGGGGTGCCGGTCCGATGCCGTCGGCGAGGTCGCGTTCGGTGGTGGGGCACATGCACACGTTGGTGGAGGCACCGCCGAGGAGCCGGATGTCCCCGTCGGTCAGATGGGTGGCGTGCACGGCAGTCGTACGGGGTCCGAAGACCCCGTGGTCGGCGAGGAGCGCGGCGGGGGTGCGGCCGTGTGCCTCCAGGCAGGCGTCGTTCTCGACGGTCTGCTCGGACAGATGCACGTGCAGCGGTGCCGAGCGCTCCCGTGCCCACTGCACCACGGGGTCCAGCTCCCGCGCCGGAACGGCCCGTACGGAGTGGATCGCGGCGCCCGTACGTACGTGCGCGGCGTCGGCGCGCAGGGCGGAGGCGCGCTCCGCCCATGCTTCGGCCGTGCCGTCGCAGAAGCGCAGCTGCTGCGGTCCCGGCGGCTCGCCGCGGCCTCGGGGTCCGAAGCCGGAGGCGAGGTAGGCCGTGTCGAGCAGCGTGATGCGGATGCCTGCCTCGCCGGCTGCCGCGATCAGGGCGTGCCCCATGGCGTTGGGGTCGTCGTAGGGTTCGCCGCCGGGATTGTGGTGCAGGTAGTGGAACTCGCCGACACAGGTGATGCCCGCCAGGGCCATCTCGGCGTAGACGGCGCGTGCGAGGGCGTAGGCGGAGTCGGGGGTGAGCGCGGCCGCGACGCGGTACATCGTCTCGCGCCACGTCCAGAAGGTGCCGGACCCCACCTGCGCCGTGCCGCGCAGCGCGCGGTGGAAGGCGTGCGAATGCGTGTCGGCCAGGCCCGGCAGGGTGAGTCCGTGCAGCGGCTCGGCACCCTGCGGCGGTGCTGCGGTCTCTGTGCGCACAGCGGCGATACGGCCGTCCGCGCCGGTCTCGACGAGGACGCCCTGCTCGACGGTGCCGTTGATCCACGCCTGGGCGCACCAGTACCTCTTCACTCCGCCGGGACTCATCGCCGGCACGGCGGGCGTCATCGGCATGCCAGCCCTTCCAGCACCTCGGCGAGTGCCGCGACCCCGGCGGCGCAGTCGTCCTCCCGGGCGGACTCGGCGGGCGAGTGCGAGATCCCGGTCGGGTTGCGCACGTACAGCATCGCCGTGGGGACCGCCGCGGAGAGGATGCCCGCGTCGTGGCCCGCCCCGGTGGGCAGCAGCGGCACGCCGCCGAGTTGCCGCGCGAGCCGGTCGCGCAGGTCGTGCGCGAACTCGACGACGGGCGTGCGGGATTCGCGGGTGACGCTCACCCGTACGCCGTCGCTGCGGCCCCGTGCTCCGGCCGCCTCCTCGATCGCGGCGACGACGGCGGCGAGGGTGTCCTCGTCGGCGGCGCGCGAGTCGAGCCAGCCGCGTACGAGGGAGGGGATCGCGTTGACGCCGTTGGGTTCGACGGCGACCTTGCCGAAGGTGGCCAGCGCACCGGCGAGCCCGGCCTGTTCACGGGCCGCGAGCACAGTGGCGGCGTACGTCGGCATCGGGTCGCGGCGGTCTTCGAGGCGGGTGGTGCCCGCGTGGTTGGCCTCGCCGTGGAAGTCGAACCGCCAGCGCCCGTGGGGCCAGATCGCGGAGGCGACGCCGACGGGGTGGTCCTGTGCGCCGGGTGCGGCCAGGGCCCGTCCCTGCTCGATGTGGAGTTCGACGAAGGCGCCGATGCGGGCGAGGCGTTCGGGGTCGGGTCCGATGGCGTCCGGGTCGTGTCCGGAGCGTTCCATGGCCTGCGGGAGCGTGATCCCGTCGCCGTCGCGCAGGGCGTGTGCCTGCTTCTGGCTCAGGCCCCCGGTGCTCAGCCGGGAACCGGCGCAGGCGAGGCCGAACCGGGCCCCTTCCTCGTCGCTGAAGTTGACGATGCCCACGGGCACGGTGAAGTGCGCGCCGCCGGCGCGCAGTTGATCGAGCGCGGCGAAGGCGGAGACGACGCCGAGCGGCCCGTCGAAGGCGCCGCCGTCCGGGACGGAGTCGAGGTGCGAGCCGGTGACGACGGCGTTCCCCAGGGAGACCTCCTCCGCACCGGCCACACCGAGCCACGCCCACTGGTTGCCGTTGCGGTCCAGTTCGTAGGCGAGTCCCCGCGCCCGGGCCTGCGTGCGGAACCACGCACGGCAGTCGGCGTCCGCGTCGGTCCAGGCGTAGCGGCGGTAGCCGCCGCTGTCGCGGTGCCGCCCGAGCCGGGCGAGGTCGCGCCACATCTCGTGGAACGAGGGCGGGTGGGGGGAGGGGTCCGCCTTCTCCCCTCCCGGGTGCAGCAGTTCGCCCGGCACGCGCCTGCCCACGGGCGTGCCGCCCCCGCCTTCCCCTTCGCCGGGATCTTCGCCGGGTCCTTCGCCGGCACGCTCCGGTGTCCTCACGCGTCGCCGCCTTCCCGCATCGGCACGCGTACGCCCTTCTCGGCGGCGACCTCCTCCGCTCGTTCGTATCCGGCGTCCACGTGGCGTACGACGCCCATGCCGGGGTCGTTCGTCAGCACACGGCGCAGCTTCTGGCCGGCGAGCGCCGTGCCGTCGGCCACCGTGACCTGGCCGGCGTGCAGGGAGCGGCCCATGCCCACACCGCCGCCGTGGTGCACGGAGACCCAGGTCGCCCCGGAGGAGGCGTTGACCATGGCGTTGAGCAGCGGCCAGTCCGCGATGGCGTCGGAACCGTCGCGCATGGCCTCGGTCTCGCGGTACGGCGAGGCCACGGAGCCGCAGTCCAGGTGGTCGCGTCCCAGCACGACGGGAGCCGAGAGCTCCCCGCTCGCCACCATGTCGTTGAAGCGCTCCCCGGCACGGTCTCGTTCGCCGTAGCCGAGCCAGCAGATGCGGGCGGGCAGGCCCTGGTAGTGGACGCGCTCGCCGGCGAGCTTGAGCCAGCGCGCCAGCGACTCGTTCTCGGGGAAGAGTTCGAGCAGCGCGCGGTCCGTGGCCGCGATGTCGCGGGGGTCGCCGGACAGGGCCGCCCAGCGGAACGGGCCCCTGCCCTCGCAGAAGAGCGGCCGGATGTAGGCGGGTACGAAACCGGGGAAGTCGAACGCGCGCCCGTAGCCGTGCAGTCGGGCTTCCCCACGGATGGAGTTGCCGTAGTCGAAGACCTCGGCGCCCGCGTCCATGAAGCCGACCATCGCCTCGACGTGCCGTGCCATCGACTCCCGGGCGCGCTGGGTGAAGTCGGCGGGCTTCTCCGCCGCGTAGGTGGCCATCTCCTCGAAGGGGACGCCGACGGGCAGGTAGGAGAGCGGGTCGTGGGCGCTGGTCTGGTCGGTCACGATGTCGACGGGCGCGCCGCGCCGCAGCAGTTCGGGCACGATCTCTGCCGCGTTGCCCAGTACGCCGACCGACAGGGGCCGCCGCGCGTCGCGCGCCTGCGTGGCCATCTCCAGGGCGTGGTCGAGGGAGTGGGCCCGCACGTCCAGGTAGCCGTGGTCGATGCGCCGCTCGATGCGGGAGGGGTCGCATTCGACGCAGATCACGACGCCGCCGTTCATGGTCACGGCCAGCGGCTGCGCGCCGCCCATGCCGCCGAGTCCGGCCGTCAGCGTGATCGTCCCGGCCAGGGTCGCGTCGCGGCCGCCGCGGGAGGCGAGCTTCGCGGCGACGGCGGCGAACGTCTCGTAGGTGCCCTGAAGGATGCCCTGGGTGCCGATGTAGATCCACGAACCGGCCGTCATCTGCCCGTACATGGTCAGGCCGAGGGCGTCCAGCCGCCGGAACTCCTCCCAGTTCGCCCAGTCCCCCACCAGGTTGGAGTTGGCGAGCAGCACGCGCGGCGCCCATTCGTGGGTGCGCAGGACGCCGACGGGACGGCCGGACTGCACGAGCATCGTCTCGTCGTCCTCGAGGGTGCGCAGCGTGCGCACCATGGCGTCGAAGGAGGGCCAGTCGCGTGCGGCCTTGCCCGTACCGCCGTAGACCACGAGCTTGTCGGGGTGCTCGGCGACCTCGGGGTCGAGGTTGTTCTGCAGCATCCGCAGGGCGGCCTCCTGCTGCCACCCCCGTGCGCTCAGTTCACTGCCGCGCGGCGCCCGTACGGGTCGCGGTCCTGACATCTCCCGTGCCTCCCTGCTGCTGTGCGCTCTCCCGGCTCCCCGGCAGCTACTTATTCACACACTCTAGGGAGTGAATAGTCTTAGTCAACACCGCGAAGTGGTCCATACCCCTTCGGCCGCCGACGTGTTTGGCTTGTTCCATGCACCGCTCCAGCAGCACACCCGCCACAGCAGCGACACCCCCCTCCCCGGGCCCGGAAACCGGCAATGGGGACGCCACGGCCGTCCGCCGCGATCTGGCCGTACGGGCCGCCGTCGGGCAGGGCCTGGTCGACGGCGGCCGGCAGCCGCTCGCCGCGCTCCTCGACGTCCGCGCGATACGCGAGGCCGCCGCGGCACTGCACACCGCCTTCGCCGGGGTCGCGGCACCCGGCCAGGACGTCCGGCACACCTTCGCCGTCAAGGCCGCCTCCCTCGTGCCCGTGCTCCGGCTGCTGGCCGACGAGGGCATCGGCTGCGAGGTCGCCAGCCCCGGGGAGCTGGCCCTGGCCCGCGCCGCGGGAGTGCCGCCCGCCCAGACCGTGCTGGACTCCCCCGCCAAGACCGCCGGCGAACTGCGCGAGGCCCTCACTCTCGGCATCGCCCTGAACGCCGACAACCCGCAGGAGCTCTCCCGCCTCGACTCGCTGCTCACCCCGGGCGAGCCGGCACCCTCCCCCATCGGTCTGCGCGTCAATCCGCAGGTCGGCGAAGGCACGATCGGTGCCATGAGCACCGCGACGGCCACCTCGAAGTTCGGCGTCGCCCTCCTCGACCCCGGAGCGCGGGAGTGGGTCGTACGCGCCTACCGGGACCGGCCCTGGCTGACGCGGCTGCACTCGCACGTCGGCTCGCAGGGCATGCCGCTGGAGCTGATGACCGAGGGCGCCCGGGCCACGTACGAACTGGCCGAGGAGATCAACAGCGCGGTCGGACGGCAGCAGATCGACACCCTCGACCTGGGCGGGGGGCTTCCCGTCAACTTCGCCTCCGACGAGATCACGCCGACCTTCGCCGAGTACGCCGGGCTGCTCGCCCGCACCGTGCCCGGACTCTTCGACGGGCGGTACGGCATCGTCACCGAGTTCGGCCGCTCGCTGCTGGCCAAGGCCGGCACCGTCCTCGCCCGCGTGGAGTACGCCAAGTCCGCCGGGGGCCGCCCCATCGCCGTCACCCACGCGGGGGCACAGATCGCCGTACGCACCGTCTTCGCTCCCGACGCGTGGCCGCTGCGCGTCGCCCCCTACGACTCCGAGGGCCGGCCCCGGACGGGTGACGCCGTCGCCCAGGACATCGCGGGCCCCTGCTGCTTCGCCGGCGATCTGGTCGCCCGCGACCGACTGCTTCCCCGGCTGGAGGAGGGCGACTACGCGGCGCTCCTCGACACGGGCGCGTACTACTTCTCCAACCCCTTCGGCTACAACTCCCTGCCGCGGCCCGGTGTCCACGGCTTCACGGTCGCGGAGGGGACCGAGGAGGTCCGCTTCATGACCGTACGCGAGCCGCAGTCGCCGCAGGACGTCGTCGCCGAGTCGGGCGGCGGCCTGCGCGACGTGCTGCGGAAGGCGTAGCGCGCGTCACGCGGCGCGTCACGCGACCCCGGCCCATGTGTCCGGTGCGGGCGCGAGGGCGCCGGCGTGCTCAGCGGCCAGCTCGCCGAGCAGCGCGAGCGCGGCGGCCACGGCCGGATGGCTCTCGCTTCCGCGCCTCGTGACGCCCAGGAACCGTCTGGAGGGTGCGTGCCGCCCCGTCAGCGGCGTCCGCACCAGCTGCAGTTGCGGCGGGAGCTGCGCCAGGCGCGGCACGAGTGCGACACCGAGCCCGTGGGAGACGAGCGTGCCGACGACACTCCACTCGCGTGCCTCGTGGGCGACGGCGGGAGTGAACCCGGCGCTGTGGCATGCGGCCAGTACGAGCCGGCGTGCGGAGCAGCTTCCGCCGGGCATGCCGAGCACCCAGGACTCGGCGGCGAGGTCCTCGACCGTCAGCCCCGGACGTCCGGCCAGCGGGTGACCGGCGTCCGTGAGCAGCTCGAACGGGTCGTCCAGCAGCGGACGCTGGCCGAAGCGGGGGTCGTCCGAGGGGGGATTGCCGGGCGTGGCCTCGGCGACGGCCACATCGGTGTCGCCGGAGAAGAGCAGGTCGAAGCAGTCCTGCGGCTCGGCCTCCCGCACGTGGACCTTCAGCGCGGGCCAGGCACGCTGCAGCCGGACCGCCGTGGGGGCGAGCAGGATCGAGGCGGCGGTCGGAAAACCGGCCAGCCGCAGCACCCCGCCCGGCTCTCCGGCCGCGGTGGCGTGCAGGTCGGCCTCGGTGCGCTGCCACAGCTCCTCGATGGCGTCGGCGTGCTTCAGGAGCGTGCGGGCGGCTTCCGTCAGCCGTACGCGCCGTCCCTGCGGCTCCAGCAGGGTGACGCCCAGCTCCTTCGCGAGCTGCCGTACTTGCTGTGAGACGGCGGACGGGGTGAGATGCACCGCCCCCGCGGCGGCCGTGACGGTGCCGTACTGCGCGATGGCCCGGAGCACGGTGAGTCGGCGCAGATCAATCATGTAGCTGTTGTACACGTTCCGGTGCAGAGATTGAAGATGGACCTGCACGGTACGGCTGGGCAGGCTGGACGGTGAGGGGTCTCGGCCGCGCCCCTCAGCCCTGGAGCCCGACCCTCGGAGGAGGAGCCCGCATGTCCTGCTGCCCGTACTGCCGACGCCCCGACGACCAGCCCGTCCAGGATGTCTCCCAGCACCCCACGGGTGAGGGGGTCCTCTCCTGGACGCGCTGCCCCTGCGGTTCACTGCAGGCCCGTCGGCTGCGCTCAGGTGTCGTCGAGGTCGTCGCCCGCGGGAAGCCCGCCCCCGCACGGCCGGATGGCCGCAGCCGCAGCCGCGCGGAGTGCTGACCGCGCCCCGCGGTCAGGCGCCGCCCCAGACCTCCTCCGCCGTCTCCACGATGAGCCGGAGCTTGGCCATCTGGTCCTCGATGGTGAGGTTGTTGCCCTCCAGCGTCGAGGAGAAGCCGCACTGCGGCGACAGGCAGAGCTGGTCGCCGTCCACGTAGCGGGCCGCCTCGTCGATGCGGCGCTTGAGCGCGTCCTTGCTCTCCAGCTCCGGCCGCTTGCTGGTGACGAGCCCGAGCACGACCTGCTTGTCCTTCGGTACGAAACGCAGCGGCTCGAAGCCGCCCGAGCGTTCGTCGTCGTACTCCAGGAAGAAGCCGTCGACGTCCAGTCCGCCGAAGAGGGCCTCGGCGACGAAGTCGTACCCGCCCGAAGCCACCCACGACGAGGCGAAGTTGCCGCGGCACATGTGGGTGGTGACGCGCAGGTCGTCCGGACGGCCGGCGAGGGCCCGGTTGATGTTGGCGATGTAGGTCTCGTGCTGGTGCTCGGGGTCGCCGCCTATGCCGGCGACGTGGCGGCGCTGCTCCGGGTCGTTGAGGTAGGCGAGGCTGGTGTCGTCGAGTTGGAGGTAGCGGCAGCCCAGGTCGTACACGCCGCGCACCTGCGCCGCGTAGGCGTCGGTGAGGTCCGTCCAGAACTCGTCCAGAGAGGGGTAGACGGTCTCGTCGATGGAGGCGCGCCCGCCGCGGTAGTGGACCATGCTCGGCGAGGGAACGGTCAGCTTGGGGGTGACGTCCTCGGCGACGGTGTCCCGCAGGAAGGCGAAGGCGTCGGCGAAGATCGTCTCCTCCAGCCGGACGCGGGCGTCCACGTGGGCGGAGGGCGGGGCGAACTCCACGTCGCCGTCCGCGTTGTGGAACTGGATGCGCAGGTTCTCGTCCAGCACCTTGGTGATGCCGCCGAGGGAGTAGATGAAGTCCATGTGCCAGGACGCCCGGCGGAACTCGCCGTCCGTGGCGCCCCGCAGCCCGGCGTCCCGCTGCATCGCCACGACCGCGCGCACCGCTTCGTCCTCGGCGGCCCGCAGTTCGGCGGCGCCCATCCGTCCGGCGGCGTGCTCCTCGCGCGCCCGCTTCAGTCCGGGCGGGCGCAGCAGGCTGCCCACGTGGTCGGCACGGAAGGGCGGGAGCGTACGGGCGCCGGTCCCCCGTACGCCGCTGGGCGTCGTCGGCTCTGACGTCATGGGTGTGTCTTCCCTTCTCCTGGCTACGGGGACACACCCTGCTCCGGAATCGTCCATTCCTCAACCACTCGGCGGATATTGACCGCGCGGGGCCACCTGCGGCGAAGCCCCCGTGCACGCCGCGCCCCGCTCACACGTGTGCTGTGCGCTGTTGCCGTGTGCCGTGTGCCGTGTGCCGTGCGCGCGAGACGCCACCGCGACGGGAAGCCCTACGTCTCCGCGTAAGCGCCGCCCCTGTACGGGTCCGACCGCTTCTGCCCCGTATGGACCACGTGCCTGAACGGAACCCGCCGCGAGGGCTGAACGATCACCGCAGGGGTAAGCCGGACCGCATGCCGGACTCACACGCCACGCCACCCGCCCAGGACCCCGTCGACCACACACCCCTGCGCCGGGCCATCGGCCCCAAGCTGCTGATCCTCTTCATCGTCGGCGACATCCTCGGTACGGGCATCTACGCCACCACCGGCAGCGTCGCGGGCAAGATCGGCGGCGCGCTGTGGCTGCCGTTCGTCATCGGCTTCGCCGTGGCGCTGCTGACCGCCGCCTCGTACGCGGAACTCGTGGGCAAGTACCCGCGGGCCGCCGGTGCCGCGCTCTACACGCAGCGCGCCTTCCGGGTGCCCTTCCTCACCTTCATCGTCGCGTTCATGGTGATGTGCTCGGGGCTGTCCTCGGCGAGTGCGGCGGCGCGGGCCTTCGCCGGCGACTATCTGGCCGAACTCGTCGACGTGCCGCCGACTCTCGTCGCGATCCTCTTCGTGCTCGCCCTGGCCGCGCTCAACCTGCGCGGCGTCTCGGAGTCGGTGAAGACCAACGTGGTGCTGACGGTCGTCGAACTGACGGGCCTGCTCATCATCATCGGGATCGGCGTGTTCGCGGTCTTCGCGGGCGAGGGCGACCCGGGGCGGCTCGGTGAGATCCACTCGGCGGACGGCACCGGCTACGCCGTCCTGACGGGCGTACTGGGGGCCACGGCGCTGGGCTTCTTCGCCTTCGTCGGCTTCGAGGACTCCGTCAACATGGCCGAGGAGACCGTCGAACCCAGCCGCACCTTCCCCCGTGCGCTGTTCGTCGGCGTGTGCGTCACCGGCACGATCTACGTCCTGGTGGCGCTGGTCTCCTCGCTGCTGGTCGACTACCGGGTCCTGGAGGGCTCCAGCGGCCCCCTGCTGGAGGTCGTCAAGGCGGCCGACGTCAGCTTCCCGCCAGAACTCTTCGCCGTCATCGCCCTGTTCGCCGTCAGCAACTCCGCGCTGATCAACATCATGATGGCCTCGCGGCTGTGCTACGGCATGGCCAACGAGCGCATCCTCCCTGCGTTCATGGGCCGCGTACTGCCCTCGCGGCGCACGCCCGTCGTCGGCATCGTCTTCGTCTCGCTGCTCGCCGTCGCCCTCGTCTCGACCGGGGAGATCGAAGGACTGGGTGACACCACTTCCTTCCTGCTGCTGTGCGTCTTCGCCGTCGTCAACGTCGCGGTGCTGGTGCTGCGCAAGGACCGCGTCGGGCACGACCACTTCCGCACGCCAACCGCCCTGCCCGTCATCGGCGCTGTCGCCGCGGGCGTCCTGGCGAGCCCTCTCGCCGACCGCGCCACCGACGTCTACGTACGGGCCGGCGTGCTCCTCCTGCTCGGCATCGCGCTGTGGGCCCTGAACAAGATCGCGCTGGGAGCGGCCGCGCGGCGCCGATGAGTCCGCGCCGCGCGCCCGGTCAGTACCGGTGACAGCACAGACGTCGAGCGCGTCACCGAAGGAGCGCATCATGACAGCGCAGTCCGGCAATCTGATCACCAGCGGCGTGGTCCTCGGCAGCATCGACCCCGACAGGCTCATCGCCTGGTACCGGGCGGCGCTGGAGCCGCTGGGCGCCCGCTGGGCGGAGCACATGCTCCTCGTGGGGGACGGTATGTACATCGGCTTCGACCGGCGGGACGACGTGGCCGGGAAGTCCGCCGAACCCGGCCGCGTCCTCGTCAACTTCGGCGTGCGCGACATCCACGCGGCGCAGCGGCACCTCGACACGCTCGGAGTGCGATGGGTCAGGCCGGTCGAACTCACCGATTTCCAGGTGTGGTTCTCCACCGTCGAGGACCCGGACGGCAACTACCTCCAGTTCCTCCAGATGACAGACGGACAGGACTGAGCGCGCGGGGGCGAGGAGACATCGGGCAAGGGGCGGGGAGGGCGATGGACCACAGCACGCTCAAGACGGAGACCGCGTTGCTGGAGCGGGCACTGGGGTACGCGCTGTGCGCCGTACGGCTCGTCACCCCACCGGCTCTCACCCGGCCCACGCCGTGCCGCAGTTGGGACCTGCGGGCCCTGCTGTGGCACACCAACGACTCACTCGCCGCACTGCACGAGGGGATCGAGGACGGACACGTCGGCCTGGCCCCGGCACCGGAGCGGGAGCACGAGCCGGACCCGGCTGCGGCCTTCCGTACGAGGGCGTCACGCCTGCTGGGGGCGTGGGCCTCCGCACGCGGCCCGGCCGGCCGGATCGTCGCCGTCGCCGATCTGCCGCTGACGGCAGCGGCCGTCGCACGCACCGGCGCGCTGGAGATCGCCGTGCACGGATGGGACATCGCGCAGGCCACGGGCCTGCCGCGGCCTGTCCCGGCCGCTCTCGCGACCGAACTGATGCGTACGGCACGTCAGTTGGTACCCAGCCCGGCAGCCCGCCGTCCGCTGTTCGGGCCGCCGCTGACCGTCCCGGCCGAGGCCGATCCGAGCGACCGTCTCGTCGCCTTCCTCGGCCGCGACCCTTACGGGAGCAGCAGGAGCCCGTACGGGAGCACCGGTGGCCCGGCGGGCCGCACGGGCACGGACACGGGGATCACGGCTGACACCGGGGTCGCGGGCGACACGGCCGGCGGTGAGGACCACGGGAGGGACGGCCGGCACAGCGCCGCTCCCGGATAGCCGGCTCGGCCTCCGTCCGCACGTCTCCCGTGCACGTGCAGCGCGGGCCGGGGCCCTCACTCCAGGAACAGGCCCCGCTCGGCCGCCCGCGCGTCGAAGTCCTCCAGCCTGGACTGCGCCTCGGGCAGCCCGTCGCACATCGCCTCCAGCAGCACCCGTCCCAGCAGCATCGGCGCACACGCCGTGTCGAAGGCCAGCCCCGTTCCGACGGCTGCCGGCAGCAGCAGGTCGTCCGGGTGCGCGACGGGCGCGAAGGCGCTGTCGGCGACCGTGACGATCCGCAGGCCCGCGCCCCTCGCGTACGCGAGGGCCTCGGCGGCCTCCTTGGGATGGCGCGGCAGCGCGAAGCACAGCAGGACGTCGGCGCCCGCCCGTACGCAGCCGTCGAGGCGGTCGGCCAGCATGGACCCGCCCTCGTCCAGCAGCCGTACGTCCGGGTGCACCTTGGCGGCGAAGTAGGCGAACCCGCGGGCCTGGGCCGAGGCGGCACGCAGGCCGAGCACGGGCAGGGCGGGGCTCGCGGCGAGCAGGCGGCCGGCCCGTTCCACGGGTGCCGGGTCGGCGAGCAGCGCGGCGAGGTGCCGCAGGTTGTCGATCTCCTCCTGCACCGCCTGCTGGTAGGCGTTGTACGGGTGGGGCTCGGCGTCCCCGGCGGAGGGCTGCCCGCCCGCCGTCCCGGGTGCCGACTCCCGCAGGTGTCTGCGCAGCGCCGGATAGCCGTCGAAGCCCAGCGCGACCGCGAAGCGGGTGACGGAGGGCTGGCTCACTCCGGCCAGTTCGGCGAGTTCGACGCTGGAGAGGAACGGCGCGTCCCCCGCCTGCCGCACCATGCTCTGCGCGATGCGCCGCTGCGTCGGCGTGAGCCGGTGCCCCTCGAAGAGCTTGTGCAACCGAGCGCTGGCGCTGCTCATCCCGTCCTCCCGCTGTCCCGGCCGCCGGCCGGCCCGCCGCATCTCCCCCGGCCGGCTCCGGCCCGGCTATTCACACCCACCTGACTGTGCATGACCATATGCAGCCGAGCAAGCGGACCCCTCCCTCCGCCGGAGCGGCACGGCGATACCCCCAGGTCGATACGGGGGCTAGCACCACTGTGCGCGGGAGCACCCGGGCGTAGCGTTCCGCTCATGGACGCCCGCGACCCCGAGCTGACGCGAGAGCTCAACGCGACTCTTCAGACCCGCCGGGAACTCGGCCAGGAGTACGAGGAGGAACTGATCGCCTCCTTCCTGGACAAGATCGACCAACGTCTGGACAACGTCGTGGACAAACGGATGCGCCGCCAGATGGCCGAGCAGCAGATGGTCGTGGCCCGCGGCACCACACGTCCGCACACGGCCGGCTCGCCCTCCTACCCCGAGGGCATGGGCGCCCGCTTCCTGGCCGTTGCCTCGCTCGTGCTGGCCGTGCCGCTCTCGGCCATCGCCGCGGTCAACACCGGGCTGCCCGGACTGCTGGTGTGCTGGGGCGGCATCGTCGCGGTCAACGCGGTGCAGGCGAACCGGCCGTGGCTGGGTTTCGGACGGCCGAGGGAACGCGGGCAGGACAGCGACTGGGACTGACCCCGCCCGCTGCCCCCGCCCGCCGCGTCAGCGAGTCGCACACCGGGCCGGAAGCTGGACCACCCGGACCGCAGGGACCGCACCAGCACGCGCTCGGGACACGCACACGGGACACGCACGCGGGACACGCATACGGGGTCGCCCGCCTCGCGCCCCCTGCGGACAGGACGGTGCGGGAGGCTGCCGCACCCCGGCGCTGAGCGCCGGGGCGGGACGACGGCAGCCTCCCGCCGGGTGGCGCGCCGGGCGGACCGGTCGCGTCAGGGGCGTCCATGAGGTCCGGGAGCCGCTCCGGAGTTCCTCGACGCCGACACACACCACTCTGCGGGACCGGTGTTAAGCGCAGTTTTCACAGCCGTGACACTTGGCCACCACTTCCCGGACCGCACAACACTCCGCCCGGGACGTGACGTTGTGCGTCCCGCACCGCTCGCTCCGCCCACGTCTACTTCTTCGTGCCGCTGGCCAGGTACGCCAGCAGGTCCTGCCTGCTGAGCACCCCGACCGGCTTGCCCGCCTCCAACACCACCGCCGCGTCCGCACCTTCGAGGACCGGCATCAGGTCGCCGACCGACTCCCCGGACCCGACGTGCGGCAGCGGCGCGCTCATGTGCTTCTCCAGCCCGTCGCTCAGCGACGCCCGCTGCGTGAACAGGGCGTCCAGCAGCTCCCGTTCGACCACGGAGCCGACGACCTCGGCCGCCATCACGTCCGGGTGCCCTGCGCCCGGCTTGACCACGGGCATCTGGGAGACGCCGTACTCGCGCAGCACCTCGATCGCCTCACCGACCGTCTCCTCCGGGTGCATGTGCACGAGCGAGGGAATGGGGCCCTCCTTGTGGCGCAGGACGTCGCCGACGCGTACGTCCGTGGGCTCGCCCTCCTCCAGGAAGCCGTAGTCGTTCATCCACTCGTCGTTGAAGATCTTGCTGAGGTAGCCGCGTCCGCTGTCCGGCAGCAGTACGACGACCACGTCGTCCGGGCCGAGCCGGGAGGCGACCTCCAGCGCACCGACGACGGCCATCCCGCAGGAGCCGCCGACCAGCAGCCCCTCCTCCTTGGCAAGCCGCCGGGTCATCTGGAAGGAGTCCTTGTCGGAGACGGGGACGATCTCGTCCGCCACCGTGCGGTCGTAGGCGTCCGGCCAGAAGTCCTCACCGACACCCTCCACGAGGTACGGGCGTCCCGAGCCGCCGCTGTAGACGGAACCCTCCGGGTCGGCGCCGACGACGCGCACCCGGCCGTCGCTGGCCTCCTTGAGGTAGCGGCCCGTTCCGGAGATCGTTCCGCCCGTGCCGACGCCCGCCACGAAATGGGTGATGCGCCCCTGCGTCTGCTCCCACAGCTCGGGACCGGTCGTCTCGTAGTGCGAGCGGGGGTTGTTGGAGTTGCTGTACTGGTCGGGCTTCCATGCGTCCGGCGTCTCGCGCACCAGCCGGTCCGAGACGTTGTAGTAGGAATCGGGGTGCTGGGGATCGACCGCCGTCGGGCACACGACGACCTCGGCGCCGTACGCACGCAGCACGTTGATCTTGTCGGTGGAGACCTTGTCGGGGCAGACGAACAGGCAGCGGTAGCCCTTCTGCTGGGCCACTATGGCCAGGCCGACACCGGTGTTGCCCGACGTGGGCTCGACGATGGTGCCGCCCGGGCGGAGTTCGCCGGACGCCTCCGCCGCCTCGATCATCCTCAGCGCGATGCGGTCCTTCACCGATCCACCGGGGTTGAAGTACTCGACCTTCGCGAGAACAGTGGCCCGGATACCCTCCGTGACGCTGTTCAGCTTGATCAGCGGGGTGTTGCCGACAAGGTCGATCATGGACTCGTGATACTGCACCGTGGTCTCCGCGTGTCCGTGGGCAGCGTCGTTGCTTGCCCGTACCGTCACCATATTGCGCAACACGCGCACACCGGAGGCCCGTTGCGAAGGTTGCAGAGGGGGCCTCACGGGGCAACACAGTGTTAAGGACGCTCAGCCCGCACGTCACAGGACGCGCACTGGGCGCCCACACCGACTACCCATCCAGGGTGCCCCTTCATGCACCCGGGCACCATTCGCACCTGGATCCGTCGGCACGGGCACGACGCACGACGTATGCGCAGACATGGCGGATCGCCGAACACCGTTCACGCGCAACGGATCACGTACGACGCACGACGCACCACGGACCACGCACGACGCACCACTCACGGAACCACCAGCCGGGAGGCGGACGAGAAACATGCCGATGTCGAAGGCGGCGAGCGCAAGAGTGGCACGGCGGATCGCGACCGCGGCCGCGTACGGGGGCGGCGGACTGAGCCTGCTCGGCGGGGCGGCGGTCGGGCTGCTGTTCACCGAGGCACAACTCGCCAAACGCAGGATCGGTGGCTCGGACGACGAGCCACCGCCGGCCGACGGTCTCTACGGGGCAGCGTTCGCCGGACAGCATCACGGCCGTCCGGTGCGGCTCGGGTTCCTCGGGGACTCGACCGCCGCGGGCCAGGGCGTGCCGCTGCCGAGGCAGACCCCTGGCGCGCTGCTCGCCTCGGCGCTCGCCGCCGTCGCCGAACGCCCCGTGGAACTGCGCAACGTGGCGCTTCCGGGCGCACAGTCCGACGACCTGGAGCGTCAGGTCACGCTGCTGCTGAGCGAGCACGATCTCGACCTCGCCCCGGACGTCTGCGTCATCATGATCGGCGCGAACGACGTCACCCACCGGATGCCGCCCTCCCACGCCGTGCGGCTGCTCTCGGACGCGGTGGCGCGGCTGCGTACGGCCGGCTGCGAGGTGGTCGTCGGCACCTGCCCCGACCTCGGCTCGATCGAGCCCGTCGGCCAGCCGCTGCGCTGGGTCGCACGGCGGCTGAGCCGGCAGCTGGCCGCGGCGCAGACGATCGCGGTCGTCGAGGAGGGCGGCCGCACGGTCTCGCTGGGCGACCTGCTGGGCCCGGAGTTCGCGGCCAACCCCCGCGAACTCTTCGGGCCCGACAACTACCACCCCTCGGCCGAGGGTTACGCCACTGCCGCGATGGCGGTGCTGCCGACGCTGTGCGCCTCGCTGGGCCTGTGGCCCACGGAGGACGAGCGGCCCGACGCGGTCCGGCGCGAGAGCATCCTGCCGGTCGCCCGTGCCGCGGCCGAGGCCGTCACGGAGGGCGGCACCGAGGTGGCGGGCGTCCGCGGCCCGTGGGCGCTGCTCAAACACCGCCGCCGCCGTCGCCTCCCCCCTGCGGAGGACCTCTCCGCGCCGCACGAGGACGCGGTGTGACCTCCGGGCGGGGCGCTGGTACGCCGCTGAGCGGCTCCCGCGCAGGGCGCACCCGCACCCCGCCCGGCACGGTCCGCGCCGCGTCCTCGTGCGGCACCACGGCCCACGGCCCACGGCCCACGGCACCGGACGCGCCATACGCTGGAAGAGGGTCGCTGCCCCACCCACTCAGGGGCGGGATTCCGGGAAACAGTGGAAAGCAAGCGCTTAGAAAAGAGTCCCGCATCACACCCTGCGGCCCGTGACCCGGAGCTTACGGACAGGTAGCTTCCCGCTCACAGCCAACGTGCCGACGCAGACACCCTCTGGAGCCGTGATGCCCGAAGCAGTGATCGTCTCTGCCGCCCGCTCACCCATCGGACGCGCCTTCAAGGGGTCGCTCAAGGACGTACGCCCCGACGACCTGACCGCCCAGATCGTCAAGGCCGCTCTCGAGAAGGTCCCCGAGCTCGACCCGTCGCAGATCGACGACCTCATGCTGGGCTGCGGCCTGCCGGGCGGCGAACAGGGCCACAACCTCGGCCGCGTCGTCGCGGTGCAGCTGGGCATGGACCACCTGCCGGGCTGCACGGTCACCCGCTACTGCTCCTCCTCGCTGCAGACGACCCGGATGGCCATGCACGCCATCAAGGCGGGCGAGGGAGACGTGTTCGTCTCGGCGGGCGTCGAGGCGGTCTCCCGGTCCGTCAACGGCAGCTCCGACGGGATGCCCGGCACGCACAGCCCGCTCTTCGCCGACGCCGAGGCCCGTACTGCCGCCCGCGCCGAGAACGGGGGCGAGGGCTGGACGGACCCCCGCGAGACGGGCCAGGTGCCCGACGTCTACATGGCGATGGGCCAGACCGCCGAGAACCTGGCGCGGCTCAAGGGCGTCACCCGCCGGGACATGGACGAGTTCGGCGTGCGCTCCCAGAACCTCGCGGAGAAGGCCATCGCCGACGGATTCTGGGAGCGCGAGATCACCCCGGTGACCGTCCCCGGCGAGGACACCGTGGTCTCCAAGGACGACGGCCCCCGCGCGGGGGTGACACTCGAAGGCGTCGAGGGACTCAAGCCCGTCTTCCGTCCCGACGGCCTGGTCACCGCGGGAAACTGCTGCCCGCTCAACGACGGTGCCGCCGCCCTGGTGGTCATGTCCGACACCAAGGCACGCGAGCTCGGCCTGACCCCGCTCGCCCGCGTCGTGGCCACGGGCGTCTCCGGCCTCTCCCCGGAGATCATGGGGTACGGCCCCGTCGAAGCCAGCAAGCAGGCGCTGGCCCGCGCGGGCATGTCGGTCGGCGACATCGACCTGGTCGAGATCAACGAGGCGTTCGCCGCACAGGTCATCCCCTCGTACCGCGACCTGGGCATCGACCTGGACAAGCTCAACGTCAACGGCGGCGCCATCGCCGTGGGCCACCCCTTCGGCATGACGGGCGCCCGCATCACCACCACCCTGATCAACTCGCTGCAGTGGCACGACAAGCAGTTCGGCCTGGAGACGATGTGCGTCGGCGGCGGCCAGGGCATGGCCATGGTGCTCGAGCGCCTGAGCTGAGCGCACCACCGCCGGGGCGGACGGACGTACGCCCCGGCGCGGCGCCCTTCCCCTCCTCGTCACGGCCCATACGCCCCCGGGATGTGATTTATCCCCCGGGGGCGCTGCGTTTGTCCTGCTCACAACGGTCGGACCTGCCGTGGTGACAGTTCGCCACTGTCCTGTTCACGCCGTTTGGGTCTACGGTCGACACGCCTTCCCACTTCCGGGAAGCTGCACGGACATCTGGGGGAACGAACGAGACCGGGAGCCGAATCAGTGAGCGCCATACCTCTCCTCCTGCTCGCGACCGCGGTCACCGCCGCGGCCGCCGGAGGCGCCGCCCTGCTCGCGGCGCGCGGCCTGCGCCGCAGGCTGGACGGACTGGGCGCTCAGCTGGAGGCCGAGCGGACCGCACGGTCCCGGGACGCCGAGGGCGACTCCACCACCGTGCCGCGCGCACGTACCGCCGTCGCCGCCGAGGAGATCCGCGGGATCGTCGCCGAGGCGATCGCCGAGGAGCGCGAACGCGAACTCGCCGAGGCGCGCGCCTTCTGGGCCGCCCAGGAGCAGCGCGGGGACGCCACGGACGAGCGCACGATGCTCGCGGGCCACGGCACGGAGTACGAGATCGCTCCCGCCCCCGCGGGCATCGACGCGGCCCTCTTCGACGCCCTGCTCAAGGGCCGTGTCGATGACGACGTGCTGGAGTGCCTGCGCGAGCTGCGCGAGCGTGACGTGCCCGAGCCGGGAATCTTCGTACCCCGCCAGGCGGATCGCGACATCGAGCCGGCGCTGGACCTGTACGTCGAGCCCTCCCACGAGGACTCCGCGGCGGAGCACGCGGACGCTCCCGGCGCCGCCCCCGCGGCGACCGAGGAGCACGAGGAGCAGACGGAGGAGGGCGGCGCCGAGCCGCCCGGCGTGACCGCGGCCCGCCGCCGTCACCCCTCGCACCCCGACTACACGCTCAGCGGCGGGCCCGCCCCGCCCGGCCGCACTCCGCCGTCCCGTGCCCAGGCGGTCGCCGAGCACGAGCGGACCGTGGGGCGGCTGGCCGAGCTGGCGGACGCCCGTACTCCGCTGGCCGACGTACGGCAGGGTCCGCTGGGCACGCTGGACGTCTACCTCTTCGAGGACGGCACCACCGTGTGCCTCTCCCCCGGCCACCGGGAGACCGCCGGCGAACTGAGCGCCGCGCTGCGGGAGGGGGACGTGCCGGTGCTGATGGGCGGCTCCAGCGTCTCGGGCGCCTACGCCCTCACCTTCGCCTACGGGCAGGGACGAACCGTATATCTCCTGGCGGACCGCGTCATCGCCTCGCTCTGAGTGCTGTGGCCGGGACGGTTCACCGGCTCGCGGCAGACCTCCCGGACATCACCACTGCGGGGCGCCGGCGGCGGCAGCGATCCGGCAGGCGGCCTCTTCCACGAGTGCGACCGCCTCGGCCAGTTCGTCACGTGCGTCAACGTCCCGCACGATTTCCGCCAGATCGTGTGCGACCACCGCGAGCTGGTCCCCGACGGCGAAAACACCCGCGTCCGGCAGCTCCCGTGGCACCGCGCCCGGGAACTCCAGCACCTGCGCCCGGCGGGCCAACTCACAGGCCAGCGCGCGCCCTTCGGCTGCGGCTCCCCTGCGCAGGGCACTCTCGGGAAGCATCCGCAGCCGGTCGGCCGACCGGCGGGCCGCGATGGTCAGAGGGGCTGTGTCGAGCACGTCGCAAGCCTATGCGCCCGTGCCGGACTGTTGCCAACGCCCCCGCACTCAGGCACCTTGGCGGGAAGGACTCCAAAAGGCAGCATCCGGAGGCGCCGATGTCCCAGATCTTCTCCGAAGAGACCCATCGGAACATGCTCACCCGCATCCCTCAGTGCACCGGTCGTGAAGTGTCCGACTGGCTGCGCACCGTCGACGAAGGCCCCTCACTCTTCCGCTTCGAGGAGAAGGTGAGCTGGCTGCGCGGCGAGCACAATCTCGCCCATGGCCATGCCAAGGCCATCATCCACGAATACGATCTGCGGCGCGCCGCGCGCCACCGGTAGATCCCTGCCCTCCCTCCCCTCCCCACTGCTTCGCTCAAGGAACGCACGAAGGGCCCGTGAGGCGGTCGCCGCCCCACGGGCCCTTCGTCGCGCGAGTGCGCGGTCACGGGCTCACACGGTCCCGCGGGACCGTGCGGTCACCCGTCAGTCGCTCCCTTGCAGGATCGCGATCAGCCGCAGGAACTCCAGGTAGATCCACACCAGGGTGAGGGTCAGCCCGAAGGCGGCCAGCCAGGACTCCTCACGGGGCGCACCGTAGGAGATTCCGTCCTCGACCTGCTTGAAGTCGAGCGCCAGGAACATGGCACCGATCAGGATGCCGACGATCCCGAAGATGATGCCCATCGTGCCGCTGCGGAAGCCGAGACCGTCACCGCCGCCGATGACCGCGAACAGCAGGTTCACCATCATCAGCAGGACGAAGCCGACCGCGGCCGCCATCGCGAAGGCGTAGAAACGCCGGGTGACCCGGATGATCCGGGTCTTGTACATCACCAGCACCGCGGTGAAGACCGCCATCGTGCCGAGCACGGCCTGCATGGCCGCGCCCTCCGCGATTTCGCTGTCGACGAAGTTGCTGATCGCACCCAGGAAGAGGCCCTCCAGGGCGGCGTACGCCAGGATCAGCGCGGGCATCGCCTTCCGCTTGAAGGCCTGCACCAGCGCCAGCACCATCGCGACGAGGCCGGCGCCGATCGCGATCGGCAGGGCCAGGTCGGTGATCCAGGCCACAGCGGCCATGACGACGACGAGTCCGACCGTCATCCCGGTACGGGCGACGACATCGTCCATCGTCATCCGCCCGGCCCCGGGCGGAGCAGCGGGCGGCGCACCGAAGGGCTGCCCGGTGGTCTGCGTCTGCTGCTGGGCGTAGGGGTTGTTCACATCGGGGCTGTTCGCGTACGGGTTCCCGGCCTGCGGCTGCTGCCCGGCGTTGAAGCCGGCGTAGCCGTCCGAGCGACTGAACCCCCGACGCGAGAAGACCGGGTTGCTGCTCCTCATCTCACTCCTCCATGGCCGCACGGCACGACCTAGCCTTCAGAGTAATGCTTTAGCAAAACCAGCACGCTACTCCAGAGTCAAGAACGAAGGAAAGCAAGTCCTGGTTCCGTCTTGGTTCCGTTCTTGTACCGCCCCGGCCGGGGTCGTACACAACTCACCCCGGCGGACACCACCGTCCCGTCCGGCCACCGTAGCGGCCTCCCGCCCGGTGCGGGCCGGCGCCGGCCCGTACCCGGCCCGGTACCCCCGGCCGGGGAACTCTCCCCGCCGGCCGCACGCCACTTTAGGATGACGCTGTGATCAGCAGCCGGCCCGCGCACCGCCCCCTCCGGGGACGCACACGGCGACACCGCGCATGGGCGCCGGCCGCGCTGGTCACGGCCGTACTGGGCGGCCTGCTCGCCATGCACGGGCTCGGGCCCGCACCCCCGCCCCTTCCCGAGGCCCGTCACGCGAGCTCCGGCGCACACGCTGCCGGGCACGGGGCGAGCACGTACGCGAGCGCGCCCGGCGCCTCCGTCCCGGCACACCACGGCGGGGAGTGCGGCGGCGAGGCGGAGGACGGTTCGGGCGGCGGCGCCGTGCACGCCGACGCCACCTGCGCGGCAGGCGGAATCAGCGGCGCCCCCGCCATGGCAGAACCCTCCACGAGCACCCCGGCACCCGCACCGCCCCCGTCCCCGCACGCCGGGGGCACGTCCACAACAAGCGAGGACAGGGCCCCTCCCTCACTGCACCAGCTCCAACTCCTGCGCATATAGGGGCGCCCCACGGCGTGGGACACCGCACTCACGCCGTGTCCGGCAAATCCGAGATCCCCTGCCGAGCACAGGAGTCACACAACCATGACCACATACCCCTCCCCGCGCCGCGCCGTCTTCGCCGTCGTGTCCGTCCTCACCGCTGCCGCGCTCGTCACGGCCTGCGGTGGCGGCGGCCACGGAGAGGGCGAAGGGGACGACCACGGCGGCGGGAAGAGCGCGGACCGGAGCAAGGGCGGCAACTCCGCCGACGTCTCCTTCGCGCAGGGCATGATCCCGCATCACCGCCAGGCCCTCGAGATGGCCCGGCTCGCCCCGTCCCGCGCTTCCTCCGCCCGGGTGAAGTCGCTCGCCGAGGACGTCCGCGAGGCGCAGCAGCCGGAGATCACCGCGATGTCCGGATGGCTGAAGTCCTGGGGCGAGAAGGTTCCTCCGGGGTCCGGCGACGGCGGCTCGGGCCACAACGGGCACGCCGGCCACGGCATGCCCGGGATGATGGCGCCCGAGGACATGGCGCGGCTGAAGGATGCCTCCGGCGAGGAGTTCGACGAAGTGTTCCTGAAGATGATGATCGGTCATCACGAGGGTGCCGTGGAGATGGCCCGCACGGAGAAGTCCAAGGGCTCCTACAGGGCCGCCAAGGACATGGCCCGCGACATCGAGCGGTCGCAGACCGATGAGATCGAGCAGATGCGTGGCCTGCTGAAGGAGTGACGGGCGGTACGGCGGGACGGGCGCGGCCCGTCCCGCCGTACATCCGCACCCCGCGCCGGGAGGACCGCCGCGCTCCGGGGTCAGGGCTTGCGCGCCACGCCCACGAGGATCAGCGCCTTCTCGTCCGGGATCTCGGGGCCGTTGCCGTCGGGACGCCAGCGGGGCGCGGGCACCAGGCCGGGGTCGACGAGTTCGAGCCCGTCGAAGAACGCGAGGACACCGGCCCGTGAACGGGCCTGCCCGTCGGTGACGTTGGAGCGGTAGTAGTCCGCCGCCCGGTCGGCCGCCTCCTGTTCGGCCGTGTCCGGCGTGCCGTGGGAGAGCACGAGGTAACTGCCGGACGCCAGCGGTTCCATCAGCTGCCGCACGATGTCCAGTGCCGTCTCGTCGTCCCGGACGAAGTGCAGCAGCGCGACGAGCGAGAGCGCCACCGGCCGGTCCAGGTCGAGGGTGTCGCGCACCTCGGGGGAGGCGAGGATCGCGCCGGGGTCGGTGGCGTCGGCGTGCAGATAGGCGGTACGGCCCTCGGGCTCCGAGCGCAGCAGGGCCTGGGCGTACTGCAGCACGATGGGGTCGTTGTCGGCGTAGACGACCCGGGACTGCGGTGCGACGGACTGCGCGACCTGGTGCAGGTTGGGCTCGGTGGGGATGCCGGTGCCGATGTCGAGGAACTGCCGTACGCCCGCCTCCCCGGCGAGGTGACGGGTCGCCCGGTGCATGAAAGCCCGGTTTGCCGCGATGAGTTGCCGCACTCCCGGCCACATCTTCTCGAAACGCTCCGCGGCTTCGGCGTCCGCCTCGTAGTTGTTCTTGCCGCCGAGCCAGTAGTCGTAGACGCGCGCGGAGTGCGGTCTGCCGGTGTCGATCTCGGGATTCACGTCGGTCTCCTCGTGGCCCGCCCCGTCCTCGTACCGCGGAGTCTTCGCTCCGCGGCGGGGGCTTGGCCAGAGTTTATGCGGCCGGGAACCGTGATTGTCCGGCAATCGCCCCTGCCCGGCGGACCGGCAGGCACACAACCCGGTCTCGCGGGTACCCGTGCCGGCGATCCTGCGCGGGGTCCTGCGTACGCCCGTGCGCCCGGTACGCCCGTACGCAGGACCCCGCGCACGCAAGCGAGGCGTCTCCACGGGAGAGCGAGGACCGTCAGTGGCTGGAGCGAGGCCCCTTCGTGGCTGAGGAAGCGGACCCCCGTACCCGCTGGAAGGCGCTCGCCGTCTGTCTGGTGGCGGGTTTCATGGCGCTGCTGGACGTGTCCATCGTCAATGTGGCCCTGCCGTCCATCCGCGAGGGTCTCGGCACCACCGAGTCCGAGCTGCAGTGGGTGATCTCCGGCTACGCTCTCGCGTTCGGCCTCTTCCTGGTGCCGTCCGGCCGGCTGGGCGACGCGCGGGGCCGCCGCAGGTGCTTCATGGCCGGGCTGGCGCTGTTCACGGTCGCCTCCGCGGCGTGCGGGGCCGCGCAGACGAGTGCGTGGCTGGTGGCGGCCCGGCTGGTGCAGGGGCTGGGCGGCGGCCTGATCTCACCGCAGATCTCCGCGCTGATCCAGCAGATGTTCTCCGGACAGGAGCGCGGGCGGGCCTTCGGCATGTTCGGCACGGTCGTCGGCGTCTCCACGGCCGTCGGGCCGCTGCTGGGCGGGCTGCTGATCCAGGCGGCGGGTGCGGCGGAGGGCTGGCGGTGGGTCTTCTACGTCAACCTCCCGCTGGGCGGCGTCTGCCTCTTCCTCGCCGCACGGCTGCTGCCCGACACACCCTCCGCCCGTACGCGGCACAGGCAGAACCTCGATCCGGCCGGTGTCCTGCTGCTGGGCGCGGGGGTGGTGGCGGTGCTGCTGCCGTTCGTGCAGTCCCAGCAGTGGCGCGGCAGCGGCAAGTGGCTGCTGCTGATCGCCGCGGCGGTGCTGCTGGCGGCGTTCACCGCCTGGGAGGCGCGCTGCACCCGCCGGGGTACGGAGCCGCTGGTGGCGCTGTCACTGTTCCGTGTGCGCTCGTACTGGCTGGGCTGCCTGCTGATCCTCTTCCACTTCGCGGGCTTCACCTCGATCTTCTTCGTCACCACGCTCTATCTGCAGAGCGGGCTGGGCTACAGCGCGCTGCAGGCGGGGCTGACCATGACGCCGTTCGCGCTGGGCTCGGGGGTCACCGCGGGGCTGGGCGGGCGTCATGTGCACCGGTTCGGACGGTCGCTGGTGGCCTGGGGGCTGACGCTCACGGCCGTGGGGCTGGCGGGCACGGTCATCACGGCACACGAGGTGCCCGGCCGGCAGACGGGCTGGTTCCTGATGGCGCCGCTGCTGCTGGCCGGGCTGGGCAGTGGACTGGTCATCTCACCGAACCAGACGCTGACCCTCTCGCAGGTGCCGGTGGCACGCGGCGGGAGCGCCGGCGGTGTGCTGCAGACCGGGCAGCGCATCGGCGCCGCCGTCGGCATCGCGGGGGTGGGGGCGTTGTTCTTCACCCGGCTCAACTCGGGCGACGGCAGCCCCCGCGCCTGGTCCGAGGCGTATCAGCACGGCCTGGTCCTGTCGGTCGTCTTCGTGCTCGTCGCGCTCGCCGCCGCGGTGGCGGACGTGTGGACGACGCGCCGGAGGGCCGGTCGCAGTGAGGCGGAGGGGCACCTCGCCGTCTCCCCGCGCCGCCTGCCGTGAGGGCGTGTCCGGCACGTCGCCGGCGCTTCGCACGTCAGCGGGACTGCCGCCGGCCGCTTCCGTCCGCGGTCTCCGCTGCGGGGGAGGCTTCGGGGACGCCCGAGGGCATCGCCGGGTGCCGTCCGAGCAGGAACACGCCGCTGACGGCCGCGCAGAGCCCGATGACCTCCCCCGCCAGAGCCATCGGCGTCACCCGAACGGTGTCGCCGAGGAAGCCGATGCCGCACGCGATGCCGGACAGCGGCTCCGCCGCGGTCAGCGACGGCAGCGACTGCCGCAGCGGCCCGGCCTCGAAGGCGCTCTGCACGAGCACGAGCCCGACGACGGCCGCGCCGATGAGCACGTAGGGCTGCCAGGTCGTGACCAGGCCGAGCAGACCGGAGTCCTCCAGGACCTGGCTGGAGTCCCGGGTGAGGGCGTCCTGGATCCCGTAGAGGACGCCGGCCGCCCCGGCCAGCAGCGGCGGCTCCTCCGCGAGCCGCAGGTGCCGGGCGATCATCACCATGACCCCGGCCACCACGACCAGCGACCCCAGTACGAGCCCGCGCCTGAGCGCCCCGATCTGGGCGTCGGTGCCCTGGGGGGAACCCGCCGCCACGAACGCGGCCACACCGCCGCTGAGCAGCAGCACCCCGGCCCAGCCGGAGCGTCCCAGCCGCTGCCCGCTGATACGCCGGGCGAGCGCCATCGCGAACAGCAGATTGGTGGCCAGCAGCGGCGCGACCCGTGAGACGTCCCCCTGGGCGAGCGCGAGCGCGCTGAGGATCTGGCCGAGCACCATGAAGCCGATTCCGCACAGCCATCGCGGCACCTTCATCAGGTCCAGCAGCAGCCGGAACGAGAGGATGTCGGCGAGCGGGGCCCGCGCGGCGGCGTCCTGCTGGAGCACGAAACCGAGGCCGAGGAAGCATGCCCCGACCAGGCCGTACACATAGACCAGGATCGGCATGCCACTCCACGGCGCTCGGCCGGGCTCCGCCGGGAAGCCTCGGGAATTCTTCCGGTTTGCCCCAGCATCTCCCACCCGCGGCGCTCTCGCGGCCCCACCGGGCCGGGACACAGGTGATTGTCATACGTCCTACTTCGTCAGCTCATCAGGCAGTAGAGACTCCTTGTCGCAGAACTGCACTACAGATGCCGCGTGGACTGCCATAGGACGAATTCACCCCGACCGCACCCTTGCGGTTCCGGGCGAACGCACCGAATACTCCCTCTCAGCGCTTGTCAGGGGCACGACGGATTTTGGTTCCGCCGTGCCCTTCGGCTGCGCCTCACGGGCCCGCCGCGCAGGCGGACCCCCGATTCCCCTTATGGAGGAAGAACGTGAGGATCAGGCGCACCACCCCCACGCACGGCGCCCACAGACGCACACGGCTGATCGCCGTGGCATCCGGCCTCGTGGCCGCCGCGGCACTGACCACACCCGCAGTCGCCGCCGAACCCCCCACCGACACGTCCAGCGCCTCCCAGCTCGCCGCCGCCGGCGACGCCGTACTGCGTGCCGACGTCCCCGGCACCGCCTGGCACGCCGACACCGAGAGAGGCGAACTCGTCGTCACCGTGGACAGCACGGTCTCCGGCGCCGAGGTCGCGAAGATCAAGAAATCGGCGGGCACCGCCGTCGACATCCGGCGCACGCCGGGCAGGATCACCAAACTCGTCCAGGGCGGCGACGCGATCTACGCCAGCAGCTGGCGCTGCTCCGCCGGCTTCAACGTCCGCAGCGGCAGCACGTACTACCTCGTGACGGCCGGTCACTGCACCGACGGCGCGGGCACCTGGTACTCCAACTCAGGGCGCACCTCCGTGATCGGCCCGACCGTCGGCTCCAGCTTCCCCGTCAACGACTACGGACTCGTGCGCTACAGCTCCTCCGCCAGCCACCCCGGCACGGCGGGCGGTGCGGACATCACCAGTGCCGCCAACGCGACCCTCGGCATGTCCGTCACCCGGCACGGCAGCACCACGGGGACGCACAGCGGCTCCGTCACCGGCCTCAACGCCACCGTGAACTACGGCGGCGGTGACGTCGTCTACGGCATGATCCAGACGAACGTGTGCGCCGAGCCGGGCGACAGCGGAGGCTCCCTGCGCTCCGGCAGCCGGGCGATCGGCCTCACCTCCGGGGGCAGCGGCAACTGCACCACCGGTGGCACGACCTTCTTCCAGCCGGTCGTGGAGGCCCTGAACGCGTACGGCGTCAGCGTGTACTGACCCGAACGTGTACTGACCCGCCGGCCCGCCACGGCCGGCCCGTACGCTCCGTCTGCACCGTCCGTACCGTCCGCAGCAGCGGTCCCCGCCCGAGTCGACCGGGCGGGGGCCGCTGCTGCGCCGCCGGATCGGCGCCCCTGGCCGGAAAGGCATTCGTCCCGGCCCCTCCCCCGTGCCGCTTCTCCGAGCGGCACACCCCGGCGAACCGGGGTGCCTAGCGTGGGGACATGAGTCTGATGACCGAGGGGGAGGCACCGGGGCCCGTACGGCTCCATCTGGCCTGCGACGAGACGGGCTGCCCCGCACGCGCCGTGTTCGACCTCGTGATCGACGAGCCGCCCCCGCCGATCGAGGAGGACCTCTTCGGGCACATCCTGCACAGCGGCTCCCGCGCCGCCCCCTACCTGGAGGAACAGGGCTGGACCTTCACACAGGGGATCGGCTACTGGTGCCCGGGCTGCTCCGCACCCCGTTCGCAGCGGCCCTCTCCCGCCAGACCCGCCCGCCGGCCACAGTCGAGGAGACAGCGGCGGGACACCAGAGGGCCGCAGTAGCCCCGGCGGTCCCTGCGGACGGCGGCCCAGGGGCACCTGCTCTTGCGGGCACCCTCGCCGCCTCGCTCTCCGGAGCGCGGGGAGGTGCGCGTACACATCCGAACGCGCCCCGTGATTTCCGGCCCCGTTTCCGGCGGGCCCCCGCAGCCTCCTTCGCGCTCCTTCGCGCCCGAGCACACGGCTCCCGCCGCGCCGCCAACCCACCCGCCCGCGCCTGCTGCGGTTGTGTCCGCTCCCGTCCGGATCGACCCTGTAGGAAACGTATGCGGGCTGGATTGGTGCCATGAATGCGTGGAGCGAGGCCGAGACCGCCGACTTCCGTGGACCACTCGACGTCACGAGTGCCGCCACGGTGCTGCTCGACAGCGGGAACCTGGTCATCGGATGGAGCGAAGCAGCCGAGGAGCTCTTCGGCTACACACCGCGCGAAATCCTGGGACGGCCGCTCGAAACGCTGATGGTGGGCCGTTCGACCAGGGAGCACGCGCTGATCGAGCTGCTCGACCGGTCCGTCGGCCCGAGCTGCCGCAACGAGGCGAGCATCGCCCGCCACCGTGACGGCCACCCGCTGGAGGTGGCGACGACCATCTGCTCGCTGGTCGGCGACGACGGCGCCCCGCAGATCATGGTCGCGGCGGGCCTGGAACCGCTGCGCTCGTGGGAGGCGCACCAGGCCATGCTCCGCGGGCTTGCCACACAGTCCCCGATCGGCCTGGGGATCTACGACACCGAACTGCGCCTGACGTGGGCCAACGCCAAGTACCGCAGCGAGATCGACCGGAAGTTCAGCGAGTACGCCGGAAAGCAGGTCAACGAGCTCTACGAAGGGGGCGAGGTGCTCTCCGAGGGCTATCCCCGCGCCCTCGAGGACGTCATGCGCGGCGTGATCGACTCGGGAAGGCCGGTCTTCGGCCTGCTCTACCAGGCCCGGCCGCCCGTGGACCCCGAGCACGACCACGTCTGGTCCTGTGCGTACTACCAGCTCAAGGACGCCGACGGGCACGTGCTCGGCGTGTGCGAGGACGCCCTCGACATCACCGAGCGCTACCGCGCCCAGCAACGGCTCGCGCTGACCGTACGGGCGGGAGTGCGCATCGGCACGACGCTCGACATGGTCACCACGGCCAGGGAGATCGCGGAGGTCGTCATCCCCGCGTTCGCCGACGGCGTCACGGTGGACCTCGTCGAGGGCGTGCTGGAGGGCGAGGAACCGCGACCGCAGGGGGAGACGCCGTCCCTCGTACGGGTGGTGGAGCGCGTCGGCACGCCCTACGCGGGGGGTGCCGAGAGCGAGGACGCGCCCTCCCCGGGGCCGTTCCTCGTCGAGTACGAGCCCAGCTCTCCGCAGCTGGCCTCACTCGCCTCCCGCAAGGCGGTCATCGTCGACCGGCACGGGGAGGGCGGCCCCGCCGACGAGGAGGGAATCCACTCCACCCTGGCCGTCCCCCTCCGTGCGAGGGGCACGACCATGGGGCTGGTGACGTTCGTCCGCAGGGGCAGCTCGGCCCCCTTCGACCACGAGGAGCTGTCCCTGGCCAACGAACTGGCGACCCGCACCGCCCTGTCGATCGACAACGCCCGCCGCTACACACGCGAGCGGGCGTCCGCGCTCACACTGCAGCGAAACCTGCTGCCGCGCCGGCTGCCCGAGCAGTCCGCCGTCGAGGTGGCACACCGCTATCTGCCCGCCGACATCGGGCTGGGCGTGGGCGGCGACTGGTTCGACGTGATCGCCCTGTCCGGCACACGTGTGGGGCTGGTCGTGGGCGACGTGGTCGGTCACGGCGTGAACGCCGCCGCCACGATGGGGCGCCTGCGCACCACCGTCAGGGCCCTGGCCCGGCTGGACCTCTCACCCGACGAGCTGCTCTCACGTCTGGACGACCTCGTCCTCCAGGGCGCCGAGGAGCAGGAGTCCGGTGCCGGCCCGGGCGCCGACGAAGGACTCGGCGTCGCCTGCCTCTACGCCGTCTACGACCCGGTCTCGCGCATGTGCACCGCGGCAAGGGCGGGCCATCCCCCGGCTGCGGCCGTCGGCCCGGACGGCCGCTTCACGCTTCTCGACATCCCTCCGGGTCCGCCTCTGGGCGTGGGCGGACTGCCGTTCGAGTCGATGGAGATCTCCCTCGACGAAGGCAGTCTTCTCGCACTCTTCACGGGAGGGCTTGTCCAGGACCGCGACCGCGACATCGACACCGGTATGGCGAAGCTGAGCGGCGTACTGACCGACCCGGAAGGCTCCCTGGAGGAGCTGTGCGACCGGGCGCTCAGTGAACTGCAGCCCGACGGGCCCGCGACCGACGACGCGGCGCTGCTGCTGGTGCGTACCCACGAACTCGGGGCGGACCAGGTCACCGGCTGGGAGCTGGCCGCCGAACCCAGCGCGGTCTCCCGCGCACGCAACCTGGCCATGGACCAGCTCGCCGAATGGGGTCTGGACGAGATGGCGTTCACCACCGAGCTGGTCGTCAGCGAGCTGGTCACCAACGCCATCCGGCACGCGTCGGGTCCGGTGTACCTGCGGCTCATCCGGGACCGCAGCCTGCACTGCGAGGTCTCCGACATGGGGCACACCTCGCCCAACCTCCGGCACAGCGCCACCGACGACGAGGGCGGGCGCGGCCTGTTCATCGTCGCCCAGATGGTGCAGCGCTGGGGCACGCGCTACACGGCCTCGGGCAAGACGATCTGGACGGAACAGGCGCTGCCCTGAGCCGGTGACGTACCCGGGCCCCTGGTGCGCTGCCGGTCCCCGTGCCGAGGTCCGCTCTCTGCTGAGGGGACCGACGCCCGCGGCGTGCTGCCCCGTCCCGCACCGCACCGTCCCGTAGGGGACGGCGGACGCCCCTGATACCGGACGGGGAAAAACCGGCCGGCCGGAACTCTGAAGAATCCCCAACAGCCTTTTGCTGCGGCATCATTGGTCCGACCCCTGGAGAAGGGAATGGGCGCGGACAGAACATCCGCATTCCCTTGAGTGCCCTGCCGCAAAAGCGAGTTCGCATTGCCACGGTCCCCGGTACGTCACGGGGGCGTTGTGCACTCCTGCATCTGCCGGTCGAAGAATCCCGCCACCGACTTGCCCGGCTTCACCAACGGCGTGGCGGGCGACTTCACCGGCGGGACCTGCCGGAAGCTCGCCGCACCGGCGCGGCGTTCCGCGAGGGGCTATCGCAGAAGGCGCCTCCCGGACTCCGCGACTGCTTGCGCGAGTTCCCCCGGCCGTCGGCACCCGAAGGCACATGAGGGGCTTCAGCCGCTCCGCGAGGGCGCGTCCGCCAACGGGACCGTCGCCCCTGCGACAGGCGGGCCAGTGGGCGCTCGTGGCCGTTGAGCGCGCCCCCGTGCCGTGTCGCTGCCGCACGGTCGGGGAATCCCCCGCTCCCGCGCGCTTCCACGGCCACGCCCGTACGTCCGCATGCCGTGACGCTCGCACCGTGACCGCTCGCACCGTGACCGCACCGCCGCGGGCACCGGCAGCCTCCCGGCAGCGGGCGCCCGCCCCTCCTCGCCCGGTGCCGCCCCGGGCGCTGCGCTCACCCCCGGGGCGGTTCTCGGGCGCCGCGAGGTAGCGGGAGCGCATGGCGTCGCTCGCGGCAGGACCCGCGGTGAAGACACAGGCGCTGCTGTCGTCGAGGCGTTGACCGGACTCTGCGGCGACGACGACGGGTTCGACCTCGTCACCCGTCTTCGCGTCGACCAGGATCATGCTGCGCTCCTCGGGGGCGAGGCGCGAGTTGCCCCATGCCGCCAGGGCGAGGATGACCGCTTGGTCGGCGTCGTCATCCTCGTCAACACCCTCGGCGAGGTCGCTCCGTACGGGGTGCGCGTCAACACCGTCTCACCGGGCTTCGTACGGACCAGCGCCGCCGACGCCCTCGTCGACCGGATCGCACAGGGCGAGGGCATCACGAACGAAGCGGCACTCCAGAAGCTGATGGACTCCCTCGGCGGAATCCCGCTCGGCCGCCCCGGCGAACCGCGGGAAGTGGCCGAACTCGTCGCCTTCCTTGTCCCCGACCGCGCCTCGGCCGTCGTCGGCGCCGAGCACGTCATCGACGGCGGCACCATCCCCACCGTCTGAATCCGCACCGCCGGAAGAAGGAACACCGAAATGAGCGAGAACGACTCCCGCGCCCCCGGCCACGGCGGGGCACCGGCCGATGCACCGGTCCGATGCGCCGTCCGCACGGCAGCCGGACGGCAGCCGGACGTCCGCGTTCGCCGAAGTGCTCCGGTGTGGGGATGTCGCGGGTCGCCGGCGGGGGAAAGGCACACGGTTCCGGCTCGCTCGTGGACGGGCCGGGCCACCGCCGCTCGCGGCAGTACACCGATTTCCGCGGGTAGCCGGGTCATTCCCGCAACGAGAGCCTCGTGTGCCCGCCGTCCGACCGCGGTGCTTCGCAGAGCGCGGCCTTCCGCTGTTTCCCTTTTCTGCACCGCGGATGGTGCCCGGAGCCGGACTTGAACCGGCACGGCCCTCAGGGCCAACGAGGTTTAAGCTCGTCGTGTCTACATTCCACCATCCGGGCACCGGCTCCAAGCCCCAGCAGTTCGCTACTGAGCGCGCTGCGGCCCTACCCCAGGGTGCAGGCAGAGCCTATCCAGCGTCACGCCCCCAACTTCGGGGCGTGACACCGATGTTGTCTTATTTTATGGGCAACTGACGAGCCGTCAGTACCGCGTCCCCCACTTCGGAGGCCCACCCTGATGGCCTCTCCAGGCACGGGAAATGACGGAAAGTCGCCGTCCGGACACTGGAATTCCCCTTCCGGCACAGGGGGTACGCACCAAGCCCATCCACCCCCGGTCTCAGGGAAACCGTCATACCCAAGGAGGACGGCGAACAGCGCCACTACCTCGCAGGGCGGGCCCGGAAACGGGCACGGGGACTGATCCGGGGAGCCGCGAGGGACGGAAGGATGGTGCACGTCCCGATGTTGCGTACACCGTCCGACAGGAGCACCACCCCGTGACCACCACCTACACCAGCGCACAGGAAGCCGCACCTGCGCCCGCAGGCGTCGCCGCAGCACGCGCCACGGATCTCTCCAAGGTCTACGGCCAGGGCGAGACGAAGGTGGTCGCCCTGGACCAGGTCTCGGTCGAGTTCCGGCGGGCCGAATACACCGCCATCATGGGGCCGTCCGGCTCCGGCAAGTCCACGCTCATGCACTGCATGGCGGGACTGGACTCCGTCAGCGGGGGCAGCGCCCGGATCGGTGACACCGAACTGACGACGCTGAAGGACAAGAAGCTGACGCAGTTGCGCCGCGACCGGATCGGCTTCATCTTCCAGGCGTACAACCTGCTGCCCACGCTCAACGGCTTGGAGAACATCACTCTTCCGTTGGACATCGCGGGCCGTAAGCCCGACCAGGGCTGGCTCGACCGCGTCATCGAGACCGTCGGACTCTCGGGACGGCTCAAGCACCGCCCCAGCGAACTCTCCGGCGGTCAGCAGCAGCGCGTCGCCGTCGCCCGCGCCCTCGCCAGCAAGCCCGAGATCATCTTCGGTGACGAGCCGACAGGGAACCTCGACTCGCGCGCCGGCGCGGAGGTGCTGGGCTTCCTGCGCAACTCCGTACGGGAGTTGGGCCAGACCATCGTCATGGTCACCCACGACCCGGTGGCCGCCTCCTACGCGGACCGGGTCATCTTCCTCGCCGACGGCCGGATCGTCGACGACATGTTCGGGCCGACGGCCGAGAAGGTGCTCGAGCAGATGAAGAACCTCGACGCCCGGGTCCGTACGAGCTGAGCGTGAACGGCCGCCGGGGGCGGCCCCGTACGGGCTCCCGCACGCACACCTCCGCACGGACCCCGCCAGGCACCCGGCACGGGCCCCCGCACGGCCCGTCTCCGCACCAGCAAGCCGACCGACGCCCCGCCCGCGGCCACACCCGGCCGCAGGACGCCGGGCGACCTCTCACCCAGGACTCACCGATGCTCCGTACCGCCTTGCGCAACGTCTTCGCGCACAAGGCCCGGCTGCTGATGACTGTGCTCGCCGTGCTGCTCGGCGTGGCCTTCGTCTCCGGCACCCTGGTCTTCACCTCGACCATCTCCGCCGCTTACCAGAAGAGTTCGGAGAAGGGATACAGCGATGTCGACCTCGCCGTCCGCCCGTCCTCCGGCAAAACCTCCCAGGACGCTCCGGGCCGTACGCCCCGGCTGACCCAGGCCACCGTCGACAGGTTGCAGGAGCTGCCCGGAGCCGGGAGCGTGACGGGCTCGGTGACGGGCTTCACCGCGCTGGCCGACAAGAAGGGCGAACTCGTCGGCGAGGGCTGGCAGTCCAGCGGCGCCAACTACGACGCGGGCCGAAACGGCAAGGGCGAGGACGCCCGTTACCCGATGAGCCGGGGCCGGGCGCCGCAGCGCGGCGGCGAGATCGCCCTCGACTCGAAGACCGCCGAGCGCACCGGCTACAAGGTGGGCGACACCGCCCGCATGTCGATCGACGGTCCCGTGCGTGAGGAGCGCGTCGTCGGCATCTTCACCACCGACGACGGCAACGTCGCCGCCGGAGGCACCCTCGTCCTCTTCGACACCGCGACCGCCCAGAAGCTCTTCCTGCAGCCCGGACAGTACGACCAGGTCACCATGAAGGCCGCCGCGGGCACCACGCAGGGGGAGCTGAAGTCCCAGGCGAAGGCGGTCCTCCCGGAGCGGACCGAGGCGGTCACCGGCAAGAAGCTCGCCGCCGACCAGTCGGAGACGATCGAGCAGAGCATGAGCGGGATGCAGACCGCGCTGCTCGTCTTCGCCGGTATCTCCCTCTTCGTCGGCATCTTCATCATCGCCAACACCTTCACCATGCTCGTCGCGCAGCGCACCAAGGAACTGGCGCTCCTGCGCGCCGTCGGTGCCAGCCGCCGTCAGGTGACACGTTCGGTGCTCATCGAGGCGCTGGTGGTGGGTACGGTCGCCGGAGTCGCCGGCCTGGGGGCGGGCGTCGGCATCGGCGCGGGGCTGCGCTCCCTCATGGGCACCTTCGGGGCGACCGTTCCGGACGGACCGCTGGTCGTGACCGGCGCCGCCGTGACGGCCTCCCTGGTGACCGGCGTCGTCGTGACGGTGCTGGCGGCGTGGCTGCCCGCCCGCAGGGCAGCGAAGATCCCGCCGGTGGCGGCCATGAGCAGCGTGCACGCGACGGCGACGACACGTTCGCTGGTCGTCCGCAACACCATCGGTGCGCTTCTCGCGGGCTCGGGTGCGGCCCTTGTGCTGTTCGCGGCCGGCATGGACGACCGCGACGCGGCCAAGGTACCGATGGGGGTGGGGGCCGGCGTCCTGCTGATCGGCGTCTTCGTCCTCACGCCGCTGCTGTCGCGGCCGTTGATCGCCGCCGCCTCACCCTTCATGCGGATCTTCGGCGTCTCGGGGAAGCTCGCTCGTCAGAACTCCGTGCGCAACCCGCGCCGTACGGCCGCCACCGCGTCCGCGCTGATGATCGGCCTGACCCTCGTCACCGGTATGACGGTCATCGCCGGGAGCGTGCAGCAGGCCATCGACAAGATGGCCACCGACGCCATCAAGGCGGACTACACCGTCAGCATGGCCAACCAGACGCCTCTGTCCCCGAAGGTGGAGGAGCAGCTCGCACGCAACGACCGCGTCGAGTCCTTCAGCCCCCTGCGCAATTCCGCAGCGCGCGTGGACGGCGACACGGAGTCCCTGACCGGCGTCAAGGGTGAGGCCATCGGTGACGTCACCGATCTGCCCTTCACATCCGGCAGCTTCGCCGGACTCTCCGGCGACAACGCCGTCGTGGACAAGGACACCGCCGAGAAGAAGGGCTGGAAGGTCGGCTCGACCGTCCCGGTGACCTATGAGGACGGTGAGAAGAGCCGGCTGACCGTCTCGGGTGTCTACGAGGGCAACGAGATGATCAAGGGCATCATGCTGGACACCGCCACCCTCGACCCGCACCTGGAACGGGTCTCGAACATGCAGGTGATGGTGAAGACGAAGGGCGGCGCCGGCGAGGCGGCCAAGTCCTCGCTGGAGAAGACCCTCGGCAACAACCCCGCGGTCCTCGTCCAGGACAAGAAGGACCTCTCGGAGTCCATCGCCCAGATCTTCACCCTCATGCTCAACATGCTCTACGGGCTGCTGGCGATGGCGGTGATCGTGGCGGTGCTGGGTGTGGTGAACACCCTCGCCATGTCGGTCTTCGAACGCTCGCAGGAGATCGGCATGCTGCGGGCCGTCGGTCTCGACCGGCGGGGCATCAAGAGGATGGTGCGGCTGGAGTCGCTGGTCATCTCGCTCTTCGGCGGTGTGCTGGGCATCGGGCTGGGTGTCTTCTTCGGCTGGGCCGCGGGCAGGGTGATCGCTCAGTCGCTCTCGACGTACTCGCTCGTGCTGCCGTGGGACCGGATGGCGCTCTTCCTTGCGCTGGCCGCCGTCGTGGGCATGCTGGCGGCGCTCTGGCCGGCGCGGCGGGCGGCCAGGCTGAACATGCTCGCGGCGATCAAGACCGAGTAGCGCCGGAGCGGGCCGCGTCCCGCACGTACGCGCCGTTGCCCGGCCCGGGAGGTGCTCCCCGGGCCGGGCAGCGGCGCTTCCGTCTGCCGTCGCACGTCGTCCGTCGCCCGTCGCCCGTCGTCCTCGTCCGTCGCCGGGTGCCCGTCGCCCGTCGCCGGGTGCGGCGCCCGTGGCACCCACCCGCGCCCTGCCTCTCAGTCCGGCGCGTCACCGAAGTCGGGGACGGGGAGGCGCTCGCCGTCACGCCGCGCCGAGTCGTGGGCGACGATGCCGGGCAGGGTGTAGCGGGCGGCGGCCCAGGCGTTCACGGACGGCAGGGCGCCGTCGTTGACGGCGGTGACGAAGTCGTCGACGAGGAAGTGGTGGCTGCCCTCGTGCCCGTTGGGGGCGTGGGCGAACTCGCGCGGCAGCCGCGAGCGGTCGTGGACGGGGGCCGTACCGGAGATGAAGGCGTCCCGCAGCGCGGGCGCGACGCCCGAAAGGGACGGGTCGTCGGCGGAGAGCGTGGGCACGGCCTGAAGGTGCTCCGAGACGTCCCGCACCCCCGTCTTGTCCTGCCAGAGACTGACGGTCGCCAACTGCTCGAAGCTGCCCTCCGTGCCGAAGAAGCGGAAGCGGGACTCGCGGATGTGCGAGGGGTAGCCGACGCGGCGGAACTCGTTCGTACGGAACGATCCGCCGCCCGCCACCTCGAAGAGCGCTGTCGCGTTGGAGAAGTCGTTGCCGAACTGGCTGACCTCCCGGTCGAAGACGCCGTCCCCGCGGTCGTCGGTGACGCCCACGGCGCTGACGCTCGTCGCGTACGTCCGCCAGGCACCGAGTACGCCGCCGATGGAATGGGTGGGGTAGAGCAGCGGCGGATAGCTCGCGGTCTCCTTCCACCTCTCGCCGCCGCTGTAGCGGTACGCGTCGTAGAAGCCGAGGTCCATGTCGTGCACGTAGTCGCCCTCGGCGTAGAAGAGGCGCCCGAAGCCGCCCTCGGCGACCTTCTCCCGGGCGTAGACGGTGGCCGGGTTGTACTGGCTCGTCTCCCCCATCATGTATGTCAGGCCGGTCTCCTTCACGGCCTCGATGACGGCGGCCGTCTCCTCCTCCGAGACGGCCATGGGGACCGCGGAGTAGACGTGTTTGCCTGCGCGCAGGGCCTGCACCGCAAGCGGGCCGTGCGTCCAGCGCTGGGTGAAGAGGGCCACGGCGTCGACGTCGGTGGCGAGCAGGGCCTCGAAGGAGGGCACGGTGCCTGCCAGCCCCTGTGCCGCCACGAGTTGCTCGGCGCGTTCCGGAAGCAGATCCGTGGCGTAGATGTCACCGACTCCGGGATGCAGTCGGAAGAGCTTGGCGAACTGGCCGGCGAACTGGCCGGCGCCGACGATTCCTAGGGAGAAGGGCACGAGCGAAGCCTTTCCTGTGCGTGCCGTCAGTTGTCCTGCTGGAAGAGGAAGTTGATCTGCCTGTTGGTCTCGGTCAGCGAGGAGGCGGGGGCGTCCCCCGCGTATATCTCCTGCATGGCGGGGACCATGATCGCGTTGATGTCGGCGGGGTAGTCGGTCACGGGGAAGGAGAAGGCGGTCCTCTCCTCGATGTGCCGGGTGAAGGGCGAGACGTCCAGGCCGTTCTTGCGGTGGGTGGCGATGGCCCTCTCCGTGCCCTCCCGGGTGGCGGGGAAGACCGTGGCCTTGTCGCCCACCAGGTTCTGGCACTCGTCCGAGGCGAGGAAGGCGACCCACTTCGCGGCGCCCGCCTTGTTCCGGGCGCCCTTGGTCACCGAGTCGGCCAGGCCGCCCAGCATCGAAGCCCGCTTCCCGGTCGGCCCCTTCGGGGTCGGGGCGATTCCCAGCTCGACGCCCTCCAGGCCGTCGAACGTGCTCAGCATCCAGGAGCCGTGCACAGCGACGGCCGCCTTGCCCGAATCGAGCTGCGTCTCGGGGTGGTTGGTGTCCGAGTAGTCCTCCAGCGGCGCCATGTAGCCCTTCTCGGCGAGACCGAAGTACCAGTCGAGGGTCCTCTGGAAACTCTTGTGATCGTAGTTGTAGCGCTCTCCCCATGGGTTCTTGTCCGTGTACTTCCAGCCCGTGGAGCCGGTGAACGGACTCCACTGCGCCTGGCCGTGGTTGTCCCCGCCGGCGTCGTTGGTGGCCAGGCCGTACCGCTCCACGTTGTCCTTGTCGAAGCCCGGCTCGTCACCCCTTCTTCCGTTCTCGTCGACGGTCAGCCGGGCGAGGGTCTTCTCGAAGCTGCCGCCGTCGCGCGGGTTCCAGGACAGGGAGTCCAGTTCGTCGTCGCTGATGCCGGCCGCCTTCGTCAGCTTCTTGTCGTAGAAGAGGGCGACGGTGTCCCAGTCCTTCGGTGCGCCGTAGCGGTGACCGTCCTGTCCGGTCCAGGGCCGGGCCAGTCCGGGCTGGAAGTCGGACGCCTCGATGTGGCGGGTGGCTTTCAGCTCGTCGAGAGGGCTGAGTACGCCGAGCCCGGCGTACTGCGGGTACTTGGTGACGTGGTTGGTGAAGACGTCCGGCTGCGTCCCGGCGATGAAGCTCGCCGTGAGCTTCGTCCAGTAGGAGTCCCAGCCGATCTGGGTGATGTCCACCCGCAGGCCGGGGTTCTTCCTGTGGAAGGCCGCGGCACACGCCTCGTAGGAGGGCAGCTGGTTGGTGTCCCACATCCAGTAGGTGACCGTGCGCTTCTCCGCCCCGGACGATGTCTGCGGAGCGCATCCCGCGACGGGCAGCGCCAGCGTGAGGAGGGAGGTCGCGCACGCCGTCGTGAGCAGGCCGCGGCGGGAATTCTTCGCCTTCGCTCTCATCGCACTCTCCTTCACTTGATGCCGCTGAACCCGATGGAGTTGACGATGCGCTTCGCCAGCAGGGCGAAGAGCACGATCATCGGCAGGGCCGCGACGACGGTGGCCGCCATCAGCCCGGCCCAGTCGGTGCCGGTCTGGGGAGTCTGCGCGCGGAAGACGCTCAGCGCGACGGTGAGCACCCGCGAGCTGCCGCTGTAGGAGACCATCAACGGCCAGAAGTAGTCGTTCCAGGCGGTGATGTAGGTGAGGATGCTCAGCGTCGCGACGGGTGCCGCGGACATCGGCAGCATCAGCTGGAAGAACACCCTCACCCGCCCCGCTCCGTCGATGAGCGCCGCCTCCTCGACCTCGTGGGAGACGTTGAGGAAGAACTGGCGCAGGAAGAACACGGCGAAGGGCGTCATGAACATCGTCGGCAGCGCGATGCCGAACAGGCTGTCCACCAGCCCGGTTTCCTCGATCAGTACGAAGTTCGGCAGGAGTGTGAAGACGGTGGGCACCATCAGCCCGCCCAGCACGAAGCCGAAGACGGCGTCCCGGCCCCGCCAGCGCAGCCGCGCGAAGGCGTAGGCGGCCATCGCGGAGAAGAGCACCTGGCAGAACGTGATCAGAGTGGAGACCAGCACCGAGTTGGCCAGGTAGCGCCAGAAGTCGAGCGATCCGCCGGCACCTCCCTCGGCGAGCGCGTCCTCGGTGCTCTGCAGCCCGAAGACCCGCAGGAACCCGCCGAAGCTGAAGTCCGCGGGTAGCAGCGAGGCAGGGCTCTGGGCGAGAGCGGTGTTGGTGGAGAAGGCCGTTCGCAGCATCCAGTAGAACGGGAGCAGCGTGATCAGGGTGATCACGATCATGGCCGTCCAGGCGAGCACCCGCCCGGGCGAGGGCCGCTTCCGCACCCTGGGGGACGGCGGACCGGCCGGGGCACCGGCCCCGCTCCCGGTGCCGGCGTACGTCGTCGTTGCGGTCACGGCAGACCTTCCCTTCTCAGCCGAGGTCCGACTGGCCGGCGCGGGTGAGCCGGTACTGCACGACCGTGATGACCGTCAGTACGAGCATCAGCGCGACCGAGATGGTCGAGGCGTATCCGAACTGGAGGCGCCCGAACGCGAGGTCGTAGATGTAGAGCTGGAGAACGTTGGTCGCGTTGGCCGGCTTGCCGTCGGTGGTGACGGAGACGGTGTCGAAGACCTGGAACGAGCCGATGACGGTGATGATCAGGACCAGTGACAGGACGGGCCGCAGCAGCGGCATCGTGATGGACCAGAACATGCGCCCCTCACCGGCCCCGTCCACACGCCCCGCCTCGTAGACCGAGGACGGTATGGCCTGCAGGCCCGCGAAGATCAGCAGCGCCGTGTAGCCCACGTGCCGCCAGACGTTGATCAGGGCGATGGTCGGTATCGCCCACGTGGCGTCGCCGAAGAAGGCGATCCGCTCGAAGCCGAACCACTCGACGATCTCGTTGCCCACGCCGAGCTGCGTATCGAGTATCCACAGCCACACGATCCCGGCGACGACGTTGGAGACCAGATACGGCGCGAGGACGACCCCCCTCAGCACGGTGGATCGCGTGAGCCGGTGCATCAGCACGGCTATCAGCAGCGCGACGACCGTCTGGACGCCGATGTTGATCGCCACATAGTGCAGGGTCACGCCAAGCGAGTCCCAGAAGACCGGGTCGTTGACCATCCGGCGGTAGTTGTCGAGACCGGCCCACTCCGCCGGGGTCAGCAGATCGAATCTGGTGAAGCTCAGCTGGACGCCGCGCAGCGTCGGCCACACGAGGAAGACGAGGTAGCCCAGCATCGCCGGGGCGATGAAGGCGAGGGCTGTCCAGAGGTCACCGGACCCGCGGCGTGACGCCGCGCTCGCTGACTTGATGACGGCCATGTGCAGACCCCCTCGTCCGCGTCGGCTCCGGGGCGGTTCTCCCCGGGCGGATTTACTTCTACGCGGAAGCCATCGGGGTGTCAAGGCATCGCACAGCCGACGCAATCATGCGACTCCCCCGTGAAGCCGCCCCGGGTATAGTTCCGGATGAAACTTACGATCCGTCGCCTAAGCTGGCGGCGTCCGTTGCCGGCCCTCTCCCGATCACCGCTCCGGAGGCCCTGGTTGAGCAGTTCAGCCCCCAGCTGGAGACCGCTGACGCCCGCGGAGCGGGCCGTGGCGATCGAGGTGCTCAAGAACGGCCCGAGCTCCCGCAGTGAGATCGCGCGCCGCCTCGGCATGTCCGGCGGCAGCCTCACCCGGCTCGCGAAGCCGCTGATCGACTCGGGGCTGCTGCTGGAGGAGGTCGCGCCCGTCCGGCCGGCCGCCGCGGTGGGCCAGGGGCGGCCCAAACGCCCGCTGGACATCGTCACCGCGCCCTGGCACTTCGTCGGTCTGAAGATCACCGGCGACACCGCCTACGGGGTGGTGACCACGCTCAAGAGCACGGTCGTAAGGCGCGAGGAGAGGCCGCTGGAGTCCTGGGAGCCCGAAGCCGTCGCCGATGTGGCTCACTCGATCGTGCGGTCCTTCGCCGAGGACTTCCCGCAGCTCGCCGGAATCGGCGTCGGTGTCGGAGGCCATGTGCGGGACCGCTCCGTGGCCGCCGACGCCCCGTTCCTGAGCTGGCAGGAGGCGCCCTTCGCGGAGCTGCTGGAGCGGCGCACCGGCCTCCCGGTGGTGCTGGAGAACGACGTCGCGGCCCTGGTCGAGTCGGAGACGTGGTTCGGGGCGGGGCGGGGCCTGGAGAGGTTCGCGGTCCTCACCATCGGGGCCGGTGTCGGATACGGGCTGGTCATCGGCGGCGAGGCGGTTCACTCCCCCGAGGACAGGCGCAACATGGGAGAGCACTGGATCCTCGACCCGAACGGCCCGCTGACTCCGCACGGGCAGCGCGGCAGCGCCACCTCCCTGCTGAGCATCCCGAGCATCGAGTACCAGATGCGGGCCGCGACGGGCACGCCCGTCGGCTACGAGGAGATCCTCGGACTCGCACGACGGGACGAGCCCGCCGCGGCCCGCCTCGTCGGTGAGGCGGCTCGCGCACTGGGCGTCCTCATCGCCCAGATCGCCAACTTCGTCCTCCCGGAGAAGATCCTCCTCGTCGGGGAGGGCGTGGGACTGATGGACGTGGCGGGCCGCACCGTGCACGAAACCGTCGCCGCCCACAGACACCCGCTCGCGCAGCCGGTGAATCTGGAGACGAAGGTCTCCGACTTCCACGACTGGGCGCGCGGAGCAGCCGTCCTGGCGATTCAGGTCCTCGTCCTCGGCGACACGGACGAGTGACGGCAGCACCTCACCGCCGGGGCCGGCCCACGAGTCACCCGCCCCGCGCCCCTCCGGTGCACCGCCCCTCGGTGAACCGCCACTCGGCACACCGCCCTCGGTGCGCCGTCCCGTCGCGGTCTCGTCACTCCGGACGCCACTCGCGCGTACGCAGCGGCATTCCGGAATCCCCGGTGCCGGGAGTGCGCACCGCGAGGACCTGGTTGACGCCGATGCGGTTGTGCTCGAAGGAGAGCGCCGACGCCGCCATGTAGAGCCTCCACACCCGTGCGCGTCCCGGCGAGGTAAGACCCGCGGCCTCCCGGAACCCGGACTCCAGGTTGGCGACCCAGGCGCGCAGCGTCAGGGCGTAGTGCTCCCGCAGCGACTCCACGTCCCGCACCTCGAAGCCTGCCTCCTCCAGCACGCCCACCGTCTGCGCCAGGGGCGCCAGTTCACCGTCCGGGAAGACGTACGCGTCGATGAAACCGTCGACCTCGTAGGCCGACTCGTCCTGCCAGGGGCGGCGCGCGATCTGGTGGTTGAGCAGCCGCCCGCCGGGGCTGAGCAGCGCGTACAGGCCGTCGGCGTACTGACGGTAGCGGTCCTTGCCGACGTGCTCGGCCATGCCGATGGAGGCGACGGCCTCGTACGGACCGTCGGTCACCTCCCGGTAGTCCTGCACCCGGATCTCCACCCGGTCGGTGAGCCCCTCCTCGGCCACGCGCTTGCGCGCGAAGGTGGCCTGCTCCTGGGAGAGCGTGATGCCGACGGCGTGCACGCCGTACTCGCGCGCCGCGTGCAGCACCAGCGAGCCCCATCCGCATCCCACGTCCAGCAGCCGCTGCCCGGGACGCAGCGCCAGCTTGCGGCAGACAAGGTCGAGCTTGGCCTGCTGGGCGTCCTCCAGGGTCGCCCTCCTGCCGCGGCCCGGGGGCCGGTGCTCCCAGTAGGCGCAGGAGTAGACCATGCTCGGGCCGAGGACCAAGGCGTAGAAGTCGTTGCCCACGTCGTAGTGGTGGCTGATCGCCTCGCGGTCCCGGCCGCGGGTGTGCCGGAGGCCCCGGCGGCGCCGGGTCTCCTCGCGGGGCGGCGGCGGTGGCGGCAACGGGCCGCCGAGAGCGAGCAGTTCACGGGCGGCGGCCCGCACGTCCGGGTCGCGGGCGAGCGCCAGGATGCCGCGGGAGGGCGGCTCCGCCGCGTCCTTCTCCCACAGCAGTCCGGCCAGCCGGTCCAGCAGTTCGTACAACTCGCCGTCGGTGTCGAGTTCCCCGGCCACCCAGGCACGGGCGAGGCCGAGTTCACCGGGCCGCCACAGAACCCGTCGCAGCGCACGGCGGTGGCGTACGCGAAGGACGGGAGCGCCGGGAGGGCCGGCCTCGCTGCCGTCCCACGCACGGAGCCGGATGGGAAGCGGAACGCCAAGCGCCCTCTCGGCAAGAAGGGCGAGCCGTGGCGCGACATCGGTCATTGCACACACCTCCGTGAAGGAAGGGGTGGAACCCCGTACATGCAACACGATTGTTGTGCAAACTATGCCGTGTCACCCCCGTCCAGCGCGCGGTCTTCGAAGAGCCCGCGGGAACAGCCGAGGCATGACGAAGGGGGCGCCCGCCCCACGGATGGCGGACGCCCCCTTCGGGGAGCTTTTCGGTGACCTCACCAGCCCACGGCCGTACTGACCGCGCGTCAGCGCGGATGCCGTACAGCGCGTCAGGTCACCCGGTCACACGCCGGGTCAGGAAGCGTTGGCCTCCTGGCGGTGCTCCTCGTGCTGTGCGCGGCTCTCCTTCACCCGGGTCTTGCGCTCCGCCGCGGCCTCTTCCGCCGCCGCGGCGGTCACCGGGGAGGCAGCCTCGTAGAACTCCTCGCGCGGGTGCTCCATCGCGCCGAGCGAGACGACCTCCCGCTTGAGGAACATGCCCAGCGTCCAGTCCGCGAAGACGCGGATCTTACGGTTCCAGGTGGGCACCGCAAGACCGTGGTAGCCGCGGTGCATGTACCAGGCGAGGCGGCCCCTGAGCCGGATCCTCGCCCCGCCGAGGACGATCATCGCGACGCCCTTGTGCAGGCCGAGGCCGGCCACCGCGCCCTTGTTCGCGTGCTTGTAGTCGCCCTGCGGGAAGCCGCGGAGGCCGGAGATGACGTTGTCGCCGAGCGCCCTGGCCTGGCGCAGCGCGTGCTGCGCGTTGGGCGGGCAGAAGGACGCCCCGTCCTTGTCCGCCGCGAGGTCCGGGACCTGCGCGTTGTCGCCGGCGGCCCAGACGTTGTCCGTGCCGCGGACCTGCATGGCGGCGTCGACGTCCACGTGGCCCTTGGGGCCCAGCGGCAGGCCGAAGCGCGCGAGCGCCGGATTGGGCTTGACGCCGGCGGTCCACACGATCGTGCTGGAGTCGACCTCGAGGCCGTTGCCGAGCACGACGTGGCCACCTACGCAGGAGTCCATCGAGGTGCTGAGGTAGACCTCGACGCCGCGGCTGCGCAGGTGCTCCAGGCCCCACTCGCCCAGCTTCGGGCCGACCTCGGGCAGGATGCCGGGAGCGGCGTCCACGAGGATGAAGCGCATGTCCTCACGCTTGACGCTCGGGTAGTACTTGGCTGCGTCGCGGGCCATGTCCTCGACCTCGCCGATGGTCTCGGCGCCGGCGAAGCCGCCGCCGACGAAGACGAAGGTCAGCGCCCGGCGCCGGACGTCCTCGTCGACGGTGGAGTCGGCCTTGTCCAGCTGCTCCAGCACGTGGTTGCGCAGGCCGATGGCCTCCTCGACGCCCTTCATGCCGATGCCGTTCTCGGCCAGGCCGGGGATGGGGAAGGTGCGGGAGACGGCGCCCATGGCGATGACGAGGTAGTCGAAGGGCAGGTCGTAGGCCTCGCCGACCAGCGGCGCGACGGTGGCGACCCTGCGGTCCTGGTCGACGGTGGTGACGCGGCCGGTGAGGACCTCGGCCCTGGGCAGCACGCGCCTCAGCGGGACCACGACGTGCCGGGGAGAGATGCTTCCGGCGGCGGCTTCGGGCAGGAAGGGCTGGTACGTCATGTACGAGCGGGGGTCGACGACGGTGACCGTCGCCTCGCCGTAGCGCAGCTTCTTCAGGATGCGGCGCGCCGCGTACAAGCCGACGTACCCGCCGCCCACTACGAGGATTCGGGGACGCTCCGTGGTGCTCATGCCATCGAGTATCCACCTCCAGCGGGGGGTGACCTCGTGAGGGGCTTCACAAGCATGGGTGCGCTCCCTGCTACACTGCGCGGCCACGCATCGGAGGCGACCGGACCCCCACAGGACCGATGAGCCCCACAGTGCCCCCGCCCACACCGTGAGCTGCGCTTATCGCCTCCGCCACGAGAAGCTTCTCCGAGTGGCGACACCGCCGTAACGCGGCTGAAATTCGCCGTTCTCCCGGCGCCCCCTGCTCGCGGACTTCACATCACCCCCGAACGGGTGTGATCTGCGTCCGACGAGGGACTTTTCCAAGTGAATTATTTCACGAGACTCTTCGGGGAGAGTGTCCCGCAGCCGCCCGGAACCCCCTTCAACAGAGACAGCGCCCGCTCAAGTGAGGCTCCACGCAATGCCGTCGAGGATGTCGTGCTCACTGACGACGACCTCCCCCGCCCCCGTACGCTCCATGATCGCCAGCAGTATGAGCGCCCCCGCACCGATCACGTCCACCCGGCCGGGGTGCATGACCGGAATCGCCGCCCGTTCCCCGTGACTGGCGAAAAGCAGCCGCTCCGCGATCCCGGCGACCTGCTCGGCGGAGACCCGGGCGTGATGGATGGCGGACGGGTCGTAGGCGTCCAGGCCGAGCGCGATACCGCCGACCGTGGTGACCGTGCCCGCGAGCCCGACGAGAGTACGGGCACCGGCCAGCGGAACCGTCTGCTCCGCCAGATCGAGCGCTGAGGCGATGTCCTCCCGCATCGCCCGGACCTCCCCCGGCGTGACCGGGTCGGAGAGCTGATGGCGCTCCGTGAGCCGCACACAGCCGATGTCCACGGAACGGGCCGCTTCCACCCGGTCCGCGCCGACGACGAACTCGGTGGAGCCGCCGCCGATGTCCACGACGAGATACGGCTGCTCCAGATCGGGCCTGCCCGCCAGCTCCCGGGTGGCGCCGGTGAAGGAGAACTCCGCCTCCTGGCCGCCGGTGACGACCTCCGGCTCGACACCGAGGATGTCCACCACGCCCGAGACGAACTCGTCCCGGTTGTCCGCGTCCCGCGAGGCGGAGGTGGCGACGAAGCGCAGGCGCTCCGCGCCGTGCTCCTCGACCGCGCGTGCGTACTCCCTGCACGCGGTGAACGTACGCTGCAGCGCCTCGGGCGCGAGGCGGCCCGTACGGTCCACGCCCTGACCGAGACGGACGATCTCCATCCGCCGCACCAGCGACTTCAGCTCACCGGTGAGAGGGTCTGCGTCGGCCACCAGCAGCCGGATCGAGTTGGTACCGCAGTCCACGGCGGCGACGCGGGTCATGGCTCTCCTCACGACGGTTCGGGCTCCCAGCGTATGCGCGCGCCGGTGCGCCACGTCCCGCCTCCACCGCCTACACCGCCTCCGCCGCCTCCTGCGGTGCTGAGGAGCGGGTGGAGTACGTGTCCGAGGGTGCCCCGCCGGGTGCGCCCGGGGCGCCCGGGGCACCCGGGAGAGCCCGGGGTCAGTCCCCGGCGGGAGCTGCCCCGGCCGCACCCCCGGCGCCGCCGGTCGCCACGGGCGGCGGCACGCAGGGCCCCTTGGCCCACCACTCCGGCAGCATCGCCAGCGCCTCGTCACCGAGCGGGTTGACGCCCGGGCCGGCGACCAGCGAGTGCGCGACGAGCACGTGCAGACACTTCACGCGGTCCGGCATGCCGCCCGCACTGGGGAAGCCGGACAGCACCTCGATGGCGTCGCGCCGGGCGAGGTAGTCCTCGTGCGCGGCACGGTAGGCCGCGGCCAGATCCTCGTCCCGGGCCAGCCGCTCCGTCATCTCGCGCATCACCCCGTTCGCCTCCAGCGTGCCGATCGCGGACGAGGCGCGGGGGCAGGTCAGGTAGTACGTGGTGGGGAACGGCGTGCCGTCCTCCAGCCGGGGCGCCGTCTCCACGACGTCCGGCAGACCGCACGGGCAGCGGTGCGCGATGGCACGCAGACCACGGGGCGGCCGTCCCAACTGCTCCTGGAACGCGGCCACATCCGCTTCCGTGGGGGAGGTGGGCTCGGTCTGCGGCGGAGGCGTGTCCATCGGTGTCGGGGCTCTTTCCGGAAGGCGGGGCGGTGTCGCGGACAGGATCGTACGCGGGGTGCGGATGAGGGACGTTCGTGCCGGTGGCGCGTACGGCCGGCGCAGCGGGCGCCGGGGGGCGGCGGGGCCGGGCCGGGCGGGCCGACCGGGCTGGCGGGCGGGACGTCAGCGGTCCTCGCCGGAACCGCCCGGCTCCCCGGCTCCGTCGGCCTCGTCCACACCGTCCCAGAGGTTCTGGTACCAGGGGCGGTCGGGGCTCCGGTCCGCCGGGCGCCGCGCACCGCCCGTACCGTCGCGCACCGTGTAGCCGGTCTCCCCGGGACGCACGAAGTGCAGGTGCTCACGGGCGCGTTGCTCGACGAACGCCGGGTCCTGCCACCGTGCCCGCAACTCGCGCAGCCGCTTGACCTCTTTCCGTGCGTGCTCCGCCTGACGCTGCTGCTCGGCGATCTCCGAACGCTGCGAGACGTACTGGCGCATCGGGTAGGCCAGTACGACGACGAGGGAGCAGACGACCAGCGCCAGCAGCGCGGCACGTCCGGTCAGACGGCTGCGGCGCGGCTTCCGCACGGTGCGGCCCCGGGCGCGGTAGACCCGCTCGGCGGCCTGCGCGCCGAGCGCTCTGAGCCTGGTCGCGGTGGAGAACCGATCCGCGGGCACGTTCCTCCCCTGTCTCCCCTGTCAGCGGTCCCTGAGCCGAGGGCCGAAGCCCCCGCCACCGTACGGGAACGGCGGCGGGGACGGGCGCAGCGACGGCCTGTCCGCGCGAAGCGGCACGACAGCCCGGTGTGTTGCTCAGCCCTTGTAGCGGGGGAAGGCGCTGCGGCCGGCGTAGACGGCGGCGTCGTCGAGGATCTCCTCGATGCGCAGCAGCTGGTTGTACTTCGCGACGCGCTCGGAACGGGCCGGGGCACCGGTCTTGATCTGGCCGCAGTTGGTGGCGACGGCGAGGTCGGCGATGGTGACGTCCTCGGTCTCGCCGGAGCGGTGCGACATCATGCACTTGAAGCCGCTGCGCTGGGCCAGCTCCACGGCATCCAGCGTCTCGGTGAGGGAACCGATCTGGTTCACCTTGACCAGCAGGGCGTTGGCGGCGCCGTCCTCGATGCCGCGGGAGAGCCGCTCGGGGTTGGTGACGAAGAGGTCGTCGCCCACGAGCTGGACCTTGCCGCCGAGCTTCTCCGTGATGGTCTGCCAGCCGGCCCAGTCGTCCTCGTACAGCGGGTCCTCGATGGACACCAGCGGGTAGGCGTCGACGAGTTCACCGTAGTAGTCCGTCATGTCCGCGGCGGTGCGGTCCTTGCCCTCGAAGGAGTAGACACCGTCCTTGTAGAACTCGGACGCGGCGACGTCCAGCGCGAGGGCGATGTCCTGGCCGACGTTGTAGCCGGCCTTCTGGATGGCCTCGACGATCAGGTCCAGCGCCTCGCGGTTGGAGCCGAGGTTCGGCGCGAAACCGCCCTCGTCGCCCAGACCGGTGGCCAGGCCGCGCTCCTTCAGTACGCCCTTGAGCGCGTGGTAGGTCTCAGTGCCCCAGCGCAGCGCCTCGGAGAAGGACTCGGCGCCGACCGGCGCGATCATGAACTCCTGGATGTCCACGTTGGAGTCCGCGTGGGAGCCGCCGTTGAGGATGTTCATCATCGGGACCGGCAGCAGGTGCGCGTTGGGACCGCCGAGGTAGCGGAACAGCGGCAGGTCGGAGGCCTCGGAAGCGGCGTGCGCGACGGCCAGCGAGACACCGAGGATGGCGTTGGCGCCGAGCGAGGACTTGTCGGCCGTGGCGTCCAGGTCGAACATCGCCTGGTCGATGAGGCGCTGCTCGGTGGCGTCGTAGCCCACCAGCTCCGGGCCGATCTGCTCGATGACGGCGAGCACGGCCTTCTCGACGCCCTTGCCGCCGTAGCGGCCCGTGTCACCGTCGCGGAGTTCGAGTGCCTCGAAAGCTCCGGTCGAGGCGCCCGACGGGACGGCGGCACGTCCGGTGCTGCCGTCGTCGAGGCCGACCTCGACCTCGACCGTGGGATTGCCTCGCGAGTCGAGAATCTCGCGGGCTACGACGACGTCGATGGACGGCACGAGGGTCTCCTTCGTGAAGTGGCTGGCTTACTGCACCAGAGCCTAACGGGCGCGGGGACATGCCCCGGTCGGCCCGTCGTGTCGGGCTCGGGAACAGCAGGCGAAGCCGCAGCTCAGGGAGGACCGGTGGGGGCGAATATTTTGTTCAGGAGCGGAAGAAAAGAGGGTCGCCGCCGGGGCTCGCCGCGCCCCGGCGCCGCCTGCGTCGCACCGGGGGCGCGGGGTGGGTCCTTTGCGTCCCTTGCTCCGGGGGACTGGGTGTGCGGGGTGCGCGGGGTGCTCCAGGGACGCGGGGTGCGTCCAGTTCTCGGCGGGAGTCGGCTCGGGACCCGGTGACACGCACCGAATGCCCCGCGCTCGAACGCCGGACTCCGGACTCCACGGGGGCGAGTGGCCCCGCGGCGCCGCCCGCGGACCGGGACCCGCCGTCAGGGCGCCCCGGTCACAGGCGCAGCTCCTGGCCGGGCAGAATCAGGTCGGGGTCGGAGCCGACGACCTCACGGTTGCGCTCGTACAGTTCGCTCCAGCCGCCGCGCACGTCGTACTCGTCCGCGATCTCGTAGAGGGACTCGCCCGACGAGACCCGGTGGCCTTCGCCGTCCGGACCCGCCTCGCCGCGGTCCGCGCCCTCCCGGGAGGCATGCCCGTCCGACTCTCCCCGGTCACCGCCGACCTCCCCGCCGGCGCCGTCGCCGGAGCCGCTGCCGTCGGCCCGGTCCGAGGGCTCGGACAGGCGGTCCCCGGACTCGCTCCCCTCCGGACCGGGGTTCCGGTCGTAGGAGTCCCCGGAGTCCGACGGTGAGCCGGAGTCCGACGGGTCGGGGGACTGCGAGGGATCCGCCGAACCCCCGGACCCGTCCGACCCGTCCGAGCCTGAGGACCCGTCCGAGCCGCCCGAGCCGCCGTCCTCGTCCTCGGGCACCGTCTCCGGCGAGGTGGGGTAGGGACGTTCGGGAACGGCCACGTCCGATTCCGCGTCGGTGCCGTCCGTGCCCGTGTCCGGCGTCTCGGTCGCGTCCTGGGAGAGTCCCGCGTCCTCCGCGCAGTCCGACCATGTGCCGGTCCCCTCGGCACGCAGAATCCTCTCCGCCACGTCGATCTGCTGGCCCCGGCTGGCGAGATCGGGGCGCTCGGCGTACTCCGTGCCGCCGTACTCCTCCCAGATCTCCTGGTCGAGCTGGAGTCCGCCGTAGAAGCCGTTGTTCTCCTCGGCGCTCCACAGGCCGCCGCTCTCGCACTCGGCCACCCGGTCCCAGGTGTCCGTGTCTGCCGCGCTCGCCGCGCCCGCGCCGAGCAGCGGGATCGCCAGCCCCGCACCGGCCGCGCCTGCGGTGACCACGAACGAGGGGGCCTGACGAGGGCGTCGGTGGCGCCCGTTCCCGGAAAACAAGGGCGGCATGGGTGACCTCTCGTGGGGGCGCGGAAGTTTGCGGCCCGAACGTATCCGCCAACTTCCATCATCACAAGGCAGTGTCACAAGGATCACGTCGCGATCACACCGGTGATACCCCGTCACATCCGTCACACGGCGTCGTGCCGGTTCGGGGTCTGTGCGGTGAACTCCACGGGCAGCGTGCGCAGTCCGCGCATGATGAGCCCCCCGCGCCACCTCAGTTCGGACTCCGGTGCCGCCAGCCTCACATCCGGCAGCCGGGCGAGGAGCGCACCGATGGCGATCCGGCCCTCCAGCCGTGCGAGCGGCGCACCCAGGCAGTAGTGGATGCCGTGGCCGTAGCCCAAGTGCTGGTTGTCTTCCCGCCGGAGGTCCAGTACGTCCGGCCGGTCGAACTTGGCGGGATCACGGTCGGCCGAAGCCAGCACGACCAACACCGGTTCGCCCTCGGCGATGTGCGCTCCCCCGATACGCAGCGACTCGGTCGCGAAGCGCCAGGTCGCCAGCTCAACCGGGCCGTCGTAGCGGAGCAGTTCCTCCACGGCCGTGGCCAGCGACGCCTCGTCCCCCTCCCGTACCGCCCTGAGCAACGCACCTCGCTGCTCAGGGTGGTTGAGCAGCGCGTACGTGCCGTTGCCGATCAGGTTGACGGTGGTCTCGAAGCCGGCGAAGAGGAGGATGAAGGCCATCGCGGCGGCCTCGTTCTCGGAGAGCTGCTCTCCGTGGTCGCTGGCGCGGATCAGCCCGGAGATCAGGTCCTCACCCGGATTCTCCCGTTTGCGGTGGATGAGTTCGGCGAGATAGTTGCGCATCTTCTTCACCGCGCGGCCGACACCTCCGCGCGGCGGACCGGACTGTCCCGGTTTGTGATGACGCAGCATCATGCCCGCCCACTCGCGGAAGTCGTCCTGGTCCTCCGCGGGAACGCCGAGCATGTCGCAGATCGCGTAGATGGGGAGGGGAAAGGCGAATTCATGAATGAGGTCCGCCTCGCCCCGTTCCGCGAATCCGTCGATGAGCCGGTCCGTCAACTCCCGTACACGCGGCTCGAACTCCGCGACGCGCGCGGGCGTGAACGCCTTCGAGACCAGGCGCCGCAGCCGGGTGTGATCCGGCGGGTCGATGTTGAGCAGGTGCGTCATCAGATTCGCGCTGCGCTCACCCGGGATGCCCACCTTGCCCTTGCCGTGCGCGGTGCGCTCACGGTGGTGCCCGGGGTTCTTGCTCAACCGCTGGTCGGCGAGCGCCTGACGGGCGTCCGCGTAGCGCGTGACCAGCCACGCCTCGACACCGCTGGGCAGTTCGGTCTTGCGTACGGGCGCGTGCTCCCGCAGCCAGGCGTACGCGGGATAGGGGTCGGCCGCGAAGTCCCAGTCGAAGAGCGGGGGCATGGGCGGAGGGGACGGGTCGGCCGTGCCGGGTGTCTCATGCTGCACGCCTCGACGCTAACGGGTGGCCCGCGGGGGAGCGGGGCGGGGCGACCGGCGGGGAGAGGCCGGGCGAGGGCGTGGCGGGGGCGTGGAGAGGCCGGAGAGGCCGTGGCGGGACGACCGGCAGGGCGAGGCCGTGGCGGGGGCATGGGAGGCCGGGCGGGGCGTTCGAGGCCGGGAGCCCTCACGCCGACGGATGGCGCGGGGAGGGAAACGGCCACTGCACCGATGAGCACCGGTGCCCTCCTCCCCCGCTGAGTGGTGGTGCGGGGGAGGGAGGGAAGCACCCGCCGGGGTCAGTGGTGGCCGGAGTCAGTGGTGGCCGGGGCCCCCGCTGCCGAAGGAGCCGCTGCCGCCCTCGTCCCACTTGGGCTGTGGCCGTTCGTGCTCGCCGGGGTGGCTGTCGGAGTCGTAGTCCTTGAACTCGTACGGCATCCGACGGCGCCCGTCGTGCGGCACCTCGTCCGGGACGCGGTGGGTCGTCTCGTACTCCTGTGGTTCGTCCGGACCCGGCTCACCGGGGCTGGAGGGGCGCTGGTCGCCGGTCCTACGGATACGGATGCCGTAGGTGACGGCCAGGATCAGGCCGGCGACGATGAGCAGCCCCACGACGAGGGGGCCGATGCCGACAAGGAGGTCCCGGTTGGCCAGGGTCTCGAGCGGTGGGAGTTCGGGGTGCTCTGCGTACATGGAGCCCGAGTACCCGGGCTGATGCGGGTATGCGGGGATCTTCCCGCCCTCCCCGTGCGGGCACCGGCCCTGCGGGACCGGCACTGCGGAGCCGGGCCCGTGGCCGGGACTGCGGGGCCGGGCCTGGTGGAGGCTCTCCGATGTGCTCGGTCGGAGCCCTTCGCGGGGTGTTCCGCTTCGCGAACAGCGCACTCCGCGATGAGCAGCGATCTATGACGTGAGCACTGCTCTCGCGCCGGAACTCCTGACACGGTCAACGATCACTCTCCGGAGCACTGCTCCCCCAGGGGAGCAACACCCCCGTCACGGATCACCGATCACCTTCCGGAGCACCGCTCCCCCAGCGGACCAGCACCTCCGTCACCGGCCCACCGACCACATTCCGGAGCACCGCTCTCATTCCGCTCCGGGCACGTCCGCCTACCGGAGCCCGGCATCTTCAGCACCCCCGGCGCCCCCGGCCTCTTCGGCGTCCCCCACGTCCCCCACGTCCCCGGCAGGGCCGAGGCCCTCCGCGGCACGGATCGCGTCGCGGTACGTACGAGCGGCGGCCCGCAGCGCCGTCTCGGGATCGGTGCCCTCCGCCTCCGCCCGTACAGCCAGCGCCAGCAGTTCATAGCCCACCTCCGCGACGCCGCCGCCGACGTGCCCCTCACCGGCCCCGTCGCCCTTGGAGCCTTCCGGGCTTTCCGCGCCCCTGGGCAGACCCCCCGGCACCTCCAGCCCGGCCAGCCTCACCCGCCCCGCCAGCTTGGCCGCGAGTGCCAGCGCGGGCTGCCCCAGCGGAATCCCCTCCGTCACCGAATCCCGCCGCTTCTCCGCGGCCTTCGTGCGTAGCCAGTGCTCCCGCACGTCCTCGGCCGTCGCCGCCTGCTCCTCCCCGAAGACGTGCGGGTGCCGGTGGATCAGCTTCTCCACGATCCCGCCCGCCACGTCGTCGATGGAGAAGGGCTCGTCCGGGTCCTCCTGGGCGATCCGCGCGTGGAAGATCACCTGGAGCAGTACGTCGCCGAGTTCCTCGCACAGGGCGCCACGGTCGCCTTCCTCGATGGCTTCGACGAGTTCGTACATCTCCTCGATGCCGTACTTGACCAGTCCCCCGTGCGTCCTGGCCCCGCTCCACGGGCAGTCGCGGCGGATACTGTCCATGACCTCCACGAGGTCGAGCAGCCGGGCGCCGGGCAGGTCGTACGAGCCGGGCAGCAGTTCCAGTTCCGGCATCGCCGTGTTTCCGGAGCCGGCGAGCGCGGCGAGCGAGCCGGTCAGCCGGGGCTCGCCCTCCGGGGAGGCGATGACGACGGTGGTACGGCCTCCGGCGCACTCGTCGAGGAGTTCACGGGCATCCGGCTCCCTGCCGGCGTCCACCCGGACACCGGCCTCCCGGACGTACGGAAGCTGCGGGTGTCCCGCGTCGGCGCACACGACGCGGCCGGCGGTGCGCAGCGCCTCCCAGGCGGGCCAGGACAGCAGCCCGGGGGCGACACGGTGACTGGTGGTGAGGAGGACTATGCGGCCGGTACGGGCAGATGCGTTCACGCCACGAAAGTAACGCAGCGGCTCCCGTTCCCTGCCCCGCGGCCCCACTGCCGGTCACCGGGCACGGGCCACGGGTCACAGGCACAGGTCGGCTCGCAGGTCACAGGGCGCGGAAGTACCGGCGGTCGAGCCGAAACCGGTGAGGTCCGGCCGTCCATACCGGACCGGGTCGCCGGACCGCGTCGACGGCCGCGTTGCCGTTCCGCGCCGTCAGAGCCCCGGCTGCGGCTGCTGCTGTTGCTGGTCCGCCCTCCGGCCGGAGAGGTCGCGCAGCCACGCCTCCTCGGCGTTGCCGAGGGTGGCCTTCTTCGTGTCCCACTTCCCGTAGCGCGGGTTGACGTTGATCTTCATCGCCTCGGAGGTCTCGGCGAACTTCGCGTTCAGCTCGGTGGGGCCCTGCGGGGAACGCGGGTCGATGTTCTCCGCCTCGGCGATCTTCTCCACCAACAGCTGCATGCGCAGCCTGTTGTCGATCTCGCCGGGAGCGATGGCCTGCTGCTGGAGCAGCGCTTCACGCAGCTTGGCCTCGCCGCCCGCCTGGCGCCGCAAGTCGGTGCGGGCCTGGCCCACTTCGGCGCGGGTCACGGAGACTCCGGACTTCTCGGCGGTCCGCTTGACGATGCGGTCGCGGATCAGCCCGTCGAGTGTGGCGCGAGTGAGCTGACCGCTGCCCTTGATCATCTGGTCGCCCCGCGGTGCGGTCCGCTGGGCGTCCCGTACGGCGTTCACCTTGCCCTGCAGCTCGCCCATGGTGATCCGCCCGCCGCCGAGAACCGCGGCCGCGCCTGGGTGCGCTTCGTTGCCGCACGCGGTGAGCAGCGGCGCCGCGACGAGCAGCGCGGCCGCACCGGAGACGGTGAGCGCGAACCTGCGGTGACGGCTTGGCATGGTGCTGTGCATGGAATCTCCCGGACGGCGGCGAGGGTCTGCGACAGTGCATGACCTGGCGGTGATCGATGTTAGGGAGTCGTAGTGGTGGAGACCACCGCTTCAGCTCTCTTCCCGACAACGATTCGGCCGAGGCGGAACACTGAGGTTCGGCCGCGGCCGAACCTCCGCCACCCCGTGCGAGGCTCTCACGACGTCCCGCACGGCTCGGTCGCCGCCCTGCCCGTCCTGCCCGCCCTGCGCGGCCTTCCCGTTCCGGCCTCACACGCCGCACTGCTTCAGCATCGCGCTCTTGTCGGGCGCCGTCACCGGCAGCCCGTACTCGAGTGCGACCTGCGCGAACCGTACCGCGTACGCGCACCGGACGGGTTTGTGCGGCGGCAGCCAGGAGGCCGGGCCGGAATCACCCTTGGCGCTGTTGGCCGGCCCGTCCACGGAGAGGAGATTGAGCGGGTCGTTGGCCATCCGCTCGCGTTTGCTCTCCGGCCAGCGAGAGGCGCCCATCTGCCAGTTGTAGGACAGCGGCACGACGTGGTCGATCTGCACGTCCGTCGCGTTCTGCTTGCGCCACTGAAGCGTGTCACCCGTGTAGGGGTCGTGCAGGGCCATGGAAGTGACGACGCAGGAGGAACCGGACTCCCGCTCCAGGTTCTTCCCGTCCCTGGCAAGGATGTCGTTCCTGGTTATCTGCAGCTCCGTCCTCGCCTCGATTCACGTGAGGGACAGGCGTAACTCCTACCTGTGACTCGCCGTTATCAGGCAGACCATGAGGCACATGGGCGACGTCAAACAGACTGGGGTTGATCCGCTTTGACGGACACCGTTGGTGTGGTGGTCAGGCTGCGAGGGCGGTTTCGTAGTCGGCGGGGCTGCGGTAGCCGAGGCTGCTGTGCAGACGGTGCAGGTTGTACCAGCTCTCGATGACCCTGTTGCCCAATTCGGGTGATAGTGCCGTGTTCGCTGGGCAAGGGCACCGTCTCGTCGTCGAACCTGCTGGTCAGGGGCGTGTGAGGAGAGTCGTCCCGGGGTGGGGTGATGGCTGTGTCGATGGGTTCGGCTTCTGGTGGCGGTGTTCCGGCTGGGACGTGTGAGGTCGCTCGTGCTGCTTTCCCGAAGGGATGCCTCGCGATGCGGATCCGCGATCATCTCGGGTCCGTGTTCACCGACGAAGAGTTCCGCGAAGCCTTCAGGGCCCGCGGCCGTCCGGGCGTCTCACCCGGCCGACTCGCCTTGGTGAGTGTGCTGCAGTACGCCGAGAACCTGACGGATCGACAGGCCGCACATGCGGTGCGGTCCAGGATCGACGTGAAGTACTTGCTGGGCATGGAGCTGACCGATCCCGGTTTCGACTTCACCGTGCTGACCGGCTTCCGGCAGCGGCTGTTGGACCACGGTCTGGAGGAACGGGTGCTGGATTTACTCCTGGAACGCCTTGCCGACCAGGGACTGGTCAGTGCAGGAGGGCGGCAGCGCACCGACTCCACGCACGTTCTGGCAGCCGTTCGACGTCTGAACCGGCTGGAGTTCATCGGGGAGACGCTTCGGGCGTGCCTGGAGGCCCTGGCCACGGCGAGTCCGCAGTGGCTGGCGGACTGGATCGCACCGGCGTGGCAGGAGCGATACGGCGCACGGACCGACGCCTATCGGCTCCCCTCCGACCGGTCCGAACGTGACCGGCTGGCTCAGCAGATCGCGGGCGACGGCTATCGCCTCCTCGAAGCCGTGCACGCCGGCAGCGCGCCCACCTGGCTGCGCGAGATCCCGGCGGTGAGCGTGCTGCGGACGGTCTGGGTCCAGCAGTTCACCCGTACCGTCGCTGACGGAGTCCAGACGGTGTGCTGGCGCGGCAAGGAGGACCTTCCCGCAGGAAGAGCACTGATCGCTTCCCCGTACGACCCCGAAGCGCGGTATTCACAAAAGCGTGGTTCGCCCTGGACCGGCTACAAGGTGCATCTGAGCGAGGGCTGCGGCGACCCTCGTCGACCGCATCTGATCACTCACGTGGTGACCACCGACGCCACCGCGAACGACGCCACCGTCGTCGACGCGGTGCACGACTCGCTCACGGCCAAAGAGCTCAAACCCGCCGAACACCTCCTGGACTCGGGATACTCCTCCGCCGAACTCCTGCTGACAGCGCGTGCCAACCGCGGAATCTCCGTGGTTGCACCGGTCCGGCCGAACAGCACCCCACAACAGGTCCGGTCCGCCGGGTTCGGCAAGTCCGCCTTCGCCATCGACTGGCAGCACAAGAAGGCCACCTGCCCGTCCGGCCAGACCAGTCGCTACTGGACTGCTGGCCTCGACAACAACGGACGCGATGCGGTGAGGATCCGCTTCGCGACCACGACCTGCGCTCCGTGCCCCGTCCGTGATCAGTGCACCCGCTCCACCCAATACGGCCGTCAGCTCACCGTCCGGCCCCAGGAACAAGACGCCCTGCTCGAACGTGTTCGCGCCGAGCAGACCACCGATGAGTGGAAAGACCGCTACGCGACCAGGGCCGGAATCGAGGGAACCATTCACCAAGCCGTCGCCGTCAGCGGCATGCGCCGCACCCGCTACCGCGGTCTCGCCAAGACGCACCTGGGCCACGTCCTGACGGCCACTGCCGTCAACCTCATCCGCCTCGACGCCTGGTGGGCCGACACACCCCTCGCCCAGACCAGAACATCCCGGCTCGCGGCAATCGAACTCGCAGCCTGAACGCATTGGGCAACAGGGTCTCTCGATCCATTCGAAGATCGCGGTGTGGGCGGCGGCCCGGCTGGGCCAGGGCCGGTTGCCGATCAGTTCGTTCTTCAGGGTGGCGAAGAAGGACTCTGCCAGCGCGTTGTCCCAGCACTGCCCGGTGCGTCCGACGGACAGCCGGACCTTCAACCCGGCTGCCAGAGCGGCGAGTTCGCCGCTGGTGTACTGGCAGCCGCGATCGGAGTGAAAGATGACGGGCCCGGTTGGTCGGCGCTGGCGACAGGCCGCTTTTAGCGCGTCGGCGACCAGTTCGGTGCGCAGATGGTCAGCTGTTGCCCAGCCGACGACCCGGCGGGAGGCGATGTCGATGACGGTGGCCAGGTAGAGCCAGCCTTCCTCGGTGGGGATGTAGGTGATGTCGCCGCACCAACGGGCGTCAAGGGCCCCGGGGTCGGGTTGGAAGTTGCGAAGTACCAGGTCGGGGCGGCCATCTGCCTGCGGATCGGGGATCGTGGTGCGGTGTCTGCGCCTGCGGTGCCTGCCGGCGAGTCCCATCTGCCGCATCAGCCGGGCGATGCGGCGGCGTCCGCACCGGGTGCCCTGGTTGTTCAGGACGGCGTGGACGCGCGGAGCTCCGTAGGTGCCGCGGGAACGGGCGTGGACGGCGGTGATCTGCTCGGTCAGTTCGGCGTCCCGGGCCGCGCGGGGTCCGGGGGTGGCGGTGCGGCGGGCGTAGAAGGCGGCTCGGGAGACCTTCAGCAGCTCACACGCCCGCTTGACGCTGTGGCCTGCCTGCTTCTCCGCCTCGATGAACGGGTGCACCGTCACCGGGTCTCCTTCGCGAAGAAAGCTGTGGCCCGCTTGAGGACCTCCACATCCTCCCGCAACCGGCGGTTCTCCCGCCGCAGCGCAGCCAACTCCTCACGCTCGCTGCTGGTCACACCCTCCCGTTCACCGGCGTCGACCTCGGCCTGCCGCAGCCACAGCCGCACCGCGGTCTCGGTGAGATCGAAGTCCTTGGCGATCTGACCGATCGAGCGGTCACCGCGCCGGCACAGCTCGACGATCTCGGCCTTGAACTCCGGCGTGAACGAACGGCGAGGGCGTGGCTTCTTCTTCCCCATGCTCTCCATGATGGACATCCTTCCGGGGACGAACCCCTGATCTCAGATGTCCGCCGAACCGGATCAAGCCCAGACGGAGAGAACGACACCATGACGTTACGGGCGGAGAAGGCCATCTCTCCTACCAGCGGAGAGGCCACCTGGCTCTTGGTGGACGAGGAGACGTACCGCCCGCATCCCGAGGCGCGCGAGTTCGCGCTGTACTTGCGCGGGGCCGGTCGCTCACCCCACACACAGCGTGTGTACATCCCCAGGATCGGGCGATTTCTCACATGGTGCGCAGAGCGGGGCATCGATTGGAAGACCGCCGGACTCGGGGACATGACCCGGTTCAAGTTCCATGTCGAGCAAACGCCTACCCGACGCGGGGCCCTCCCGTCCGGCAAGACGGTCAACGCCGCGCTCACCGCAGTCTGCGAATTCCTGCGGTTCTGCGCTGTGCAGGGACTCGTCGACCACGAGGTCGCCGCCCGGTTCAGCGAACCACGCTTCCTCACCCACGCCCCGGCCGGCTTCAATCCCGGTGAAGGCGGCCAGCATCTGATGGTCAAGGCCCGCGTTCTGAAAGCATCCGAGATCGAACTGGCTCCTGCGACGCTTACCGAGTCCCAGGTGGGAGAAGTTCTCAATGCCGCACGCACTGCCCGCGACCGGCTGCTGCTCACCGTTCTTGTCGCAGGCGGCCTCCGCATTGGCGAAGCTCTGGGGCTGCGGCGCGAGGACATGCATCTTCTGCCGGACTCCACGCACCTCAGGTGCCGGACCCGTGGGGCCCACCTGCACATCCGTCCTCGTCAGGGCAACGAGAACGGTGCCCGCGCGAAAGCCGGCCGCGACAGGATGGTGCCGCTGACGCAGGAGGCAGTCCATCGGTACCGCGAGCACCTCGCCGAGCGGGAGCACGTGACCGAAGCCACCCACTGCGACTACGTGTTCGTCAACCTGACCGGCAGCCACACGGGCCGCCCCATGTCCTACTCGAACGCCAAGCAAGTCATCGAACGGACCGGGAAGCGCTGCGGCTTCCGCGCCCGCCCGCACATGATGCGCCACACTGCCGCAACCCAATGGGTCCGCAGTGGTATCGCCCCGGACGTCGTTCAGACCTTGCTGGGCCACACGTCGTCGGCGAGCACCGCCGTCTATTTGCACGCCCGGGACGAGGATCTGCGGGCGGCTGTCGACAGTCTTTCCCCGGATGACGCCCGATGACGCCCGCCACCGCGCTCGCCCTCGTCGCACAGCGCGACCACAGCGGCCCCGAATGGTCGAACTGGCTCTCCGAACGTCTCGCGGCGGGTTGGCGTACGAGCGAGTGGGACCACGTGCAGGCCCTGTTCACGGCGGATCCCGGCAACCCGTCGACCAGTGTGTCCGTTTGCCTCGTGGAAACGTGTCGCACTCACGTGGCGAGCAGTGGAGCCCGCTGCGACACGTGCCGCAAGGCCCGCCATCTCCAGGGCAACCCGGCCGACTTCGACGCGACACATGCTCCCCAGCCGTCCCTCCGTGGACCCAACCCCTCGGTCGACGGAGCGCTCCCCCGGGTGTCCCAGTTCTCACTGTCCGAGCTTGCCCCCGCCGTGCGCCACGAAATTCTGTACGGGCTGCAGCAGCGTGACGCCGCCGGAATCAGCCTGTCCCCCCAGCGTGTCCGCCGGATCGTGGCCGGCCTCCCAGCGGGCCTCGGCTCGCTCCTCGCCCTGGACGACTCCTTCGTCTGCGGCCTCCCAGCCGCTGCCGCAGGCGTCCTGAACGGTGTGATGCTTCATGTCCGCCGCGCTCGCGTTGAGTTCGAGGGCACCGACCCCACCGCTGATGACGTGTGGGAATGCGCCCTGGTCGGACTGTCCGCCGGGCGCGGCAGAAAGTACGTCGCCGTCCACGGCGAAATCGACTTCCGGCCGGTACGACAGCGCTGGCTGCGCGAGCTCATCAAGGAGTACGGCCGCACAGCTCGCCCAAACGTCCAGGATCTGCGACAGACCGTGCTCGTGGCGACGATCGCATCCAACGCCTTGGCAAGCCGCCCCCACGGAAACGAACCGGAACGACTGGCGATGGCCGACATGAACGCAGTCGTGGACCTGCTCCGGATCACGAAGCGCCCCGAGGACGGTCACGACTACTCCACCGGCCACCGTCGGGCGCTGCTCCGCCACTGGCGCACGTTCCTGGAGTACGCCCGACAGGCGGGGACGATGGATCACGTGCCCGGTGGCTTTGCGCTCAATCCCCGCTTTCACAGCATCGCCCCCGTGGAGGTGTCCGAGGACGACATCGGACGGGCTGTCCCCGAACACATCATCGCCCAACTGGATGCGCAGATCAGCCTGCTGGGCACCTCGACGGCCTACGAGAGCGGTGGCTGGACAGCCGCCGATTTCGCGCGGATGTACCAGGTGGTCTACTCGGTTCTCCGGGATACCGGCCGTCGCCCGGGCGAGGTCACGAGCCTGCGCCGCAACTGCCTGGAATGGGTCGACGGCAAACCGACGCTGATTTACGACAACCACAAGAGGCGACGTCATGGCCGTCGGCTGCCCATCTCGGCGAGTACCGCGCAGGCAGTCGAGGAATGGCAGAAGGAACTCGACCGGCTGCCCGCTGTACCGGCCTGCGCGCAGTGGCTGTTTCCCTCTCCCGGTCAGCGCAATCGCCCTCGCCGCGGCCATCTGACGTCCTCACAGTTCTGCAGCAGGATCTTCCGCGACTGGGTGGACGAGCTCATTCCGGACCTCGTGGACGAGCGTCTGGGCGACCATGGCGCGCCTCTCGCGTACGACCGCACCCTGGTCGTCCCCTACGGCTTCCGCCATGCGTATGCCCAGCGTCATGCGGACGCCGGGACCCGCCCGGACGTCCTGCGCGAACTCATGGACCACCGTTCTCTCGACGTCACCATGGGGTACTACAAGGTCTCGATCAGCCGGAAGCAGGAGGCGGTCAGGACCGTCGCAGCACTCGCCGTCGACCGGCACGGCGACTCACGCGCCTTCGGTGATCCCCTGGCCTACGAGGTGGAGAGCGTCGGGGTTCCGTACGGCGGCTGTACCGAGCCGAGCAACGTCAAGGCCGGTGGCGGACACTGCCGCATCCGATTCCAGTGCGCCGGCTGCGACTTCTACCGGCCGGACCCGTCCTACCTCCTCGCTTTGGAGCAACAGATCGCGGATCTGCGGGCCGACAAGGAGGCCGCCCTGGCCATGGATGCCGCCGAGTGGGTCGTGCGCAACCTCGATGACCAGATTCACGCCTACTCGAATTCGGCCGTGGAGATGCGACGCAAGCTCAATGCCATGCCCGCCGGGGAACGGGACGCCGTCGAGTCAGCCTCCCGTGAACTGCGCAAGGCCCGCTCGGCCGCGGCCTTCTTCCCCGTCCAGGCCCTGACCACACGGAGCTCTGAATGAAGAGATCGCCCGAAGCCGAAAGGCGCAGCCGGGACGCCCGGGTTGCGAGGCTGCGCGCCAGCCGGGCACAGGACAGCGAGGTCAAGACCGCGCGGACACTCGCCGTCGTAGGTGACCTGCTCAGCGCAGGCCGACGTATCACCATCGCTCAAGTAGCGCGAGACGCATCGGTGTCCACTTGGTTCATCTACAACCAGCCCCGGGTACGGGACGTGGTTCAGGCAGCCATGACCACCCAACGCGAGCAGGGTCTCTCCTGCCCCGCCCCACGTGGTGTGCAGAAGCTGTCGCCTGCCGGACTGCAGACTGAACTTGCCCTGGCACGGGACGAGATCAAGGACCTCAAGAAGGAGCGGAACCAGCTCCGCGAACGCGTACGGCTCTCGCTGGGGGCGGAGTTGGAGGAAACGGACCGCACCCATCTGATGGACAGAGTTCAGGAGCTGGAACGACAGAATGCTGCGCTCAGCCGCGAGCTGGGAGAGGCCCGAGATCGCCAATCCGTGCTGGAGCAACGCCTGCACACATCGGAGGACGAACTCGCCGCTGCCCGCACAGGTCTTCGCAGGGCGATGCGGGCAGTTCCGAACAGCTGAGGCAGTTGGTTGTCGCAGTCCGGACTCCGACAACCACTAAGCACGTCCAGGGGCGCCGATGACGGGCCCGCGGCCCACCCCGAAGGTCCGCGGGCCGACCCGCGTTTGCTGTCGGCAGAAAGCCCCGACAAGGGACGAGTCCGCCTGCCAGCATGACCCGATGAGCAAGCAGGCGGCTTTGCGCCGACTCAACCTGGGCCACCTCGTCCGGCCGGCATCGGAAACCGGTGGCTCGCAGCCACGAGTCGAACCCGTCCTGGCCTATCTCGCGCGGTGTGACGAGAAACTGCTCCTCTTCGATACCGGCATCGGCGCTGCCGACCCGGAAACCGAGGCCCACTACCGCCCCCACCGCAAACCGCTGGAGGCAGCTCTCGCGGCCGCAGGCGTCACCCTCACGGACATCTCCTTGGTGGTGAACTGCCATCTCCATTTCGACCACTGCGGCGGCAACCCTTTGCTGGGCGGCAGGCCCGTCCTCGTGCAGTCCGTAGAGCTGGCCACGGCCCGCCGAGGCGGCTACACCATCGACGAACTCGTCGACTTCCCCGGTGCCAACTACGAGGAAATCACCGGAGAAGCCGAGGTCTGGCCCGGATTCTGGATCATCCCCACCCCCGGGCATACCTCCGGGCACCAGTCACTCGTGATCCGCCAGAACGACGGCACCGTGGTCCTCGCCGGCCAGGCCCACGACTTCGCCTCCCACTTCGCCTCGGACCACCTGGCCCGGCAAGCCGCCCTCCAAGGCGTCGAACCGCCGCTTCCCACCTATCAACCATGGCTGGGGCGGCTCACTGAATTCGACCCACGCCGCGTGCTCTTCGCACACGACTGCTCCGTCTGGGAACCGTCCGAGCACAGCGATTGATATGCCCCAAGATCACCTGCCCGACGAGCTCAACGACATCAGCCACCACACTGGTTGAGCATCATCGACTTGTCCGGGGCCGTCACCGGCATCTCGTACTTGATGGCGACCTGCGCGAAACGCACCGCGTACCCACAGCGGATGCGCTTGTTCGGCGGGAGCCAGGAGGCCGGGCCGGAATCGCCCTTGGCCGAGTTGGCGCGCCCTTCGACGGGAAGCAGGTTGAGCACGTCGTTGGCGAGCCGCTCGCGTTTGCTCTCCGGCCAGCGCGAGGCGCCCATCTGCCAGCTGTAGGACAGCGGCACCAAATGGTCGATCTGGACCTCCACGGCGTCCTGCTTGCTCCACTCGATGGTCCGTCCGGTGTAGGGGTCGTGAAGCGTCATCGACATGACCACGCAGTCGGAACCGTCGCGGAGGCGCTGTCCCCCACCATCGCGATTCATAAGATCATTTCGAGTGTCACAGCCGTTCCTCGCCAACGGCACCCCGTCCGCCGTGTCCATCCACGCGTAACCGAATTCGTCTCTGGCATAGCCCGTCTTCGGGCCTCGGCCCTTCGTAGCCAGTTCCTCGATCAGCTTGCGGGCCTTCGACTTGTCCTCCGCCGACGCAACAGGGGCGAGCCCCGGTTTCGTCCCATCGGGATTCTCCAGCGGACTCACCGCCTGACTGTCGTCGGCGGTGGATCCAGAATCCGGGGAGGCATCGCCCACCTCAAACCCCCCACATCCTGCGAGGAGCACCCCGGCAACGACCACCCCGAGCACCGACCTCATCCAGCGCGCACCCACTGCTGACCTGTAGCCCATGTGCCTCTCAGTACCCAAGGCAGGCCACCCCCTGCATACGCTGCGAGAACGCCTCACACAGGGTTCGAAGCATAGAGATAATCCTGGTGTCACAGCCGTTGCGTGCCATGGGTATGCCGTCGGTCGTGTCCTTCCAGGCGTAGCCGAACTCGTCGCGGTCGAAACCGGTCTTGGGGCCGCGGCCCTGGGTGTGGAGCGTGGTGATGAGCTTGCGGGCCCGTTCCCGCTCGTCCGGCGAAGTGAGCGGTGCCAGGCCGGGTTCGGTTCCCTCGGGGTTGTCGAGCGGGCTGGTGCCGGACTTCTCCCGCCCGGGGGACGGCGAGCCGTGAGCCGGAGGGGACGCGGAGGCGGAGGGGGTTTCCTCCGCTTCGCCGCCGCTGACACCCGCCCCCTGGCATCCGGCGCTGAGCAGGCACACGCCGAGGGCGAGTCCCGCGGCGGCAACGGTGGGGGCCGGTGGGCGACTTGGCACGGCGGTGTTCCCGTCGGTCGGCGGCTGGCGGCGTCCGGGGAGCCGGCCGGCCGCCCCGTTCGAGCTTACGTTCCCCCGCATGTGCGCATCCTCCCCCGCGCATCGCCCGGGTGGTTCAGGCACCGGCGCCCGGCGAATTCGCACCGTACGAACTACGGCCTGCCCCACCCCTGTTGCGGGGCCTGCCGGATGGTGGGCGCGCACCCTGCTCCGTAGCGTCCCTCCCATGTCCCTGCCGAAGTCCGCGAACCCCGCCCGCCGTGCGGCCGTCCTGGCCACGGCGGTCGCCGCCCTCGTGCTGCCGCCGCCGGCCGCCGCCACGTCCGAGGCCTCCGCCGCCGCGTCCGAGGCGCCCGTCGCCGCGTCGCAAGGCTCCGCCCCTGGCTCCGCCGGCACCTTCGTCCGCGCCCCCGGCCCTCCGGACCGTGCCTTCGCCGCCGTACGTGCCGCCACGGCCGCGGACTCCCCGGCCCCGGCGGAGCCCGCAGCCCCCACGAAGCCCCGCTTGACGCTTCCGCGCCCCAGCGGTCCGTACGCCACCGGCCGCGACACCCTCCACCTCGTGGACAGTTCACGCGCCGACCCATGGGTGCCGCGGTCGGGCGCACGGGAGTTGATGGTGTCGGTGTACTACCCGGCGCGCCACGGCACCGGTTCGGGCACCGTCCCGTACATGACCACTCCCGAGGCGGAGGCACTGCTGGAAGGACAGCGGCTGGAGGGAAGGGTGCCGGTCGAGGCGGTGACGTCCGTGCGTACGAACTCCCGTGCGGACGCGCGTCCCGCACACGGCAGACATCCGCTCGTCGTCCTCTCCCCCGGCTTCACCCTTCAGCGGGGGACGCTGAGCGTTCTCGCCGAGGAGCTGGCGGGCCGCGGCTTCGTCGTCGCCGTGGTCGACCACGCATACGAGTCCTACGGCACGTCCTTCCCCGGCGGCCGCGTCACCGGGTGCGCCGCCTGCCGGGAGGTGGAGGACGCCCCCGAGGGTGAGGAGTCCAGGGCGGTGTTCGCAAAGGTCGCCTCGGGCCGCTCCGCGGACATCTCCTTCGTGCTCGACCGGCTGACGGGCCACCGTCCGGCGTGGCGGCACTCCCGCATGATCGACGCGGACCGGACGGGCGCGGCAGGGCACTCCATCGGCGGCAACGCAGCCGCCCGCGCCATGGCCGACGATCCGCGCGTGCGCGCCGGGGTCGACATGGACGGCACCTTCTTCGCGCCCGTGCCGCGAAACGGGCTGGACGGCAGGCCGTTCCTGCTGCTCGGCACGGCCGCGGGCCACACTCCCGGCGGTCAGGACGCCAGCTGGGACCGTGACTGGGCACGTCTCGACGGCTGGAAGCGCTGGCTGACGGTCACCGGCGCCGGGCATCTCACGTTCATCGATCTGCCCGTGCTGGGTGCCCAGTTGGGCATGACCGACCCTGAAGCGCCGCTGCCGGGCGACCGTTCCGGTGAGATCACGCGCGACTACGTGTCCGCCTTCTTCGAACAGCATCTGCGCGGCGTACCGCGACCGCTGCTGGACGGTCCCTCACCTGCGAACCCGGAGGTCGGCTTCGAGCAGCCGTGAGCCCGGGCGGGCCGCCGGACGGCCCGGGGGCCGTCCTGGAGCGGCCGGCCCCACAGTCTGCCTCCACGGTCCGCTTCACCGGCCCGCTTCACCGGCGTCACGGTCACGGCAGCCGCCGCGCCCGACCCGCCCCGGCATCCCCGGCCCGGCTCCCCGCCCTTCACGGCGTGACCGCGTCACGGACGTCCTGACCCCCGCGTCACGACCCGGGCACCGCCGTCAGGAACTCCCCCACCCACGCCAGCAGTTCGCGGCCCACCACCGGCTTGCCGCCGATGCCGCCCGCCTTCGGCCGGGGCACCAGCACCTGCCGCGTGGCCTGTTTGATCACCGAGTGCGGGTAGACCCTCTTCAGCCGCAGTTCCTGCGACTCACGCAACTCCACCGGCCCGAAGCGGACGTTGGCACCCTGCAGGGTGATGTCCGTGACACCGCACGAACGGGCGAGCATGCGCAGGCCCGCGACCAGCAGCAGGTTCTCCACCGGTTCGGGCAACGGGCCGTAGCGGTCGGCCAGTTCCTCGCGTACGGCGGCGATGTCCTCCTCGGAGTTGGCCGAGGCGATGGCCCGGTACGCCTGCAGACGCAGCCGCTCGCCCGGCGCGTAGTCGTGCGGCACGTGGGCGTCGACGGGCAGCTCGATCTTGACTTCGAGGGGTGCCTCCTCCGGTTCGCCGCCCTGTTCCAGCGCGTTGCGGTAGTCGGCGACGGCCTCGCCCACCATGCGCACGTACAGGTCGAAGCCGACGCCCGCGATATGGCCGGACTGTTCGCCCCCGAGCAGGTTGCCCGCGCCCCGGATCTCCAGGTCCTTCATCGCCACGTACATGCCCGCGCCCATCTCGGTGTGCTGGGCGATCGTGGCGAGCCGCTCGTGCGCCGTCTCGGTCAGCGGCTTCTCCGGCGGGTAGAGGAAGTAGGCGTAGCCGCGCTCGCGGCCGCGGCCGACCCGTCCGCGGAGCTGATGGAGCTGGGAGAGCCCGAAGTTGTCGCCGCGCTCGACGATGAGGGTGTTGGCGTTGGAGATGTCGATGCCGTTCTCGACGATGGTGGTGGCGACCAGCACGTCGGACTTCTTCTCCCAGAAGTCGACGACGACCTGCTCCAGCGCCTGCTCCGACATCTGGCCGTGCGCCGTCGTGACGCGTGCCTCCGGCACGAGCTGCCGCAGCCGCGCCGCGGCCCGCTCGATGGACTCCACCCGGTTGTGGATGTAGAAGACCTGCCCCTCGCGCAGCAGTTCACGCCGGACGGCGGCGCCGATCTGCTTCTCCTCGTACGGGCCGACGAACGTCAGCACCGGATGCCGCTCCTCCGGCGGCGTGGTGATCGTCGACATCTCGCGGATGCCGGTGACGGCCATCTCCAGGGTGCGCGGGATGGGGGTCGCGGACATGCTCAGCACGTCCACGTTCGCCCGGAGCTTCTTCAGCTGCTCCTTGTGCTCGACGCCGAAACGCTGCTCCTCGTCGACGATGAGGAGGCCGAGTTCCTTGAACCGGGTGTCGGAGGAGAAGAGGCGGTGCGTGCCGATGACGACGTCGACGCTGCCTTCGCGCAGCCCGTCGACGACCGCCCGCGCCTCGCTCTCCGTCTGGAACCGCGACAGCGCCCGTACGTTCACGGGGAACTGGCCGTAGCGCTCGGTGAAGGTGGAGAAGTGCTGCTGCACCAGCAGTGTCGTGGGCACCAGGACGGCGACCTGCTTGCCGTCCTGCACGGCCTTGAAGGCGGCGCGCACGGCGATCTCCGTCTTGCCGTAGCCGACGTCGCCGCAGATGAGCCGGTCCATCGGGACGGACTTCTCCATGTCGCCCTTGACCTCGCCGATGGTGGTGAGCTGGTCGGGGGTCTCGGCGTAGGGGAAGGCGTCCTCCAGCTCCCGCTGCCAGGGCGAGTCCTGGCCGAAGGCGTACCCGGGTGCGGCCATGCGCGCCGAGTAGAGCTTGATCAGGTCGGCGGCGATCTCCTTGACCGCCTTCTTCGCGCGCGCCTTGGTCTTGTTCCAGTCGGCGCCGCCCAGCCGGTGCAGTGAGGGCTGCTCACCGCCCACGTACTTGGTGACCTGCTCCAGCTGGTCCGTGGGCACGAAGAGCCGGTCGCCGGGCTGGCCGCGCTTGGCCGGGGCGTACTCCACCAGCAGGTACTCGCGGGTCGCGCCCTGCACGGTGCGCTGGACCATCTCGACGTAGCGGCCCACGCCGTGCTGCTCGTGCACGATGTAGTCGCCCGGCACCAGCGACAGCGGATCGATCTGCTTGCGGCGCCGCACCGGCATACGGGCGGCTTCCCGGCCCGCCGCCTTCTGCCCGGACAGGTCGGTCTCGGTGAGCACTGCCAGCTTCAGTACGGGGTCGACGAAACCGTTGTCGAGGCACCCGCGGGCGACGTGCACCACCGACGGGGCGATCTCGCCCACGTCGGGTTCCTGCCGCGCTGCGATCCCCTCGCCGCTGAGCACCTCGACGGTACGGACGGCCGGGCCGTGCGCCTCGGTGACGTACACGCACCGCCAGCCCGCCGACAGCCAGCCCTTGGTGTCGGCAAGGGCTCGGGCGGTGTCGCCGCGGTAGGACTCGGGGGCGCGCATGCCCAGCCGGAGGGCGTCCTCGCCGGAGTCCTCGTCCAGGCCGGTGTCGGTGCTGAACGGGCTGACGGACCACCACAGCATGCCCAGTTCCCGGGCGCGTTCCCGTACGTCCGCGATGCCCCACAGCGACGCGGCGTCCAGGTCGACCGGTGCCTGGCCGGTCTCGGACATCGCCGTCGCGCTCCAGGACGCCTGCAGGAACTCCTGCGAGGTCGCCACGAGGTCGGCCGCCCTCGTACGCACCCGCTCCGGGTCGCACACCAGGGCCATCGTGCCCTGCGGCACGACGTCCAGGAGCAGCTCCATGTCCTCCACGAGGACGGGCGCGAGGGACTCCATTCCCTCGACGGCGATGCCCTCCGCGATCTTGCCGAGCAGGTCGCCCAGCTCCGGGTGGTCCTCGGCCAGGGCGGCGGCCCGCTGCCGCACCTCGTCGGTCAGCAGCAGCTCCCGGCACGGCGGCGCCCACAGCCCGTGTTCGGCGGCCTCCAGCGACCGCTGGTCGGCGACGCGGAAGTAGCGCACCTCCTCGATCTCGTCGCCCCAGAACTCCACCCGCAGGGGGTGCTCCTCGGTGGGCGGGAAGACATCGAGGATGCCGCCGCGTACGGCGAACTCGCCGCGCTTCTCGACCAGTTCGACGCGCGAGTAGGCGGCCGCCGCCAGCGCGTCGACGACCCCGTCCAGGTCCACGCTCTGCCCCTGCCGCAGCGCGACCGGCTCCAGCTCGCCCAGTCCCTTGACCTGCGGCTGGAGCACGGACCGTACGGGCGCGACGACCACGCTGACCGGGCCGGCGCCGGGGTCGCCGGCGTCGGGGTGCGTCAGGCGGCGCAGCACGGCCAGACGGCGGCCGACGGTGTCGGAGCGGGGCGAGAGCCGCTCGTGCGGCAGCGTCTCCCAGGAGGGGTACTCCACGACGCCCTCGGGCGGGAGCAGCGACCGCAGCGACTCGGTCAGGTCCTCCGCCTCACGGCCCGTGGCGGTCACGGCGAGCACCGGACGTCCGGAGGAGCGGGCGAGAGCGGCGACGGCGAAGGGCCGGGCCGCGGCCGGGCCCACCAGGTCGAGATGGTGCCGGTTTCCGTCGGCGGCGGCCTTGACGGCCTCCTCGAGCGCGGAGTCACGGGCGACGGCGTCGAGCAGTCCGGTGAGACTCATGTGGGGGCTTCCCGTCCGGGGGTGGGCAACGCGAACGCCCCGCAACGACGTGACGCGGACGTTCCGGGGTTGTCCAGGGTACGGCGGCCAGGTTGTGGACGATGCCGCGAGCCGGTCGGCTGCTAGACTTAGTCCAGTGCTTAGTCTGGCGGGGTTTCCGGGGAGGAGGCCGACGATGGAAGCAGCGAAACCGTACAACGTGCACGAGGCGAAGACCCATTTCTCGCGCATTCTGGAACAGGTCGCGACGGGCGAGGAAGTCGTGATCAGCAAGGCGGGCGAGCCCGTCGCAAAAGTGGTCCCCCTGCGGCCCAAGGTGCAGCGGACGGACCTGGGCTCTCTCCGGGGACAGATCCACATCGCCGACGATTTCGACGAACTGCCCGACGAGATCGCCGACGCGTTCGGGATGCGCTGATGCGGCTTCTGCTCGACACCCACGTTCTTCTGTGGTGGCTGGATGACTCCCCGGAACTGTCCGACGAGATCAAAGAAGTGCTGCGCACGGAACCGGCGGTTCACGTCAGCGCAGTTTCACCCTGGGAGATCGCGATCAAACAGTCCCTGGGGAAGATCACAGGGCCGGAGGATCTGGCAGAGCGGGCACGGGACACCCAGTTCTCGGCGCTGCCCGTCGGGGCGGGCCATGGTGTGCGCGCGGGCAGACTGCCACAGCACCACCGCGATCCCTTCGACAGGCTTCTCATCGCCCAGGCACAGATCGAGGGCATGACTCTCGCGACCCGTGACAAGTGGATGCAGCAGTACGACGTGCAGATCCTGCCTACCTGACTCGGCGGACCGGACCCGGCGGCTCTGCCCACCGGGCCCGCCGGGCCCGCCCGGCCCCTCGTCACTCCGTCGCGATGGCGTTCAGCACGTTCATCCGCCCCGCGCGGAACGCCGGGACCAGCGCCGCCACCAGGCCGACCAGCGCGGACCCGGCGAAGACCGCCCCGATCGTCGGCCACGGGATCTCCAGGACGCCCAGCCCCTCCAGCGCCAGCAGCTTCTGGGCCGCCGCCCCCCAGCACATTCCCAGGCCGAGGCCGAGCAGCGCGCCGAAGAGCGCGATGACCACGGACTCCAGGCGGATCATGCGGCGCAGCTGCCTACGGGAGAGGCCGATGGCCCTGAGCAGCCCGATCTCCCGGGTCCGTTCGACGACGGAGAGGGCCAGGGTGTTCACCACTCCCAGGACGGCGACGATGATGGCCAGCGCCAGCAGGCCGTAGACCATGTTGAGCATCTGCCCGACCTGGTCCTGGAGGGTCTGCTTGTAGTCCGCCTGGTCCTTGACCTGATACTGCGGGTAGGGCTTCATCTCCTTCTTCAGCGCCGCGTAGGCGGCGTCCTCCTGGCCTTCCTTCGCCGTCCCGAACATGAGCATGTTGGGCGGGACCTGGTCCGCCGGGAGGTGGCGGCGGGCGGTGGCGATGTCGGTGTACATCGCACCCCTGTCGACGCTGGTGTCGTCGGAGGTGACCGCGGCGACGGTCAGCTTCGCCGTACGGCCGCCGGCGAACGCCACCTCGAGGGTGTCCCCGGTCCCGACGCCGAGCTTCTCCGCCTCTGCCTCGCCGACCGACATGGCGTCCCGGCCGTAGGCCGCGGCCAGGTCCCCGGAGACCGTCTCGCGCCGCAGGTCCCGCATGTAGGAGGGGTCGGTGGCGGCGAGCTGGGCGCGGGAACTGGTGCCGTCCGGTGCGGTGACGCGCGCGCTGACGGCCTTGTACGAGGTGACGGTCTCCAGCTTCCCGGACGCCTTGACCTTCTTCTCCACGGCGGGAGTGATCGTCTGGCCCGTGCCGGACTGGATGATGAAGTCGGCGCCCACCGAGCGGTCCAGCTCCTTTGTCGCCGAGGCGACCATGGAGGAGCCGACGACCGACAGCGAGGCGACGAGCGCGAGTCCGATCATCAGCGCGGCGGCGGTGGCGCCCGTACGGCGCGGGTTGCGCAGCGCGTTCCGTTCGGCGAGGCGGCCCACCCGCCCGAAGGGGCGCAGCGTGACCACCGACAGCACCCGCACCAGCCCGCCCGCCAGCAGCGGTCCGACGACGATGAAGCCGATCAGCGTGAGGACGACCCCGGCCCCCAGGTACAGCGACCCGCGGGCGGCCTCGTCGGCCCGCGTGGCGGCCCAGAGTCCGGCGGCGCCGCCGCCCGTGAGGAGGACGCCGAGCACCGCGCGGAGCGTACCGGCCCTGCCGTCGGCGGGGGTTCCGGCGTCCCGCAGCGCGGCCATCGGGGAGACCCGCCCGGCGCGGCGGGCCGGGAGGTGGGCCGCGAGCAGGGTCACCAGGACGCCCAGGACGAGGCCGACGACGGGCGTCGTCCACGCCACCGTCAGCTCCGAGGTGCTGAGGTTCATGCCCAGGGTGCCCATCAGCTCCATCAGCCCGACGGCCAGACCGACCCCGGCGCCGACGCCCAGCACGGACCCGACGACGCCCAGCAGCAGCGCCTCGATCAGCACGGACCTGTTGACCTGTCTGCGGCTCGCGCCGATCGCCCGCATCAGGCCGATCTCACGGGTGCGCTGTGCGACCAGCATGGAGAAGGTGTTGACGATGAGGAAGATCCCCACCAGAAGGGCGATGCCCGCGAAGCCGAGCAGGGCGTACTTCATGACGTCGAGGAAGGACCCGATCTGCTCACGGCCGGAGTCGGCGGCCTCCTTCTGCGTCTGGTACGTGTAGCTGCCCGCGCCCAGCGTCTCCGCCACGTTCTTCTTCAGCTCGCTGTGCGTGACGCCGGAGCCGGCGGTGACCGCGATGCCCGTGTAGGCGTCCGTGTCTCCGAGCAGTTCGCGCTGTGCGGTGCGGGTGTCGAAGTGGACGACGGCGGCACCGGGGTTGGTGACCCGGAAGGCGGCGATGCCGGAGATCTTCGCGGTGAAGTCGCCGGTGGCCGTGACGGTGCGCAGCTCGTCGCCCGGCTTGAGGCCGCGCTTCTCGGCCGTGTCGGCGTCGACCATGACGTCGCCGGGGCCGCGGGGCGCCCGCCCGGAGGTGACCTCCATCGTTCTGCGGTCGGCGGCCGTCCAGTTGCCGGCGATGGTGGGCGCTCCGGTGGTGGAGCCGATGGTCCTGTCGTCGCTGTCGACGACGGTGATCCGCTCACTGCTGACCACGCCCTCAGCCCGCTTCGCGCCCTCGGCGGTACGCGCCGCGGCCACGGCGGACGCGGGGAGCGTGTCGGGCTTCCCCGTCTGCTGGCGGGAGCCGGGGTCCTTCGGCTTCTTCGGGCTGACGGTGACGTCGGCGGACGTCGCCGCGAAGAGCTTGTCGAAGGTGGTGTTCATCGTGTCGGTGAAGACGAGGGTCCCGCAGACGAACGCCACGGAGAGGAGGACCGCGATGGCGCTGAGCGCCATTCTTCCCTTGTGCGCGAGGAAGTTGCGCAGCGATGCCTTCAGAACGCTCACGGCCGGCCTCCCCCGGTGCGCCGGTCCGGGGTGCGCCCGTCCGGGGTGTACTCGTCCCCGGCGGAGTGCGGGTCCCCGGCGGAGTGCGGGTCGCCGGCAGCCAGGCCCAGCATCTTCTCGAGCACGGCCTCGGCCGTGGGCCCGTACATCTCGTCGACGATGCGTCCGTCCGCGAGGTAGAGCACGCGGTCGGCGTAGGCGGCGGCCACCGGGTCGTGGGTGACCATGACGACGGTCTGGCCCAGCTCGTCCACCGAGCGGCGCAGGAAGCCCAGCATCTCGGCGCCGGCACGGGAGTCGAGGTTGCCGGTCGGCTCGTCGCCGAAGATGATCTCCGGCCGGGAGGCCAGCGCACGGGCGACCGCCACGCGCTGCTGCTGGCCGCCGGAGAGCTGACTGGGACGGTGCTTGAGACGTCCGTCCAGGCCGACGGTCGCGACGACCTGCTCCAGCCACTCCCTGTCGGGCCTGCGCCCGGCGATGTCCATGGGAAGGGTGATGTTCTCCAGCGCGTCGAGCGTGGGCAGCAGGTTGTACGCCTGGAAGACGAAGCCGATGCGGTCGCGCCGCAGCCGCGTGAGCTTCTTGTCCTTCAGTCCGGTGATCTCCTGCTCGCCGATGTGGACGCTGCCCCCGGTCACCGAGTCCAGCCCGGCCAGGCAGTGCATCAGCGTGGACTTGCCGGAGCCCGAGGGCCCCATGATCGCGGTGAAGGCGCCACGGGCGATCTCCACGTCGACGTGGTCGAGCGCCACGACACGGGTCTCGCCCGATCCGTAGGACTTCACCAGTTGCCGGGCGGAGGCGGCGACGGCTGAACGCGCCCCGCTGCCCCCGCTCCTGGGGTTCGCCTCAACCGTCGTCACGGTCTCTCTCCTCGTTCGGTGTCCACTGCCGCTCCGCTCCCCACCGCTGTCCACTGCTCTCCACCGCTCCCCACCACCGGTCGCCGCCGGTCGCCGCCGCGCGTGTGCCGCGCCACGGCGCGCGGTACCGGCGGCGGGACGGGGCCCCTGTGCCCCGCCGTCCGCACGGCCGAGCCTGGCGGAACGGCGGCGCACACACGATGGTGCTCGTACGTCTCCCCGGGCGGGGGTTTCCCCCACCCCCGGGCGGCCCGGAACTGCCTGCCTGTGAGCCTAGGCAGGCGCGTCTGACCACTCCTCCTGCCATGGGACGAAATAAGGGACGCGGTCTGGGAAGGAGGCGACGGGGCTCCCCCTTAGGGGAAGTGCGCGGCAGGCGGAAGCACGCGAACCTGGCATTACCGTTAGTAACGATGTGGGGATTGTGACAGGTTTCCTCGCAGCTCTTCCCCGTTATGAAACTCGCAAGTAACGTGCGGTCTGCCTCGGGCAATTCGGCTCCGCGCAAGGGGGAAGAGCCTTTGTCGTTCCACACCCGTGATCAGTACGAGCCGCCCGACGGCTACGGTGCGTATCCGCCGCACCTCTCCCGGAGGCAGCCCACCCCGCCCCGCCCCTGGCATCCACCGCGCCCCTCGCACCGCCCGCCGCCCACCCGTCCCCCCGCCGTCCCCGCACGCGAGGACAGGGACCTCGGCCGGCTGCGCACCGCCTACCGCTGGCTGCGGCGCAGCATGACGCTGATCGTGCTCGCCTACTTCACCGTCTATCTGTGCATGGCCGCCTACCTGCCGGACGTGCTGGGCACCGCCGTCTTCGGAACCCTCAACCTCGGGGTCTTCCTCGGGCTGCTGCTCGTCCCCCTGACGATGCTGGTGGTGGTCGGCTACGAGCTCGTCGCCCGCTCCACCGTCGACCCCGCCGCCCACCGCGTACGCATCGCCGACGCCGAACAGCGCGAACGCGACGAACGCGTACGCGAAGAGCGCGAGGAACGCCGTTGAACCCCGACGCCGTCGACGCCACCTCCCAGTCCCTCTCCTTCGCCATCTTCGCCGCCCTGGTCAGCCTCACCATGCTGCTGTGCATCATGACCAGCGCCGAACGCGACGACCTGGACGAGTTCTACACCGGCTTCCGCACCCTGGCCCCGCTGCGCAACGGCCTCGCCATCGCCGGCGACTACATCTCCGCGGCCACCGTCCTCTCCACCATCGGCATCATCGCCCTCACCGGCTTCGACGGCCTCATCCTCGCGCTGAGCACGGCACTGTCGCTGCTGCTGCTGATGGTGCTGCTGGCCGAACCGCTGCGCAACGCGGGCCGGTTCACCATGGGCGACGCCCTCACCCACGTCGCCGCCAGCCGCAGCGTGCGCGTCGCCGCGACGGCCGTCACCCTGACCGCGCTGCTGCCCCTGATGGTCTTCCAGCTCTCCGGCGCAGGGCACCTCGTGACGCTGGTGCTCGGGTTCGAGGGCTCCTCCGTACGTACGGCCACCATCGTCGCCCTCGGCGCACTGATGATCGGCTACGCGGCCATCGGCGGGATGAAGGGCACGGCGCTCATCCACATCATCAAGCTCGTGGTGCTCTTCGGCGCCTCGCTGATGCTCGCCCTGCTCGTCATGGACAAGGTCGGCTGGGACGTCTCCCGGCTGCTGACACTCGCCGACATCGGCAGCGGCGCAGGACCCGCCTACTCACGTTCCGGCCTGCTGATCGAGGCCACCGCCATCGGCAGGATCGACCTTGTCTTCAGTTCGCTCACGGTCGTCTTCGGCGCGGCCTGTCTGCCGCACGTCACGATGCGCATGTACACCGCGAAGGACGCACCCGCCATCCGCCGCGCCATGTCCTACGCGGTCACCGTCATGGGCGTCTTCGTCGTCCTCATCGCCGTCATCGGCGCCGGAGCCACCGCCCTTCTGGGACGGGAGGTCATCGAGGCGGGCGGCCCCGAGGGCAGCACCGCCATCCTCCAGCTCGGCCAGACGATCGTCGCGGACTCGGCCGGACTGTCCACCCTCGTCTTCACCACGGTCGCCACCGCGGTCTTCCTGACGCTGCTCTCCTCGGTCGCCGGCATGATCCTCGCCTGCGGCAACTCCCTCGCACACGACCTGTACAAGCACTCCCGCAAGCGGGCCTCACCCACACCGCGGCGTGAACTCCTCGTCGCCAGGCTCTCCGCCTTCGCCGTCGGAGTGCCCGCCATCGCCCTGGCCGTACTGGTCCAGGACCGGGGGCTGCGGGCACTGATCATCCTGTCCTTCTGCATCAGCGCCTCCGCCATCGCCCCGGCTCTCGTCCTCAGCCTCTTCTGGCGCCGCTGCACCCGCACCGGCCTGCTGGGCTCCCTCGTCGGCGGAACCGTCTCCGCCGTGCTGGTCATGCTCTTCTCCACGACCGTCTCCGGTACGCCCCAGTCGCTCTTCCCCGACCGGGACTTCGACCTCTTCCCGCTCACCACGAGCGGCCTGGTCAGCATGCCGCTCGGATTCCTGCTCGGCTGGGCCGGCACCCTCCTCAGCACCCGGGGCACCCAGGAACGCCGGCTCCGCGACTACCGGACGGCCGAACCCCGCCTCCTCGCGGGCACGGAGCGCCGCTGAGGCCGGCCCCGGCCAGTACGCCCCGCTCAGCGCCCCCGCCCGGCGGCCCCGCCGGAGAGACCGACGACCGGGGCGGCCCCTTCGAGGGCTCCCTGCCCGCCGGCGGTGCCCGCCGTCCCGGCTGCACCCGACGTACCCGCCGTACCTACCGCTGCTTCAGCCTCCGGCCCCGGGCAGAGCGTGTCGCCCCCGACTCCCTGCTCCCGGCCCTGCTCCTGCTCCCGCTCGGGGGCCTGGCCCTGCTCCTGACCCTGCTCCTGCTCCGGTACCCGTCCCGTCAGCGACGCCAGGGTGCAGCGCACCCGTGTCATGTGCCGCCTCATCTGCTCCGCGCACTCGGCGTGCTCCTTCAGCACCAGCTCCGTCTCCCTCTCGACCTCCGCCTCCCTCTCCCGCGCGGCGGCCAGCAGCTCTGCCGCACGCTCCGCGGCCTTCTCCTGCCACCGCCGGTCGCACTTCTCCGCCTCCGCCCGCTCCCGCTCCGCGTCCGTCAGCATCCGCTCGCCGCGTTCGTCCACCTCACCGGCCCAGTCCGCGAAAGCCCGCTCCCGCTCGGCCAGTTCACGTTCGGCGTCCTCCAGCGCCGCGGCCTGTGCCCTCTCCTGGGCGGCAAGAGTCTCCTCGCAGTGCTTCGTGGTCTCCAGCAGCCCCAGCTCCGCCGTACGCGCCGTCTCCTCCGCCGCCTCGCGCGCCGCGTGGCGCAGCTCCTCGGCCTCGCTCCGCGCGGCCTCGACGTGACGGACGGCCGCGGCGGACGCCTCCTTGCGTACCCGCTCGGCTTCGCGCCGGGCCGACTCACGCAGGGCGTCGCCGGCCGCGGAACACTCCTCCACGGTCCGGCGGGCCTCGGCCTCGCTCGCCGCCCGCAGGTCCACGCCCTCCGCCTCGGCGATCTCCAGCAGCTTCCGTGCCCGCTCGCCCAGCGTCTCGAAGGTCTGCGGCGGCCGTGCGTCGGCCGCCTCGCGCAGCCGCTCCGCCGCCTCGGCCATCTCCTGGGCGAGCGCGGAGAGTTCCTCGACCCGCTCCCAGTCGCGCTCGGACTGCCCGATCAGGCGGGACATCTCCCGGTCTACCTGCTCGGGCCGGTAACCACGGCCCCGTACCACGGCGAAACCATGCGGTGACGCACTCATATCGGCCCCTTACCTCTGCGGCACACTCGTCGGCGGACGCACATCTTTCTCGATCCGAGCGAAGCAGCCATACCGCGACACTCCATATGAGCGCACCACGAAAGGGGCACGACGTCACGCGTGCGGATAAGAATCGCCGCCCCGCCGGGCCCGGGAGCAGGCCGGGAATCCGGGCACAGGGGGCCTGAACTGGGGCTCGGCCGCACCGGAGGCCGTACGGCACCGCACCGGCGCGCGGGCGGACCGGCACCGGGGACCGGGACGGAAAATCCCGCCACCCGTCAGCCCGGGAAGGTCCTCGGCCATCCCTGCGGGTGACGGGCGGCGGGAGAAAAACCACCGCGAAGAGTGAACAGGCCCCGCAGTGCCGGAAGCGACAGCACGGGGCCGGGAACGAACGCGAGAAACCACAACCGGCAGCGGAGAACGGCCCGCTCCCGGCGCCCGCCACGGCGGGCCCCTCCGCCGAACCCCCGGCCCGGCAGGACGGAACCCTGGACGGCCCCTAGAAGAGGCCGTCCCACATCTGCTCCAGCAGCACCGCCCACCAGTTCTCCGGCGAGGCCAGCGCCGCGGGGTCGAGCGCGGCCAGCTGGTTCTGGAAGTCGACGGTCCAGCGTCCCGCCTGCTCCTGAGTGAGCCCGAACCGCAGCGGCCACATCCGGCCCAGCGCAGCCAGACACCGCGCGAACTCCGGAAGCCCCGTGCTGACGAACTGCGGCTGCGCGGGCTGCCCACCAGGCGCGCCCTCCAGCGGTACGGCCACGATGTGCGCCGTCCCGTACTGCACGCACAGCTGACGGCCGAAGTCGTTGCCCATGACCAGATACGAACCCGCGTCGGAGCCGGGCTGAACGCCCCGCTCCTGGGCCAGTTCGGCCAGTGTCGGCACCGGACGGCCCGGCTGTGCCTGCCCCCAGAAGAAGGGGCTGACGTCCATCGGCAGACCCGCCCACACCAGCGTCTGCGCGACGACGTCCGGCACGCCCTGCCGCGAGACGGCGTGCTGGTCGAAGCGGAAGACGCCCTGCGGGCCGAAGGCCTGCATCAGTTCGTGCCCTATCGCGTCCGGCGGGACGGGCGGCACGGGCGGGATCTGGTGCTGCGGCGGCAGCGGCACACGGTGCGGCGCCGGACGCGCCGGGCCGTCGGCGACCTGGTGCAGCTCCCCCTGGTGCTCGATGAGATGGCGCATGCCCTGCTGCCGGGACGCGTGATCACGTCCGTAGGGCGCGGTGTGCGTGACACGCACCTGCGGCCAGGTCTCACGGACCATACGGGCGCAGTAGCCGCCCGGCAGCTCACAGGACTCCAGCTCGGTGTGCAGTTCGACGACCTGGTTCGGCGGCACGTTCATGTTGCGCAGCTCGTGCAGGATCTGCCACTCCGGGTGCGGGACACCGGGCGCGGAGCGCCGGATGAGCTGCTGCTCGGAGCCGTCCGGTGCCCGGTAGCTGAGCACCGCCATGTAGCCGGGGCCGACCGTGGGCTGTCCGGTGGGCTGCTGCTGCGGATAGCCGTACGCGGGGCCGGCGCCGGGCACGCCGGGCGGCGGGCCCTGCGGGAAGCCGTACGCCTGCGGCGGCGCACCGGGCGCGGCCGGAGGCGGACCGGGAGGTGCGGGAGCACCGGGCGCGGCCGGTGGAGGGCCGGGAGGCGCGGGAGCACCGGGCGCGGCCGGAGGCGGACCAGGAGGTGCAGGGGCTCCGGTGCCGCCGCCCTGTGACGGTCCCGCCAGCATCGTCGCCGCTTGGTGGACGTCACCGCCGCCCGTACCGCCGCCCGTACCGCCCGGTGCCCCGGGCGCGGCCGGAGGCGGCGGCGGAGTGCCCGCACCGCCGGAACCGCCCTGCGAGGGATCGGACAGCACCGTCGCGGCATGATGCACACCGCCGGAGCCGCCGCCCGTGCCCTGCGGCCCTCCGGGCTCACCTTCGCCGCCCTCGGAACCGGCGGCCGGGTAGTGGCCGCTCTCCCGCAGCTGCGCCTCCAGTTCGCCGGAGGAGACCATCTGTGTCGGTACGTACCCCGCTCCCGGCCCACCGGGCGCACCGGGACCGGCGGCGGCACCCGGCCTCGCACCCGGCGTACCGGGAGCACCGGGCGGCGGCGGCACGGACGGTCCGCCTCCCCGGGAGGGACGGGAGGCCCCACCGCGCGGGGCTCGGCTCGTGTCGGCGTCCGCGATGTCGCCCGCGCCCGGCCTCGCCGCACCTGGCGGAGCGGGCGGGGGCGGCGTCGAACCGGCGTTCCGCTCAGGGTCCTCGACAGAGGGAGAGACCGCCGTGGACGGCAGCGAACGGCCGGCCTCCGGCATCAGCTCCGTCCTGGCATCCGTCCGCGCCCTGTCCCCGTCCTCGTCGCTGCCGGACAGCGGCGGCGCGAAAACCGTCGCGGGCGGCAACTGCGCCTCCCCGCCGCCCGAACTGCTCGTGTCCGCCGCGTCCCACGGACTCGCGGCGCCGGACGACGGCGGCCCGCCCGCGCCGGACCGGGCCGAGGCAGCGCCCGCGCCCGTACCGCGCCGGTCCGGGATGCCCATCTGGTCGGCCGCCTGCTGAAGCCACTCCGGAGGCGTCAGCAGGAACGACGTCGCCTCCAGGTCCAGCCGCTGCGGCGCGGACGCCCCGCCCGCAGGTACGGGCGCGCCCGTACCGCCGTACTCCTCCTCGTAGCGGCGGATGACCTCACCCACCGGAAGCCCCGGCCACAGCGTCGTGTCACCGCTGTCCCGCGCGATCACCAGCCGCGAACGGCCGCCCCCGCCCGCCCCGGAAGCACCCGGAAGAGCGGCAGAACCCGAAGAGCCCCCGGAGCCCGCACCGCCCGGCCCGGCTGCCGGGTCCTCCGCCCAGGCCACGAAACCCAGGTCGAACTCCCGCACCCGCACCTCACGCTGCAGATGCTCCGGCACATCGCCGTTGACCCAGCGCTCCGCACGCTCCTGAGCCTGCGCGAAGGTCACCATCGCGGCCTCAACCCCTTACCCCTCACGTCACCCTCAAGCCCCGACGGCACGCGCGAAACCGCCGTCCACCATCAGGTTCGCCACGGTCTCCAGCTCGGGCGGACTGCCCGCGAGCCGCAGCAGGAACTCGTCGAAGTCGGCGCCGCACGGCCGCAGCAGCATCTCCACCCGCTCCTGCACACCGAGCCCGTCCCGGTCCCCCGCGTCGTCGAACGCGCAGAACCACACCGAGCCGACGCCCTCACCCTTCACCTTCACCGCGATCAGCCCGCCCTGCACGAAACCGACCCCCAGGAAGTCCTTGGTGAAGTGATCACGCAGACACTTGTTGACGTAGACCAGATCGTTGACCGCCGCGTCCTCACGCACCGTGAAGAAAGGCTGGTCCACGAGCAGCCCCAACTCCGCGTCCAGAGCCACCCCCTCCGGCGCACAGCCGCCCGCAGCCTTCAGGAACGCCCGGTACGCGCCCGGCAGCCGGTACCCCAGCCGCTCCTCCACCTCCAGCACCTGCGGCTCACCGACCGCGACACCGTGCGGCACCGCGAAATGCGCGGGACGGGTGTCCTGCAGCGGCCTCGTACCCCTCTTGGCATGATCGACGGCAGCCGTCGACAGCCCGCCGTGGTGCCGCAGCAGGGCCTTGACCTCGACCGGCACCAGCTCCATACGGCGGCTGTGCGCCACGTGGTGCCACGTCCAGCCGTGCGGAGTGGCCACCGGCGGCAGATCCGCCCACAGCTCGTGGCCCGCGGCGTGCAGCGCGGCGTTCGCCGACACGTAGTCCGTCAGCCGCAGTTCGTCACCGCCGAAGCCCTCCGGCGGTTCGGCGATCTCCGCCACGGCACGCGCGTACGCCGAGAAGTCCGGAAGACCGCCCTCGTCGACGCGCACCCCACCGGGATACCGGGCGGCACGCACCGGATCGGGGAAGTTCACGACCTGGCCGGCGTAGGCCCGGTTCGGCGGCGCGACGTTCCCCCGGTCCTGGGAGCCGGGAAGTGCCCCCAACCCGAGCCGACCTGTCGTCATGGCGGTAGCCCCCTGCTGCACATCTGGCTGACACGGACAGCCTATGCGGTACGGCAACACCCCGGCACAGCCCCCGTGAGCGCGGACGACCGCCCGCCACCGGCCCGCCCTTCCGGCCCGCCCGGCAACTCCGCCGTCCGGCCACCCGGTTCGCCCCCCACCCCGGCCCGCGACCTCCACCCACCAGCACACGCCGCACACACGGGGCAAGCCGGTTACCCCTGCGACCACACGTACGAACCCCGTGCCGCGACGGCCGGCGGAAGACGGAAGCCGGAATCCGGAAAGAAGCACCGCGCAGCACCGCACTCCCGCCCCGGAAGAAGGACGCACGATCGCACACGGCCCCTCCGCCCCGCCCCGGCCCCTTCGTTCCACACCGCTTCAAGAACCATCACACCCCCGTGACATGCCCGGCGGCATGATCGCTCATCCCGCACACGGCATACTTGGCGCGACACACAGGCGACACACAAGGCACATACGGCGGAAGGGGCCGTACGGGGAGGAATCACCGCATGAACACAGCACCAGCGCAGTCCGCACCCCCCAACACCGCCGACCCCCGCGTCGGCTGGCACAACGCCACCCACGACAGCGCACCCCCGCTCCACCACCGCCGTGACGGCATCCTCCCCGCCGTGGCCGCCGCCCTGTCCGTACGAGGCACCACCCTCACCTCCACCGGCAACAAGGGCGACCAGCCACCCGCACCCCACCCCCTCGTACAGGACTTCCTCGACACCCTCACCACCGACCGCCGCGCACGCCACACCGGCCGCTGCTCCGAAACCGTCCTGCTCTCCCGCTACCTCACCACCGCCGAAACCGAGCGCACGGCCAAACGCGCCAGCCGCAAACCGCACGCCAAACACCGCCCCCTCACCCACAGCGAAGCCCGCCGCGCACTCAAAGGCGCCAAGATCACCGCCCGCCACATCCGCGAGGACGGCGACCCCCTGCACGGCCGCTACGCACCCCCCTGCACCTCCTGCACCGCACTCCTCACCCACTTCGGCGTGCGCCCCGTCGACCCCTCACCCGCCGCCGGAGAGGCCCCCCGGTGAGCACACCCCACCAGCGCACCTCCACCACCCGCTTCCCCGTCGCCGTCGACGACGCGCTGCGCGCCGCAGGCTGGCAACCCGGCCGCTGGGACATGCGCCAGGCCGAGGAATGGGCCGACACCCTCAGAGGCCACACCACACCCGGCGGCCACCAGCACAACGTCCTGCCCGAAGCCGTCGAGGTCTGGGCCGAATTCGGCAACCTGCCCATCGACCCCACAGGACCGGGCCGCCACATCGCACCCAGCAGCCTGCGCATCGACCCCCTGCACGCGCTGCACGCCCCCCGGACCCTCGCCGACCTCGGAGGCGCACTCGGCACCCGCGTCTGCCCACTCGGCACCGACGGGCCCGACGCCGCGCTCCTCGCCATCGACACCGAACGGCGCGTCTACAGCCTCGACCACACCGGCGACTGGTACCTCGGCAGCGACTTCGACGCCGCCCTGGCCGCCCTGCTCACCGGCGCCCGCCCCGAAAGACTCACCCGGCCCGGCCAGGCGCCCCTCCCCCACCAGACCGGCCCGCAGACCGGCCCGCCGGAATGACCGCCGACACCCGGAAACCCCCCGCCTCCGTCGGCCCGGAGACGAAACCACCACCGAGCGCCGCCACACGCTCCTTCATCCCCACCAGACCGTTACCGCCGCTCGGCAGACCCGCGTCGGCCCCACCGTCACCGTCCACCGGACGCTCGTTCTCCACCTGCACCGCGACCTCCCCCTCACGATGCGCCAGCCGCACCCTCGTACGAGCACCCGGCGCATGCTTGTGGATGTTCGTCAACGCCTCCTGCACCACCCGGAACGCCGTCTGCTCGACGCCGGCGCCATAGCCGCCGGGCGAACCGTCCACCGAGAACTCGACGGCCATCCCCGCCTCCCGCGACTGCCCCACCAGCGCCTCCAGCTCCGCCAGCGACGGACCCTCCACAGCACACGGCTCCTCCACCACGCCGTTCACCGCACCCGGAGCCGCAGCGCCCCGCCGCCTCGAAAGCCCGCCCCCGGCCCGGCCCGGCACCCGCTCCCCCGCCGTGCCGCGCTCCCGAACCGAACCCGACCCGGCGCCGGACGGAGACCCGGACGAGGAAGACAACGGGGACGGGGACGACGAGGTCTCGGACGAGGCAGACTCAGACGACGCGGACGACGCGGACGGAGAGGCCGGCCCCGTGGCCGCCACCGCGAACTCGGCCAGCCTCACCGACACACCGCCCGGCCCGGCCTCCGCCCCGCCCTCCGGCGAACGCAGCACCCCCAGCATCGTCCGCAGCTCCGTCAGCGCCTGCCGCCCCATGTCACCCACCAGCGCCGCGTTCTTCGACGCCTTCTCCGGGTCCTTCAGAGCCACCGCCTGCAACGCCGCCGAATGCACCACCATCAGACTCACCCGGTGCGCCACCACGTCGTGCATCTCCCGGGCGATCCGGGTGCGCTCCTCGTTGCGCGCCCACTCCGCACGCTCCTCCGCACGGTCCGCCAGCAGCGCCAGCTCCCGCTCCAGACCGTCGGCGCGCTCCCGCAGCGACTCCACCAGCCGCCGCCTCGCCGCCACATAGAGCCCCGCCAGCACTGGCGGTGCCGTCACCCCCAGCGCCAGCACGACGGACATCAGAGGAATGAACCACGTCGGCGGATTGAAGCCCGGATCCTGCCCGATGCTCTGATGCATGCGTATCAGCATCACGATCAGGACCGCCGCCGCCTGCATGCCCGTGAGCAGCACAAGAATCCGGCGCGGCACGTCCCCGATCGCCAGGCTGTAGAGCCCGACGACGCCCAGCAGCATCCCCATCTCGGCAGGAGTCAGCGCGATGGCCACCAGCACGACAGCGATGGGCCACCGCCGCCGCAGCACCAGCGTCGCCCCCGCCACGACCCCCAGCCCCACCCCGGCCGCCACCGGAACCCCGGCCTCACCCGCGAAAGCCACACCCTGGAAGCCGCACTCCGCCGAGGACAGCACCCCCAGGGTGATGTCCAGCGCGGCACTCCGGCGACGCCTCCACCACCACAGTCCGCCGACGGCACGGCGCTCCCCCGTCTCGGTCATGGAGCCCAGCGTACGACCGGCGGCCAACCCGTTTTCCGCCCCGAACCGAGGAACTGACGATTCCGCCACAGGACCCGACCATTCCGTGCGACAGCAAGAACCAACTGGTTTCCGCAGGAGAAACGTACTTTCCCCGCCCGAACTGGTGAATACGTCATGATTGCACCGCCCCGCCCCCCGCGTACGGGCGAAGCTGCGTCCATGGTGCGAGCGAAACCCGAACTGAAGGCCCGCGCACGGCAGATGCGGCGGGAAGGAAAGACGTACGACGAGATCGCCGGCCTGCTGGGCGTGGCGAAGAGTTCGGTGTCGCTGTGGGTGCGGGACCTGCCGGCGCCCAGGCGTTCCGCGGAGCACGCACGGAGGATGGCCGAGGCGAGATGGGCACCGTTCAGGAGGGCACGGGACCTCGCCAGGAAGCAGACGATCGACGAGGCAGCACGAGAGCTCGGGGGTCTCACCGAACGCGATCTGTTCGTACTGGGCGTCGCCCTGTACTGGGCCGAAGGCCCGAAGAGCAAGCCCTACCGGCTCAGCGAAGCGGTCACCTTCGTCAACAGCGACCCGGGCATGATCAGGGTTTATCTGTCCTGGCTGAACCTGCTCGGAGTCTCTCCCGACCGGCTGCGCTTCTCCGTGATGATCCACGAGTCCGCAGACGTGGAATCGGCGGAGCGCTACTGGTCGGACCTCGTGCGGGCGGGGTCCGAGTTCTTCGGCAAGACCACCCTGAAGAAGCACAATCCCCGCACGGCACGCAAGAACGTCGGCCCCGACTACCGCGGCTGCCTCGTCATCAGAGTTCTCCAGGGCGCCGACCTGTACCGTCGCATCGAAGGCTGGTGGTCAGGCATAGTAGGGGGCGCCGAAAAGCTGGGCTGACAGAATGACCGTTTTGCCTGCTTTGCCATCCCCTGTGGTGTAATTGGCAACACTGGCGGTTTTGGTCCGCCCATTCAAGGTTCGAGTCCTTGCAGGGGAGCACCTTCGAGTCAGGTCGAAGAAGCCCCCCGACCGGGCCCGCTCACGTGTCCGCGAAGCGAGCCCCCCGTAACCCACCGGTATCCTGCGGGTGTTCCCCCTGACCCCGTAGCCGAAGGGCACACCCGTGAGCGCCAACCGCCCGGCAGCCGTCGTCGTACTCGCAGCGGGTGAGGGCACCCGTATGAAGTCGGCGACGCCCAAGGTTCTGCACGACATCTGCGGCCGTTCCCTTCTCGGACATGTCGTCGCCGCCTCCCGCAGCCTCGCCCCCGAGCACCTCGTCGTGGTGGTCGGGCACGCGAGGGAGCAGGTGAGGGCTCACCTCGCCGAGGTGGACGCGGACGTGCGCACGGCGGTGCAGCACGAGCAGAACGGCACGGGTCACGCCGTCCGCACGGGCCTGGAGGAGCTGACCGACGGCGGCGTCGCCCTGGACGGCACGGTGGTAGTCACCTGCGGGGACACGCCCCTGCTCACCGGCGGCACTCTTCAGGCGCTGGCCGACGCCCACGCCGCCGACGGCAATGCCGTCACGGTGCTCACCGCCGATGTGCCGGACTCCTCGGGTTACGGCCGCATCGTGCGCGATCCCGCAAGCGGCGCGGTGACCGCGATCGTCGAGCACAAGGACGCGACGGCCGGGCAGCTGGCCATCTCCGAGATCAATTCGGGTGTGTTCGCGTTCGACGCCCAGCTGCTGATCGACGCGCTGGGCAAGCTGCGTACGGACAACAGCCAGGGCGAGGAGTATCTGACGGATGTTCTCGGCATCCTGCGCAGCGCCGGGCACCGGGTGGGTGCGTCGATGGCAGCCGATCACCGGGAGATCCTGGGGATCAACAACCGGGTGCAGCTCGCCGAGGCGCGCCGTCTGCTGAACGGGCGTCTGCTGGAGGACGCGATGCTGGCGGGTGTGACGGTCGTCGATCCGGCGTCGACGTGGGTGGATGTGACGGTCTCGTTCGAGCCGGACGCGACGGTTCTGCCGGGTACGCAGTTGGCGGGTTCGACGCATCTGGGCGCCGGCTGCCGGGTGGGCCCGAACTCGCAGTTGGCGGACACGTTCGTCGGTGAGGGTGCGACGGTGAGCAATTCGGTGGCGTCGGGTGCCCGGGTGGGGGCCGGGGCGAGTGTCGGTCCGTTCACGTATCTGCGGCCGGGTACGGATCTGGGTGTGAAGTCGAAGGCGGGCGGTTTCGTCGAGATCAAGAACGCCGAGATCGGTGAGGGTACGAAGGTGCCCCATCTTTCCTATGTGGGGGACGCGTCGATCGGTGAGCACAGCAACATCGGCGCGGCGTCGGTGTTCGTGAATTACGACGGCGTGAACAAGCACCGTACGTCGATCGGTTCGCACTGCCGCACGGGCGCGGACAACATGTTTGTGGCGCCTGTCACTGTCGGGGACGGTGCTTATACGGCGGCGGGTTCGGTGATCACGAAGGATGTGCCGCCCGGTTCGCTCGCGGTGGCGCGGGGGCAACAGCGCAATATCGCCGGGTGGGTGGCGCGAAAGCGCCCCGGGAGCGCGGCGGCGCAGGCGGCCCGGAGCGCGGAGGAGCCGGCTGCGGAGGGGCAGCCTGCGGTGGACGGAGAGGGTGGCTGACGAGCGGGGACGTCTCCTGCCGGGTACGCGTCGCTGCTGTGCGGGGCGTACGGTTAGCAGGCACGCACGGCCCGCGGAACGCAAGGAGACAGTGCAGTGACCGGGATCAAGACGACCGGCGAGAAGAAGTTGATGCTCTTCTCCGGCCGCGCCCACCCCGAGCTGGCGGAGGAGGTCGCGGAGCAGCTGGGTATCACTGTGGTCCCGACCAAGACGTTCGACTTCGCCAACGGTGAGATCTACGTTCGCTTTCAGGAGTCGGCGCGTGGCGCGGACTGTTTCCTGATGCAGAGTCATACGGCTCCGATCAACAAATCGATCATGGAGCAGCTGATCATGATCGATGCTTTGAAGCGTGCTTCCGCCCGGAGCGTCACCGTGATCGTTCCGTTCTACGGTTATGCGCGTCAGGACAAGAAGCACCGTGGGCGGGAGCCCATTTCGGCGCGTTTGATGGCGGATCTGCTGCAGACCGCGGGGGCGGACCGGATTCTCACGGTGGATCTGCACACGGATCAGATTCAGGGCTTCTTCGACGGTCCGGTGGATCATCTTTTCGCGTTGCCGGTGCTGGCGGATTATGTGGGCGCGAAGGTGGACCGGGACAAGCTGACCGTGGTCTCGCCGGACGCGGGGCGTGTGCGGGTGGCGGACCGCTGGGCGGACCGGCTGGGGGCTCCGCTGGCGATCGTGCACAAGCGCCGTGATCCGGAGGTCGCGAATCAGGTGACGGTGCACGAGGTGGTGGGTGATGTCGAGGGCCGGGTGTGTGTCCTGGTGGACGACATGATCGACACGGGTGGCACGATCTGCGCGGCGGCGGAGGCGCTGTTCGCGAACGGCGCGGAGGACGTCATCGTCACGGCGACGCACGGTGTGCTGTCGGGTCCGGCGGCGGACCGGCTGAAGAATTCGAAGGTGAGCGAGTTCGTGTTCATGGACACGTTGCCGACGCCTTCGGAGATCGACCTGGACAAGATCACGGTGCTGTCGATGGCCCCGACGATCGCGCGTGCGGTGCGTGAGGTCTTCGAGGACGGCTCGGTGACCAGCCTCTTCGACGAGCAGGCGTAGTTCGCGGGTGGCGGGGCGTCCCTCGGTGGCGGCCCCGCTGATCGATTTCCGCATGGCCTCCCCCGGCGCGTAGACTCCTGGAGTCGCTCGGCGAGGGAGGCCGTTCCTGTACGTGGTCGTACGGGCCCGGCTCATCCGTTATCGACGCGCGCTCTTCGTCAGGGTCTCCATGGACGTTCCGGTTCGTGGCCGGCTCTGCGGCGTAGCCGGTCTGTCGTGGACGGACCGAGTGACACCACAGATTCGGGATTTTCGTTTTCGACCCACGAGGAGCGCAGCATGGCTGACGTGAAGCTTTCCGCCAATGTCCGCAACGAGTTCGGCAAGGGCGCCGCGCGTCGTCTGCGCCGCGAGGAGCGGATTCCCGCGGTGATCTACGGTCACGGTGAGGACCCGGTCCACGTGACGCTGCCGAGCTACGACATGATGATGGCGCTGAAGACCCCGAACGTTCTGATCGAGCTGAACGTCGAGGGCAAGAAGCAGCTGGTCATTCCGAAGGCTGTGCAGCGTGAGGCCATCCGCGGCTTCCTGATCCACGCGGACCTGCTGATCGTCCGTAAGGGCGAGAAGGTCAGTGTGGACATTCCGATCCACGTCGAGGGTGAGCTGGCTCCTGGGCAGAACCTGCTGGAGCACGTGCTGATGGCGCTGCCGGTCGAGGCGGAGGCCACGCACATTCCGGAGTCGGTGACGCTCTCGGTGGAGGGTCTGGACGCGGGTGACTCGGTGACCGCCGGTCAGATCAAGCTGCCGAAGGGCACGTCGCTGACCGTCGAGGAGGACGAGGTCGTCATTCAGGTGCTCGCGGCGCAGGCGGAGGAGCCGGCGGAGGACGAGGAGACCGTGGGCACGGAGGAGGCTCCGAGCGAGGTCGCGCCTGGGTGATCCGCCGTTTCCAGGACCGCTGTCGCGTTCTCTCCGGCTCGGCCGGGGGGAGCGCGGCGGTGGTTGTTCCTCTCTCGCTGAAGGACCGCACAGATGACGACCGATGCCAGCAGTTCGGGTGAGCTGTCGGGGCCGTGGCTGATCGTGGGGCTGGGCAATCCCGGGCCGGGTTATGCGGGCCACCGCCACAATGTGGGGTTTCTGGTGGCGGAGCTGCTCGCTTCGCGGGCCGGGGGGAAGCTGAAGTCGCACAAGTCGCGTGCGCGGGTGGTGGAGGGCCGCATCGGTATGCCGGGGCCTGCGGGGCGCCGGGTGGTCGTGGCGCAGCCGATGTCGTACATGAATCTTTCGGGTGGTCCTGTCACGGCGCTGCGGGACTTCTACAAGGTGCCGGTGTCGCGGATCGTGGTGGTCCATGACGAATTGGACATCGACTTCGGGGTGCTGCGGCTGAAGAAGGGCGGCGGTGACAACGGCCACAACGGGCTGAGGTCGCTGACGAAGTCGCTGGGTCCGGACTACTTCCGGGTGCGGTTCGGGGTGGGCCGGCCTCCTGGCCGTATGCCGGTGGCGGATTACGTGCTGCGGGATTTCTCGGGCGCGGAGCGCAAGGATCTGGACTATTTCGTGGACCGTGCCTCGGATGCGGTGGAGTCGCTGATCCTGGACGGTCTGGAGCGGGCGCAGAGCACGTACAACTCCTGAGGCGGCGCGGAGTGCGCCGCGCGGAGTGCGCCGCGCGGAGTGCGCCGCGCGGAGTGCGCGGCGTGGAGTGCGCCGCGCGGAGTGCGCGGCGGCGTCCCGTGCGGGTGCGGAGGTTGACCGCCCGGACGCTTTGGCCAAAGATCCCGGCATGCCTTTCTCGACGCCTTCGGCCTCCTCTTCCTCGAAGGCCCCCGAGGCCCCCGGGGCTCCCCCGGCTTCTTCGGCTTCGCCGGCTCCTTCGCTCTCCTCCGGCGTGCCGGGCTCCCCGGAAGCGGACTCCCCTTCCCGCGCTGCCGGATCCGGCAGACGCAGCCGGGCCCGCAGGGCCGGGGAGAGCATGTTCGGGATGCTGCTCCTGGTGCGGAACGTGCTGCTGGGGCTGGTCTCGCTGCTGCTGCTGGCGGCCGGCGGCTGGACGTCCTGGGACATGGCGGGTCCGGCGCTGACCGGTGACAGGCGCGGCACGGTGGAGGTCTCGGAGTGCAGCAAGGACGAGTGCTCGGGGACGTTCTCCCCTGCGCGGGGCGGTGGTTCGCCGGTTGAGGGGGTGACGCTGGCGGAGTCCGCCTCGGGTGAGGTCGGTGAGCGGCTTCAGGTGGCGTTGCGGCCGGGCACGAAGGAGGCGGTGCTCACGGGGCCCTCGGGTGCGCTCTACGGGGCGGTGCCGTTCGGGGGGTCGCTGGTGCTGGCGTCGCTGATTGTCGCGGGCGGGCTGCGGTGGCGGCGTACGGCGACGGTTCTGGGGCTGCTGGGCGCGGGGTTGATGGGTGCTTCCTGGGCGCTGCTGGCGTTCTGACGGCCGCACACCGGTGACGGGCGGCGGGGGGGCCGTCGGGGGGCCGTCCCTGAGCGGCGAGGGGCGAAGGCGGGAACGGGAACGCGGCGGCGCCGCCGCGGCGGGGGTGGTGTTGCGCCCGCCGCGGCAGCGCCGCTGCTTCCAGCCCGTTCTTGTGCCTGTCCGGCGTGCCGTCTGCGGCGTGTGCCTCAGGGAGGTTCGGCCGGGCGGTCGTCAGCCGGTGTTGCGCAGTCCGGCGGCGACGCCGTTGACGGTCAGCAGGAGTGCGCGGGCGAGCATCTCGTCGGGTTCCTCGTCGCGTGCGGCCGCTTCGCGCTGCCGGTGCAGCAGTGTCACCTGAAGGTAGGAGATCGGGTCGAGGTAGGCGTCGCGGATGGTGAACGTCTGCTTCAGCACGGGGCTGGCGTCGAGCAGTTCCCGTTCGCCGGTGATGCGCAGCACTTCCCGTACGGTCAGTTCGTGTTCGGCTCGGATGGTGCCGAAGACGTGCTTGAGCTCGTCGGGTACGAGGGTGTCGACGTAGTGCTGCGCGATGCGCAGGTCGGTCTTGGCGAGGGTCATCTCGACGTTGGCGAGGAAGTTGCGGAAGAAGTGCCAGTGCTCGTGGGCCTCTTCGAGCACGCTGCCGAGACCGGCCTCGCGGGCCGCCTTGAGCCCGGTGCCCACTCCGTACCAGCCGGGGACGATCTGCCGTGACTGGGTCCAGCCGAAGACCCACGGGATGGCGCGCAGCCCGTCGAGCCCGGCGCCGCTGTCGGGACGCCGGGAGGGGCGGGAGCCGAGGTGGAGTTCGGCGAGCTGGTCGACGGGGGTGGAGGCGAAGAAGTACGCGGGCAGGTCGGGGTCCTCGACGAGCTGCCGGTAGGCGCCGTGCGCCGCGTCGGAGACGGTGTCCATGGCGGCGTCCCAGCGGGCCAGCGCCTCGTCGGACTGGCGGGGCGCGGTGTGCAGGGCGGACGCCTGGAGGGTGGCTGCCACCGTCAGCTCCAGGTTCTCCCTCGCCAGGGACGGCACCAGGTACTTGTCGGAGATGACCTCGCCCTGTTCGGTGACTTTGATCTCGCCTTCGAGGGTGCCCCACGGCTGGGCGAGGATCGCGTCGTGGGTGGGGCCGCCGCCGCGGCCGACGGTGCCGCCGCGGCCGTGGAAGAGCCGCAGCCTCACGCCGTGCCGGTGTGCGACGTCGCGCAGCCGCCGCTGTGCGCGGTGGATCTCCCACTGGGAGGTGGTGATGCCGCCGAACTTGGAGGAGTCGGAGTAGCCGAGCATGACCTCCTGCAGGTCGCCACGGAGCGAGACGAGCTTGCGGTAGGAGGGGTCGGAGAGCATCGCGTCGAGGAGGTCGTCGGCGATCCTCAGCTCGTCGGTGGTCTCCAGCAGGGGGACGATGCCGGTCTTCGCCCAGCCGGCGTGCAGGTCGATCAGTCCGGCCTCGCGGGCGAGTACGGCCGCGGCGAAGACGTCGTCGGCTCCCTGGCACATGGAGATGATGTAGGACTCGATGACTTCCGGGCCGAAGGTCTCCAGGGCCTGCCGGACGGTGGTGAAGACGCCGAGCGTCTTGGCGCCGGCCTCGTCCAGGGGCGCGGGTGCGGGGGACAGCGGGCGGCGGGAGCGCAGTTCCTTGGCGAGGAGGCGCTGCCGGTAGTCGCGGGGCATGTCGGCGTAGCGCCAGGATTCCTCGCCGAGCCGGTCGAAGAGCTGGCCGAGGGCGTGGTGGTGGGCGTCGGCGTGCTCGCGTACGTCCATGGTGGCGAGCTGGAGGCCGAAGGCGGCGAGTGTGCGCAGGACGCGCTCCAGGCGGCCGTCGGCGACGAGTTCGCCGCGGTGTGCGCGCAGTGAGGTCTGCAGGAGGGTGAGGTCCTCGACGAGTTCCGCGGTGCCGAGGTAGTCGCGTCCGGCGGCGTGGGGGGCGCCGGAGGCGAGCCTGTCGCGGGTGTTGAGGAGTTTCTGCCGGATGCAGGTGGCCTTGAGCCGGTAGGGCTCCTCGGCGTTGAGCCGCTTGTAGCGGGGGCTGATCTCGGGCAGCCGGTCCAGGTCGCTGCTGAGGGAGTCGAGGAGTTCGGTGGTGGCGCCGCCGTTGCGGATGGAGGTGGAGAGGGCGCCGCGCAGTTCGTCGATGTGCTCGAGCGCGTCGGTGATGCCGTGTTCGTGCTGGAGGAGGAGCACCTCCCAGGTCACGGCGGGGGTGACGTTGGGGTTGCCGTCGCGGTCGCCGCCGATCCAGGTGCCGAAGGTGAGGGGACGGGTTCCGGGGGGCAGTGGTGCGCCGGCCCGGTCCAGTTCGGCGGCGAGGTCCTCGAGGACGTCGCCGACGGCGCCGCTGTGCAGTTCGTCCAGGTAGTAGACGGCGTTGCGGGCCTCGTCGGCGGGTTCGGGGCGTGCGACGCGCAGTTCGTCGGTCTGCCAGACGAGGTCGACGTTCTCGGCGAGGCGCAGGTCGGTGCGGCGCCGGTCGGTCGGGTCGGTGTGGTCCAGCAGTTCGGCGATCTTGCGGAGTTTGGTGAGGACGGAGCGGCGTGCGGCTTCCGTGGGGTGCGCGGTGAAGACGGGGCGCACGCCGAGGTTCCGTACGGTCGCGGCGAGGTGGGCGGGGTCGGCGTCCTTGAGCATGTCGGCGGTGCGGGAGAGGTTGCTTCCCTCGGCCGCGCGGCGGGCGCGCAGTTCGCGGCCGCGGTGGACCTGTTCGGTGACGTTCGCGAGGTGGAAGTACGTGGAGAAGGCCCGGACCAGCTTGGTGGCCGTCTCCAGGTCGGTCCTGCCGAGCAGGGCGGCGGCGGCCTCGCCGTCGCTGCGTGTCAGGGCCCGCACGCGTTCGACGAGGTCGAGGAGGTCGGCGCCTTCCTGCCGTACGAGCGTCTCGCCGAGCAGGTCGCCGAGGCGGCGGATGTCGGCGCGCAGCGCGGTCGTGGACGCGCTCTCGGCGGCTTCCGCGGTCCCGGCGGCTTCCGCGGTCCCGGCTGTCTGTGCGGCGCCGGTCCCGGCGTGGGGTGCGGTTTCGGTCCCGTCGGGATGCCGGCGGTCGTCGTCGGCACGGCTCACATCGGCACTGCTCACAGGTGCGGCTCCTTGCAGCGTTCGCTTCGGGCAGGTCACGGACCGCGCTGTCCGACGGGACCAGGATAGGCGGGGCGCCGCCGGGCCAGGGGTGCCGTCCGATGGGTGAGCATGGGATTCCTCTCCCCCGGGCCCCCCTTGATACGCCGGTGAGGGCTGCCATACTTACGATGCCGTAGGTTACGGTTCCGTAGGACTTGAGCGGGTACCCGACCCGAATCGCTGTCCGGGATCTCTACGGCAGCCTCCGACCCTTACCGCTCCGACAAGGGACATCTATGACAAGCAGCCCCCCCGACGTACTCGACAGCCCACAGGGCGCCGAGGCGGCCGCGTCCTCCGGCCCCGCCGCCACTGCCACCGCCCCCGCGACGCTGGGCGCGGAGAAGCGCCGCTCGTCCGAGCAGGTCGCCCTGCTGCTCTTCATCGTCGTCCCCTTCCTCGCGCTCGCGGCGGCCGTGCCGCTGATGTGGGGCTGGGGGGTGAGCTGGCTGGATCTGGGTCTGCTCACGGCGATGTACTTCATCGGCTGCCACGGCATCACGATCGGCTTCCACCGCTACTTCACACACGGCTCGTTCAAGGCGAAGAGGCCGCTGCGCATCGCGCTCGCGATCCTCGGTTCGCTGGCCGTCGAGGGTCCGGTCGTGCGCTGGGTCGCCGACCACCGCAAGCACCACAAGTTCTCCGACGCCGAGGGCGACCCGCATTCACCGTGGCGCTTCGGCGAGACCGTCCCCGCCCTGATGAAGGGCCTGTGGTGGGCGCACATCGCCTGGATGTTCGACGAGGAGCAGACACCGCAGAACAAGTACGCGCCCGACCTGATCAAGGACCCGGCGATCCGCAGGATCTCCCGGCAGTTCGTCATGTGGACCAGCGTCTCCCTGCTGCTCCCCCCCGCGATCGGCGGTCTGGTGACGATGTCCTGGCAGGGTGCGCTGACGGCGTTCTTCTGGGGCTCGCTGGTACGTGTGGCGCTGCTGCACCACGTCACCTGGTCCATCAACTCCATCTGTCACGCGGTGGGCAAGCGCCCCTTCAAGTCCCGCGACAAGTCCGGCAACGTGTGGTGGCTGGCGATCCTCTCCTGCGGAGAGTCGTGGCACAACCTGCACCACGCCGACCCGACGAGCGCCCGCCACGGCGTGGAGCGCGGCCAGCTGGACTCCAGCGCCCGCATCATCCGCTGGCTGGAGAAGGCAGGCTGGGCGTACGACGTGCGCTGGCCGGGCCGCGACCGTATCGACTCCCGCCGCAAGGAGACCTCCCGTCAAGCGGCATGATGGAGACCGTGCCGACCGATGACAGCACCGCGAAGGCCGCCAAGGCCCCCAAGAAGGAGAAACGCGCCGCAAGGCGCCGCATGACCGGCAAGGAGCGCCGCGAGCAGCTCCTCGACATCGGACGTGCTCTCTTCGCCGAACGCGGCTTCGAGGGCACGTCCGTCGAGGAGATCGCCCTGAAGGCCGGCGTCTCCAAACCGGTGGTCTACGAGCATTTCGGCGGCAAGGAAGGTCTCTACGCGGTCGTCATCGACCGCGAGATGCGACAGCTGCTGGACATGGTGACGAGCGCCCTGACGGGCGGCCACCCCCGTGAGCTGCTCGAACAGGCCGCCTTCGCGCTGCTCGACTACATCGATCTCTACACCGACGGTTTCCGCATCCTGGTCCGTGACTCGCCCGTCGCGCAGTCGACGGGCAACTTCGCGTCGCTGATCAGCGACATCGCCACCCAGGTCGAGGACATCCTCGGCCGTGAGTTCAAGTCACGCGGCTTCGACCCGAAGCTCTCGCCGCTGTACGCGCAGGCGCTGGTCGGCATGGTCGCGCTGACGGGCCAGTGGTGGCTGAACGTCCGCAAACCGAAGAAGGCCGAAGTGGCCGCGCATCTGGTCAACCTGGCCTGGCACGGCCTGGACGGCATGGAGGCCAAGCCGCGTCTGATCGGGCACCGGCGGAACTGAGGGGGCCGGCGCGGCGTCTTCGGCGCGGCGACGGTCACCGCCCGGCGAAGTCGTCGAGCGCGCGGCGGATCACCCCGCTCAGGTGACGGGCCCTCCGACCGGTTCCAGGAACTCCAGGCGGTTGCCCACCGGGTCCTGCGAGTAGAAGCGGCGATGGCCGGGCAGGTCGTCGTCCCAGGTCACGGGCGTACCGGCGGCGGTGAGGCGGGCGGCGAAGGCGGTGATGCCCCGTACGCGGATGCCGGGGTGGGCCTTCCTGGCCGGGCGGAAGTCCTCCTCGATGCCCAGGTGGAGGACGACGGAGCCCGCCGTGAACCAGCAGCCGCCGCGTGCGGCGAGCACCGCCGGTTTGGGGATCTCCGTCATGCCGAGCGTGCCCGCGTAGTACGCGCGCAGGGCCTCCTCGGAGCCGGGCGGGGCGGCGAGCTGGACGTGGTCCAGGGAGTCGATCACGGCGTTTGCCTCCGTTTCACGGCGACGGCGAAGACGCGGCGGAAGGGGAGGACCGTTCCGCGTGAGGTGTCGCCGCCCAGCGGCGGATACGCCTGCCGCAGCTTCTCACCGTACTCGGCGAGGAAGTCCTCCCGGGCCGCCCGGTCGTCGGCGAGGATCGTGAGCACGGGACGCAGGGCGGTGCCCTTGACCCAGTCGAGCACCGGGTCCTGGCCGTGCAGCAGGTGCGCGTAGGTGGTCTCCCACGCGTCGACGTCGCACCCGAGGGCGGTGAGCGCGTCGAGGTAGCCGGCCGGGTCGAGGACGGTGCCGCCGCGGGAGTCCGTGCCGAGGCGGTCGCGCCAGTGCGGGGCGTTGCGAGTCTGCAGCAGGAGGGTGTGGCTGGGTGCGTCGAAGTTCCCGGGGACCTGGAGGGCGAGGACGCCGCCGGGCGGCAGGGCGTCCGTCCAGGGCGCCAGGAGGTCCCGGTACCGGCGGACACCGTCCCCGTCGCCGGCGGGGACGACCCAGTGCAGGGCGGCGTTGGAGAAGAGCAGGTCGAATGTCTCTCCGTCCGCGGGCCGCCAGTTGGCCAGGTCGCTGTGGGTGAAGTCGAGGGTGCCGCCGGCCGAGGTGCGTCCGGCGTACGCGCGGGCCTCGTCGAGCATGGCCGGTGAGTTGTCGTACCCGGTGATGCGGGCGCGGGGCCAGCGGGCGGCGAGGGGCATGGAGGGGGCGCCGGGGCCGCAGCCGAGGTCGGCGACGCGGGGAGTGTCCTCGTCGGGCAGGCGGGGGACGCGGGCGAGCAGGTCGTGGACGGGGCGTGCCCGGTGCCCGGAGTGGCGCCGGTACTGGTGCGGGTCCCAGACGGGTGACGTCATGGTGGGAGCCTCCGCCGAAATTATCTCGATGTCAAGAGACTTCACGTCGACACAACTACTACACTGATCACCATGGAGGACGAGGTCGACCGACTGGTGGCAGCCTGGCGACGCGAGCGCCCGGACCTCGACGTGGAGCCGTTGGAGGTGCTGAGCCGCGTCGGCCGGCTCGCGCGCCATCTCGACCGTGCCCGCAGGCTCGCCTTCTCCGAACACGGCCTGGAACCCTGGGAGTTCGACGTGCTCACCGCGCTGCGCCGCGCGGGTACGCCCTATCAGCTCTCACCGGGCGCACTGCTGACCCAGACGCTCGTCACCTCCGGCACCATGACGAACCGCATCGACAGACTGGCCAAGAGAGGGCTCGTCGAGCGGCTCCCCGACCCCAGCGACCGGCGCGGGGTGCTGGTGCGCCTCACCGCCGAGGGCCGGGACCGCGCCGACAGCGCGCTGGCCGGGCTGCTCGCGCAGGAACGCGCCATCCTCGCCGAGCTCTCCTCCGCACAACGGGCCGAACTGGGCTCACTGCTGAGGCACTTGACCGCACCCTTCGACAACCTCCCGGGCTGACCCGGCCGTTCTCCCGCGTCCGGCTCAGCGACCGGGCAGAGCACGGCCGGTGCGGCGCGGCCGGCCACGCCGCACCGGCGGAGCGCCCCGGTGCGCGGCGGGCGGCGCAGCCCGTAGCATCCGTTGCATGGGCGGACGTCATTCAGATCGCTTCGCGGGACGCACCGTCCTCGTCACCGGCGGTGGCTCGGGGATCGGCGCCGCCACCGCGCACAGGCTGGCCGATGAGGGTGCCGCCGTCGTCATCCTCGACAACGAGGAGGAGAGCGGCCACCGTACGGCCCGCCAGATCACCGCCTCCGGCGCCCGCGCCGCCTTCGTACTCGGCGACGTCACCGACGAGCCCGCCTGGAGAAGGGCGTTACGCACCGCCCACGACGGATTCGGTCCTCTCGACGGCCTGGTCAGCAACGCCGGGCTGATGCGGCCCGGCAGGGCCGACGCGCTCTCGCTCTCCGACTGGGAGGGGCAGTTGGGGGTGAACCTGACGGGCGCCTTCCTCGGCGTACGGGCCTGCCTGGAGGATCTGCGCGCACGGCGCGGCGCCATCGTGCTCACCTCGTCGGTGCAGGCGCTCGCGGGCCTGCCCGCCCGTCCCGCCTATGCGGCGGCCACGGCCGGGCTGACCGGTCTCGGCCGTCAACTCGCCGTCGACTACGGGCCGATGGTGCGCGTCAACAGTGTGCTGCCCGGCCCCGTCCTCACCCGTTCCCGGGAGGAGACCGACGAGGAGGAACTGCGGCGCACGGCCGCGCAGACCGTCGCGGGCCGCCACGGGCACCCGGACGAGGTGGCCGCCGTCATCGCCTTCCTGCTCTCCTGCGACGCCTCGTACGTCACGGGCGCGAGCCTCGTCGTCGACGGCGGCTGGAGCATCCGCGGGACCTCGGCCTGAGCCTCAGCGCGAGGAGCCGGCCTGGAGGTCGACTGGCCCCACCCCGGCCCGGCGGGCGAGGGCGACGGCGGCCAGCGTGGAGTGCACGCCGAGTTTGCCCAGCACGTTCTGCATGTGCGTACGCACGGTGTGCGGGGAGAGGTACAGCCGCTCGGCCACCGCCTTGCGTCCCAGCCCGGCGACCATGCAGCGCAGCACCTCACGCTCGCGCGGCGTCAGCGACGCCACCAGCTGCTCGCTCTCGGTACGGTGCTTGCGCGAGGCCGTCAGCTCCTTGAGCACACCGGTCAGCAGGGCGGGCGAGAGGTGCGTCTCGTCCTTGAGGACGCCACGGATGACCTGCAGCAGCCGGGAGAGCGAGCAGTCCTTGGCGATCCAGCCGCCCGCCCCCGCCTGGAGGGCCGCGGCCGCGTGCCGGGGGTCGTCTCGCTCGGCGAGCACCACCGTACGTACGGAGGGGTGTTCGCCACGCACACGGGCGACCAGCGGAAGGCCGCCCGGTCTCGCGGCGCCCGTACCCGCGGTACCCCCACCCGCGGCGCCCGTACCCGCGGTACCCGTACCCGCGGCGCCCCGGCCGCCTTCGGGCGCGGCCTCCCGCTCGACGACCGAGGTGAGTTGGCCGTTGCCGCCGTTGATTGCCGCCGCTGCCGCGGACCCGCGCGCGCCGTGGCTGCCGGGGCCCGACGGGCCGCCACCCGAAGAGTTCACACGGGACGGACCCGCGCTCGGAAGACCGGCGCCCGGAAGACCCGCCCCCGGCAGGCCGGCGCCCGAAGAACCCGCGCCCGCCGCCCCGTCGGCACCGGGAGAGGCCGCGACGGGCGCCGCGAGATCGGCGTCGACCAGGATGACGTCGAAGCGCCGGCCGTCCGCCGCCGCACGCTCCAGGCAGCGCAGCGCCGCGGGGGCGCTGCCCGCCGCGGTGACCTCGACGTCCTGCTCGGCCGCCAGCGCTGCGGCCAGGGACTCGGCGAAGATGCGGTGGTCGTCGACCACCAGCACCCGGATACGTTGCATGGCACCCCCTGGCAGTGCGGGTACGTCACCCGGTGCGGAGGAAGAGATGCGTGCGCCGCTCGGACACCGCCGCGCCTCTGCTGACCACCCGGCATCACTGCCCTGCGTGGCTTCCCGGCTGTCTCGACCCCCTGAACAGACACCGGCCCCCACCGGTGCGATACATACGACTCAGGGTAAGCCCGAGGTGTGGCGACGGAAACCGATTGGCCAAACTGCTTGCCGTGACGACCTGAAGTGAGGGGCATGTACCGGATCACGACAGAACCTGACCAGCGTCGGCGCGACACGGTCCACGAGCGGCTGCGGACCACCAACTCCCGCCGCTCGCCGGTGATGCGGGCGCTGCGCGGAAGCGCTGCGGATTCCGAAGTGCCCGTGCACGTCTACGCGCTGGAGGGGGAGGCTCTGCTCGGCGGCCTCGTCGGCCACGCGTGGGCGCACTGGCTGCACATCGATCTGCTGTGGGTCGAGGAGTCCCTGCGCGGGGGCGGCATCGGCTCCCGGCTGATGGCCGAGGCCGAGCGCCGGGCACGTGAGGTGCACGGCTGCCACGGCGTCCGTGTGGAGACCTTCGACTTCCAGGCCCCGGACTTCTACCGGAAGGCCGGCTACACCCTCGTCGGCACGGTCGAGGACTACCCTCCCGGCTGCACCGACCACCTGCTCGTCAAGCGGCTGTGACCTGCCGCGCGCCCTCACCGGGCACGGCCTCGAAGACGCGCGGAGCGCGGTGGCCGGCCACCGCGAAGACGTGCTCGACGGCCTTGCGGACGGCGTCGGCGGCCTCCGCCTCCACCAGCACGATCGCCGAGCCGCCGAATCCGCCGCCCGTCATCCGGGCCCCCAGGGCGCCCGCCTCGCAGGCAGCCTCGACGACGAGGTCGAGCTCGGCGCAGGAGACGGCGAAGTCGTCGCGCAACGAGGCGTGCCCCGCGGTCAGTACGGGACCGATGGCCTCCGTCCTGCCCGCGTCCAGCAACGCGATGGTCCGGGCGACCCGCTCGTTCTCGGTGACGACGTGCCGCACCAGCGGCCTCAGCCGCTCGTCCCCGATGCGCGCGAGGGCCGCGGGCAACTCCTCGTGGGCGACCTCGCGCAGCGTCCCCACACCCAGCGCCGCCGCACCCGCCTCGCAGCCCGCGCGGCGTTCGGCGTACGCGCCGTCGCCGAGAGCGTGCTTGACGCGGGTGTCGACGACCAGGAGCCGCAGCCCGCACGCCTCCAGGTCGAGGGGTACCTGCCGCTGGGTGAGGTCGCGGGTGTCGAGGTGGAGCGCGTGCCCGGCCGTGCAGCAGGCGGCGGCCATCTGGTCCATGATGCCGCAGGGCACACCGGCGAACTCGTTCTCCGCGCGCCGGCACAGCCGGGCCACCCGGGGCCCGGACAGGCCCAGTCCGTACAGGCCGCTCAGCGCGACCGCCGTGGCGACCTCCAGCGCGGCGGAGGAGGAGAGCCCCGCGCCGGTGGGCACGTCGGAGTCGAAGTGCAGATCCGCACCGCCCACCTGGAGCCCCGCCTCACGCAGCGCCCACGCCACGCCCGCCGGGTATGCGGCCCACCCGCCGCGGTCACCGGTCGCTCCCTGCGGTGTGAGCCCGTCGAGCCGCACCTCGGTGACGCCGCCCGGCGCCGCCGTCGAATGCAGCCGCAGCACGCCGTCCTCGCGTCGGGCGGCCTCCACCCGGCAGGTGTGGGGCAGGGCGAGGGGCAGGACGAAGCCGTCGTTGTAGTCGGTGTGTTCACCGATGAGGTTGACCCGGCCCGGCGCGGCCCACATCCCCTCGGGCTCACGCCCGTGGACCGCGCGGAATCCTTCGGTCATGCCGTGCCCGCCCGTTCGGCGTGCGCCTGCGTGAACTCCCATGCGTCCTGCACGATTTCGGCCAGGTCGGTACGGGTGGGGCGCCAGCCCAGCTCCTCCCGTGCGCGTGCCGCCGAGGCGACCAGTTCGGCCGGGTCGCCGTCGCGGCGGGGGGCGGCCACCTCGGGCACGGGGTGGCCCGTCACCTTCCGCACGGTCTCGATGACTTCGCGGACGGAGAAGCCGTTGCCGTTGCCCAGGTTGCAGATCATGTGCCCGTCGCCGGCGACCCTGCCCTCCCACATCGCGTCCATCGCGAGCAGGTGGGCCTCGGCGAGGTCGCTGACGTGGATGTAGTCGCGCACGCAGGTGCCGTCGGGCGTCGGGTAGTCCTCACCGTAGACGGAGATCGCCTCCCGGCGGCCCTGCGCGACCTGGAGGACGAGCGGGATGAGGTGCGACTCGGGGTCGTGCCGCTCGCCGTAGGGGCCCTGTGCGCCCGCGACGTTGAAGTAGCGCAGCGAGACGGCCCGCAGTCCGTGTGCACGGCACTCACCGCTGATCATGTGGTCGACGGCGAGTTTGGTGGCGCCGTAGGGATTGGTCGGCGCCTCGAGCGCCTCCTCCGGGATGGGCACGAGCCGGGGCTCGCCGTAGGTGGCCGCCGTCGAGGAGAAGACCAGCTTGCGTACGCCCGCCTCGCGCATCGCGGCGAGGAGTTCGATGCTTCCGCCGACGTTGTTGCGCCAGTACTTGCCGGGGTCGGCCACCGACTCGCCGACCTGCGAGGAGGCGGCGAAGTGCAGTACGCCGTCGTAGGTGCCGTCCAGCCGGCGGGCGGCGTCCTGGACGCGGCCCTCGATGAAGTCCGCGCCCTCGGGTACCGCGTCGCGGAAGCCGGTGCTCAGGTCGTCGAGCACCGTGACCGTGTGCCCCGACTCGAGCAGGCGGGCGGCGACCACACTGCCGACGTAACCCGCCCCGCCCGTCACCAGATACTTACGCGGGGGGACGGGGCCCGCCCCCGGGGAGATCGCTGTCACTGGCTACCTCTCGCAGTCGCTCGGCCGCGCTCTCGGGCGGCACATCGTTGATGAACACATTCATCCCTGACTCGGAACCCGCGAGGAACTTCAGTTTGCCGGAAGTCCGGCGGATGGTGAAAAGCTCGAGGTGCAGCGCGAAGTCCTCACGGGTGACGCCGGCCGCCGCGCCCGTCCCGCCGTCCCGGTCCCGCCCACGGCCGGCGGTGAACGGCGCCTGGTGCCAGGCCGATATGTAGGGCGTCGGCGGCTCGTCAGGGCCGAAGAGACGGTCGAAGCGGCGCAGCACCTCCAGATGGACGGCCGGGAACTCGGCACGCGCCTCCTCGCCAAGCGCGAGCAGGTCCGGCACCCGCTGCTTGGGGTAGAGGTGCACCTCGTACGGCCAGCGGGCGGCGTGCGGTACGAAGGCGACCCAGTGACCGGTCTCGCACACCACGCGGCGTGCGTCGGCGAGCTCGGCGGCGACGACGTCGTCGAAGAGGTTGCGTCCGCCGGTGCGCGCGGCGTGACCGGCGAGGGAGTCCAGCATGCGCGCGGTACGGGGGGTGGTGAAGGGATAGGCGTAGATCTGGCCGTGCGGGTGCTGGAGGGTGACGCCGATCTCCTCACCGCGGTTCTCGAAGCAGAAGACCTGCTCGACGCCGGGCAGTTGGGACAGTTCGGCGGTGCGGTCCGTCCATGCGTCGAGTACGAGCCGGGCCTGGTCCCGCGTGAGGGAGGCGAAGGAGGCGTGGTGGTCGGGGGTGAAGCAGACGACTTCGCAGCGTCCGGCGCCGGGCCGGTGCGTGAAGAGGCCGTGCCGGCCGTCGGCCGCTTCGGGACCGGGACCGCCGGTGAAGGAGGGGAAGCGGTTCTCGAAGACGACGACGTCGTAGTCCTCTTCGGGGATCTCGCTGAGGCGTCCGTCCCGGCTCGGGCAGAGCGGGCACGCGTCGGCCGGCGGATGGTAGGTGCGGCCCTGCCGGTGCGCGGTGACCGCCGTCCACTCCGACAGCAGCGGGTCGTAGCGGATCTGGGAGGCGCTCGCCGTCTGCGCGGACGGACGCTCGTCGGCCGCGGCGCGCACGGCGTCGTCACGCGAGTCGTAGTAGATGATCTCGCGGCCGTCGGCGAGCCGGTTCGAGGTCTTCTTCAACGGTGTTCCTTCCCAGCTTTCAGACCTCAACATAATCGCACACAAGGCACCACGGCCCAACAGGCGTTCCCACTCCCAGCTGTTGACCGGGCCACAGGCTACACAGGTAAATAACCGAACTAAGAGAACAAATCAGACCTTGACAGCAGAGACAGCCGCCGTGGGGAAGCGACGCGGGGAGAAACCGCACACCGAAGGCGGGAGCGGAGCAGGAACCGGAGCGTGAGCCGGAACGTGAGACACCGCCCGGACCGCAGCCGGTCACCGGAACCGTGGAGGGAGCGTCACTCCCGGGCGGCACCGGGCCGGGGCGCCCTCTCCAGCAGCCCCGTGCGGGCCGCCAGGGCGGCGGCCTCCAGCCGGGAACCGACGCCCAGCTTCATCAGCACCCGCTGCACATGCGTACGGGCGGTGCTCGGCGCTATGCGCATCCCCGCCGCGATCAGCCGCGTGTCCTCACCCTCCGCGACACGCATCAGCACCTCCACCTCGCGGGGCGTGAGCAGTTGGAGCAACCGTGCGCCCTCGTCGTCGGGTTCGGCCACGGGGTTGAGCAGTTCGGCGAAGGAGTCCCGAAGGAGCTGCGGCGCCACGGCCACGTCCCCCGCCCGCGCCTTCATCATGGCGCGCTCGACGCCCTCGATCCGCTCGTCGTGCCGTACGTAGCCGGACGCGCCGGCGGCGAACGCGGCGGCGATGCCGCGGGGACTGGGCACGGGCCCCAGCACGACGACCGCTATCTGCGGCTTCTCCCGCTTGATCCGCAGGACCGGGTCGAAGACGCCCTCCTCGGCGGGAGAGGCCGTTCCCAGCAGACACACCTCGGGCGCCCGGCTCAGCACCAGATCCGCCGCCCCCGCGCTGGGAGCGGCCGCGGCGAGCACCCGGTGACCGCGAAGCTTCAACGCCGAGGCAAGAGCCTCGGCGAGCAGCCGGTGTTCGTCCACGACCATGAGCCGGACGCTCATGCGCAACAACCCCCCACGCCGCCGTGGGAGCCCCGCCCTCCCCCGCTCGGGCCCCGGGTGGCCGCGGGGAACCCCGAACCGGGCACAGCCCCTCCTCCTGTGCTCCCGGAAAGCTACACGCTCCTCCGCCGTTCCGCGCCACTTCGGTGAGAGAAGCGCGCAGGAACGGCGGAGGAGACGTGATCGGGCCGGACCCGGCCGGTCTCAGGAACCGTCCGCTTCCGCCCTCGTGCGGTCGGGCGTCACCGGCGTACGGTCACTGGGCTCCGAAGCCGATGCCGATGTACTTGCCGTAGCTGTCGGCGCTGTCCTTCGAGACCAGCGAACGCTGCAGGAACAGCCGCCCGTTGACGTACAGGGGCGTCTCGCGCAGCGAGATGCTGGCGAAGTTGTTCTCCACCCGTGCGCTGTCGTCCGGGTTGCGCAGGTAGACCTCCTGCTTGCCCTTCGCCGCCGGGTCGACGGCGACGACCTGGCCGCCCGCGGCGTAGGTCGGCTTCTTGTAGGCGATGAGCTTCGCGCCGTCCATCCGGAGGGGGATGATGTTGCGGCCCTCGCCGGCGTCCGACTTCCACTTGGCCTTGCCGGTGTTGATGTCGAAGGCCATGATCTCGTTCGTGGACGTGGTCTGGCCCTGGTGCGTCCCGGAGGGCATGTAGACGTACTTCTTGTCGGCGACCGCGGTGGCGCAGGAGTCGACCTCGGTGCTGCACCCGGGCTGGTACTTGTGGTCGCCCAGGGAGATCTTGGCCTTGAGCTCGCCGTCCTCCCCGACCGTCATCACGTCGGTGGCGACGCTGGTGCCGGCTCCGACCGCCAGGACGACGGGATCGGAGGAGATCACCTTGGCGCTCTCCACGCCGCTGGGCGCCTCGAACTCCCACTTGGACTTGCCCGTCTCGGGGTCGATCTTCTGGACCTTCACGGTCGGGTCGCTGTAGCTGCCGCACTTGACGACCGCCATCAGGTCCTTGCCTCCCGCGAATCCCTCGTCACGGCAGTCGCCGTTGGACTGGGACTTCCACAGCGGGGAGCCGCCGGACATCTTGTACGCGACCGAGCCGCCGATCCACTTGGCCGCCACGACCTCCTGGCTGATGGTCATGTTGATGCCGAGAGTCGATGCCCGCTCGCTGTTGGGCATCTTCTCCTGCCAGTCCTTCTTGCCGGACTTCAGGTCGATGACCGCCATCTGGTTGCAGGCCGCCCCCGAGGACTTGGTCTCGGCCGTGATCACCGCCGTCTTGCCGGACTCGGTGGATTCCTTGGAGGCGGCGCAGATCTCGCCGTCGAGCTTGAGCCGCCACTCCTCCTCGCCGCTGGCCGCGTTCATGGCGACTATCTCGTCGATCGCGCCCTTGGCGAAGATCTCGTCGGTGGCCCAGGCACCCGCGGCGCTCTTGGAGCGCTCGCCGGTGATCTTCGGAGACTCGATCTTGAAAAGTTCCTTGGCGTCGGCGCTGGCCGGCTTGTCACCGCCGCCGCCGTTCTGCGAGGACTTCTTGTCGCGCTTCGCGACGTTCCCGCCGTCGTCGTCATTGATCAGGAAGAAGCCGACGGTCCCGATGACCAGCACCACGGCGACCGCCGCGGCGATGATGGCGATCACCTTGCCGTTGCCGTTGCCGTTGCCGCCGCCCGGAGTGCCCGGACCTCCGGGGCCCCAGCCGCCGGGGGCCGTGGGGTACATGCCCGGTCCCTGGCCGTAGGGCTGCTGGCCCGGCTGCTGCGGATAGCCGTACGCGCCGGGCGGAGGCTGCTGCGGATAGCCGTAGCCGCCCTGCGGCGCACCGGGCGGAGGCTGCTGCGGGAATCCGTAACCACCCTGCGGGGGCTGCTGCGGGTAGCCGTAGCCGCCCTGCGGCGGCTGCGGCGGCTGACCGGGCGGCACAGGCGCCTGCTCGCCGGAGGAGTCCTTCTTCAGGCTGGGCGAGTCCTGCGACCCCGGTGCCGGGGATTCGCCGGCGTCTTCCGGCTGTCTGCCCGGGGAGTCCCCGCTGGGCGGCTGGTTGGGCGGTTCTGGCGGAGGCGGCTGCGACATGTCGGTTCCCTCGTTATGATCAGACCGGACGTCCGCCCCTCAAACCCCCGCAGGGCGGAGCGAATCGGACATCAGGCCCGCCTTCGGCTGGCTGGTACGCGGAAGTTCAGTTCTTTCTATCACCGGACACCACGAACCGCCGGTCCGGTTCCCTGCCGGAAAATCGGACGAGACGGGCTCGAGACGGAGCCGTTGCCACGCCGTTGCCCGGGGCAGTGGCGCCGCCGCGCGCCCGTGCCGTCACTGCCCCTCGGCCAGCTCCAGCCACCGCGACTCCAACCCCTCGCGCTGCGAGGCGAGTTCACGCAGTTCGGTGTCGAGGTCCGCCACGCGGGCGAAGTCCGTGGCGTGCTCGGCCATCGCGGAGTGCAGGGCGGACTGCTTCTCCTCGATGCGGTCGAGTTGGCGCTCGATGCGCTGCATCTCCTTCTGCTCGGTCCGCGCCTGCGCGGCGGACTTCGCGGGAGCGGACGCCGCGGAGGACGTACCGGAGGAGGAGGCGGGCGGCGCGGAGGAGGCCGGCGAAGCAGAGGAAGCGGACGGCGAGGCGGCGGAGGAGGCGCGTCCGGAGGGCGTGCCGTTCGTACCCGGCGCCGACTCGCGCTGCCGCGCGCGCCGCTCCAGGTACTCGTCGATGCCGCGCGGCAGCATCCGCAGGGTGCCGTCGCCGAGCAGCGCGAACACCCGGTCCGTGGTGCGCTCGACGAAGAAGCGGTCGTGGGAGATGACGACGAGCGAGCCCGGCCACCCGTCCAGCAGGTCCTCCAACTGTGTGAGCGTCTCGATGTCGAGGTCGTTGGTCGGTTCGTCCAGGAAGAGCACGTTCGGCTCGTCCATCAGCAGACGCAGGATCTGCAGACGCCGCCGCTCGCCCCCGGAGAGGTCGCCGACGGGCGTCCACTGCTTCTCCTTCACGAAGCCGAAGCGCTCGCACAGTTGCGAGGCGGTCATCTCCCTGCCCTTGCCGAGGTCCACCCGGCCGCGCACGCGCTCCACGGCTTCCAGCACCCGCAGGCCCGGGTCCAACTCGGCGACCTCCTGCGAGAGATACGCCAGCTTCACCGTCCGGCCCGTCTTGACACGGCCGGCCGTCACCAGCTCCGACTGCCCCTCGTCGCCCTCGCGGGCAGCCCGGGCGGCGACCTCCATGGCCCGCAGCAGCGACGTCTTGCCCGCACCGTTCACACCGACGAGAGCGACCCGCTCACCCGGGCCGAGCTGCCAGGTCAGATGCTTCAGCAGCACCTTGTGCCCGGCCTGCAGCGAGACGTCCTCCAGGTCGAAGACGGTCTTGCCCAGACGTGAGTTGGCGAAGCGCATCAGCTCCGCGCTGTCGCGGGGCGGCGGTTCGCCGGCGATGAGGGCGTTGGCCGCCTCGATACGGAAACGCGGCTTGCTGGTGCGGGCGGGGGCGCCGCGGCGCAGCCAGGCCAGCTCCTTGCGCATCAGGTTCTGCCGCTTGCTCTCCTCCTGTGCGGCGATGCGCTCGCGCTCCGCGCGCGCGAAGACGTAGTCGGAGTAGCCGCCTTCGTACTCGTGCACGGCGCCGCGCTGCACGTCCCACATGCGTGTGCACACCTGGTCGAGGAACCAGCGGTCGTGCGTCACGCAGACGAGCGAGGAACGCCGCGCGCGAAGGTGCTGGGCGAGCCAGGCGATGCCCTCGACGTCGAGGTGGTTGGTGGGCTCGTCGAGGACGATCAGGTCCTGCTCGGCGATGAGGAGCTGTGCCAGAGCGATCCGGCGCCGCTCGCCGCCGGAGAGCGGGCCGATGACGGTGTCGAGGCCGTGCGCGAAGCCGGGCAGGTCCAGGCCGCCGAACAGGCCGGTCAGCACGTCGCGGACCCCGGCGTCCCCCGCCCACTCGTGGTCGGCCATGTCACCGACCACCTCGTGCCGTACGGTCGCGGCCGGGTCGAGCGAGTCGTGCTGGGTGAGCACGCCGAGCCGCAGGCCGCCGGAGTGCGTGACACGGCCCGAGTCGGCGGGCTCCAGCTTGGACAGCATGCGGATCAGGGTCGTCTTGCCGTCCCCGTTGCGCCCGACGACGCCGATGCGGTCGCCCTCGCTCACGCCGAGCGAAACGCCGTCCAGCAGCGCCCGGGTGCCGTAGACCTTGCCCACGGCTTCCAGATTCACGAGGTTGACAGCCATCTCTCTCCTGTTTGCGCACACGCCGAGCGGGTCAGCCCTCCAGGGTACTGACGTGCTTCCGGCGCAGAAGTCCCGCCTTCGGGTGGAGGGCGAAAGCGGGGTGCGCCCTGGCCACACGTGAGCGCCGGAGCGGCCGCCCGGCGCTCACGGTCCGTCAGGCGGCTACCTCCTCGGGCCCGCGAAGGCGTAGACCGCCGTGCCGCCGACCGCCAGCACCAGCGCGGTCCAGGTCCCGGCGGCGGTGCCGGGCGGCAGCAGCATCCAGGTCGCGACCTGCATGTGCAGGTCCTCGGACAGCGGTGTGAACAAGGTGAACGCCAGCCACGCGAGCGGCAGGGTCCACGCGTTCTGCGCCCCGAACACCACCGCCCCGAGCGCGACGAGTCCCATCAGCCCCGCGGTGTCCCGCAGGACGAACCCGGTGGTGGCCAGCTCCTCGCCCACGGTCTGGACCGCCAGCAGCGCCCCGCCCGCTGCCGCCCCGATGAGCAGGACGTGCAGCGCCCTGCGCGGCACCCAGCGGATCGCGGCCGTACGGTCCAGCGCGAGGTCCTGCCCGGCGAGGCCGATCGAGCCCGCGGTCGTACCCGCGGCGAGGACCAGCGCCGTCAGCCGCGGATCCGCGGGCCCCTCCTTGCCGTCCTGGCAGAACGCCCACACCGCGAAGGTGCTGATCAGCACCGCGGCGAGCGAGGCGGGCACCTGCCGTGAGCGGGCGTAGAGGCTCGTCCATCTCACTTGGTTCCACCGCCGGTCAGCGCTGCGAGGGGGTCGTTGTCGCAGGCGAGCGAGGAGGCGCGCATCGCGTCGATGCGGGAGCGCTGTTCGGCCTGCGGCAGCGCCTTGAGCTTCTTCCACGCGGGACGGGCGTCCTTCATCGGGTCCTCAACGGCCCACGTCGTCTCGATCGGCCTGAGGTCTCCGAGGACCCAGCCCGCGGCGACGGTCTGCGCAGCGAGCTCCGTCGAGGTGTTGCCCTCGGCCCAGCTGCGGGCGTAGCAGTTCGGGGCCGCGCCCATGCCCACCAGCACCCGGGTCAGCTCCTCATCGCCCTTCGCCTCGATGAGCACCTGGTCGTCGAAGTCGACCGTCACGTGCTTGCGGGACCGCTCCATGTGGTCCATGGGTGAGCGCAGAGCGGTGGTCTCACGGACCGCGGTCGGCGCATCGGCGCCCATGGCCCTGTGCAGCATCCGCAGGGCCTTCTTCCCCGGGCCCGCGAGACGGGGGAGTTCTCCCTGGTGTGCCTTGGCCACGCACACCGGGCCGTCGCACACTTTCGCCGCGGCGTCCTCGGCCACGACGTACGTCTGCTTCGGGGAGGAGGGGAGTATGAGCAGCGCGACGACCGCGCCCGACAGCAGGGGCGTCACGGCGAGCGCCTTGGCCCGCCGGGTTCCGGCGACCAGCAGCGCGAAGCCGGTCGCGGCCATGCCGAGCAGCCACACCGTCTGGCCGATGTGCACGGAGGCCGACAGCGTGAGCAGCACCTCGGTCACCTCCTCCACCGCCGGCGAGAGCAGCACGAGCGGAGTGGCCATCGAGGGGGACGAGGGCACGCCGCCGTCCAGCGTCATCCGCAGGAGCGTCGTGACGAAGAGGGCCGCGACGGCCAGCACGGGCGGGGTGAGCGCGGACGGCAGGGCACGCCCTACGCCCATGCCCAGCACGGCGCCCGCGACGAGGGCCAGCGCCGCGACCAGCGAGATCGGCAGCCAGCCGAGGTGCGTGTACTCGGCGTTGCCCAGCACCTGGACCGCGCCCACGAGCACGAAGAGCCAGAAGCCCGTGCCCAGCGTGAGCGCGGTGGTGCCCGACAGCATGGCGGCACGGTGCCAGGCGGGCCGAGGCGTGCTCGTCAGCAGCTCGGGCACCTTGGAGCGGTGGTCACGCAGCCCTTGCAGCGCGCCCAGCCCCACGGCGACCGGCCACAGGAAGACCAGCAGGCCCCGGGTCCACAACGCCAGGGAGGTCCACTGGACCGTCCACTGCGAGGTGCCCTTCCACCAGGGGCCGTCCAGCGCGTAGAAGAACCCCACCCCGGCCAGCAGGATCACGGCTCCGGCCCAGGGGGCGACAGACCGCTTCAACTCGGTACGCAGAACTCGGGTGTTCACCAGGTCCCCTTTCCCTGCCCGGGGTCGAGCAGCAGCGCCGAGTAGCCGCGCTCCAGCGGACTGTCGCCCACGTGCTCGGGGCCGCCGGCCGCGGCCAGGTCGTCCGGGGTGCCCTGGAAACGCAGGCGTCCCTCGGCGAAGAGCACGACATCGGTGCAGGCGGCGGCGACGTCCTCGACCAGGTGCGTCGAGACGATGACGCAGGTGTCCTTGCCCAGTTCCTGGATCAGTTCGCGGAAGCGGAGCCGCTGCGCCGGGTCCAGTCCGACGGTCGGCTCGTCCAGCAGCAGGATCGCCGGGTCGTTGACGATGGCCTGGGCGATGCCGACGCGCCGCACCATGCCGCCCGAGAGGGTCTTCATGCGGGAGTCGGCACGGTCGGCCAGGCCCACGCGTTCCACGGCACGCTGGACCGCCGCGGGGATGGACTGGTTCGGCACCTCCTTCAGCCACGCCATGTACTCGACGAACTCACGAACCGTGAAGCGTTTGTAGTAGCCGAACTCCTGCGGCAGGTAGCCGATGCGGCGCCGCAGCGCACGGTGCTGTTCGCCCATGCCGCCCGCGGGCTCCCCCAGCAGCCGCAGGGTGCCCTCCGTCGGGCGCACCACCGTGGCCAGGGCCCGTATGAGAGTCGTCTTGCCTGCACCGTTGGGGCCGAGCAGGCCGTGTACTCCGGTGCCGAGCGACAGGTCGAGCCCGTCGACGGCCGTTCGATTCGCGCCGGCCCTGACCTTCAGCCCCGTCGCCTGCACCTCCCAGGCGTAGGTCTTCGGTGCGATGTCGGCCGCGCTCACCGCGCGCATCATGGGTGTCCTCTCGTGTGTCAGTTTTCGGTTTCAAGCACGGAGTAGGCGCCCCTGCGTACGACCACTACGGCGACGCCGAGCGCGAAGATCACCCCCCAGACGGGCAGGCCCTCGGGTTGAAGGGCGAAAGCGGTCTCGCCCTGGGCGAAGGTCAGGGCCGGTGCCACGACCACCGCGCCCCACACGGCCACGAGCACGAGGCACGCGCGGGTCACGCCGACGACGGTGCCGAGGGCCAGGGCCGCCGAGGTGAAGGCGAGACAGGGCAGCAGCGAGCGCCCGGCCGTCACCCCGGTCGCCGACTCGGCCACCAGCAGCGGAGGCAGGACCACGGCGAGTACGGCCGTGGTGCGCCACAGCACCAGATACAGCCCGGCTCTCGGCGAGGAGGCCGCCAGCTCGTACGCCGGGTCCAGGCCGCGCGACCAGGAAGCGGCCACCCCGCAGACGGGCAGCAGCGGTGCCAGCAGCAGCACCAGCGGCTCGTCACCGCCGCCCGGCCGGAGCCCGGCGACGTCCAGCAGCACCGCGATCAGCGTCACACTCACCGCCATGGCCAGCCACGGCACCATCACCGGTGTCATCCATGCCGACACACCTGCCGCCCGGTGGCTCCTGGCCGGAGCCGGCTCGGTCGCGGCCAGCTGGGGCTCCAGGTCGGCCCACACCGCGTCGACGAGCGACTCGACCGCGGGCGCCCCCGTGGTCACGGCGTGCGCGAGCCTTTCGCGGCACGTCCCGCAGGCCTCCAAGTGGGCCTCGAGAGCCCACACTTCGTCGGCGGCGATTGCGGAGTCGCCGCGCGCGTAGGCGTCGATGATCACTTCCGACGCATGTTCCACGCTCATGTCAGCGCCTCCCGCATCGCGATTCGGGCCCTGCGGGCGCGGGTCTTGACCGTGCCCTCGGGCAGTCCCAGGAGGACGGCGGTCTCCCGTACGGACAGCCCGTCGAGCACCATGGCCTGCAATACCTGCCTGAGTTCCGGTGCGATGCGCCGCAACGCGTCCCCTACGTCACCGCCGACGGTCTCCGCCAGCGCCTCCTCCTCGGCGGCGGGCGCGACGGTCTGTCCGGCGGCCGCGGGCGGCGGCTGCGCGTGGTGGGCACGGCGGCGGAAGGCGTCGACGAGGCGGCGTGCCGCGATCGTCCACAGCCAGCCGACGGCGGTGCCGCCCACGGCGCTTCCGGCGAACGCGCCCGCCGCACGCCACACCGCCAGATACGTCTCCTGCATGACCTCGGCGACGATCTGCTCGTCCGTGCACCGGCGGCGCAGCCGCACCGCCAGCCACGGCGCAGTGCGCCTGTACAGCTCCTCGAACGCGGCGCGGTCGCCCTTGGACACCAGGCGGACGAGGCGCTCCTCGTCCTGCTCCCGCGGCTTTGCCCTGACTGATCTCACACGTGCTAGACGCGGCGGCCGCGCCCCGGGTTTTCGATTCCGTGTGACCTGGGTCACTCTTGGGGGTGCGGGGCGGTACGGCGTCGGCGTCCGGCCTTATGGGGTGTCAGCAGTCCGTGGCTCGGCGCCGAACGGGCGTCGGCCGGGGAGGCTCAGGTCGGCCGTGGCGGTCGCGGCGCGAGGCGAGCCTGGAAAACGGGACCGGGGCACGGCCGGGTCCCGAACTGCGGTTCCCGCGGCGGCGGTTGACACGGCAGCCGCCGGAGGATCAGCTCTCCGTGCGGTACATCAGATCCCTCTCGTACATCGTGAACCCGAGCCGCTCGTAGACGCTCACGGCCGTGGCTTCGTTCACTTCTGGCGACAGCGCTCGTGCATGGGTTGCGGCGGCAGGCCCGTGCGCGGGTGCTGGCGAGGCGGTAGGAGTCGGCCCCGGTCTCGATGATGGTGCCGTTGAAGGTGAGGCGGTCGACGATGGCCGCGCAGAGGCGGGGACCGGTGAAGGAACGGGGCGTGCGGAAGGCGAACCACCGGTCCGTCTCCTCCACGTTCACCGGCGGGCGACCAGGACGGCCGCGACGACCAGCGGCGTCACGGCACCTCTGCGGAGTGCTCGCGCACGTCCGCCAGCGCCCCCGGGCGTGGACGAGGAGCGTCTCGGGGGCGACGGCGAAGACCGTGTGCGGCGTGCCCGCCGCGGCCCACACCAGCTCATGGCGGAGCAGGCCGCGGTCGGCGAGGACGCGCATCTCGGTGGCGTGGCCGAAGGGCGGCACGCCCCCGATCGCGTACCCCGTCGCCCGGCGCACCAGGTCCGCGTCCGCCCGCCGTACCTTCTGCGCGCCCAACTCCTCCCGCACCAGAGCGACGTCGACGCGCGAGGCGCCGTCCATCAGGACCAGTACGGGCTCGCCGTCGGCCTCGAAGACCAGGGACTTCACGATCTGGCTCAGCTCGCAGCCGACCGCCTCGGCAGCCTGCGCGGCGGTGCGCGTGGCGTCGGGGAAGGCGCGGATCTCCACATCGCCGACGCGGAGGGCGGACAGGGCGGCCGCGAAGCGGGGATGGGCTGATGGCGCCTGGCTCATGGCGCCGACGCTACCCGCTGCGGCAACGGGCACGCGACACGGTTTCACACGCAGCGCGGCGGGGGCGCAACGCACCGGGAGCGGCGCCCCCTTGAGGGGCACCGCTCCCGGTGCGTCCTGATGTGCGCGTCAGGGCACCCGCACATGGGCGTTCCGCCTGTGCGCCTTCGCCCGTGCCCGGGCAGGCCCGTGGCGCGGAGGCCGCGCGGGGCGCCGGGCGCGGGCTCAGCCCGTACCGGCCTCCAGGATCTTGCGGACGACCGGGCCGGCGTTGTCGCTGCCGTGCCCCGAGGCGGGTACGACCGCGGCCGCCGAGATGTCGCCGTTGTAAGCCGTGAACCACGCGTTCGGCTTCTTCTGGCCGTCGACCTCGGCGGAGCCCGTCTTGGCACCGACGTCGCCGCTGAGGCCCGCCATCGGCTCGGCGGCCGTACCGCTCGCCGCCGTCAGCTTCATCAGGTTCTTCAGCGCGCTCTTCGTCCCCGGCTTCATCTCACGCGAGGCCTTGGCGATCTCCCGGTCGTCCAGCGAGGGAGAGACGATCACCGGCTGCCTGAAGGTGCCGCTCTGCACGGTCGCCGCGACGGACGCCATGTTGAGCGGGTTCATCCGCACGCCGCCCTGGCCGATCAGGGAGGCGGCCATCTGGGCGTCCGACATGGTGGGCACGCTGCCGTCGAACGTCCCCGTGCCCACGTTCCAGTTCTGGCCGATGCCGAAGACCTCGCGGGTCTCCTTGCCCAGGTCGTCGTTCTCGAGCTTCTCGGCCTGGGTGATGAAGGCGGTGTTGCAGGAGCGGGCGAAGCTCTGCGCGAAGGTGCCGTTCTCGATCTCGAACTTGTCGTCGTTCTGGAACTTCCAGCCGCCGTACGTGTGGAACTTGGGGCACGGGTGCGGCTTGTCCGGTGAGGCGAGGCCCTTGTCGAGCAGCATCGCGGCGGTGATCACCTTCATGGTGGAGCCGGGCGCGAGGGAGCCGCGGAAGGCGGCGTTGAAGCCGTCGGCGGGCGAGTTGGCGACGGCGAGCACCTCGCCGGTGCTGGACTTCACGGCGACGGCGGAGGCCTTGGGCTTGCCCTTCACCGACTGCTCGGCGGTCACCTGGACGTCCTTGTCCAGAGTGGTCTTGAGGGTGCCCGGCTGCCCCTTGGAGAGCGTCCGCAGCGTGGTGCCGGTGTCCTCGCCCTTGGCGTCGACGATGCGTGTCTCGACTCCGGGGGTGCCGTCCGTCTTGTCGCCGTACCGCTTGCGCAGGTCGTCGAGGACGCCGGCGAGCATCGGGTGCTCTTCCTTGGTGAGCGGGGCGCCGTTGCGGTCGACGGCCTTGATCGGCGGCGTCCCCGCCTTGCCGGTCCTGACCGACTCGCCCTCCTTCAGCTTCGGGTTCAGCACCTGCGGCTTCCAGTCGACGACTGCCTCGCCGCTCTTCTTGTCGCGCACGACTTCGAGCGAGGAGCTGTAGGCCCAGGCGGAACGCTGCTTCTCGTACGCGATCTGCGCGGTCACGTCGAACGGGACCTTCGCACCGGAGGGGGTGTCGGGCGAGAGTCCGACCTTCGAGACGCGTGCGTCGTCGTGATAGCTCTTGAGGCTCGCGGCGGCCTGCGCCTTGTCGTCGGTCATCGCGGCGGCCTCCTTGGTGTCCCCTGAGGCCCACGCGCTGAGGAACTGCTTGGCCGTGGTGCGGACTTCGGCCGCGCTGGGCGGGCCGGTCCTGACCTTCTTCCCTCCCTCGCCGTCGTCGGACGAGGTGACGCTTCCGTTGCCGCCTTCCTTGCTGTCACCCCCGACGAGGGCGTAGACGCCGAAGCCGGTGGCACCGACGACGACTGCGGCGGCGCCCCCGATCAGCGCCATCTTCTGAGTGTCACGCATATCTGGATTCTGCCCCTCCGCCCGCCTCGGCCGACCCGGCCAAGGACCCGTCCGAGGCACCCTAGAGCACGCGTGCAACATCACGTGCCCCCGGTCGTCCCCTTCGGGGGCATATGGCCGGGAAGCGGATTCGAATAATCACCGATTCAGGGGTTACCTGCCGACCACTGGGGGCCCGACTGCCGGGCGGCGGGAGCCCGTTCAGATCCAGGTCTCGAACCACATGCGGCCGCGCCACTCCTCCATGGGGAGGGTCTGCCCCGTGTAGATCGGCCAGAAGTACACGAAGTTCCACACGACGAGCAGCACGAGCACGCCCGAACCGACGATCCCGATGGTGCGTCTGCGCTCGTCCACGCCCGGCGGCCCGGCGAGCGCGCCGATCATCATCGACACCGCCAGGCACAGGAACGGCACGAAGACGACGGCGTAGAAGAGGAAGATCGTGCGCTCCTGGTACATGAACCAGGGCAGATAGCCCGCGGCGACACCGCACAGGACGGCGCCCGCCCGCCAGTCACGCCGGAAGAGCCAGCGGTAGAGCACGTACAGCAGCGCGAAGCAGGCCGCCCACCACAGCAACGGCGTTCCCAGCGCCAGCACTTCGCGGGCGCAGCCCTCCGCCTGGTCGGTGCAGCCGTCCTTGCCGGCCTTCGGTGACTCGTAGAAGTAGGAGACGGGGCGGCCGAGGATCAGCCAGCTCCACGGATTCGACTCGTAGGTGTGGTGCGAGGTGAGGCCGACGTGGAAGTCGTAGACCTCCGCCTCGTAGTGCCACAGGCTGCGCAGCGGGCCCGGCAGCCAGCCCCACGGCCCGGCGGCGCCCGCCTTGTCCGCCCAGTCGCGGAAGTAGCCGCCGGAGGTGGCCAGCCAGCCTGACCAGGACGCGAGATATGTGCCGAAGCTCACCACCACCAGTGAGACGAAGGCGGGCGCCGCGTCCCGCCGGAGCATCGCGGCGAACGGTCGCGGTGCCCCGGCCGTGCGGCGGGCGCCCACGTCCCACAGGACGGTGAGGATGCCGAAGGCGGCGAGGATGTAGAGGCCGTTCCACTTGGTGGCGAAGCCGAGGCCCAGGCACAGGCCGGCGGCCAGACGCCACGGACGCAGCCCGTGCCTCAGCCGGGCGCCCACATCCGGGTCGGGGCGTGAGCCGCCGGCGGTGTCGCTGCGGACGCTGCCCCCGGGTCCGTCCGGGGGCGCGTGGACGGGCGGTCCTTCGGGGAGATCGACGGGCAGCGCGCGGGCGAGGTGCGCGCGGGTGCGCTCCCGGTCCAGCAGCAGGCAGCCGAAGGCCGCCAGGACCCAGAACATCAGCACCAGGTCGAGCAGCGCGGCCCGGCTCATCACGAAGTGCAGGCCGTCCACGGCCATGAGCGCCCCGGCCAGGCAGCCCAGCACGGTGGAGCGGAAGAGGCGCCGTCCGATGCGGCAGAGCATCAGCACGGACAGTGTGCCGAGTACGGCCGTCATGAAGCGCCAGCCGAAGGGGTCCAGGCCGAACATCCACTCCCCGGCGCCGATGATCCACTTCCCGGCGGGAGGATGGACGACGTAGGAGCCCTCCGGCGAGAGCGGAATCCGCTGGGGGTCGCCGAGGATGCTGTCGTTGGCCTTGTCCGGCCAGCTTCCTTCGTAGCCGTACCGGAAGAGCGACCAGGCGTCCTTCGCGTAGTACGTCTCGTCGAATATCACGGCGTGCGGGGAGCCGAGCTGCCAGAAACGCAGCACCCCCGCGACGAGCGCGACCAGAAGCGGGCCGCCCCACGCGGACCAGCGCGCGAGGAAGGCGGCGGCGCGGGGGGAGAGGCCGAACAGCGCGCCGATTCGCAGGTCCGGCCCGGGGAACGGCGGCACCAGGCGTTCCCGGGTGCCGATCCGCGGGCGTCCCGCGTAGCCGAATCGGCGCAGCCGGACCTGCCATGTGGGCAGGCTGTCCGGGCTCTCCACGCGCTGGACGTCTGCCGCGGTGTCACTGGTCGTCACCGGGCCATCGTAGGGAACCTGCACGCGCCCCACGGCCGGCCCGCGAAGTCCGCACAGGCGCACACGGCCGCAGCGGGTGCCGGGCCGCGGCCGGGTGCGCGAGGGCCGCTGCCGGGTGCCCGAGGACCGCTGCGGGGTGCCCGAGGACCGCTGCGGGGTGCGGGAGGCCGGTGACCGTACGTGCGGTGCGGCCCGGCCGCCCTGGGAGGATGGGGTGTGTGACTGGAACGCTCGTACTCGCCGGGACACCCATCGGGGACGTCGCGGACGCGCCGCCGAGGCTCGCCCGTGAACTCGCGGAGGCCGACATCGTCGCCGCGGAGGACACCAGGCGGCTGCGGCGGCTCACGCAGGCGCTCGGCGTACGCCCCGGCGGCCGCGTCGTGTCCTACTTCGAGGGCAACGAGGCCGCCCGCACACCCGAGTTGGCGGACGCGCTCGTCTCGGGGTCCAGGGTGCTGCTGGTGACGGACGCCGGGATGCCGTCGGTCTCCGACCCCGGGTACCGGCTGGTGGCGGCGGCGGTGGAGCGGGGCGTCGGTGTCACGGCTGTGCCCGGTCCGTCCGCCGTGCTGACGGCGCTGGCGGTCTCGGGGCTTCCCGTGGACCGGTTCTGCTTCGAGGGCTTCCTGCCCCGCAAGCGGGGCGAGCGGCGGGCGCGGCTGCGCGAGGCGGCCGACGAGCGCCGCACACTGGTGTACTTCGAGTCGCCGCACCGGCTGGAGGCCGCGCTGGAGACGATGTCGGAGGTCTTCGGCCCCGACAGGCGGGCAGCCGTGTGCCGGGAGCTGACGAAGACGTACGAGGAGGTCCGGCGGGGAACGCTGGGCGAACTGGCCGGATGGGCGGCGGACGGGGTGCGCGGCGAGATCACCGTCGTCGTCGAGGGCGCGGCGGTGGGCGGCGCGCAGGAACTGGACGCCACGGAGCTGGCGCGCCGCGTCGCGGTGCGCGAAGAGGCGGGCGAGCGCCGAAAGGAGGCGATCGCGGCGGTGGCACAGCAGGAGGGAGTGCCCAAGCGCGAGGTCTTCGACGCGGTGGTGGCGGCGAAGAAGGGCGCCGCCCCGCAGGGCGGTTCCGCCTGAGCGCACGGCCTCCGCACGGCGCGGAACGGCGGCGCCGGGGGCGGTTCGGGGCACAGCGCCGGGGTGCCGCTGCCCAAGCGGCGGGCAAGGCCGCCTCCGCGAACGGCAAAGAAGGTCCGGGCAGCCGGGCGGCTTTCCCACGGCGGGACCAAATCTCCCCCAACACGGCAGAAGGGGTCGTGTGTTCGGTCCGTGGGAGGAGTCCACTGGTGGTGAGCCGTTCAGTCCGGAGAGAGCCGGAGAGTCCGGCACGTCCGGAACGTTCGGAGAGAGGTGCTGCCATGGACCACTCCGGAACGACAGTTCACGAGGCGTACTCCTTCGCCTGCATGCGGTGCGGACACGGCTGGGAGCAGGAGTACGAAGTGAGGCGCCTCGAATATCCCGACGGCACTCCGTTCGTCACCTACCGCACGGACGGTGAGCGGGTGCCGTCACCGATCACGCACCCCACGTGCGTGAAGTGCGACGGGCATCAACTGCGGATCATGCGGGCCGGGCGGGTCGCCGCCGCCCGGCCGGAACGCACCCCGCAGCGGCGGCCCGCGCCGGAGGGCCGGCCGGGCAGGCCGTCACCGGCGGACCCGGGACACCCCCGCACGTAGGGCGGCGCGCGGTACGCGCGTGGAGCGGCGCGGTACGCCGCCCGGCGGCGCCCTTCGTCCGGCACGACCTAGGATCGCGGCATGCCCACTTCCGCCAAGCCGCAGTCCCAGCCCGCGCCGCCGCTGCCCGAACCGCTGCGCGTACCGGTGGCGGATTCGCACACGCATCTGGACATGCAGGAGCCCTCTGTGGAGGAGGCCGTCGCCGCGGCGGCATCGGTGGGGGTCACCACTCTCGTCCAGGTCGGCTGCGACCTGGAGCGCTCGCGCTGGGCAGCGGAAGTGGCCGCCGAACACCCCTCGGTGCACGCGGCCGTGGCCCTGCACCCCAACGAGGCACCCCGCGCGGGCACCCGGGCCGGACTGGACGAGGCCCTCGCAGAGATCGAGAAGCTGGCAGCCCTGCCCCAGGTGCTCGCCGTCGGCGAGACAGGCCTGGACTACTTCCGCACGGGCGAGGAGGGCGTCGCGGCGCAGCAGTACTCCTTCCGCGCCCACATCGGCATCGCCAAGCGGCAGCAGCGCGCGCTCGTCATCCACGACCGTGACGCGCACGAGGACGTGCTGCGCGTCCTGGCCGAGGAGGGCGCTCCCGAGCGCACCGTCTTCCACTGCTTCTCCGGCGACGCGGACATGGCCCGACTCTGCGCGCAGAAGGGCTGGTTCATGTCCTTCGCCGGCAACGTGACCTTCAAGAACGCCGCTCCGCTGCGGGAAGCCCTCGCCGCCGCACCCCCCGAACTGCTGCTGGTGGAGACCGACGCGCCGTTCCTGACGCCGATGCCGTACCGCGGACGGCCTAACGCGCCCTACCTCGTTCCGGTCACGCTGCGCGCGATGGCGGAGACGAAGGGAATGTCCGAAGATTCCCTGGCCGGGCACGTCGCCGCCAACACGGCGCGCGCCTTCGGCTGTTGAGAGCCGCTTCGCCACGGCTTCCCGAAGCACCGGACAGTCACTCTGCGCAGTGACTCCGCTTTGGAGAGTGACGCCGACTCCGGCTACAGTCCGCGCGACATCCCGCCGGATCTTGGAGTGCGTCGTTGAGCCAGTCGCAGGGAAGTCACCGCGCGGCGCGCCGTGGTGGACACGGCACCCGCGAGCAGATGAAGCCGTCACCGCACGTGCCCGAGCAGGCGTACGACACCGACCGGGGCCGCACCGTCCGTACACGCCGCGCGGCACCGCCGTACGTGCCGCCGGTCTACGCCCAGCCCTACGGCCCGCCCTACCTCCAGCCCTACGGCCGGCTCCACGAGCGCGGACACGGGCGGGAGTCCGGCACCGGCGTCCGGACTCCCCCGGTGTACGAGCGCGGCTTCCAGGCTCCCGCTGGCTACGACCGCCCCGTCGAGCGCAGGACCGAGCGCGCGATCGAGCGCACCGTCGAGCGCGGCCTCCAGGACACCTACCGCCCCTCCTACGAGTCCTACGAGAGTTCCGAGCCCTCCCGTCCCGCTGCTGAGCCCCTGCGCGCCCCTTCCGCGGCCGCGGGGGTGCGCACCGAGGGCGGACGTGCCGCCGCGCGGCGTGCCGAGCGCGCGCGCAGGGCGTCCCAACGCCCCGAGATGCTGCGCCGGTTGCTGCCGCAGGCCCTGGTCGTGGCGTTCCTCGCAGGTGGGACGTCCGCCTTCGTCGCCCACGACAAGGCGGTGAAGCTGAGCGTGGACGGTACGCCGCGCACCCTGCACACGTTCGCGGACGACGTCGGTGAACTCCTCGACGAGGAGGGCGTGAAGGTCGGTGAGCACGACGCCGTAGGCCCCTCACCGCAGCAGGCCCTCACCCACGGTGACACGGTCGAGGTCCGCCGCGGACGACCCCTCGACCTCACCCTCGACGGCACGCGCCGCCGCGCGTGGACCACCGCGCGCACCGTGGGGGACGCGCTGCGGCAACTCGGCGTACGCACCGCGGGCGCCCGCATCTCGCCGGCACGCAGCACCCCCGTCACGCGTGACGGCCTTGAACTGGAGGTGCGCACGGAGCGCGGCGTCACCTTTCTCGCCGACGGCCGGGAGCAGACCGTAAGGACGAACGCGGCGACGGTGCTCGACGCCCTCGCCGACGCCGGGATCGAACTCGGCGCCCTGGACAGCACGTCCGAACCGCCCGACAGCTTCCCGCGCGACGGGCAGACCATCACGGTGACGCGGATCACCGGGAGCGAGAAGGTGGAGGAGGAGCGGATCGGATTCGAGACGGTCCGGCGGGCGGACCCGGAGCTGACCGTCGGCACGGAGGTCGTGGCACAGGCGGGCAGGCCGGGCCTGAGGCGTGTCACCTACCGGCTGCGTACCGTCGACGGCGTGCGGGAGAAGCCGAGACGGATCGCCGTGGAGGTGCTGCGGCGCCCGGAGCACCGGATCGTCCGGGTCGGCACGAAGCCGCTGCCCACCTCCGTGCCGGGCGCGGACCACCTCGACTGGCAGGCGCTGGCGCAGTGCGAGTCCGGCGGCAGGCCGGGCGCGGTGGACGCCTCCGGGCACTACGGCGGGATGTACCAGTTCGACCCGCACACCTGGCGCGGGCTGGGCGGACAGGGACGTCCGCAGGACGCGCCGGCGGAGGAGCAGACCTACCGCGCCAAGAAGCTCTACGTCTCACAGGGGGCGAGTCCGTGGCCGTCCTGCGGCCGTAAACTGGCGGGGTGAACGCAGCCCCCGGCCCCGACCCCGACCGCGCTTCCGGCGGCCTCCCCGCCTCCGGCGCACAGGAGGAGGGCGGCGGCGACGCGCTCCTGGGCCCCGCCGAGATCCGCGAACTGGCTGCGGCGCTGGGCCTGCGGCCCACCAAGCAGCGGGGGCAGAACTTCGTCATCGACGCCAACACCGTGCGCAGGATCGTGCGCACGGCGGACGTCCACGCCGATGACGTCGTGCTGGAGGTCGGCCCGGGGCTGGGCTCGCTGACCCTCGCGCTGCTGCAGACCGCGCGGCAGGTCGTCGCCGTCGAGGTGGACGATCAGCTCGCCGGCGCGCTGCCTGCGACGGTAGGGGCCCGACTGCCGCACCGCTGTGGGGACTTCACCCTTGTGCACGAGGACGCGATGCACGTGAGCCGGCTGCCCGGACCGCCGCCAACCGCGCTGGTGGCCAACCTCCCCTACAACGTGGCCGTTCCGGTGCTGCTGCACATGCTGGCCACGTTCCCGGAGCTGCGACGGGCCCTGGTCATGGTGCAGTCGGAGGTCGCCGACCGGCTGGCGGCGGCACCGGGCTCGAAGGTCTACGGTGTTCCCTCGGTCAAGGCGTCCTGGTACTGCGAGGTGAAACGGGCGGGCTCCATCGGCCGCAGCGTGTTCTGGCCCGCGCCCAACGTGGACTCCGGGCTGGTCTCGCTGGTGCGCCGCGACCCGCCGCGTACGAGCGCGAGCAGGGACGAGGTGTTCGCCGTCGTGGACGCCGCGTTCGCGCAGCGCCGCAAGACGCTGCGCTCGGCGCTGACCGGGTGGGCGGGCTCCGCGGCGGCGGCCGAGGAGGCACTGAACCGTGCGGGCGTCTCCCCGCAGGCGCGCGGGGAGGCACTCACCGTCGGGGAGTTCGCAGCCATCGCCGAACAGCACTCGCCGCAGAAGGAGTCCGCAGCATGAGCGACCCCGGCCAGGTCACGGTGCGGGTTCCCGCGAAGGTCAACGTCCAGCTCGGAGTGGGTGGTCTGCGCCCCGACGGCTTCCACGGACTGGCGAACGTCTTCCTCGCCGTCGGCCTGTACGACGAGGTCACGGCGAGCCCCGCCGAGGAGCTGCGGATCACCGTCTCCGGTGCGGACGCGGCCCAGGTCCCCCTGGACGAGAGCAATCTCGCGGTGCGTGCCGCCCGGCTCCTGGCCGAGCGGCACGGACGCGAGCCGCGCGCCGCCCTGCACATCACCAAGGACATTCCCGTCGCGGGCGGTATGGCGGGCGGCAGCGCCGACGCCGCCGGCGCACTGCTCGCCTGCGACGCCCTGTGGGGTACGCGGACGTCGCAGGACGAACTGCTTTCGCTCGGGGCGCGGTTGGGCTCGGACGTGCCCTTCGCGCTCGTCGGCGGTGCCGCTCTGGGCCGTGGCCGCGGCGATCTCCTGACGCCGCTGGAGGTGGGCGGCGCCTTTCACTGGGTGTTCGCCGTCGCGGACGGCGGCCTGTCCACACCGGCCGTCTACCGCGAGTGCGACAGGCTCCGGGAAGCGGCCGGTACGGGCGCGGACGCCTTCCCCGAACCCGAGCCGTCGGCACGGCTGCTCGACGCGCTGCGCACCGGAGAGCCCGCCGCGCTGGCCGCCGCCCTCTCCAACGACCTCCAGGCCGCTGCCGTTTCGCTGCGGCCCTCACTGGCCGACACCCTCAAGACGGGTGTCGCCGCCGGGGCGCTGGCGGCGCTGGTCTCCGGCTCGGGCCCGACGTGCGCCTTCCTCACCGGGGACGCCGCCTCGGCGGACGCGGTCGCCCGCGCACTCGACGCCTCGGGCCACTGCCGTACCGCACGGCGGACGACCTCACCGGCACCGGGTGCGACGGTGGTGCAGCCATAGGGCCCGGCCGGTGAGCCGCGTGGCTGCCTGACGTTCCGATCGCTCCGATCGCTCCGATCGGCGTGACGCTGGGCGACTTGCCGAACGAACAACGGGCCCGGCAGGCGTCACCCCGCCCGAAAACCGGTGGAGCCGCACTGCCGTGCGCCGCTAGGGGGTGTCTGACAAATGGCGTCGTTCGCCCGCGAGGGCGGGGCCGCGGTGGCCGGTGCGTGCGATCGCAAGGCGGAGGGAGGAGAGCGCAGCGGGCTGCGCCGACGACCGACAACGCAGCGAGCGTGCGTGCCGGCCACCGCGGCCCAGACGGGATTTGTCAGACACCCCCTAGCGTGCTCCCGCCCCTGCCGCCTCGTCGAGGACTGCCGTTGTACATCCAGTGAGACCTCCTGAGCGCTGATTCGTCGCGCGTCGCGCATCTGCGACGCGCTCCTTTTCGCTGCGGACTTCTCACTGGAACCGGTGTACTCCTGTGTCCGAGAACTGGGTGGTTCTGCCCACCCGCCTCCCGCTCGTAATCCGCCGTTGCCACGCGTGCGCCTCCGAGCGCTTCAGGGCGAGCGGCAGATTCCGCGTCAACGCCAACCACAAGCTCATCGACGCCTGGCTCCTCGCGCTGTGCGCCCTCTGCGGGGAGACCAGCAAGATCACTGTCCTGGAACGGGTGAACGTGCGCTCTGTACGATCCGAGTTCCTGGACCTGCTGCACGGCAACGACCCCGGCCTGGCAGCCGTGTTGCTCCAGGACCTGCTCGTGCGGCGCCGCAATCGCATCGCCCTCGACTGGGACGGCGCCTGGCGCCTCGAAACCGGCGTCCCGGAGGAGCCCGACGGCGAGGCCACGGAGGTCTCCGTCCGCTTCGCGGCGCGGATTCCTGTACGGCCGGTACGGCTGATCGCTGAGGGCTTCGGCCTTTCGCGAGCCGAGGTCGGGAGACTGATCACCGAGGGGAACCTCGTATCGGCAGTCCGCCTGAGCGGCAAGCTGTCCGGCGATTTCGCCTTCACGCTCAAGCGCTGAGTCCGGGGGCGCCGGTGCGGGGCGGGCTGGGGCGGGGACGGTGGCCGGTACGGGGCGGAAATGCACGTGCGGAACATGCGTTCCGTTGACAGTCTGACGCCCATGAGCTCTCAGCCCGACCCCGTCCCAGGCGCTCCCTCCTCTCCCCGCGGGAGGGAGTGGATCACCACGCCCGTCTCCGCGGACCTCCTGCGCGGCGCGCTCGAACTGGAGCGCACCGAGCACGGGGTACTGCCGCACCGGCTGCCCGCCCGGGCCCGCGCACAGTGCGCCGACGGGCAGTTGGCCATGGCGGAGGCCCAGCCTTCGGGCGTACGGCTGGTGTTGCGGACCCGGGCCACCGCCGTCGAGCTGGACGCGCTCCGCACCAAGATCGCCTACGAGGGTGTCCCGCCCCGCCCGGACGGCGTGTACGACCTGCTCGTCGACGGCCGTCCGGCAGGGCAGGCCGGTGTGAGCGGCGGCAACGTCCTGACGGTGGACATGGCCACGAGCTCCGCGGAAACCCGGCCCGGCCCGGTCGGCACGGTCCGTTTCACGGGTCTGCCCGACCGCCTGAAGGACGTCGAGATCTGGCTGCCGCACAACGAGATCACGCAACTTGTGGCCCTGCGTACGGACGCCCCCGTGGAGGCCGTACCGCACGGGGACCGCAAGGTGTGGCTGCACCACGGCAGTTCGATCAGTCACGGCTCCAACGCGGCGAGCCCCACCACGACCTGGCCGGCGCTGGCCGCCTCCCTCGGCGGCGTGGAGCTGATCAACCTCGGCCTGAGCGGCAGCGCCCTGCTCGACCCGTTCACCGCCCGCGCCATGCGCGACACCCCCGCGGACCTGATCAGCGTCAAGATCGGGATCAATCTGGTCAACGCCGACCTGATGCGTCTGCGTGCCTTCGCTCCCGCGGTGCACGGCTTCCTGGACACCATCCGCGAGGGGCATCCCACCACGCCGCTGCTGGTCGTCTCGCCCGTCCTGTGCCCCATCCACGAGGACACCCCCGGCCCCGGTGCCCCGGACTTCTCCGAAATCAGCGAAGGAAGGCTCCGGTTCCGCGCCACGGGGGATCCGGCGGAACGGGCCACCGGGAAGCTGACCCTCAACGTCATCCGCGACGAACTGGCCCGCGTCGTGAAGCAGCGCTCGGCGGACGACGCGAACCTGAGTCATCTCGACGGCCGCGACCTCTACGGCGAGACGGACGCTGCCGAACTGCCACTGCCCGACCAGCTCCATCCGGACGCCGCCACCCACCGCCGCATCGGCGAACGCTTCGCCGCCCTGGCCTTCGGCTCCGGCGGCCCGTTCGCCGCCGAAAGCGCTCCCGGGAGCGGCTGACCGCCTCGAACAGCCGGCCGCACGGTGGTACGGGCCTAATCGCTGCCCGCACCACCGTGCCGAATGGCGTTGTGAAAGGCGGTGTTGACGGATGTGATGCCGCCGTCGACGGGGAGCGTGACCCCGGTGATCCACGCCGCGTCCCCGGAGGCCAGGAAGGCGACCGCCGCAGCGATGTCGTCGGGAAGACCCACCCGGCGCAGCGGATAGACCGCCGCCGCGCGCTCCAGTGCCGCTTCCCGTCCCGCCCAGGCCGCGGTGTGCACGGTGCCGGGAGCGACGAGGTTGACCCGAACGCCCCGTTCCCCGCCGTCCCCCGCGAGGGTGCGGGTGAGACCGGCGAGTCCGGCCTTGGCGGCGCTGTAGGCGTGGTTGCCGAAGTCCTGGATGCCGTTGACCGAACCGATGTTGACGATCGCGCCCCGTCCGCCGGCCGCCGCGAGGTACGGCATGGCGGCGCGTGCGCAGCGGAAGGCGCCGGTGAGGGTGGTGTCCAGGTCCCGCTCCCAGACCTCGTCCGGCTCGTCCTCCAGCAGGGAGGCGTCCGCATGGCAGGAGTAGGCGTTGTTGACGAGGACGTCGAGGCGGCCGAAGCGGGCCACGGCGCCTTCCACCGCTGCGCCCACGGCCTGCCGGTCCCCCACGTCGCAGGCCATGCCGTCGGCCTCGCCACCGCTCTCGCGGATCTCCCCGGCCGTACGGGCGGCGCGCGCGCCGTCCAGGTCGGTCACCAGCACCCGCGCGCCCTCACCCGCCAGCCGCCGGGAGACGGCGGCGCCGATCCCCTGTCCGGCTCCGGTCACCAGCGCCGTGTGTCCCTCGAATCTCCGCATCGGCCGAGCTTGACGTGCCCGCCCGGCCCAAGTCCAGGGATTCCGCGACGACGCGCGCCTGCCGGTGCGGTGGTGGTCAGTCCGGTGTCCGCTCCGGTGGCGGTCCCCCGGCGGCGTCCGCCGTGTCCACCGCCTCGGCCGGTGTCCCCGCCTCGGCCGGTGTCCCCGCCTCGGCCGCGGAGGCCGCCTCAGCAGTGCCCGGCTCCCGCGCCGCCTCCGCACCGTCACTTCGAGCCCGGCCACGCGCGGCGCGCGAGATCGGGATCACGGGAGCGAGCCGGTCCGCTCCGGCGCCGCCGTCACCGCGTCCGCCGGCCTCGCCGGCACCCGGCGGCGCCCCGGGCCCCGTCGCTGCGTCCCCGGACTCCGGCCCGTAGCGGCCCGCGCCCATGAACACCGACAGCACGTGCGCCACGGACTCGCCGGTCGTCCTGGCGCGTATACGGGCCATCTGCAGCTGGTGCTCCGTGGGCCTCTGTCCGCGGCCGGAGACCTCATCCCTTCCCAGAGGGTCACTCATGGCTTCCTGCCCACGGCCGCGTAGAGCGTGGCGCTGCGCAGCACTTCGGCTTCCTCCGCGGTGAGTTCGGCCGCCGGCTCCGGACGCCATTCGTGTGCGGCGGTCACTCCGGGTTCGAGCAGCTCCATGCCCTCGAAGAAGCCTTCGACCTCCTGCTGGGAACGCAGCTGCACGGTCGTGCCGCCCGCGTCGTAGATCTTCTTCACGCCCTGCCAGGCGGCCGCGTCGAAGTCGGTGGTGCAGTGCGAGAGGACCAGGAAGCTGCCGGGGGCGAGCTGTTCGAGCAGACCGCGCACGATGTCGTACGGCCTGTTCTCGTCCGGGACGAAGTGCAGGAGGGCCACGAGCGAGAGGGCCACGGGCCTGTCCAGGTCGATGATCTCGCGCAGCCGCGGGGAGTCGAGGATGGCGTCCTCGCGGACGTCGGCGTTGATGTAGGCGGTGCGGCCCTCGGGTGTGCTGCGCATCAGCACGTCCGCGTACTCCAGGACGGTCGCGTCGTGGTCGGCGTAGACGACGCGTGCGTCGGGGGCGGTCTCCTGGGCGACCTGATGGAGGTTGGGCGCCGTGGGGATGCCGGTGCCGATGTCCACGAACTGCCGGATGCCGTACTCGGAGGCCAGGGTTCGCGTCGCGCGGTGCATGAACGCCCGGTTGGTCTCGGCGGTGTGACGGATCTGGGGGCAGACCGTCAGGACCTTCTCCGCCGCCTCCTCGTCGACCGGGTACCAGTCCTTCCCGCCGAGGTAGTAGTCGTACATGCGGGCCGAGTGGGGCCTGCTGGTGTCTATCTCCGGCTTCCCGGGCGTGGTCATGTGTCATCCCTCTTCTGCCGTGCGGAGCCTGCGGGGGCGCGGCGGCGAGTACGTCCCCCGCAGGCCGGTCGGTGTGGTCGGCCGGACCGGCGGACGGTGCTGTGGTCGGGTCGTGCCGGTCCGGGTCCATCGGGCTGTGCGGACGAGTGCGGTCGACTCGTGCCCTGGTGCGGTGGTGCCGTGGTGCCGTGGTGCCGTGGTGCCGTGTGGTGCGGCGGCCGATGCGGTGACCGGCCCGGGTTCATCTGTCGAACTCCTTGCGCAGATCGGTCAGATACGCGCGCGGGTCCGGTACGTGGTCGGCGGCCAGCAGCGAGACGCGCGTGAGAGCCTCCAGGTGCGTGACGACGTCGGGACGCTGGTCCAGGTAGACCGCGCTGGTCAGCCCGACCTCGGTGTAGACGATGTCCTGCAACTCCCGTTCGCGGAAGCGGAAATAGGTCAGATGCCCGCCCGTTCCCGGGTGCGGGCCCGCCGCGAGCGGGAGGATGCGCAGCGTCACGTTCGGCATCCCGGTGGCCTCGATCAGCCGGTCCAACTGGCCCCGCATCACGGCCGGTCCGCCCACTTCGCGCCGCAGCGCGGACTCCTCCAGCACGACCCACAGCGTCGGCGCCTCCGGCCGGTCCAGCAGGGCCTGTCTGCGTACCCGCAGATCGACCCTGTGCTCCAGCGCGTCGTCCGCCTCGTGCGGGAAGCCGGCGCGGATGACCGCCCGTGCGTAGTCCCGTGTCTGCAACAGCCCCGTCACGTAGTGCGGTTCGTAGACCCGGATGACCTGTGCGTCGGTCTCCAGGCTCACGTAGGCACGGAACCAGTCCGGGAGGGCGTCGCGGAACGGATACCACCAACCGGGGGCGTTGGCCTGCTCGGCCATCGCGATGAACTCCCCGATCTCCTCGTCCTGGACGCCGTAGAGCCGCAACAGCTCCTTGACGTAGGGGACTTTCAGGCCGACTTGGGCGTTCTCCATCCGCCTGATCGTCAGATGGTTGACGCGCAGGGCCTTCGCGGCGGTCTCCACACGGACGCCCGAGGTCTCACGCAGCTCCTTGAGCCGCTTCCCGAGGATGATGCGCAGCACCGTGGGGGCACTCGAACCGCTCGGCAGTGCATCGGTCACGCCCTACCTCCTGCGGATCAGTGACTTCGGCAATGATGTCCGGACCCGGTGCTGCAGCGAAGAAATTCGGTCAACTCCGGCCACGTCATTGCGTCTTCACTCTGAAATTATCAGAAGGAAGCTTGCGAGTTGAAGACCGCAGCGCTCATAGTGACCACGTGCTCCCCTTGAGCGTGCCCCCCACGCACCTGCCGCCGCGTCTGCCGTCCGACACCGGCACGGAGACCCATGCGCTCCGGCTGCCCGCCGAGGAGATCAGCGTCCCCCGTGCACGGCATGCCCTGGACCGCTGGCTCCGTGAGCGAGGTGCCTCCTGTGATTTACGCGAGCAAGCCGCCCTCGTGCTGTCGGAGTTGACCACCAACGCGGTCACCCACACGGACAGCGAATGGATCGTCTGCGCCGCCGCCTTCTCCGCCGGCGGCGGGGTCCAGGTGGAGGTGCACGACGACGACACGACCAGCCGTGAACCCCAACGTCAGCCCCCCACCGCCGAGAAGGAGTGCGGACGCGGGCTGTACATCGTCGAGTCACTCGCCCACCGCTGGGGTGTGACGGTCTCCCCCGTCACGCGCGGCAGCGCCGTGTGGGCCCAGCTCGAAGGCTGAAACAGGGCGCCGCCGCGCCGGAGCGCCCGGAGCGCCACCGCTCCCCCGGGCCCCGGGCGCGGCAGGCGCCCGGGGCGCCGGTCTCCTCAGACGCACCCGCGCAGCGCCCGTACCAGGGCGTGCGTGCGCGGGTCCGAGGTGACGGAGCGCTGCATGGCGGCGGTGACGTACGCGAAGGCGGTGCCCGACTCGGGATCGGCGAACGCCAGCGAGCCGCCGCGCCCCGGGTGTCCGAAAGAGCCCGGCGTGAGCATCGGCGCCGACGCGCTGTGCAGCATGAACCCCAGCCCGAAGCGGGAACCGACGACCAGGACCCGGTCGGGCCCGGACGACTCCAGGGAGCGCGCCTGGGTCAGCGTCGCGGGCGTGAACAGGCGCCTCCCGCTGCCCGCCGGCGCGCGCCGCGCACCGCCCCGTCCGGCGCCGCCGGCGGGGCCCTGTGCGCCCTTGCCTCCCCGCGCGCCGTTCCCCTCGGGCAGCGGGCCGATGAGGGCCGCGTAGAAGCGCGAGAGGGAGCGGGCGGTGGCCACGGCGCCCGAGCCGGGGAGTCCGGCGGCGAGGTACGCCGGGTCGTTCTCGTCCGGACGGGGATCGATCGCGTCGAAGGCCCTCCGGGTCAGCGAGCGGGGATCGTCGTACGCCTCGGTCACCGCCTTCTTGGGCCGCAGCCGCAGCCCCGCGGCTGCCGGCAGCTCGGGAGTGGGCACCTGGACGAGACGGGCGAGATCCGCCCCCGCCGTGTCGGGGAGCCCGAACCACATGTCGAGCCCGAGCGGCCCCGCGACCTCTTCGGCGAACCAGCGGCCCAGCGTACGGCCCGTGGCACGCCGCACCAGCTCCGCCAGGAGCCAGCTGTAGGTGTGCGCGTGGTACCCGTGCGCGGTGCCCGGCTCCCACAGGGGCGCCTGCGCGGCGAGCGCGGCCGGCCCGCTGACGCCGTCGACGGCCTGGGCGAGGGTGAGCGGCGCGGTGAGGGCGGGCAGTCCCGCGCGGTGCGCGAGCACGTGGCGCACCAGCAGCCGCTCCTTGCCGTTGGTCTTGAACTCGGGCCAGTACGTGGCGACGGGCGCGTCGAGGTCCAGCTGACCCCGCTGGTGCAGCAGATGGAGGACGGCCGCGGCCGGCCCCTTGGAGGCGGAGCGTATGACGGCAGCCGTACCGGACCGCCAGGGGCCGCCCGGCCGCGCGAACCCGCCGGGCATGGGCAGCCCTGCCGGCTCGCCCGACCCGCCCGGCTCTCCCTGCTCCTCCGTCTGCTCCTGCGGCTCCCGCTCCTCCGGCCCGTCGTGCGCGCCGCGTGCCGCGTTGCCCGAACCCGCCCACAGGTCGACGACGACGCGGCCCTCCCGGTGCACCGTCAGCGCCGCGCCGGTCTCCCCGCGCTCCCGGAAGTTCGCCGCGAAAGCGTCACGGACCGGTTCGTAGCCGTCCGCCACCTCGCCCTGGACGTCCACCGCGGTCTCCGCGTTCTCAGCGCTCACGCCCTCGTCCGTCCGCTCGTGCCCGATGCCCGTGCCGTGTGCCCGTGCGCCTTCCATGGTGCTACCGGCCGGGGACGGTCACCGATCCGGGGTCGAAGCCGAAGGGCAGCTCCAGCCGGTGCCTGGCCATCAGCCCCTCGTCGCACAGAAGTTGCTGAGTGCCCCCGTCGGCGACGATGACACCGTCGCTGAGCACCACGGAGCGGGGGCACAACTGGAGGGCGTACGGGAGGTCGTGCGTGACCATCAGCACCGTGACGTCCAGCCGGCCGAGGATGTCCGCCAGTTCACGTCGGGATGCCGGGTCGAGATTCGAGGACGGCTCGTCCAGGACGAGTATCTCCGGCCGCATGGCCAGCACGGTGGCCACGGCGACCCGGCGGCGCTGGCCGAAGGAGAGGTGGTGCGGCGGACGGTCCGCATGGGCCTCCATGCCGACCTGTGCGAGCGCGTCGTGCACGCGCGAGGCCAGTTCCGCGCCCCGCAGACCCGCCGTGGCGGGGCCGAAGGCGACGTCCTCACGGACCGTCGGCATGAACAGCTGGTCGTCGGGGTCCTGGAAGACGATGCCCACCCGGCGCCGGATCTCGGCCAGGTTCCGTGGCCCGACGGGCAGACCGGCGACGGTCACGGAGCCCGCACCGGCGGAGAGGATGCCGTTGAGGTGCAGCACGAGCGTGGTCTTGCCCGCCCCGTTGGGGCCGAGCAGCGCGACCCGCTCACCCCGCGGGACGGTCAGGTCCACGCCGAACAGGGCCTGGTGGCCGTCGGGGTAGGCGTAGGCGAGCCCGGCGACATGGAGGGAGGGAGGCTGCGGCTCCTCTTCTCCCCGCGGGCTCCCGGCCGCTCCGGTGCCTCCGGTGCCTCCGGTGCCTCCGGTGCCTCCGGTGCCGGTCATGGTGTCCTCACAGGGCCCATCCCATCAGACAGACCGCGAGCGCTGCGAGCGGGAGCATCCCGGCCCCGGTCCACTGCCGGCGCGTCGCGGTCACTTCGTCGATGACGGGCATCGTGCCCGTGTATCCCCGGCTGACCATGGCGAGATGGACGCGCTCGCCGCGTTCGTAGGAGCGGATGAACAGCGCTCCGGCGGACTTCGCCAGCACCCCCCACTGCCGTACGCCCGTCGCCCGGAACCCCCGGGAGAGACGGGCCGTGCGCATGCGGCGCATCTCGTCGGTGATGACGTCCCCGTAGCGGATCATGAAGGACGCGATCTGCACGAGCATCGGCGGCAGCCTCAACCGCTGGAGGCCGAGCAGGAGTTCACGCAGCTCGGTCGTCGAGGCGAGGATGACGGAAGCGGCGACGCCCAGGGTGCCCTTGGCCAGGATGTTCCAGGCGCCCCAGAGACCGGACTCGGACAGGGACAGCCCCCACACCTCGACGTAGGGCCCCCGCGCGACGAACGGCATCAGGAAGGCGAACGCGACGAACGGCACCTCGATCAGCAGCCGTTTGAGCAGATGCCCGTACGGCAGCCGCGCCACGCGCGCGACGGCGGCGAGCAGGAACGCGTACAGCCCGAAGGCCCACATCGCCTCGCGCGGCGTGGAGACGACAAGGAGGACGAAGCAGAGGACGGCGACGAGCTTGCAGTGCGGCGGCAGGGCGTGCACGGGTGAGTGCCCGTGCAGATACAGCTTGTGGGCGTGGCCCGTGCCGCCCATCTCAGCCGGTCCGCTGGTCGTCGTCGTGCGGGGACGTTCCCGGAGTCCGCGCGGCCGGAGCCGGGTCCGGCAGGGACGAGGCGTCCTCGGCGGTGCCCTCCGCGCGGCGGCGGCGCACCGCCACGAAGATGCCGCTGCCGACCGCGAGCGTCGCGCCGACCCCGACCACGCCCGCGAGGCCGCCGGAGAGGCGGGTGTCGGTGACCGCCTCGATGCCGTAGTCGGCGAGGGGGGAGTCCTCGGCCGCGTGGTCCTCGGCCTTCTCGTCGATGCCGTTGTCGGCGGCGACGCTCTCCAGACCGTCGGGGCTGGAGGAGGCGTAGAAGCTGACGACGCCCGCGCACAGCAGGGTCGCGGCCAGACCTCCCAGCCACATCCCGCGGTTGGAGCGGGGCGCGGCAGCGGTCGCTGACTCACCCGCGGCTGCGGCCGCCGGCTGCCGCTCCCCCTCGGGCGCGGAGGCGGGCCGCGCAACCGCACCCTGTTCGGGACGGGGCTGCGCCGCCGTCTCTCCGGGCGCAGCGACCGGTGACGTACGCAGTTGGAGCGGGCCGGAGGCCAACTCCCGTGCCCCGTGGACGAGATCGGGCCGTACGGCGATGACGGCGCCGACCGTGGCCGCCGTGATCACCGCCTCGCCGATGCCGATCAGCACGTGCACACCGGTCATCGCCGCGAGGACGCGGCCCAGTTCGACGTCGGCGGTGCCGCCGAGTGCGTACAGCCCCGTGAAAGCGATCGCCGAAGCGGGGACCGAGATCAGCGCGGCGGCGAAGGAGGCCCCGGTCACCGCGCCGCGGCCGCGCGGCAGTACGAGCAGCAGCGCGCGCAGCACGCCGTACGCGACCAGGACCGTCACGACGCCCATGATGAGGATGTTCACGCCCAGCGCGGTCAGTCCGCCGTCGGCGAAGAGCACCGCCTGCATCAGCAGGACGACCGCGACACAGAGCATTCCCGTGAAGGGGCCCACGAGTATCGCCGCCAGCGCACCGCCCAGCAGGTGCCCGCTCGTCCCTGCCGCCACCGGGAAGTTCAGCATCTGCACGGCGAAGATGAAGGCGGCGACGAGCCCGGCGAGCGGCGCGGTGCGCTCCGCCGTCACCCCGGCCGCTCCGGGGTGGGCCGCGCCGTCCCGGTCGCCGCCGAGTTCGCGGCGGGCGCCGCGCAGCGAGAGCGCGACCGCTCCCGCCGCCGCCACCCCGGCCGCGACCGAGACGGGGGCGTTGATGAATCCGTCCGGCACATGCATGACGCCGCTCCGCTTCTCGAAATCCTGTGGACCGGTGGATGATCCGGCCACTGCACAACCGTTTGATGATAGGGGCTACCTGCAAAGTGATTGCAAGAGCGCCTCCCTGGCCGGAATGGACGGGCATGCGGCGGGTGTTCATCCGTCATTGGTGGAAACCTGTGGCATACCTCACCCCGTTCCGTCAGTGACTCTTTGCCTCTTCGTGCGTCTGACACCAGGAAGGGGCAACACAGTCAGAGCGGCTACGCCCGCCCCGACAACGACAGGAGCAGACGATGTCCGCAGTCTTCGATCAATCAGTTGAGGCACTGCTGATCGCAGAGCCGCCGGCCGCCCGTTCTTTCCACGCCGCACTCCGCTACGACGAGTCCGATCCGCTGGCCGTACGGCTCGTCTTCCCCGCTGACGCCTCCCTGGACGGGACGGAGGTGCCGTGGGCGTTCGCCCGTGAACTGCTGGACGCGGGACTGCGCGAACCGGCGGGCGAGGGCGACGTGCACGTGTGGCCGCGCAGCGGCACCCGTACCGTCGTCGAACTGCTCTCCCAGGAAGGCGTCGCCGTCGTGGAGTTCGACAGTGCGGACCTGCGCCGCTTCCTGCTCCGCTCCTACGACGCGGTCCCGGCCGGCCGCGAACACAGCGAACTGGACCTCGACAACGGCCTGGCCGCCCTGCTGCGCGGCGTCTGACCCCGCACAGGCGGAGACCGGGCGGCCGGGGAGTCCGTGTCCGCGCGCGGACACCCGGCACACCTACACCCGGCACGAGGACGCCCAGCACGCCGACGCCCGGTTCCGCGGAGCCCGGACAGCACCAGGACGCCCCACATGTGACCGTCCGCATGTGACCGTCCGCATGCGACCGCCCGCTCGCGGTCCGCACACAAGCGAAGAGCGGACCCGCGCCGCAGCGCCGGTCCGCCCCTGCTCCCACAGCCCGCGCCGCCCCGCCCGGGGGAGGGAGCGGCACGGACCGTCTCGTCACGTACTACACGTTGCTCGGCTCATGATCCCGCTGATGCGGGAGACGGGGAGCCCCCTCTCCGCCCTCCGCGCCGCGTGCGCCGTCCTCATCCGGCTCCAGCTGGCGCCGCAGCCGCTCACCCTCCACGTCGACGTTGGGCAGCAGCCGGTCCAGGCGGCCCGGCAGCCACCAGGCCTTCCGGCCCAGCAGAGCCAGCACCGCGGGAACGATCGCCATACGGACGACGAGCGCGTCGAAGAGGATCGCGACGGCGAGCCCGAAGCCCATCATCTTGATCATGGATTCCGAGGCGCCGATGAAGCCCGCGAAGACGCTGATCATGATGACGGCCGCGGCCATCACCACTCTCGCTCCCAGCTTGAAGCCGGAGACGATCGCCTGGCCCGGCCCTTCCCCGTGCACGTACGCCTCGCGCATGCGCGTCACCAGGAAGACCTCGTAGTCCATCGCGAGACCGAAGATCACCCCGACCATGAAGATCGGCATCATGCTCATGATCGGCCCCGTCTGTTCCACGCCGATCACGTCCGCGAGCCAGCCCCACTGGAAGACCGCCACGACCGAGCCCAGAGCGGCCAGCACCGACAGCAGGAAGCCCGCCGCCGCCTTGAGCGGAACCAGCACCGAGCGGAAGACCAGCATCAGCAGCACGAAGGCCAGACCGACCACGAGTGACAGGTAGGGCACCAGCGCGTCGTTCATCACCTGTGAGAAGTCGACCGCGACGGCGGTGGCACCGGTGACCAGCAGACCGGCCCCCGTGGCGGACCGTACGTCGCCCGCCTCGGCCCGGATCTCGCGCACGAGCTCCTCCGTCGCGGCGCTGCCCGGACCGGACTCCGGGATGGCCGTGAGGGTCGCCGTGTCTCCGCCCTTGTTGAAGACGGCGGGCGCGACGGCCACGACGCCGTCCGTCCCGGCGACCCGCTCGGAGACCTCCTTGGCCGCCGCCTTCGGGTCGTCGCTCCCGCGTGCGTCGACGACGATCATCAAGGGCCCGTTGAATCCGGGCCCGAAGCCCTCGGAGAGCATGTCGTAGGCCTTGCGCTGCGTGGTGTGCGGAGGCTGGTTGCCCTCGTCGGGCAGCCCCAGCTCCATGCTCGCCACGGGCACCGCGAGGGTGCCGAGCCCCAGCACGCCCACCGCGAGCACCATCAGGGGACGTCGCAGCACGAAGCCCGCCCAGCGCTCACCCGCGCCGGGCCTCGCCCCGGGAGCGTGCGCGTCCGGTACGCCGGTGGCCGGGTTGGCCTTGCGGACCTTGCGTCCGTAGATGCGCTTGCCCACGATCGCGAGCGCCGCCGGGACCAGGGTGATCGCGACGAGGACGGCGATGACGACCGTGCCGGCGGCGGCGAAGCCCATCTTGGTCAACAGCGGGATGTCGACCACGGCGAGTCCGGCCAGCGCGATCACCACGGTCAGTCCGGCGAAGACCACCGCGGAGCCGGCCGTGCCGACGGCCCGGCCGACCGCCTCCTCGCGCTCGCGGCCCTCGGCGAGTTCGGCCCGGTAGCGGGAGGCGATGAAGAGGGCGTAGTCGATGCCGACCGCGAGGCCGATCATCATGGCCAGCGTGGAGGTGTTGGCCGAGAGGCCGAGGGTGGCTCCCAGCGCGGCGATGCCCGAGATGCCGATCATCACACCGATGAGCGCCGTGACGAGCGGCAGCCCGGCGGCGACCAGCGAGCCGAAGGTCAACACGAGTACGACGGCCGCGACGGCGATGCCGAAGACCTCGCCGTTGCCCACTTCGGGCTGTGCGAACAGCGCGTCACCGCCGGTCTCGACCGTGAGACCCGCGTCGCGGCCCTGGCTCGCGGCCGAGTCGATCTGCTCGCGCGTCCCGTCGGAGATCTTGTCGGCGGGGACCTCGTAGGTGACGGAGGCGTAGGCGGTCGTGCCGTCCTTGCTGACGGCGCCGCTGCGCGGGGAGAAGGGGTCGGTGACCCCGGCCGCCTGACCGCCGCCGAGTTCCGCGACGGCCTCCTTCACGGCGGCCCTGTTGTCGGTGGCTGTGATCTTCTCGCCGCCGGGGGCGCGGAAGACCATCCGGGCGCTCGCGCCCTCGGCGTTCGCCTCGGGGAAGCGCTCCTCCAGTACGTCGAAGGCCTGCTGGGCCTCCGTACCGGGCAGCGCGAAGTCGTCGTCGGGCGGATTCGATGCGGTGGATGCGCCCGCACCCGCCGCTACCAGCAGCGCCACCCATATGAGGGCGACGATGCGGCGGCGCCGGAAGGCGAGCCTGCCGAGTCTGTAGAGGAAGGTGGCCACGCGAGAGGTTCTCCGGTCTCGGATCGGTTGGGACACGGCCGACGGGTCCTCACGGCGGGGACGCCGCGGGAAGAGTGTCAGCTCATGCCAAAAGACGCCGTCTCGCAAGTGAGGGATGACTCCACTGCCGCAATGAGGGACACATCACATGCCGGACCAGGGGCATCGCCCCGCGATACCAGGAGAAACAGAACAGAACCCAGTGAATCGCCACCGATCGGCTCCGCCGGACAGCCCTGCGGGTCAGCCGGCGAACGGTCACGTACGAGCGAAACCCCGTCACGGAATCCGGCTGCCCGTCAGCGGAAGGAGGGCGAGGCGCGGGAAACGGTCCGGCCGGGGCAGCCCGACGGATTCCCGGAAGGGCCGCGACCGGATCAGGATCTTGCTGAGGTGCCCTGGTCGGGCGTGACCGATGTGTTGATCGTTCGTGTCGTGTGGACCGGGCGTGCCGGGCCGGCCGTGCTTCCGGCCCGGCACGCCTCCGCGGCGCGGCGCCCCCCGAGGACGTCACACCACGCTCTTCACCGCTTCGCGGCCCGCTCCCCCTCGTCGGCGGCGCCACCCGCGCCGACCAGGCCGGTGCTGGTCCCGGCCGAGGAGAGCCGGGGCTCGAAGCGGCGCATCTCGCGCTGCCCCACCAGTCCGATGACCGGGGGCAGATATCCGCGGACGCCCTGCATACCGCGCAGCCACCACTGGCCGTACACATGGTGCGAGCGGCGTTCGATCCCGGCGACGAGGCGGTCGACGGCCGGGCCCAGCGGGTAGGTGCGGTTGGCCGGCCACGGCAGCCGCTTGCGCAGGTCGCGCATCACCTCGTCCTGGTCGGCGCCGCGCACCATGTCGGTGTCGGTCCAGGAGAGGTACCCCACTCCGACCCGTACGCCCTTGTGCCCGACCTCGGCGCGCAGACAGTGCGCGAACGCCTCCACCCCCGACTTGGAGGAGCAGTAGGCGCTCATCATGGGCGCGGGGGTGATCGCGGCGAGCGAGGCGATCTGCAGGAAGTAGCCGCGGGAGTCGATGAGCGCGGGAAGGAATGCGCGGCCCGTGACCGCTCCGCCTATCAGGTTGACCTCGATGACGCGGCGCCACGAGTCCGGGTCGGAGTCGGTGAACGGACCGCCGGTGGCCACGCCCGCGTTGGCCACCACGATGTCCACCCTGCCGAAGTGGTCCCGCACTTCGGACGCGATCCGCGTCATCGCCCCGTGGTCGGTGACGTCACCGTGCCAGCACGCGGTCTCCGTGCTCAGCGACGCGCTGACCCGCTTCAGCTCCTCCGGCTCCAGGCCGACCAGGGCGACCCGCGCGCCGCGCGCCGCCAGCTTGCGCGCCAGCAGTTCGCCCACGCCGCGGGCGGCGCCTGTGACGACCGCGACCTGTCCGTCCAGACTGCGACGACTCACGAAGTCTCCTCCTTGTCGGCTGTCCGCGCTGACCGCGCTGACCGCGGCTGCGGTGTGTGGCCTGTCTCCACGGATTCCTCCGCCCCCGCCGTTGCCGTCTCCACGGGGGCGAGGTGATCGCGTACGAGCTCCCTCAGCACCCCGGTCACTTCCTGCGGGCACTCGACCGGGGTCATGTGGCCGCGGCGTGGCAGTTCGTGCAACGCGGTGCACGACGGCAGCGCGTCCGCGAGTTCGTGGGCGAGAACGGGCGGTGTGAGGCGGTCGTGCGTACCGGTGATCACGGCTGTGGGGGCGCTGAGCGACGCCACTCCCGAGGCGATGTCGAGCCCGGCCAGCACCGCTCCCCAGCCCCCGCGCTCGCGCGGGCGGCAGGCGTGCACGATCCGGGTGACGGCCGTGACCTGCTCGGCGGTCGCGTCCGGTCCCATCGTTCCGTACTTCAGGGCCTTCTTCGTCAGCGGTGAGACCGGTCCCAGGGGAAGCTTCGAGCGCACCAGGAAGCGGTGGGCGCGGATGCGCGCGGCCTGCGAACGCAGCGGCAGCACGCGCGACTCGGACAGCAGCCGCTGTGCCCCGGTGTTGCACAGCATCACCGCGGCGGCCCGCTGCCGGAGCTGCGTGCGTCCGGCGGCGGCGATCAGGGTCATCGCGCCCATGGAGTGCCCGCCGAGCACGGCCTGTTCGCCGGGTTCCAGCGTGGCGTCCAGTACGGCGCACAGGTCGTCGGCGAGCAGGGCCGGGCTGTAGGCGTGGACGTCCGCACCGGGTGTACGGCCGTGTCCTCGCTGGTCGTACGCGATGACGCGGTGACCCGTCGCCGTCAGCTCCCTGATGACGGGGGCCCAGAAGGCCACTTGGCACGTCCAGCCGTGTACGAGCACCACGGCGGGGTCCGCCTCACGTCCGTGGACCTCGGCGTGCAGCCGTGCCCCGCCGGCGGAGGTGACGGTCAACTCCTTTGCCGCGGGCGGCAGGTCGTAGGGTCCGGCGGGCCTGCCCGCGGACGCTGTCAGGCGCGCCATCAGCCCTCCTCCGCCGCGTGGAAGGCGGCGGCCGCCCTGCCGCGTCCCGCCGTGGCCCGCACACCCGCGCCGCCGGAGGCGGCCGTGCCCGGCGCGGGACGGCGCATCACGTCGTACTCCTCCAGGCGCACCTCCCGGGTGACGCTTCTGAACTCGGCCGTGGTGCCGGGCCACACGGTCGTGTTGCGGCCGTTGGCGTCCAGGTACCAGCTGTCGCAGCCGGTGTTCCACACGCTGCGCCGCATCCGGTCCTGGATGTGCGCGTTCCAGGCGTCGACGGCCTCGGGACGGGCGTCGAGCGCGACCTTGCCGTGCGTACCGCCGAGGGTCTCCAGCTTCTTCACGTAGTCGGTCATGTAGTTGAGCTGGGCCTCGATCATGAGGATCATCGAGCTGTTGCCAAGGCCGGTGTTGGGTCCGATGACCGTCATGAAGTTGGGGAAGCCGCTTGCGGAGCAGCCGCGCAGCGCCTCCATGCCGTCCGACCACTCCTCCGCCAGGGACGTCCCGTTCGCGCCCTTGATGCGCTGTGCGATCGGCATGTCGGTGACGTGGAACCCGGTGCCGAAGATGACGGCGTCCACCTCGGCCTCGGTGCCGTCGGAGGCGACGAGGGTGTTGCCGCGTATCTCCTTCAGCCCGGAGGCGACGAGATCGACGTTCGGCCGGACGAGCGCCGGATAGTAGTTGTTGGAGAGCAGGATGCGCTTGCAGCCGATGCGGTAGTCCGGTGTGAGCTTGCGCCGCAGCAGGGGGTCCTTGACGGCGCGTTTCATGTGGGCTGAGGCCAGCTTCTCGACCAGCCCCAGCACGTTCGGGTGCTTCGCGAAGGCCGAGACCTGCAACTCCCTGATGCCCCACAGCAGTTGACGCCGCAGATAGCGGGTCGCGGGGATTCGGCCGTGGAGTGCGTGCTCGAAGCGTGTGATCCTGCGGTCGGCCCTGGGCATCACCCACGCCGGGGTGCGCTGGAAGAGGGTGAGGCTCTCGACCTCCGGCTGGATGGCGGGCACCACCTGGATCGCGGAGGCGCCCGTCCCGATGACGGCGACGCGCTTGCCGCGCAGGTCGTAGTCGTGGTCCCAGCGGGCGGTGTGGAAGACCTTGCCGCGGAAACCCTCCAGGCCGGGTACGTCCGGGATCTTCGCGTCGGAGAGCGGACCGGTGGCGCTGACCACGAAGTCGGCGGTCAACTGCCGTCCGCGGCTGACGGTGATGTTCCAGTGCAGCACCTCGGGGTCCCAGCTCATCAGTTCGACCTCGGAGTCGAACCGGATGTGCTGCCGCAGCCCGAAGGTGTCCGCGACGTTCTCCAGGTAGGCGCGAATGTGCTCCTGTCCGGAGAAGTTGCGCGGCCACTCGGGGTTGGGCGCGAAGGAGAAGGAGTACAGGTGCGAGGGCACGTCGCACGCGCACCCCGGATAGGTGTTGTCGTGCCAGGTGCCGCCGACCGCCTCCCTGCGTTCAAGGACGACGAAGTCGGTCACTCCGGCGCGGCGCAGCCGCACGGCGGCCCCCAGGCCGCCGAATCCGGATCCGATCACCGCCACCCGTACGTGCTCGTGCTCGCGCTCGGCCGCCATGCGCCGCCTCCCGAGGTCTTCTCTGCCGGCGTTCTATCGCGCCAGTAATCACTGGCACGATTGGAGCCTAGAGCAGAGAGATACCGATGGGTAGGGGGCGGACGCCGGAAGTTACCGCCGGTTGCACCACCGGCCGGGCATCCGGGGCCCCCGTCCGCACGCGTACGCACGGCCGGTACGGCCGATTCCCCTGGTTAAGCTGCCAAGGTGACCGACGACGGAGAGCGAGCACAGAGCACGGAACCGGACGGCGCGGGCGGCACCGGTCACTCCGACACCGGGGGCGGCCCCGGTGAGGGCGCCGTACCCGAAGCGGAGAAGCGCGAGTTCCGCACTTCCGAACTGGCCGAGCTCGCCGGGATCACCACCCGCACCCTCCGCTTCTACCGCGAACGCAAACTCCTGCCTCCGCCGCGCCGCGAGGGCCGTATCGCCTGGTACGACGAGCACCACCTGGCCCGGCTGCGCACCATCTCCGGCCTCCTCGCCCGCGGTCACACACTGGGCGGGATCGCCGATCTGCTCGGGGCGTTCGAGAGCGGACGCGACTCGCACGGGACGGCCGAACTGCTCGGCCTCGAATCACCTCTGATCAGCGCGCTGTTCGCGGAGGAGACGCCGATCCGGCTGACGCCCGAGGAACTGGCCGACCACTACCAGGGCGAGGTCACCGTCGAGAACCTCGCCGCGTCCCTGGACATCGGATACATCGCCGTGGACGGCGACGAGTTCGTACACGTCAGCCGCCGACTCCTGGACGCCTCCTCGGAGTTGGTGAAGAAGGGCATCCCTCTCGCCGCGGTGCTGGACGCCGGACGGGAGCTGCGCGCGCACAGCGAAGCGGTCGCGGACGTCTTCACCGACCTCTTCCGCACCCACCTGCTGCCCGGGGCACAGGCCGCCGCCCCCGACGGGCTCGACGCCGAATGCCTCAACGACCTGCTGACCCAGCTCCGTCCCCTCGCCAAGCAGGTCGTCGAGGCGGAGCTGGGGCTGGCGCTGGACCGCCGCGTACGGGCGGAGATCGAGCAGTGGATGGACGACGGCGGCCGGGCGGGCGGCGGCAACGGGGACGGGGACGGCCCGGAGCCCGGCACCCCGGGCGGGGCCTGACCCCGGGTCACTCGCGTCGCCGGCGCGGGGCGGCGACCGGGGCGCCGGGCGCCGGGCGCCGTCAAATTCTGCCCTCCTCCTCACCGAGCCGCGATCCGGAATACGGGGTTGCCGGTTGCGCTGTACGGGCGTTGCCGGGCACTCCTCGGGCGGGAACGGGCCCGTTCGGGCCCCGTCCGGGCAACGGGCGTGCGCCCCACCGTGGACACCGTTCCGCCCGCCGGACCGCGGGAGGGCGCTGGAGCGTGCCGCACCGCCCGCATTGCCGCACTCACGCACAGAACGAGAAACACGGGTGCAATACAGGACGGAAGAATCCGGCGGCATTCCGCCACCGCAGACGAACGCCACGGCGGCCCCGGGCAGCGGGAATTCATCCGGACGGCACGGAAAAAGAACATCATTCGCGTACCGTGCCGCCTCATCCCGGCGCCACATTCCGGACACACGACCGGAACGGACAGCAGAACCACAGCATTCCCCCGTGTCCGGGCCGGCGGGACCGGCCCGTCCGGCGGCGCCTCGACCGGGACGTTCCGCGGACAGAACGGAGTGCCGCGCGAACGGGACGGCGTGCGCGGCGGGCACCCCGCAGCCGTTCTCACCAGGGACGACAGGTCCGGCCGTACCCGGACCGGGCGCGGCCGCTGCGCCGGGCACCACACCCGCACATGCGCGCGGCCACCGCATATCCCCGTAACGCGTACCGGAAATGGAACGGTTGACGAGCGCGCCGTCCCTCATCAGAATCATGCACGGCCTTCGCGACGCTCATTCGGTCGGCAACCGGTACTCCGGTGTTCTCCGTCGCCCGGCCGGGACGGACCGGTGGAATTCCTCCGATGATCCTCTGCGGATTGGACGGAAAGTGCACGAAGAAGACGGCTGGAACAGAATGCAGCCGATGGCCGGTCCCACCCCGGTCCAGCACCAGATGTCTCTGAACGAGACATTCTTCCCGCCGACCCCGGGTGTGCTGCGGGCCATCCGCGAAGCGGCCGAGGAGTCGCACCGCACGCTCGACGCGCTTGCCACGGGCCTGGCGGGCGAGATCGCCAAGCACTACGGGGTGCCCACCGGTGACGTCCTCGTCGGACCCGGTTCCGCCGTGCTGCTCCAGCACCTGTTCAGCACCCTGACGGGGCCGGACTCCGAGACCGTGCACGCCTGGCCCTCCTGGGAGGCGTACCCGATGATGGCGGCCAACGCGGGTTCCGCAACCGTGCGTGTACCGCTGCGCGAGGAGACCCACGACCTCGACGCGATGGCCGGTGCCGTCACCCGGCGGACCCGCATGGTGCTGCTGTGCAACCCGAACAACCCCACGGGTACGGCCGTACGGCACAGCGACGTGCAGCGGTTCCTGGACCGGCTGCCGCCCGACGTGGTGGTCGTCATCGACGAGGCCTACCGGGACTTCGCCGACACTGACGCGGTCGCCGAAGGCATCGAGCTGTACCGGAACGACGAACGCGTCTGCGTGGTACGCACGTTCTCCAAGTCCTACGGGCTGCTCAGCCAGCGCGTGGGCTATCTGATCGGGCACGAGAGAACCCTCGAACCGCTGCGCGCCCTGCAGTTGTTCGTCCGCGTCAGCAACACCGCGCAGGCCGCGGCAGCCGTGGCGCTGTCCGAGGAGACGGAGATCAGGCGCCGCCGGGACGTCACCGCCGCGGAGCGGGAACGGCTGCGGGAGCTGCTGCTGACGCAGGGCTGGACGGTGACGCCCAGTCAGGCCAACTTCCTCTGGCTGCCGCTGGCCGAGGGCGTGGAGGAGTTCACGCAGCACTGCGCCGACCACGGCGTGCTGGTGTGCGGAAAGCCCGGCGAAGGCATCCGCGTGACCATCGCCGAACGCGAGGCGAACGACGACTTCGCGGAGCTGGCCGCCGCGTTCCGCGACCGGGGAAGCGGACCATGACGGCGCCGGCCCGCGGCCCCTGCCGTGCTTCGCCGCCCGCCGGGGCGTCCGGTCCGGGCCGCTCGACTCCCCGCCGGCTTCCGGGCATCGCCGCCCGGCACCGCCGCCGTGGCGGGGGCGGTGAGCGCGGAGGCGGACAGCCCCAGACCTGCGGCTGACACGACGCGCGACACGGCTTACGGGGGAACGGAACACACGGCGGACGCGAAGAGGCGTCCGCGAACCGGGCAGCCGCAACCCAGGCAGCCAGGCACAAGCAGACGGACGGCGGCCCCACCGCCGTCCCGGAAGTGATGGCCCCCATGACACCCCCCGACTCGACGACCCGGGACCACCCGGTCCCCGCCGGCCTCCCGGAAGCACCACCCGGCGCGGGGCCCACTCTCACGCTGCTGCTGCGGGAGCTGGGCCGCCGCTGGCCGGACGAACTGCCCGACGTGGACGGCGTCTCCCGCCACGCTCTGCTCCCGCCGGGAAAGCTGCTGCGCCCGCTGCTGGTCGTCGAGTCGGCGTCCGCCGTGGGCGGCGATCCCGAGAAGGTGCTGGCAGCCGCGCTCGGACTGGAATACCTGCACGTCGGCTCGCTCGTCCACGACGACGTCATCGACGGGGACGCGGTCCGGCGCGGACGGCCCACCGTGACCGCCCGTTACGGGACGCCGGAGGCCATAGTGGCCGGGGACTCCCTGATCATCGGGGCGTTCGCCGCGGTCGCGGAGGAGACGGATCTGCCGGCCGAGCGGCTGCTTGCCGCCGTGCGCTGCGTGTCGCGGGCAGGTGTCGACCTGTGCCGAGGCGAAGCGCTGGAGGCGGAATTGTGCGGCGACGCGGGGTGCGGGATGGACCGCTATCTGCGGATGATCGCCCTCAAGACGGGCGCGCTGTTCCGCGGTGCCTGCGGCACCGGCGTGCTGCTGGGCGGCGGCACCGCTCAACAGGAGCGCGCCGCCACGGGTTTCGCCGAGCACCTCGGGCTCGCGTACCAGATGGCCGACGATCTGCTGCCCCACACCAGTGACGTCACCGCCAGCGGCAAGTCCGCCCTCAGCGACGTCGCCAACGGCAGGCCCACCTTCCCGGTGCTGATGGCTCACCGGCTCGCGGGGCCCGCGGGCCGCCGGCGTCTGGAGGCGGCACTGCTCCCCGGCACGCCCGCCGCCGAAGCACACGAGACCGTACGGGAGTTGCTGGAGACCACCGGGGCGCTGAAGGCGGCGCGGGAGAGAGCCCGCGGTGAAGCCGCGTCCGCGGAGGCGTGCCTGGCGGAACTTCCCCCTTCACGGTCGCGCGACGTGCTCGCGGGCGTGGCGCGGCGGTCCGTGGACCGGGACCGGTGAGGGAAGGCGAACGATGGGGAACACAGGCACGGTCAGGACGGCCGCCACCGGTGGGCGCGAGGGCGCGGACCCGCACGCGGGCACGGGCACGGGCGAGGTCAGAGACGCGGACGCGGGCGGGACCGCGGAGTCCGGGGACCGGCGCGGCGGGGCCTGGCGTGCCCATCTGGAGACGTGGCGCCCCTACACCCTGGCCTATCCCGGGCTGGTGGGCCTGACCGGTGCGGCACTGAGCAGCGGCCACGCGGACGGGAACCCCACGGTCGGACGGCTGCTGGTGGCGTGGGCGGCCCCGACGCTCGGCTGGATCAGCGGCCACTACCTCGGCGACTTCTCCGACCGTGACCTGGACGCAGTAGCGAAGCCCCAACGCCCCCTGCCGTCCGGGCGGTTGAGCCCGCGCACAGCCCTGGTGTGCGGGGTCCTGTGCGCCGTCGCCGCGGCGTCGGCGGCCGCACTGGCCAACTGGCGTGCCGTGCTGCTCGTTGCCGCCGCGATGCTGGGCATCGTCGCCTACAGCAACCTGCTCAAGGGGCGCGGCCTGTCCGGCAACGCCGTACGGGGCGCGCTGACGGCCACCACCGTCGTCTTCGGCGCGATGACCGTGAATGTGCTGCCGCCGTGGCAGGTGCTGCCGTTCGCCGCGGCGTTCTGGGCGCAGGACACGGCCTCGAACCTGGTGGGCACGCTGCGCGACGTCGAGGGCGACCGGCGGGGCGGCTTCCGGACCGTCCCCGTGCGGCGGGGCATGCGCGTGGCAGTACGAACAGCGGCGCTGCTGCACGCCACCGCGCTCCTCACCGCTCTGGCGGCGCTGCCGCTGCTGCCCGCCGGCCTTCCGGGCGCCGGGGTGCTGATGCTGTGCGCGGCGGGGTGCGGCACCGCCGCGTTCCTGCCGCTGCTGCGTGACGGGACGGCCGCGGTGACGCCCAGGCGGGCGCTGCGGGCGCACGAGATCCTGGTCGCCGAACGCCTCGTGCTGGCCGGGGCGTTGCTCGCGGGGAGCTGGACCCTGCCTCCCGCGCTCGCGGTGCTCGTGCCGCTGCTCGCCGTCAGCCTTCTCGCCCAGTCCCGGATGCGCTCCGGGCACGAGTTCCCCGAGGACTCCCGCGGCACCGGCACCGGCACCGGAACCGGAACCGGAACCGGAACCGGCACGGGCAGCGGCGGGCCGGCCCGCACCGGCGCCGTGCCCGCCCCCGCGTCGGCACCGGTCCTCGGGCCGGACGAACCACACGAGAGGTGATATGAACGTCATGCCTGGTCCCGGCCTGAGCGAACGGGTGGGCGCGGCCGTCACCTCCGGCGCCGAGGCTCTCCTCACCCGGCAGAACGAGGACGGAGTCTTCGTCCCCGGAGGTGACCGCTTCTCCCCCGCCAACACCGCCGCCGCGCTCATCGCGCTCCACCACGCCGCCCCGGACGGGGCCGGAGGCCCCGCCGACCCGGACGGCGTCATCGCACGCGGCGTGATGCGGCTGTGCGCGTCCCAACGCGCCGACGGCGGCTGGGCGATGGCCGGCGTCCCCACCGAACTGCTCACCACCGCGGTCGTCACGGCGGCACTCCGGCTGACCGCCCCGGACGAGGCGGCCTCGGCCGTCCGGGCGGGCACCGCTCTGATCACCCGGCTCGGCGGGCCCGAGACGCTGCCCGAGCCGACGATGACGCGTCTGGTCGCACAGTTCGACGCCCTGGGAGGTGCCGGGGACGCGGCCGCACTGCCGAGGCTGCCGCTGGAACTCCTGCTGCTGCGCGGCCCGGCCCGCAGGCTGCTCAGCCTCCGTCTGCCGATCTTCGCGAGCACGGCGCTCGGTCAGGCGGCGCACCGGCCGCAGGGGCCGGTGCGTGCCCGGCTGAACGCCATGCTGCGGCCCGCCGCGCTCGGCATCGTCCGGGAGGCGTACGAACGCGAGGGCGCGACGGGCGAGTTCAGTACCGATCCATGGCTGACGAGTCTGATCTCCCTGGGCATCACCCGGTCGGGGCTCGCACCCGACATCTCCCGCGCCTCCGCCCGACGGCTGCGCGCCATGGCACGTCCGGACGGCTCGTGGGATCTGATGCCGCTCGATGTGACCTGGTCCGCCTTCGCCGTGTCGGCGCTCTTGGAGGCCGGCTACGCCGCAGACGAGAGGCTGGAGCCGACGCGTGCGATGTTCCACGCACGGCAGGCCGCGGAGCCGTTCGCCGCGCTCGGCTGCCCCGCCGGCTACTGGGGGTTCTCCAGCGCGGCGAGCTGGCCGATGTCCCTGGAGACCGCCGAGGTCAGCTCGGCGCTGCTGCGGCTGCCGGGCGGCGCGCACGACGAGCACGCGCGCCGCGGTACGGAATGGCTGACACGGATGCAGGACTCGGCGGGCTCGTGGAGCCTGGCCGTACGCGACAGCAGGCCGGGTGGCTTCGGCCCCTGCCCGCATCTGACGGCGAAGGCGGTACGCACGCTGCTGGACGCGGGGGTGCCGCCGGCCGACCGCCGGGTGACCAGGGCACTGCGCTGGCTTGCCCGGAAGCAGCGCGCGGACGGCTCGTTCGAGGTGCAGTGGTACCGAGGGCCGGTGCCCGGTACGGCCGTCGTGCTGGAGACGTTGTGCCGGGCGGGCAGCGGTGGCGGCCCGGCCGCGCGGCGTGCACGGGAGCTACTGCTGCGCACGCAGCGCGCGGACGGCTCGTGGTCCGCGGGACGGGACGACGAACCGGAGGGCACGGCCGGCGCGGGCGGCACGGAGGTACCGGGCGCGGGCGGCACCGTCGAGGAGACGTCCTGGGCGCTGCACGCCCTCCTGACCGCGGGAGCCGACCCCTACGGCGACGAGGTCGCGGCGGCTGCCCGCTGGCTGGCCGGCACGCAGTGCGGGGACGGCAGTTGGCAGGGCGCACCGGTCAACGAGTACGTACGGGGCTGCTTGCGCTACGCCGACGACGCGATCGCCTCCGGCCTGGCCGTACGGGCACTCGCCCGCCTGCGCTCCGCGATGTCCGGGAACGGCGCGGCGCCCGGGGCGGTCTCCGGCGCGGCACCCGGCACGGCACCCGGCCCGCTCCCCGGCGCGGCTCCCGCGGGGAAGGAAGCACATGAGTGACAGCTACGACGTAGTGGTCTGCGGCGCCGGAGCGGGCGGTCTCGCCGCCGCGCACGCCCTGGGCGGGCTCGGGCTGCGGGTCCTGGTGGCCGAGAAGCAGCGGGCGCGGCGTCCCGTGGCCAAGGGCGAGGTTCTGCAACCGGGCGCACTGCGCGTGCTGCGCCGATGGGGCACCGAAGCCCTGCTGACGGGCCGGTCCGCCGTACGGCTGGGGCGGCTGGTCGTACGCGACCCGCACGGCGTACCGGTGATGGCTCTGGACTACGGGCAACTCCCGGACGGGGACCGGTCGTTGCTCGCGCACGACCATCTGGCCGTCCTCGACGCGCTGACGGCCGGGCTCGGCCCGCGCGTCGAACTGCTGCGCGGCGTACGCGTCGCGGAGGCGCTGCGCGACGACTCCGGACGGGTCGCGGGCGTACGGCTGGAGGAGGGCGGCCGGGAGCGGACGGTCCACGCCCCGCTCGTCGTCGCCGCCGACGGCATCGGCTCCCGGCTGCGCCGGGACGCGGGCATCGGCGGCAGCCGCAGCGAGTACCCGCACCGGCTGGTCTCCTTCGAGCTGGAGGGCACGTCCCGTCAGCCCGGGGACTTCTCGGCCTACCTCACCGACCGTGGTCTGCGGCTGGTCTACCCGCTGCCGGGCGGCCGGGTCCGGCTGTACGTGCAGGCGCGGAGCGACGAGCTGCGCGGACTGGACCGGGAGGCCACCGCACGGTGGGCCGCGCAGGCGGTAAGTGAAGTGCCCGACCTCGAACCGCTCGCCGGTGCGGTGCGGGCCGCCGCCGGGACGCGGCAGATGTTCCCCGTCGCGCGCTTTCTTGCCGAGCGGCTGGCCGTACCGGGTCTCGCGCTCGTCGGTGAGGCGGCGTACGCCGTGCATCCCATGGCGGCGCAGGGAATGAACACGGCGATCACCAGTGCCGCCGCGCTGGCCGACCAGCTCGCCGCACGGCTCGACGCCCCACTGCAGGAAGCGGCACGGCGGGACGTGGAACGTCAGGACGCCGCACGGCAGGAAGGGCCGGTGTCCACGGCCGGCTCCCCTCCGGAGGGGCTGACACCGGCCAAGGTCGACGCCGCCCTGCACTCCTACCAGGACGAACGTCTTCCCGTGCTCGCTCACGCGGCACGGACCAGCGACAACGCCGCCCGCATGGTCACCGACCTGTCCCTGCCCGGACGGCTGCTGGGACGCCGTGCGGTGCGCTGCACGGGCGCCAACCCCCGGCTCCTGCACACGATCACGTACAACATGGCGGGCCTCGGTCCGCGCCCGCTGACGCTGCTCGACCGTCTGCACCAGATCGGGCTGCTGCCCGACCCCCGGGCCCACAAGGTCCCTCCGGCCTGAACCCCCGCTCCCCGTCCCCGGCGGCAACCGTCCCGCCGACCAACCGTCCCTGCGTCCGCGCTCACCCCACCTGCCCCCCGACTGCTCCAGGAGGACCCCATGTCCGCACAGAAGAACGAGATACAGGTACGCCCCGTCTCCGGCTCCATCGGCGCCGAGCTGCACGGCGTGGACCTCACGGCCCTCGACGACGATCTGTTCGCGCAGATCCGCGAGTTGCTGCTGCGGCATCTGGTCCTCTTCATCCCCGGCCAGTCCCGTCTGACGCCCGAGGCGCACGTCGCGCTGGGGCGCCGCTTCGGCGAGGTCGAGGTGCATCCCTTCCTGCCGAAACTGGAGAGCCACCCGGAGGTGACCCTCATCGAGTCCGACAAGGGCGGCAAGGCCGACGAGTGGCACATCGACGTGACGTTCAGCGCGAACCCGCCCGTCGCCTCGATCCTGCATCTCGTGACCTGCCCCGAGGCCGGCGGCGACACCATGTGGAGCAACCAGTACCTCGCGTACGAGACCCTCTCCGAACCCTTCCGTGAACTGCTCGACGGACTCACCGCCGTGCACGTGCTCGACGCGCCGGAGGTGGGCAGGCTCTCCGCCGAACACCCCGTGGTGCGGGTGCACCCGGAGACCGGACGGCGCTCGCTGTACGTCACGCGGATGTGGACCTCGCACATCCCGCAGCTCAGCCGCAACGAGAGCGACGCGGTGCTCACACACCTCTTCGAGCACTCCGAGGACCCGCGCTTCCACTGCCGCTACCGCTGGGAGCCGGGCGCGGTGGCCATCTGGGACAACCGGGCCACCCAGCACAAGGCCATCAACGACTACCAGGAGTACCGCAAGGGCCAGCGCGTGACGGTCCTCGGCGACCACCCCACCGGCTCCGCGCCGCGCTGGAAGGCATACGAACGCCGGGGCGACGAGCGCTACTACCCCCGCCGCGCGAACGCGCGCAGCGGCTACTGAGACGAGGAGGAGCATCCGCAACACCTGCGTCCGCGCCCGGAGTTCACCCTGGGCGTGACCTCGCCGGAGCCGTCCTCGTAGTTCGCCCTTCGGCCCGTCGCCTGTGCACGGCAGGGCTCGGGCGACATTCCGCGTCACCGTGCGCCGTCCTCACGCTCTTCTGTACCGCTACGGTGCGCAGCATCCTGGTAGCTCAACGAGAGGGGAAGGCATGTCGCGACGCATCCGCATGGTGGGTTCCGGCTCGGGCAACGACGGCTGTCCCACGCTGTAGGTGCAGGAAGCAGCCTGGCATCGCGCCGTCCCCGACGACCAGGCGCAGCGATAACTTCCACGTGTGAGTACCGACTTCCAGCGAGCACGGGTGGCCCTCGGCGCACGACTGCGTGAACTGCGCGGAGGAACCACCGGGCGCGCCCTGGCCGACAGGATCGGCTGGCCACAGTCGAAGGTGTCGAAGCTGGAGACGGGTCGCCAGACCGCGACGCCCGCGGACCTGAAGGCGTGGGCGGAGGCCACCGGACACCCGGAAGCCGCGGACGAACTCACCTCACGCCTGAGCGGGTTGGAATCCCGCTCGCGGTCCTGGCGACGGCAGCTCGCCGCCGGGCACCGGCCGGTGCAGGACGCACTCACCGCCGAGTACCAGCGCTCGACCACGCTGAGGGCGTGGCAAGGCTCCATGGTGGTGGGCATGCTCCAGACCGCGGAGTACGCCCGCGCCGTCTTCACCCGCTGCACCGACCTGCGGCAGTCCGTACGGGACGTGGACGACGCCGTGCGGGCCCGTCTGCGACGGCAGGAAGACCTATACACCCCGGGTCGGACGTACGACATCGTGCTGTGGGAGGCGGCTCTGCACTCCGCCGTGTGCCCGCCCGAGGTGCTGGCCGGCCAACTGGACAGGCTCAGCGGGGTACTGGGGCTCGACACTGTCCGTCTCGGCATCGTGCCGTTCGGCGCTGCGATGAGGATTCCCCCGGCCAACGGGTTCTGGATCTACGACGAGCGGCTGGTCATCGTCGAGGACTGGCACGCCGAGCTGTGGCTGGACGACTCCGAGAACATCGCCCTGTACCTGCGGGTGTGGGAAATGCTGAGGTCGTCGGCGGTGTACGGCGCCCGGGCGCACCGGCTCATCACCCGGGCGAGGGCGCAACTCGACCTCTCGTGAGCAAGGTTGAGAATCACCGCGCCCCGCTGGCGAATATTCGGGAATCACGGCCCCGCGTGACTGCCGGGACTCCCTATGGTCCTGCTCATGGACACGGGAGTGCCCTGGCCACGGGACGGCGGTCCGTCCCGCGTGGCTGCCGTCGGACGATCGCTGCTCCGGCGTCGGCCGCGGGGGGTGTCCCGGGACGGGGCCCCTCACGGATCCGGCTGCGACAGGTGCTGCCTCCGGGGGAGGCGCCCTGCCGGGGCTGACATCAGCAGGGCGCGACGAGAGGAGGGAACCGCATGATCACCTGCGTGGAGACCGACGGCGGCAAGCACGGTGGCGAGCCGTCCGACAGGCCGTGGACCCCGCCACCCGAGCCTCCGTCACCCGACGGCGACGGTCCCGGCCACAGCGGGGCCGGCGTCTGATATGAGCAGCACAGCCCATCCGGGGCACGCCGCGCTCGTCCGCCTGTTGGGCGGGCGCGGTCTGCTGACCCCGGAGGGGCGCAAAGCGTGGGAGGCCGTGCCGCGGGAACGGTTCATCCCGCCGCGGATCTGGCGGCAGGACCCGGGGCGCTGCACGCCGGTGCGCCACGAGTGCGACCGCATGAAGCTGATCCACAGTGATCGGCCCGTGGTGACGCAGGTGGATGACGGGAAGGCCGGCGGGCCCGGCGTCGCCACCTCGTCGAACAGCATGCCGTCCATGGTCGCGCACATGCTCGGGCTGCTCGACGTCCGCGACGGAGACCGGGTGCTGGAAATCGGTACCGCAACCGGCCACGTCGCGGCGCTGCTGTGCGAACGGCTCGGAGACGGGCAGGTGTTCAGTGTGGAGCTGGACCCGGAGCTGGCGGAACAGGCGCGGGAACAGCTCGCGATGGCCGGATATGAGCCAACGGTGGTGTGTGGCGACGGCGAGCACGGCTGTCCGGAGGCCGCACCGTACGACCGGCTGATTGCCACTTGTGCGCTGAGGCATGTGCCACTCGATCTGGTGGCTCAGGTGAGACCGGGCGGCATCCTGGTGGCGCCGATGGCGCGCGAGTTCTGGTCCGGCGCCGTGGTCCAGCTCATCGTGCAGGACGACGGCACCGCGGCCGGGCACTTCCGCGGCGGTGCCTCGTACATGCCGATGCGGTCACATCGGCTGCCGCCCGCCCCTTCGGTGGACCAGGAAGAGCCGCCCCGAACCGTGCAGGCGGCAGTCGACCCGCGGTCGCTGCTCACCCTCGGCTTCGCTCTGTACGGCGGAGCACGGCTGCCGGAGGTGAAGTTGGTTCACGCCCGGACCGGGGCCGGGTGCCGGGTGTGGCTGATGGACCGGGCAGGCTCCGGCGCCATGGCTGACGCCGATGCTGCGGTGTGGCAGTACGGGCCGCGCGACCTGTGGTCCGAGGTCGAGGCGGCGCACCGCGAGTATGTCGGCCTCGGCAGGCCGGAGCCCCATACGTTCGGCCTGACGGTGGGGCTGGGCGGGGAAGAGGTGTGGATCGGCGGACCGGATCAGGTGATCCGGCCCGTGCGGTGAGACGGCCACAGGCACTCGCCTGTTGCCGGGCACCGGGCGGGGGTCCGGCCTGCGGCTGCCCGTGTCTCCCCGTCGCGGACGGCCGGAGCCCGCCGCACTTCCTGGGGCGGCAGCACCCAGAGCAGACGGGCGCCAGGAGCGTGCTGACGCATTCGCGACCGCCCGCAGGCCGGCCTGCTCAATCGGCGTCCCGGCCCAGTGCGGCCGTGCCCGGGGCGCAGGCGGCCCGCAGGCGGGCCAGTTCGTCCCGCGGCAGCGTCCCGGCGGCACCGCTGCGGGCGCCGTCGAGCAGCCGTCCCGCCGCCGTCAGCCAGCCGGTGCGGGGCCGTACTCCGATGTGCCGTGCCAGTGCGGTCAGTTCGCCCTCCGGGTTCTCGAGGAGGTCCTCGTACGACAGGGACGTACGCAGCCCGGCCGGGACCTCCTCCAGCACGGCCAGACCCTCGGTGATCATCCCGCTCCACAGGTCGCCGAACCGCTCCACGGGCACCGGCACGTCCAGCGTGCCTCGCAGGTCGAAGGTGTCGTCCGCGAGCAACTGCCCCAGGTCGCCCGGCAGATCCCGTTCGCCTGCGGCGGCGCGCGCCGCGACCTGCACCAGCCGGAAACCGGCATGGCGGCTCATGGACAGCGCGCAGTCGGGGCCCGAGCGGTGGAGGTGGACGAAGCGTGCATCGGGGAAGACGGCCCGCAGCCGCGGCACCGAGCGCAGAGAGAACCCCGACCGCTCCACGACCACCCTGGTGCCGAACCGCTCCGAGAGCACCTCGAACAGCGCACGGTAGTGCACGGCCACCGGCGCCCTCTCCCTTACAGAGAGCACGGGCTCCAACTCGTCGTACAGCGCGTCGGGGGTGTCGGAGAGGTGCGGCAGTGTGGTCAGCGAGATGGCGGGTATGCCCTCCGCCGTGCTGAAACGGCCCCCCGGCACGCGCGGATAGAGGTGCTCCGGCAGCGGCGTGCCCTCGCGGGTCATCCGGTCGGCGAACGTACGGGGGGAGGAGAGCAGCGACCAGAACTCCGCCCCCGTCAGGGGCTCTTCGGGCAGTGCGCCGGGCTCGACGGAGGCGATCAGCTCGCTCAGGCTGAGGACGTCCGGATGCAGGCGCAGCACCTGCGAGAGGGCGGTCGAACCGCACCGTCCGGTGCCGACGACGAAGGTCAGGGGTCGTTGCGCCATGTCTCTCCCGCATCCGGCGGCCACGCCCGGTGGCCGGTGAGGAGCACGCACCGCCGTGGTACGGCACGCACTGTGGGCGGTCGCCCTGCGGCGAAGCCGCGAGCCCGCGACGCCGCGCCCCCGCAATCCGCGAAAGTCCGGCCGCGCGGGAACGGCAGCCACGGAAGGGCACGCTATCCGTCAGGCGTCCGGCCCGCCCACGGGCCTAACGGGCGAAGTCCACTGTCACCGGCGCGTGATCGCTCCAGCGGAGGTCGTGGCTGACCGCCCGCTCGACCACGGCCTTGACCGCCCGCCCCGCCAGACCCGGCGTCGCCGCCACGCAGTCGATGCGCCAGCCCGCGTCGTTGTCGAAGGCCCGGCCGCGGTAGGACCACCACGAGTACGGCCCGGCGACGTCCGGGTGCAGTTCCCGTACGACGTCCGTGTAGCCGCCGTCGGAGGCGTCGAAGACGCGGGAGAGCCACTCCCGCTCCTCCGGCAGGAAGCCGGACGACTTGCGGTTGGCACGCCAGTTCTTCAGATCCGCCTCCTGGTGGGCGATGTTCCAGTCACCGCACACCAGCACCTCGCGGCCGTCTGCCGCCGCACGCTCGCGCAGCGCCCGCAGGTAGGGCAGGAACGCCGCCATGAAGCGCTCCTTCTGCGCCTGCCGTTCGGTGCCGACGTCGCCCGAGGGCAGATACAGGCTGGCGACGGTCACTCCGGGCAGGTCCACCTCGGCGTAGCGACCCGAGTCCTCGAACTCCGCCGCTCCGAAGCCGGTCCGCGCCTCGTCCGGTTCGCGCCGCGTGAGTACGGCCACGCCCGCCCGGCCCTTGTCGGCGGACGGTGCGTACAGCGTGTGCCAGCCCTCGGGTGCCCGTACGTCGTCGGGGAGCTGGTGCGGCTCGGCCCGTACCTCCTGGAGGCACACCACGTCCGCGTCGGTGGCCGCCAGCCACTCCCGGTAGCCCTTCTTGGCCGCGGCCCGCAGCCCGTTCACGTTGACCGTCGTCACCTTCAGCATCCAGGTCACCATACGATGCGGGCATGCGAATCGTTCGTGTGCGGTACGACCACCCCGATGCCATGAAGCTCAACGACGCCGTACAGCAGGAGTACGCGGAGCGCTACGGCGACGAGGGTGACGTCACCCCGCTCGACCCTTCGATGTTCGAACCGCCCCACGGTCTCTACCTGATGGCCTACGACGAGGAGGACATCCCCGTCGCCACCGGCGGCTGGCGCAGCCAGGACCGCAGCGACGAGGGCTACGCGGACGGGGACGCCGAGATCAAGCGCATGTTCGTGGTCCGTGAGGCACGGGGGCGCGGGCTGGCCCGGCGCATCCTCGCCGAGCTGGAGAAGGACGCCCGCGCCGCCGGACGTTCGCGGATGGTGCTGGAGACCGGGACGCAGCAGCCCGAGGCGATCGCGCTCTACGTCTCCAGCGGCTACTCCCCCGCCGAGAAGTTCGGCCTCTACCGATTCGAGCCCGAAAGCCGCTGCTACGCCCGTGCTTTGTGACCCGCGGGCGGCGGACGGACAGCCGCCGCTCCCCTTCTCCTCTCCCCTCCTACGAGCCGGAGGACGCCGCGCGGGCCTCGTCCGCCGCCCCGGCGATGCCGTGCTCCTCCACGGACACGGCGCGCACGTCCGGCACTTCGGCCGTCAGCTGTGCCGTCAGCACCCGGCCGGGCGGCAGTTCCACACAGCACACGGCTCCTGAGGCGGTCAGCGTCGAGACCGTCCGCGCCCACTGGGCGGGACGCGCCACGGACCGGGCGAGGTCGTCGAAGACCGCGTTGGTGTCGCCGCGCAGATTGCGGCCCTGCAGCGTGCCGACGTACGGCACTGCCTGCGGGCGCCTCTTGATGGTCGCCAGATGCTGCGCGAGCCGGATCGCGACGTCGCCCTCAGGCTCCTGCCCACCCTCCAGCAGTTCACCGCGGAGCCGGACGGCGGCGAGCGCCTCGTCGAGAGTGAGCACCTCGGCGAGTACGGCCGCGGCGTACCCGCCGACGTCGTGACCGGCGACGAGAGCGGGCCGTACCTCCTCGTCCTCGATCAGGGCGCGGGCCCCGGCCACCCCCGCGACGAGCAGTGCCACATGGCAGGCGACCGGGGACTTCTCCAGCGCCTCCGCCGTGTCCAGTTCGACGATGCCGTCCGCGTACTCCCTGCTCGCCTCGGCAGGCGCCCCAGCGGCCCCGGGACGGGCGGCGAGCCGGCGCAGCGCCCGGTCCGCGTCCGCCAGCACGGTCGCGGACGCCGCGGTGTCGGGCAGCCGGTGCAGCATGCCGGGGCGCTGCGAACCGCGGCCGGGGAAGAGGAACGCGATGCTCATGGGGGTCAGCCTGGCCCGCACGACCTCGCGACGCCAGTCAGGTCCGCGCTCCGGAATCAGCGAACGCCCCCGCCACCACGCCGATCGGGCCGCGCCCCCCGCTCCTGGATCACCCGTGCGAGGGACGGCCGGAGGGACGCACGCTCTTGGGGATCAGCGTCCCCGCTCTCAACACCCCCCGGTGCCCCGTGTGATGCTGACCCCATGGACACTCCCGAGGACCCTCAGTTCGCCGAGAAGATCCAGGCGGACAGACCCCATTCGGCACGTGTGTGGAACTACCTGCTGGGCGGCCGGGACAACTACCGGGCCGACCGCGCGGCCGGGGAGATGATCCTCGAGACGTTCCCCGGAATCGCCCGGCTCGCCCGTCTCCAGCGGTACTTCCTCGCACGCGCGGTCCGCTGCCTCGCCGCCGAGGCCGGAATCCGCCAGTTCCTGGACGTCGGCACGGGGTTGCCGACCGTGGACAACACGCACGAGGTCGCGCAGCGCGTCGCGCCGGACTCCCGCATCGTCTACGTCGACAACGACCCGCTGGTGCTCGTGCACGCCCATGCCTTGCTCACCAGCAGCCCGCAGGGCGCCTGCGCCTACATCGACGCGGACGTGCGCGACCCGGCGAACATCCTCCGACAGGCCGCCGGGACCCTCGACTTCAGCAAGCCGGTGGCGCTGACGCTGCTGGGGACGCTGGGCCAGCTCCCCGACTCCGACGATCCGTCCTCGATCGTCGCGCGGCTCATGGAGCCCCTGCCCTCCGGCAGTTACCTCGTGCTGAGCGACGGCACCGACACCGACGAGGCACTCAACCAGGCCATCGCCGTCTACAACGACAACTCAGCGAGCTCCTACCACCTGCGCAGCCCCGAACGCATCGCGCGCTTCTTCGACGGTCTGGAACTGCTGGAGCCCGGCGTGGTCACCACGTCCAACTGGCGCCCGGAGTTCGCCGATCCCGACGACGGCACGGAGCAGGTGGACGCCATCTGCGGCATCGGCCGGAAGCCGTGACCCCCGCGGCCGACGGGGCTCCCGGCTTCGCCGGCTGAGGCGCGGCGCCCGCTGCTGTGCCTGTTCCCGGGCGCCGCCGACGGGCACTTCCCGCCCGTCGACGGCGGTGACGGATGACGCCACGCTGCGCTGCGCGAGCGGGCGTTCGCGAGGCCCTCTGTGGCGACGCGGCGATCCGTGCTTGTCTTGAGCATGACCATAAGACGCCGGTACTTCCTCCAGTCCGTGACCGCTCTTTCGGCCACCGCACTGCTGAGCGGCGCCTCATCGGGCCGGGCGAGCGCGGCGTCCGGCGCGGCGGCGCCCTCCCCCGCGTCGTGGATGGCACAGCTCCCGGACGGCACCGCCCTGCGCGAGCTGACGATCCCTGGCACCCACAACTCCGGTGCGCTGCACGGCGGTCCGTGGACCGAGTGCCAGAACACCGGCATCGCGGAGCAGCTCGCCGGCGGCCACCGTTTCCTCGACATCCGCTGCCGGCTCTTCGAGGGCTCCTTCACCATCCACCACGGCGCCAGCTACCAGCACCTCAACTTCGACGACGTCCTGAGCAGTTGCCGTGACTTCCTCGCGGCCGAGCCCTCCGAGACGGTCCTGATGCGGGTGAAGCAGGAATACTCGCAGGAGAGTTCCGAAGCCTTCCGCGCCGTCTTCGAGGACTATCTGGACGGACGGGGCTGGCGCTCCCTCTTCCGTCTCGGCTCCGCCCTGCCCGCGCTGGGCGAGGCGCGCGGCAAGGTGGTCCTGCTCGGCGACTCCGACGGGCTGCCGGGGGTGCGGTACGGCGACGCGGGGCTCTTCGACATCCAGGACTCCTACATGACGGAACCGGAGGCCAAGTACCCGCTGATCGAGGACCACTTCCGCAAGGCGGTCGCCGAACCGGGCAAGCTGTACGTCAACTACGTCAGCACGGCGGCCCTGCTTCCGCCCCGCTCCAACGCCGACCGGCTCAACCCCCGCGTGCGCGACCTGCTCTCCTCTGCGGAGGCCTCCTCCTGGCACGGTCTGGGCATCGTGCCGATGGACTATCCCAACGAGCACGGCGTCATGGAGACCCTGCTCGCCCGCCAGCCCGCACAGGCGGTCCGTACCGTCGGCTGACACTCGCGGCTGACGCACCGGCGGCCCCCGCCCCCGGCCCGCAGGCCGGGGGCCGGACCGGCCGACCGTACAGTGCCGTGCCGTGCCGTGCCGTTGCAGCGGGGGGTCAGCTCCTCGCCGGAACCTCGCGGGCGACCTCCAGGTTCACGAACCGGGGCTCGCTCGTGCACAGTTCACGCATCCGGTCGGCTATGCGGCCGGTCTCGGGCAGACCGTTGTTCTCCATCGCCTTGTCGTAGGACGGGAATTCCACGATGTCCACGTAGTGCGAAGGGTTGTCGCGGTCCTGGGTGTGCAGCTCGTGCATCACCGTCCGCTTGCCTTCCGTGGCGCTCATCCACTCCTCGAAGGCACGGTTCAACTCGTCGATGTGGTTGGTCTCGTACTCGATGATCTGGACGAATGTCATGGCAGGACCTCCTGTCGTGCGGTGTCTTCCGCTCCTGGACTCTCCGCTTCACCTCCCTGTGCCGTCGATCCGCTCTCTCCCGGCTGTGCGCGTCCTTCCCGCGGACGCTGTCGCTGTGCGCGCTTCAGCTTCAGTTGCCGGCTTTCGCGTACTCGGCCGCGCCGCCGGAGAAGTCATGCGTCACGAAGGGTTCGTCCCCCACCACCCAGGCGTCGTGGCCGGGCGGGCACACGAAGACGTCGCCGGGCCCGACCTCCGCCTCCTCGCCGTCGTCCATGCGCATGTGCATGCGCCCCTTGACGACGTAGGCCATGTGACGCACCTGGCAGCTGTCCGTGCCGGCGATGGGCCCTACGGCCTCCGACCAGCGCCAGCCGGGTTCGAGGGTGGCCACCCCGAAGGCGAGTCCGTCGAGGTCAAGGATCTCGATGTGACCGTGTGAGAAGTCCCGCCGCTCGTCCGCCTTGCGTATGTTCTTGACCTCGATCACAGCGACCATCTCCTTTGCTGTCTGCTCCCCGGGTGACCGTGAAAGCGCCGGCGTCACACGCTGAGCGTCACGGGATGGATCTCGTCGGCCGGGTGTCCGGCCCGCTCGTGGACGCGCCGCACGGCGCCGGAGGAGGGGCCCTCGGAGAGGCAGAAGACGGTTCCGGACTCCGGGTCCGCCCATGCGTGGTGGAAGTGGACGTTCTCCTCGCCCTCGATGGCGAGATCGGCCCGGTGGCCCTCGTGGAGCTGTTCCGGAGTGATGCCGTGCATTCCGTGGTGGACGTCCATGAACAGAGTCACCGCTTCGCACCTCCGGTGATCGCGCCGGGCCACCTTCGAAACCGTCCGTGAGGTCCACGGACGAACGTCGCCGTGCACGGCCTCTCTGTCTTCATGGTGCGCCTCCCGGGCCGTATGCCCAAGCGGAGCCGGCGGCGGCCGCGCGAGCCCCGCGCACAGCCCGTCCTCCCCGGATCCCGCGCGAGGTATTGACAGCGGAGAAGGCCGGGCGCAGCATCCTTCCCAGTCTAATTAACTATCTAGTGCGTTCACAGAGCCGGGCCGTACGCCTGGGGCCGCCCCGGCACGCATACGCTCGACACGGCCCGTGAGCGCACCCGCACCCGCACCCGCTCACCCCACGTTCCCCCCGGGAATGCCGGGCCGTATCCGGAGGAGCCACATGTCCGAGCAGCCGGCTGGAGCCCCGACCCAGCCCGACGTCCCACCGGGCAAACCCCGCAAGGCCGCGCTCGCCGCGTGGATCGGCAGCGCACTGGAGTACTACGACTTCTTCATCTACGGCAGTGCGGCGGCGCTCGTCTTCCCCAAGGTCTTCTTCAACCCCGACGACCCCGCCACCGCGACGCTCATCTCACTGGCGACCTTCGGCGTCGCCTACGCCGCCCGCCCCGTCGGCGCCCTCTTCCTCGGACACTTCGGCGACAAGCTCGGCCGCCGGAAGATCATGGTCCTCACGCTGCTCCTGATGGGCGTGAGCACCTTCCTCATCGGCTGCCTGCCCACATACGCGCAGATAGGGACCGCCGCCCCCGTGCTGCTCGTCCTGATGCGGGTCGCCCAGGGCCTCTCCGCCGCCGGCGAGCAGGCCAGCGCGAACTCCATGACGCTGGAACACGCGCCCGAGCACCGCCGCGGCTACTACGCGAGCTTCACCCTCAACGGGACACAGGCGGGCCAGATCCTGGCCACGCTCGTCTTCATCCCCGTCGCCGCCCTCCCCGACGACCAGCTCTACACCTGGGGCTGGCGCATCCCGTTCCTGCTGAGCGCGGTCGTCGCCGTCGCCGGCTACGTCATCCGCCGGAAGCTGGAGGAGACGCCCGTCTTCAAGCAGGTCTCCGCCGGCAACGAGGTGGCCAGGCTTCCACTGGTCGAACTGGTCCGACACCACTGGGCGGACGTGCTGCGCGTCGTCGCCGCCGCGCTCATCGCCACCGTCAGCACCATCTTCACGGTCTGGGCCCTCTCCTTCGCCACCGGCGACGACGGCGGCATGGAGGAGTCCTCGATGCTGCTGGTCGGCGTGCTCGCCAACGCAGTCGCACTGCTCGCGATCCCGCTGTGGGCGAAGCTCTCGGACCGGATCGGACGCAAGCCCGTCTTCCTCACCGGCGCCGTCGGCTCGGGCGTCATGATCTTCGTCTACCTGTGGGCGATCTCCACCGGCAGCTTCCCGCTGGTACTGGTCACCGGCATCCTCCTCTTCGGCGTGATCTACAGCGCGGCCAACGGCATCTGGCCCTCGCTCTACGGCGAGATGTTCACCGCGCAGGTCCGGCTGTCCGGCATGGCCGTGGGAACCCAGCTCGGCTTCGCCGTCGCCGGGTTCGCGGTCACCTTCGCCGAGCAGATCGCGGGACCGGGCGGTGACGGCTGGATCGGCGTCGCCGCCTTCACCGCCGCCATCTGCGCCGTCAGCGCGATCGCCATCGCCACCGGACGCGAGACCCACCGGGTGCCGACGCACGAACTCGGCCTGAAGAAGGACGGGGCCGACGCCCGCACCCGCGCGCCCGAGTCGGCCCTGCCCGGCTGAGCCCGGGCGCGGCAGCGGCGGCGGCAGCCCGCCGAGGTCCACGGCACAGCAGACCCAGACCCCAGTCCGAGAGCACGGGAGTGTGCACATGCGGAACCCCGCCGAGACGGCCCCTCAGCCCCCGGGAGCGGTGCCCGCGGCCCGGCAGAGCGGAGCCGTACGGTGAACGCGTCCGCCGCGCCCTCGTACCTCACCGGCCTCATCGGCGCCGGCATAGGTCCGTCGCTGAGTCCTCTCCTGCACGAGCGGGAGGCCGACCGGCAGGGGCTGCGCCTGCTGTACCGCAGCATCGACCTCGCTTCCCTGCCGGGAACCCGGACCCCGGAGGGAGCGGGCGAAGCCGCCGCCGAACTGCTGCGCGCCGCACGGTCGGTGGGCTTCGACGGGCTCAACATCACCCACCCGTGCAAGCAGTCCGTGATCTCCCACCTGGACGAACTGTCACCGGACGCGGCGCAGCTCGGCGCCGTCAACACGGTCGTCTTCCGGGCGGGCAGGGCCGTGGGACACAACACGGACGTGACCGGCTTCGCCCAGTCCTTCGCCCGCGGCCTGCCGGGTGCGCCGCTGCGTCACGTCGTACAGCTCGGCGCGGGCGGCGCGGGAGCCGCCGTCTCCCATGCGCTGCTCGGTCTGGGAGCGGCACGGCTCGCCCTGGTCGACACCGAGGACGCGCGGGCCGCCGAGCTGGCCGGAGCGCTCTGCCGGCGCTACGGCCGGGGACGCGCCACGGCCGTGACGCGGGAGGAGCTGGCCGGTGAACTGGCCGGCGCGGACGGGCTCGTGCACGCCACGCCCGTCGGCATGGCCGCACACCCCGGGCTTCCCCTGCCGGCGGGGCTGCTGCGCGCCGGGATGTGGGTGGCCGAGGTCGTCTACCGTCCCCTGGAGACGGAACTGCTGCGTGAGGCCCGCCGTACCGGCTGCCGCACGCTCGACGGCGGGGGCATGGCCGCCTTCCAGGCGGCCGACGCCTTCCGTCTCTTCACCGGCCTGGAGCCGCACACCGACCGGATGCTCGAAGACCTCGCCGACCTCGTCGCGGCCCCGGCACCCTGAGGAGCAAGTCCATGCGCAAATCCATCGCCACGGTCTCGCTGAGCGGATCGCTCTCCGAGAAGCTCACCGCCATCGCCGCGGCCGGCTTCGAGGGCGTGGAGATCTTCGAGAACGATCTGATCGCCTCGCCGCTCAGCCCCGAGGAGGTACGTTCACGGGCCGCGGACCTCGGGCTGGGCATCGACCTCTACCAGCCGTTCCGCGACTTCGAGGCCGTGCCCGCCGACCTCCTGGAGAGGAACCTGGCGCGCGCCGAGCACAAGTTCGCCCTGATGGAACGCCTCGGCGCGGACACCCTCCTGGTGTGCTCCAGCGTCTCGCCGCACGCCGCCGACGACGACGCTCTCGCCGCCGAGCAGCTGCACGCCCTCGCCGAACGCGCCCACGCGCACGGCATCCGCATCGCCTTCGAGGCCCTGGCCTGGGGGCGGCACATCAGCACATACGACCACGCCTGGCGCGTGGTGGAGGCGGCGGACCACCCCGCTCTGGGCACCTGCCTGGACAGCTTCCACATCCTCTCCCGGGCCTGTGACCCCCGCGGTATCGAGGACATCCCCGGCGAGAAGATCTTCTTCCTCCAGCTCGCCGACGCACCGCTGATGGCGATGGACGTCCTGCAGTGGAGCCGCCACTACCGCTGCTTCCCCGGGCAGGGCGGCCTGGACGTCACCGGACTGCTGGCCCACGCCGTCACCGCCGGATACGACGGGCCGCTCTCCCTGGAGGTGTTCAACGACGTCTTCCGGCAGGCGGACGCGGGACGTACCGCCGTCGACGCGATGCGCTCGCTGCTCGCTCTGGAGGAGTCCGCGGGGCTCACCGCGCTCCCCGCCTCCGTCGTACCGTCCGGCTTCGCCTTCACCGAGCTGACGGCGGCGGACACCGAACCGTTGCGCGCCATGCTCGGCGGCCTGGGCTTCACCCGTACGGGGCGGCACACCGGCAAACCGGTGGAGCTGTGGGAGCAGGGCGAGGCGCGCGTACTGCTCAACACCTCGGGTTCGGACCGCCGCTCGGGGCCCTCCCTGGCCGCCGTGGGCCTGGAGTCACCCGACCCCGGTGCCGCCGTGAGGCGCGCGGAGACGCTGCTCGCGCCCGTGGTGCCGCGGCGCCGCGGCCCTGGGGAGACGCCCCTGGACGCCGTCGCCGCTCCCGACGGCACCGAGCTGTTCTTCTGCCGTACCGGCCACGCCGACCATCCGAGCTGGACGGACGACTTCGCACCGGTGCAGAACGGGACGGGAGCCCCGGCACGGGCCACGGCGCACGAGGCAGGCGGGCAGGCGGAGCCGGAAGCGGAGGAGGTCGCCGGCACGGGTATCACCTCCATCGACCACACGGCCCTGACCCAGCCCTGGCACCACTTCGACGAGGCCGCCCTCTTCCACCGCACCGTCCTGGGGCTCCGGCCCGAGGAGAGCCAGGACCTCGCCGACCCCTACGGCCTCTTCCGCAGCCGCGCCGTCGCCAACTCGGGCGGCACCCTGCGGATCGCGCTGAACGTCGCCCCGAGCCCGGACGGTGCGGCCGTGCGCTCCCAGCACATCGCGCTCGCCACCGACGACATCGTCGCCACCGCACGGCAGTTGCGGCGGCGCGGCACCGCGCTGCTGCCCATCCCCGCGAACTACTACGACGATCTCGAAGCCCTCCACGACCTGCCGCCGGAGACGCTCTCGACGCTGCGCGAGCTGGACATCCTCTACGACAGGGACGACAGCGGCGAGTTCTTCCACTTCTACACCGCCACCCTCGGACGGGTCTTCTTCGAGATCGTGCAGAGAACCGGCGGATACAGCGGCTACGGCGCCCGGAACGCCACGGTGCGCCTCGCCGCCCAGCACACGGCCCAGCACGGGGTCGTATGAGTCGTATGAGAGGCGGGCCGCGGCGGCGGTGCCGCGCGGACGGTGCCCGTGCCGAGCCTTCCTAGACTGGTGGGTGTCGCACCGGACCAGACGAGGAGCCGCATGGTCGCCGCCGTCCCCCCGCCGTCGCAGCCCGCCAAGCGCACGAGAGACGCGGCCAGGACCCAGGCGGAGATCCTCGACGTCGCGACGGAGGAGTTCGCCAGGCTCGGTTACGCGGGGGCACGGGTCGACGAGATCGCCGCCCGCACCCGGACGACCAAGCGGATGATCTACTACTACTTCGGCAGCAAGGAGCAGCTCTTCACGGCCGTCCTGGAGCAGGCGTACGCGGTCATCCGGCGCCAGGAACAGGAGCTCGACGTCGGGCATCTCGACCCCGTGGCAGCGATCCGGCGGCTGGCGGAGCTCACCTTCGACCACCACGAGGCGCACCCGGCCTTCATCCGTCTCGTGGGCATCGAGAACATCCACGAGGCCGGGCACATCGCGGCCTCTTCCACGCTCGGCTCCCTCAACTCCCCCGCGATCACGGTCATCGAGCGCATCCTGGAGGCCGGCCGCGCGGACGGCGTCTTCACCGGCGGCATCGACGCCCTCGACCTGCACGCGATGATCAGCTCGTTCTGCTTCTTCCGGGTGGCCAACCGGCACACGTTCCGCACGATCTTCGGCCGCGACCTCACGGCGCCCGACCGGCGCGAGCACTACCGCACGATGCTCGGCGACATGGTCATCGCCTATCTCACCTCGGGCGGAGGCCGGCCGTCCTGACCGCGCCGGCGGCTGCGACGGTTCCTCTCACGTCCGCCCCGTCGGTGAACTTCTCACTCCGGTGACAAAGACGGCCCTCGCACGCGGGTGCGACCTAGAGTCGGGGATCTTCTCCTTCTCAGGGAGCGCTGATGAGAGACCAGTGGTCACCGGCCCACGCCGACCGCACCGAGCGGTACGGCGAGTCGTCGTCGCAGGGAACGCCGGCGCGGCGGTCCTTCCGAGGGCTCGCGCTGCCCGCGCTCGCGGCGGCGTCGGCCGCGGTGCTGCTCGCCGGCTGCAGCCAGGGGGACACCGAGACCGTGGCGAAGTCGGGCAAGCCCCCGTCGGTGGAGAAGCTGGCCGCCGCCCTGGGCTGCAAGGCGAAGTTCACCAGGGGGAAGGTCGAGGACTACCGCCAGGGGGTCTGCCAGATCGGGAAGCAGAAGTACACGCTGGTCACCTTCAAGGACAACGAGGCCAAGCGCGGCTGGCTGGAGTTCTCCAAGGCCTACGGCGGCAAGTACCTCGTCGGGTCCCAGTGGACGGTCGTGGCGAACTCCACCGAGAAGCTGGGCGCCGTCCAGGCGAAGTACGGCGGGACGGTCGAGGAGGGCGACGCCCACCACGTCGGCGGCGAAGGATCGCACCACAAGAAGGACTGACGCACCACGGGCCCCGGACGACCGGGACGGCCCGGTGACGTGACGGCCCCGGCCCACATCTGCACAGCGGCCGTCCGTCCGCGTACGCACCCGTCCGGGAGTCCGGCCGGGCCCGCACAGAGGCCCGGACAGAGGCCCGGACAGAGGGCCCGCGCTGGAACATCCCTCCCGCGCCCCGCCCGCACGGCCCGAACCGCCCACGCGCCGGGCGCCCGGCTCTCCACGGCACACACGAACGAGCGTTCCGGGGTCTTCAAACCGGCGCCGTGGCAATGCTTTTCGGACGAAGAAGGGCATCTGAACGCGTCCCGGGGCGGCCCGCAGAACGACGGCTTCCACCCGCCCGAAAAGGGAACAGAGGGAGAAAACCCCCGACTTCGGGCCTTACTCACCGACGGCGGAATACCGGGAGATACGGGGGTGCCGAGCCGCTCGAAATATGGCTCGTTGTGTTCGAGCACGCATTCTAATAAGCGGTGCGCCGCGTTTACATCCGCCCCACGGCATGCCTCCAGCGACAGTCACGAGCAGGCAAAGCGGACACGATCAAGCACAGACTATGCACACGGCGGGCACAAAAACACCGCTTCACCCACAACGGCCGACAACTGTCCCGCGGCACCCCGCTATTCGGCCACCACCGAGGACTTCGAGCGCGCACAGGACGCGTGAAGGCAGCGCACAGCACCCGCCTTCCCCCTTGTGCGCCCGGCAGTGCCGCCGGAACGCGCACGCCCCTCCCAGGAGGCACGGTGAAGGGTCCGCGCGCACTCACGCAGCGCGGAGGAGGAGATCAGAACCAGGTTGCGGGTTCCCGCCCGCCCCAGCGTCCGGGAACCACACCGACAACCGGCGCTCGACGCAGATCCGCGCCGCCTCAGCCGCCCTGGCCCGAGGTCGGCCACCCCGAGCCGATCCGCTCGAACTGGGAGGTGAGGTCGGCGGCGAGCTTCTGCTCGGTGCCGCTCGGGGACTGCGAGGTGATGTTCATTGCGACCGTCAGCACCCCGCTGACCGGCGCGCTGGGTGTCAGCCGTACCGGAGTGCAGGTGAAGGTGAAGGTCTGGGGGGACTCGTAGTCGTAGGACGCGATACGGGCCTCCCCCAGCGTGGCGGTCTTCCCCGAACGCAGCGCCTGGTCCATCGTCTTGAAGACGCCCACGGAGTCCAGGCCCGGCAGGACCTGGCGCCCCTGGCTCAGCTGCTGCACCCGGCCGAAGGCCGCGCCCTGCTTGGCGTTGGCGTATCGCAGCACGTGGTCCGACCCCTCGGTGAGCATGATGGGGAAGGGCGCGCCGTCGAAGATGGCGAACATCTCCTGCTGCTGGGCCAGGAGGCTGTCACGCAGCTGGAACTCCGACTGGAGTGTCTGCGCGAGGCTCTGCATGCTCTCCATGTGGTCCGCGTTCCACTGGCGCGGCCGCATGTCGGCGACGCACACCGTGCCCAGGACGACCCCTGTGTGGTCCAGGAGCGGCGTGCCCAGGTACGAGCGGACGCCCATCTCGTTGACCAGCGGATTGCCCTTGAAACGCGGGTAGTCGAAGACGTCGTCGAGTGCGAGTTGCGACTTGTCGGCGACCACGTGGGGACAGAAGCCGTAGTCGATGGGAGCCTCGCGGGCGACCTCCGGGATGTTGCTGAGGTCGAAGACGATGCCGCGGTCCTCCCCTGTACTGTTGTCGTCGGGGTTCGAGGGCGGGACGTACATCCCGCGGAACATCTGACGATCCTCATTGATGAAGTTGACCATCGCCAGCGGCGCCTGGGCGAAACGCCCGGCGAGCCGCGCGACGCGGTCGAACTTCGCCTCGGGGTCGGATGTGTTGAGACCGAGTATCTGCAGCCGGCGCCTGCGCTGCTCGCCCTCTTGAGGGGCTTGATTGGGTGTCAGGGGATCCATGACTGCACATGAAACCAGACCCGGGACCGTACGTACCGCCCCCAGAGGCAACTCTCGCCGCAACCGGTCGCATTGGCGCCGATCTCGCGCCATCATGCGTACCGACCGGTCTGCACCCGTCTGCGAGGGATCAGTCTTGCATTCTGTCCAGATTCCTTCTTCTCAACCGCCCGACGATCACTTCCCGCCAATCCACGTAGCGCTATCGAGCCTGACCGGTTTCGCATATGACAATGGGGCCGCGTGTTTGCCGTGCGGCGGCGGGCACGTCACTGCCCCGGCGGTGGACGTAGGCCGGGTGTGCGGGCCTGCCGCGCATGGGGCAGGGTGTGACACTCTCCCACCGCGACGGGTGCGGAGGGACGGGACGGAGTCGAGGTGTGAGGAGGAAACGCAGCGAGGCGAGCCGCGTACGCCGCTCCACGGGGAGCATCGTGGCGCAGGCTTCCGCAGCAGGGCCCTGTCAGTGAAGCGGTTATGAGCTGTCTCCTACGAACTCCAAGAATCCCCGAGAGCCTTGCGGCGACGGTGCGTCCACCTCGCATCGGCCGGATCGGCCCACCCCCACGAACGACCCGCCGCACCGGCACCACCGGCGCAGTCGGGCCGGCCGACGAAGACATCGGCAGGCCACGGCGCCGGGAGGGCGGTCCCCCCACGGCCGTGCCGTGCACGACCCCGCCACGCGAGGGCGCCGCAGCACAGAGCCCATACGGCACAGAACCCGGTAAGACACCCGCACGGGTGTCGCTGAGAACCACCGAGTCAGAGCTCATTCATCGAATTGCGTGTTCCCGCCTGCCCGTTCCTGGGGTGCCCTCCCCTCGGTACGGCGGCCCCGAGGACGGCACGAGACCTCTTCGGGACCGCCCCTCCGCCGGGGAGTCAGCGGCGCAGGTGAACGCACATCACAGGGGACGTCAGGGAAGCATCGGAGGGGTGTACGGGTGAAGAGGTCGAAGGCGGACATCGAAGCACGGTCGGTGGCTGTGATCGGCATGGCGTGCCGGTTCCCCGGCGCGTCGGGAGCGGATCAACTGTGGGAACTACTGCGCGAAGGGGCGGACGTCACCAGTGAGACGCCGCCCGACCGCTACGACGTGGAGGCCATCTACTCCACCTCGGGTGACGCCGGAACCATCGGAAGCCGCCGCGCGGGCTACGTGGAGGGCATGGCGGACTTCGACGCCGGGTTCTTCGAGATGTCGCACACCGAGGCCGTCGAACTCGACCCGCAGCACCGTCTGTTGATGATGGCGACCTGGGAGGCGCTGGAGGACGCGGGCCAGGTGCCCCAGACCCTCGCCGGAAGCAGGACGGGCGTCTTCGTCGGCAACGCACGTGCCGACTTCCTGGAGCGGCAGTTCCGGCAGGGGCTGGAGGCGGTAACCCCCTCCGCGTTCCACAACTACCGCTCGCTGCTGCCTGCCAGGCTCTCCTACACCTTCGACTTCCGGGGCCCCAGCGTCACGGTCGACACCGCCTGCTCCTCGTCGCTGGCCGCCATCCACTCGGCCGTCCAGAGCCTGCGCGCCAAGGAGAGCCCTCTCGCCGTCGTCGCGGGGGTCAACCTCGCACTCCGCCCCGACGAGGGCGTGATGATGACGCAGGCCGGGACGCTGGCGAGCGACGGCCGGAGCAAGTTCGGCGACGCGAGCGCCGACGGCTTCGCACCGAGCGACGGCGTCGGCGTCGTCATCCTCAAGCCGCTCGCCGACGCGCAGGCGGACGGCGACCGCATACGCGCGGTCATCCGCGGCAGCGCGATCAGCAACGACGGCCGCACCAGCGGCTCACTGCTGACGCCCTCCGCGACCGGCCAGTCGCAGGTGCTCAGGTGGGCCTACGAGGACGCCGCGGTCACCCCGGCCGACGTCGACTTCGTCGAGGCCCACGGGACGGGCTCGCCGTCGCTCGACCCGGTCGAGTTCAACGCCCTCGGCGAAGTCCTCGGCGAGGGAAGGCCCTCGGACCGGCCGTGCTACGTGGGGTCGGTGAAGACCAACATCGGTCACGCCGAGGCCGCGAGCAGCATGGCGGGGCTGATCAAGACCGTACTGTGCCTGGAGCACGGCCAGATACCGCCCAGTCTCCACATGGAGACCCCCAACCCGCTCGTCGCCTGGGACGAGTTGCCGCTGGAGGTCCCCGACAAGCTGCGTGACCTTCCCGACCGCGGACGGCCCGCCTACGCGGGGATCACCGGCCAGGGCGCCTCGTGCCTGAACGCCCATCTGGTGGTCGCCCAGGGCGAGACCCGCGCCGCCGGGGCGCACGCACCGCTGCTGCGCCGCCCCCTGCGCAGCAGCAAGCCGTACGTGCTGACTCTCTCCGCCCGTACACCCGAGGCCCTCCAGGCACTCGCCCGCGCCTACAGCGACTATCTCGGCCCCGGCGGCCAGGGCTCGGACTTCGCCCTCCGCGACATCTGCTTCAGCGCCGCGACGCGCCGGCAGCACCACGAGCACCGGCTGGCCGTCACGGGCGCCTCCCACGAAGCGATGGTCTCCGCACTGGGCGGCTGGCTGAGCGGTGCGGAGCCGGACCAGGGCAAGCAGTCGCGGGCGCTGGCCGACGTCGTGGAGAGGTTCCGCAGCGGCCAGCCCGTGTACTGGGACCAACTCTTCGGGTCGCGCTGCCGGTTCGTGCCGTTGCCGACCTACCAGTGGCAGACGCAGCGCTACTGGCCCGGCGAGCAGACCGGCGGGGACGACTCCGGAGACCTGGCCACCTCGGTACTGCGCGAGCACGCGCGCACCTCCCACACGGAGTTCCCCGACACCTCCCTGCTCTCCGACATCGGAATCGACTCGCTGGCGCGGCTGCAGATCACCGTGAAGCTGGCCGGCGAACACAACTACGACGTCGAGGCCGAGGAACTGGCCGAGCTGCGCACCGTGGGCGAACTGCGCAGTTGGCTCCATACGCTGGAGGCGCAGACCGTATGAGCAGTCGTACGAGCAACCGTACGAGCACCGGTCCGCAGACCCTCTACCCGTGGTTCACCGCCTCCGCCGAGGCCTTCGGCGGGCACACCGCCCTGGAGGTGGGCGGCCGGAAGCTGACCTACCGCGAACTGCTGGACGCGGCCGAGGCGTTCGCGGTGCGGCTGGTCACCGCCAACGGCGGCGTCCTGCCCAAGCGCGTCGGGCTGCTGGCGAGCCGTTCCGTGACGGCCTACGCCGGCTATCTCGCCGTGCTGCGCACCGGCGCGGCCGTCGTGCCGCTCAACCCCGAGTTCCCCGCCACGCGCAACGCGGCCATGGCCGCGGCGGCGGGAGCCGACCTGATCGTCACCGACACCCCGCAGCCCGAGGAGGCCGGATCGCAGCTGCCGGTCCTCTACGCCGACCCGGACGAACCGGCCGGGTCCGGCGGGGAGTCCGACGTCGCGGACGGGACGTCCGGCGCGCTGCCGCCCTGTCCCGCCACACCCGACGACGTCGCCTACATCATCTTCACCTCGGGATCGACCGGCACTCCCAAGGGAGTTCCGGTGCTGCACCGCAACGCCGCCGCCTACCTCTCCCACATCGTGCCCCGGTACGAGGCGGGCCCGGGCAGCAGACTGTCGCAGACCTTCGACCTCACCTTCGACGGCTCGCTCTACGACCTGTTCCTCGCCTGGGGTTCCGGCGGCACGCTCGTCGTGCCCAAGCGCAGCCAGTTGATGTCGCCGGTGAAGTTCGTCAACAACCAGCGGCTCACGCACTGGTTCTCGGTGCCCTCGCTCGTCTCCTTCGCCTCCCGCCTGGGCACACTGGTGCCGCAGAGCATGCCGACGCTGCGCTGGAGCGTCTTCGGCGGCGAACCCCTCCCGCTGGCACGGGCGACGGAGTGGCAGGCGGCCGCCCCGAACAGCGAACTGGAGATCCTCTACGGGCCGACAGAGGTCACCGTCTCGTGCACCGAGTACCTGCTGCCCCGCGACCCGGCGCTGCGGCCCGCTCCCGCCAACGGGACGGTGCCGATCGGTACGTGCTACCCGTCGCTGGAGCACGTCCTGCTGGGCGAGGACGGAAAGCAGGGCGACGAGGGCGAGTTGTGCGTACGCGGCCCGCAGCGCTTCCCCGGCTACCTGGACCCGGCGAACAACGCCGGACGCTTCCTGTCGATCGACGCCGACGGCACGGTCCACGTGTACGACGGCGACTCCCCGCTGACCGAAGGGCACTGGTACCGCACGGGCGACCGAGTGGGCCTGCAGGACGGCCAGTTGGTGCACCTGGGACGCGTCGACCACCAGGTCAAGATCCGCGGCTACCGGATCGAGCTCGGAGAGATCGAGGCCATGCTCAGGGCGGAGCCCGGTGTGCGGGACGCGATCGTCCTCGCCGTCGAGGGCCGCGACGGGCAGAACGACCTGGAGGCGGCGGTCAGCGGACCCGCCTGCGACACGGACGCGATGTACTCGGCGCTGAGCGCACGCTTGCCGACGTACATGATTCCGCGGAGGATCACGGTCGTCGACGAACTCCCGCTCAACGCGCACGGAAAGACCGACCGGCGCGCGCTGGCCGCGGCGCTCAGCGACTCGCACGACTGACCCTTCCGGGAGGGCCACCGGTGCCGCGATCCGACCAGGACGCGGCCCTCAGGTGGGTCCGGCCGCGTGCCACCGCGCGTGTGTTCCGGCCCGCTGCCCGTCCTCCCCGTACGTACCTTCCTGCACCTCGCCGACCCTGTGAGGAAACCATGTTCGACGCCATCGTCGTGGGGGCGCGGTGCGCCGGCTCCCCCACGGCCATGCTGCTCGCCCGAGCGGGATACCGGGTACTCATGCTGGACCGGGCGGAGTTCCCCTCCGACACCCTCTCCACCCACCTCATCCACCAGCCCGGCGTCGCCGCGCTCGCACGCTGGGGACTGCTCGACCGCATACGCGCGACGGGCTGCCCACCTCTCGACCGCGCGGTCTACGAAGTGGCGGACGTCCGCCTGGAAGGCTGCAGCGACGGCGTGGAAGGGCAGCGCGCCGGATACGCGCCGCGCCGCCACGTCCTGGACGCCGTCCTCGTGGACGGCGCCGTCGCCTCCGGCGTCGAACTCCGCGAGCACTGCTCGGTCAGCGGCCTGCTCCGCGACGAGACCGGGCGGGTCGTCGGTGTGGAAGGGACGCACCGCGGAAGCCGGTTCACCGAACGCGCCCACCTCGTGATCGGCGCCGACGGCATGCGCTCCAGCGTCGCCAAGCTGTGCGACGCGCCGTACACCTCGCACAAGCCGCGGCTGACGTGCGCCTACTACTCGTACTGGGAGGACGTGCCGGCGACGCTGGAGCTCTACGAGCGGCCCGGTAAGTGGGTGGCGGCCGTGCCGACCAACGACGGTGCGACACTCGTTCTCGCCTACTTCCCTCAGTCCCGCTTCGACGAGGTCCGCAAGGACGCCGAGGCCGCCCACACGGAACAGGTCCGCACCACGGCGCCCGCACTCTTCGAGCGGCTTCAGGGCAAGCGCCGCGTGGAGCGCCTGCGCGGCACCGGCGACCAGCAGAACTTCTTCCGGCAGGCGGCGGGGCCCGGGTGGGCGCTCGTCGGCGACGCGGGGCACCACAAGGACTCCATCACCGCGCGCGGAATCAGTGACGCCTTCCTGCAGGCGGAGAGCCTGGTGCACAACATCGGTGACCGGCTCGGGGACCCGGGGCAACTCGACGCCGCCCTGGACTCGTACGCGAAGGAGCGCGACGACCTGCTGACGGAGGGTTACGAAGCAACGCTGTCCGTGGCGCAGTTGGAGGTGCACGAGCAGCGCCTCTCGCTGCTGCGCGCGGTGCGCAGAGATCCCGAGCTCATCTCGACGTACTTCGACATCGTCGCCGGAATCAGGTCCGTCACGGCGCTCTACACCCCCCGGCTGGTGGCACTGATGTGACCGGCCGGGGAGGACCGGGGTGCCGGACCACGGCCGGGGTGCCGCATCGGGGCCGAGTTCCGCAGCACGGAAACCCGGTGGGAAGATTGGGCCGGTAATGGACAACTGCGCCAGAATTCCCCACAGTTCCCACATCTTCCCCACCGGGTCGGCGCGATCCCGGCACCGTCTCTCCAGGATTCCGGGAGACGAAAAATGGGGCCCCTCCCGCCTTTCGCAGGAAACTGATAGAACATAGCCCATGACACGGGAGTCCTCCTGGGCAGGGCGGTGGGCGAAACAGCAGGAGAATGCCCGGTCGGGCACGGTCGGCGCTCCGTTTCACCTGCGGCGGCGGAGCAACTCCGCTGCTCACAGCGCCCCGTCGCGTCGAAGGTACGCTCCGGCCCTGGTACGGTGCACCGGGTCGGTCGGCCGTTGATGACGCTCCGTCAGCGCGTCGCACGACGTTCGCGCAGAGCCTTTCGGGCATTGCGCGCACCTTCTTCGCACCGCCGCTGCACCTCTCCCATCGCCACCATCGTTCCGCTGCCGCACGAGGAATCAGATGCCAGGCATACGTGACCGGCACTCAGTGCCAAGGGCCCCTCATCGCAGATCTCTGCGATTCGCACTGGCCCTGCCGATCCTCATTCCCACAGTCGCCCTCGCTGGATTGTGGGGTTATGCCGCGAACGGCCTTGTCGGGGACGGGATGCGGATACGTGCCGAGGCGGGCACGGCCTCAACTGCCGGAAAGCCCGCCCACACACTCGTCGCCCGGCTGCAGGACGAACGCCGCGCGACCGCCGCCTGGCAGGAGTCCTCGACTCGCTCCACCCGCGCCGCCCTGCAGACCGCGCGCGCCGGAACCGACAACGCCGTCACCGACTTCCGCGAGGCGGAGACGGACCTGGAGTCCTCGGGTGCGGGGGTACGGAGCAAGGCCGACAGCCTCAACAAGGCACTCGGCCAGCTCTCCGACCAGCGCAGCACCATCAACGCGCGCAAACTCGACGCGACCCGGACGTTCCGCTACTACACGGACACCACCGCCGAGGCCACGGAACTGCTCGCCACCGCGACCCGCATGGACGACGGCGGCCTGGCACGCGCCGCTGCCGCCACGTCGTCCCTGGTGAACTTCTCCGAGATCATCTCGCGTGAGGAGGCGCTGCTCTCCAACGCCCAGCAGGACCCCGACGGCGTCCCCGAGGGCAGTGAAAGCGCCTCCACCCGCGGCGAGTTCTCCCAGTACCTCGCCGTCCAGCGGCAGAGCCGCTCCGCGTTCGAGGCGGACGACCTGCCCGGCGACGGCCCCGCCGCCTACGAGCGCCTCACCGGCACCCCGCAGTGGGACGCGCTGGTACAGGCCGAGGACACCGCGGCAGCGCGCACCACCGCGCTGCCCCGGGAGGTCGACACCTGGCAGGACTCGGCCGGCACAGTCGGCAAGGAGCTGCGGCAGATCAGCTCGGACTCCCTCGACGGCGTCGTCGAGGGCGGCACGGACCGTGCCAACGGCCTTCTGCTGGCCGCCGCTCTCGGCACTGTTCTGGCCCTGGCGGTGCTCGTGGCCAGTTCCGTGATGACCCTGCGGCTCTCACGCTCGCTGACAGGACGTCTCTCCCGGCTGCACCTGGCCACCGGCGAGTGGGCCGACACCGCCTTCCCCCGCTTCGTCGAGGAACTCGGCCGGGACGAGAAGCCCGGGACAGCGGCCGTTCAGAAGCCCGACGGGGACCACGACTACGGCACCGACGAGGTCGGCGGACTCGCCGCGGCCATCCACCGGCAGTGGCAGACGGTCGTGGAGACCACGCTGCAGCAGGCCCGCGGACGCGAGGGAGCCGAGACGGTCTTCCTCGGCCTGGCCCGCCGCACCCAGGTGCTGATCAACCGCATGATCCCCAAGCTGGACAAGCTGGAGCGGGAGCACGAGGACTCCAGGCTGCTGAAGGACATCTTCGCGGTCGACCACCTGGCCACCCGTGTACGGCGGCACACCGAGAACCTTCTGATCCTCGGCGGGGCGCTGCCGGGACGCCGCTGGAGCAAGGCCGTCCCCATCTACGAGGTGCTGCGCAGCGCCATCTCCGAGACCGAGGAGTACAGCCGCGTCGAGGCGCTGCCCGCTCCCCCGGTCTCCCTGGTCGGCCAGGCCGTCGCCGACGTCGGTCACCTCCTCGCCGAACTCATCGAGAACGGCACCTCCTTCTCCCCTCCCGAGACCAGGGTGACCGTCAGCGCGGAGAAGGTCGCCAGGGGCCTGGCGATCGAGGTGGACGACCGCGGTCTGGGTATGCCGGCGGAGCAGTACGACGAACACAACAGGATGCTGGCGGACCCGCCGAAGCCCGACATGATGGCGCTGGGCGAGGCGCCCCGCCTCGGACTCTTCGTGGTGGCCAGGCTCGCGAACCGGCACGGCCTGGAGGTGTCGCTGCGCAAGTCGGCCTACGGCGGCACGCTCGCCGTCGTGCTCCTGCCCAGCGGCCTGCTGGAGGAGACGCAGTCCCTGCTGTCCGGCCTCATACCGGAAGGCCAGCAGGAGCAGGCCGAGGACCGGCAGGACGAACTCCCGGCCGCGAACGTCGCGGCAGAGCTGCCCCCGCCGCCGGAGACCGTCGGTGCTGCCGTGGGTGCCGGAATCGGAAGCGGCCTCATCAGTGCCGAGAACGGTGCCGGAAGCGGCATGGAAGCCCCCGCGGAGCGCCCCGTCGGCGCCAGGGCCGTCAGTGTGGGCAGCGGCCTGCCGCAGCCGCACCTCGACGACCTCGGCGGCTACCCCGCGTACGCGGGTGCCGGCCTGCTGCCCACCGCACCGGGCGGCGACTCCTTCGAGACCCTGGGCACGGCCACCCTGGTCCCCGGCACTCTGAGCGTGCCGGGCCCGGGGATGCTGGACACTCCGGACCTGACGCTGACCCTCGGCTCGATGGGCCTCGGCACGGTCGGTTCGGACGCGGGCCCGCAGGGTGCCGGACTGCTGCCGAGCACACCGGAGACCGACCATCTCGTGGAGGACGCCCCCATGTCAGCGTCGCGGCCACACTCTCCCCATGACCGCTCCTCCCGGGACAGCTTCTCCCGGGACAGCTTCGGCGGCACCCAGTACGGCGGCGCCGGCCAGGGATCCGACGGGTTCCGCGACAACGGCTACGGCGACAACGGCCTCCGCGACAGGAGCTACGGCGACAGCGGCTACGGCGACGGCGGATTCGGCGACGAGCGGCACTCCCCGCCGGCCGAACCCGAAGCCCCGCAGGACCAGCCCGCCCAGCAGCGGACGACCGCGGGCCGGCTGCCCATCCGAGTGCGGGGAGAGAACCTCGCGGAGCAGCTTCGCCACTCGTCCCGGACGCCCTCCGAGACGAGCGACCCGTGGGAGGCCTCCCCCGACAAGGCGGGATCGACCATGGCCGCCATCCAGTCGGGAAGCAAGCGTGCCCGCGCCACGAAGTCCGGCGAAGCCGCCGGTGATTCGCAGGCGGAGACCCCCGGTTACGGAGCCGGTACCGATAATTCTGTGCGGAAGGACCAGTAATGACTGACCGGATCCAAACCGACAGCCGCCTGAACTGGCTGCTCGACAAGCTGGTGACCGGGGTGCCCGAGACCCACCACGCGATCGTGCTGTCGCAGGACGGGCTGCTGCTCGCGCGTTCGAAGGATCTCAGCAGAGACGACGCCGAGCACCTGTCAGCGGTGGCCTCCGGACTGCAGAGCCTCTCCCGGGGTGCCGCACACCGTTTCGAGGGAGGCCAGGTGCGGCAGACAGTCATCGAGATGGAGAACGCGTTCCTCTTCGTCACCAACGCCGGCCAGGGCGCGAAGCTAGCCATGCTCGCCTCCTCCGACGTCGACGCGGGGATGGCCGCGTACGAGATGACCAGGATCGTCCAGCAGGTCGGCGCGTACCTGAGCGCCGCGCCTCGCACGGGGGTTCCGGCGGCCGGTCAGTCACGGTAAGGATCTGGGGCGATTTCCAAGAACACGTCATGGTTCGAAGAGGGGTCCGGATATCTCATCCGGCCCTACGCCATCACCGGCGGGCGTACGACTCCCAACGGTGCCGACCTCCCGCTCATCACCCAGGTGGCCACCACGGGGTCCGCCCAGGGCCGCCAAGGCCAGCCGGCCCAGCCGGAACTGGCAGCCATCCTCGACTTATGCCGGGAGCGCGCACTGGCGATCGTCGAGATCGCGGCGCTTCTGGACCTGCCGCCGAGCGTGGTGAAAGTGCTCTGCGGGGACTTGCTCGCCAAGGCGATGATCGCGATCAAGGCTCCGGGCGAGGAGACAAGCACCCCCAGTGTGGAACTACTTGAGAGGGTAATCCGTGGTATCCGCAAGCTCTGAGCGGCAGGGTGGCTCCGTCACCATGCCCACAGCGCTGAAGATCCTGGTAGCAGGCGGCTTCGGCGTGGGCAAGACCACCATGATCGGCTCGGTGAGCGAGGTGACGCCGCTGGAGACCGACGAATACATGACGCAGGCGAGCCTGGGCGTCGACGACCTCGCCGGCACACCGGACAAGTCCACCACCACGGTGGCCATGGACTTCGGCCGGATCACCCTGGACCCCGAGCATGTGCTCTACATGTTCGGCACCCCGGGGCAGGAGCGCTTCTGGTTCATGTGGGACGACCTCGCGCTGGGCTCGCTCGGCGCGGTCGTACTCGCCGACCCGCGGCGTCTGACCGACAGCTTCGCGTCCGTCGACTTCTTCGAGCAGCGCCACATCCCGTTCGCCGTGGGCGTCAACTGCTTCTACGGGCAGTGCGACTTCGCGGTCGAGGAGGTGCAGACGGCCATGAATCTGCGCTCGCCCGCACCCGTCATCATGTGCGACGTGCGGCACCGTACGTCCAGCAAGCAGGTGCTTCTCGCCCTGCTGGAGTCGGCGAGGGAGCAGGCGGCCCGACGGATGGCGTCGGCTCCCGGCCGCTGACGAAGGCCCCTCCCGTGAGGAGCCCACCGCCCGGACCGGATTGCTGCGGGTCGCCGTACGTCACCGCGCCCCACGAGGACGGGAGCCCCCGCCGGAACTTTCCGGCGGGGGCCCTGCCTTGTGGTGCCGCGGCTCCGAGTTGTGCCGCGGCTCCGAGGCCAAGTGCGCGGTGCGTGCCGCGTCCGGGAGGAGTCACCGGCGTTGCCCGCGTCCGCGGGGATCACCGGCGCGCGCCGGGCACGTAGGTGAGGCCGAGGATGCCGTTCTCGAGCCGTTCGACGTCGACCAGTTCGAACTCCGTGGTGTCGATGCCGTCGTAGAGATGCGCGCCGCTGCCGGCGATCACGGGGAACAACCAGAACAAGTACTCGTCGACGAGGCGGTGTTCGAGCAGGGTGCGGCTGAACGAGCCGCCGGTGCCGACCTTGAGGATGTCCCCTCCCGGCTGTTCCTTGAGCTTCTGCACGGCACCGACCACGTCGCCTTCGAGGAGCGAGGCGTTCCAAGTCGTCGCGGCCAGCGTGCGCGACGCGACGTGCTTGGGGATCGTGTTCATCCGGACCGCGTACTCGCCGAACTCCTCCTCCAGAGCCGGCCACACCTCGGAGTGTGCTTCATAGCTGAGCCGCCCGTAGAGAAGCGCGTCGACCGAGAAGAGCAACTCCTTGGAGCGCCGCTCGAACTCACCGGCCCACCTGGCGGGCAGCCAGTTCTGCGGCGTGCTGACCTGACCGTCCAGAGTGACCACCCCCTGTTCGATGATCTTCCGCATGGCTCCGCGTCCCTTCTGCCGCCCCGCTGGACTGTGTGGTCACCGATTGACCAGCGGGAGGACGAGAACTCATCGCAGGACGGCACACGGCCGGACGACGCCGCCCGGCGGGAGCCGTTTCTCACGGCGGAATCTCGGGAGCCCCCTGAGCGATGGAGCTTTGCTGACACTCATCCCGATGGCGTCCGGCATTCGCCTCCGCCACCCGCCTCCCCATCAACCGCGTCCTCATCAACCTCCGCCGAGGCGACAGAGTCGGTGCTCCAGCCGTAGTACGAGCTCACCATGTCGGTGAAGGTGGGCCCTCCGACGCGCTCCGGCCTGATGTGGAGCCGGTCGGAGAAGGGCCTGCGTCCCGTCACCCTGTGCGGGCTCTCCACAGCGACGTACCGGAGGCGGGACGCCCAGTGGTGCAGCGGCGTGAGGTCGATCGTTCGAATGCCTGAACGCGCCGACAGGGCGAGAACAACGTTCTCCACACCGGGGAAGGCGTCCGGCAGGGGACCGAGCCCCGCGTCTCCCACTACGGTACGCAGCGCCAGGTGCCGCACTTGCGGGAGCCGCGGCGCCATAGCCAGTTCCGCGGTGTCCGTGACGTGCAGGGTCAGCGAACGCAGGTCGGGCAGCTCAGCGAGCCGTGCCAGCGCGCCGGCACCGGTCGTCGGCCGCGGAACCATCAAATGCTGGAGACCCGGCAGCCGTTCGATGCCCTCCAGCGCGTCGGGCTCGGCCCGCAGTCCGTCGATGCTCAGCTCCCGCAGCGGTGACACGCTCCGCCCGCTCGCCTCCTGCGAGCCGCTCAGCAGCGGATTCGGCAGCCTGCCCTGCAGGGTCAGCCTGATCAGCCGTGGCATGCGGGTGAGCGGCGTGAGATCGAGTTCCTCGGGCACGCCCAGCAGCTCCAGCTCCCGCAGTGGCAGCCGCTCCAGCGGAGCGCAGCTCTCCAGCCCCGCACAGTCCTCGACACGCAGGTACGCCGGCTCCCGTGACGCCAGACGCGCGGCCAGATGCTCCGCGAGGTGGCCTGCTGTGCACTCTGAGGTGAGGCCGCTTTCGATCACCACCTCCGGCACCGGTCCCAGCCGCTCCATGGCCTCCAACTCGCGCAGTCGCCCGATGCGCAGTCGGACGTGCTGCAAAGAGATGTGCGCCAGCACTTCGTCGGCATACTGGACGGCGTCGAAATTCCCCCACGCTTCGGCGAGGCGCTGCCGGACGCCGCGAGCGCTGTGCGTCGTGTACTGCCGCAGCATGTGCAGCGCCCTGTTGCCACCGAGTCGCCCGGCGATGAGTACCGCGGCCTCAGCCTCTCGTTCGCTCTTCACCTCGCCGGCCCCGGGCATGATGTCGAGGACGACGGGCCCCACGTCTGCGAGCATCCGTGCGGCCCTTTCGTTGTCCTGCGGCGGCCACAGCGCTCGGCCGTAGGACTGCGCCCTTGCCCGCATCGACGGGTCGAGCGTCGTTACGTGTTCGAGGCCCGAGACGGCGAGCAGATGCAGCCGCCGCCAGCGCAGCCCGAGCCCCGCGCGCCTCGCCGCCTCGCCCTTCTCCAGCAGGCCGTTCAACACCTCGGCGCACTCGCGTTCGCGGCAGTGGCCGAGGGTCATCCGGACCACGTCCTCCCATTGGTCCTTGTGCGCGTTGTCCACGAGCATCCCGAACAGCTCGTCCTCGACGATCTGCCGCGCAGCCAGGAAGTCCTGAAAGACTCGGTGCACGAAGGTGAGGGTCCGCTCCGTGGGTTGCACCAGCAGTCCGCTTCGCAGCAGCAGGTACCGCAGTACCGCCGGGGCCTTCTCCGCCCCCGCCACCTTGGGCATCGCGGGCAGCGCGCGCTCGATGATGCCTTCGGCGCTGCTCCGATGGACCTCCGCACGGCCGTTCTGGAGCAGCCAGAAAGCGATGCGCTGCAGCATCTGCTTCTCGGCAGGGGCCGAAGGATTGATGCCCTCCGGCGGCTGGACCTCGCGCTCTTCGTCGCGGCGGATCAGCAGCATGGTCAGCGCGGCCTCGTACAACGCCATCCGGTCCCGCGGGAGTTCCTTGTGCCGGTCCCTGTGAAGGGCACAGATCAGCGCACACAGCAGCGGGTTGGTGGCAAGCTGGCGTAAATCGGGCTTCGTCTGCAGGGTGTTGACCAAGGTGTCGCGCAGGTCGGTGACGATGTGCCGGTCCCGCGCCGTGACGGTGGTGGCCACGGCGGCATGCCATCGGTGCACGAAGCGCTCGATGTCGTGGCGGCTCAGATCGAGCAGCGTGACCTCGCTGAACGCCGACTCCTGCAGCCAGCCCGTGTCCAGCGCGGAGGGCCGGCTGGTGACCAGGCAATACGCTTCGGGGTACAGGCCGAGCAGTTCGGCGATCCACGCGCGAACCCGCTCCCGGTCCGCTTCCGGCGCCTCATCGACCCCGTCGATCAGCAGCATGCCGCGGCCCGATCGCAGGACGCGCAGCGCCCAGCCCTCCGGTTCCTCGTCCTGGATGAGGTGCCCGACGGACGAGAGGAACTGGCTGGGTCCGGGCATCTCCGCTTCCGGTGTGCGGGTCAGTGTCCTCACGGGCAGCACGAACGGCACGTACGCCGCCAGGTGCTCCAGGCCGGTACCGGACAGACGCCTGGTGGCAGCAGCAACGGCGAGCCACTGCACGAGTGTGGTCTTCCCCGAGCCCGCCTCGCCGCGCAGCATCACGCGGGGATGCCGGGACAGCGCTTCCTCGACGCGCTGGCGCTGCCCCGCGTGCGCGCCGCCGATCTGGCGCGTCTCAAGGCTCAGGTACGCCTCCCCGAGAGGCCAGTGCCCGCGCCGCGGGTCGGAGAAGTCCACACCGAAGATGCGCAGTTCACCATGTTTCTCGGCAAGGCGGGCGAGGTAGCGCTGCTCGAATCCGGCGTCCTCGGCGGACTGGTCGGACAGCCGTGTGAGCGCCTGGTCGACGCGCTGCACGAGTTCGTCCAGCATCCGCACCGTCTCCACGGCCGTGGCGGCGGGAAAGGTGTCCCGTCGGGTGAAGAAGTGCAGGATGTGCAGGCAGGCCAGCTCCAGCAGGCTTTCGTACAACGCCTCCCCGTCACCCGAGAGGTGGCGGACGGCGGCACGGGCGGGCTCGTCGGCCGCGCGACGCAGCACGAGTGCCAGGCCGTCCGGCCGCAGGCGTACGGCCTGCACCTCGTCCATGCCGATGTCGCCCAGCGACAGGAGGGTCCGGGCGAGTGCGTCGGCCACCGCGGATTCCTCGTCTGCCGGGACAGGAGGTTCACTCGGCTCGTTGCGCAGCGCTTCGCGCACCAATTGCTCGGCAACGCGCCGTACTTCGGCTTCGCCAAGTGTGCGCTTGCGGCTCCAGGAGACGAGGGAGTCCAGGCGCACGGCCGAGTCGACGAGGCCGGCCCCCGGGCCGGGCTGGACGAAGAGGCGCCGTACGAGCGGTGCGACGACGGCGGAGGAGACACGCGCGCCGATACTGATGGGTTCCATGGGCCCCCGTTACTGCCGATGTGACCTCGCCTGCACAGAAGTGACCAAGGGTATGCGGCGCTTGGCAGCTGGGCGGTCCGGATGTCAGGATCCCTTCTCGCTGTTGACGGTCGTTGCACTGTGCTGCTGCGGCGCAGCGGCAGCACCGTCGGCGGGCGTGACCGCGTCAGCGCCGCCGGGCTCGTGGTCACCGGCGCCGGCGGCCCGGCGCGGCAGCTTCGCCGCCACGACGATCGTCACCAGCGACAGGGCGGTCGCGACACCGAAGGCCAGCTTCATCCCGCTCACCTGTGCGGGCACGGCGGCGACACCGTCGGCGACCAAGTGGCTGGTGCGCGCGGACATCACGGTCACCACGAGCGCGGTCCCGAACGCCGCGGCGACTTGCTGCAGCGTCCCGAGCATCGAGCTGCCGTGCGAGTACAGGTGCGGGGGAAGTCCGCCCAGGCCGAGCGTGAAGACCGGGGTGAAAGTCGCCGCCAGGCTGACCATCAGCAGCGCGTGCAGGCCCAGTACCTGCCAGTACGGCATCGTCGTCGAAACCTGGGTGAACCCGCCGAGGGCGAGGAACGTGGCGATCGTGCCGGGCAGCACCAGTGGCCGGCTGCCGAACCGGTCGAAGACCTTTCCGACGGTCGGTCCCAGCAGGCCCATGGCCAGGCCGCCCGGCATGACCAGCAGGCCGGTCTCCAACGGGCTGAGCCCGCGCAGGTTCTGCAGGTACAGCGGCAGCAGGATCATCGAGCCGAGCATCGCCAGGAACCCGATGGACATGAGGATCAAGGACAGGCTGTAGGTGCGGTGCCCGAGGATGCGCATGTCCATCAGAGGCTCACCTGTGCGTTGCAGCTTGAGCTGGCGGATCACGAATACCGCGATTGTCGCGACCCCGGCGATGACGATGCCCGCGCCGAGCCCGACCCTGCCGTCCCTGTCGCCGAGGAGGCTCAGGCCGTACACCAGACCGCCGAAGCCGAGCGCCGCCACGCCCACGCTGAGCCAGTCGATGGAACTCACCTGCGGGTCGCTGATGTTCTTCACCTTGCGCAGCCCGAACAGGGTCACCAGAACCGCGATCGGCAGGACGACCAGGAACAGCAGCCGCCAGGAACCGACTTGCAGAATCACCCCCGACACGGCCGGTCCGAGCGCGGGCGCCACCGAGATCGCCAGGGTGACGTTGCCCATCACCCGGCCGCGGTCGTGCTCGGGCACCACGATCATCAACGAGGTCATCAGCAGGGGCATCATCACGGCTGTGCCGGCGGCCTGCACGATCCGTCCCGCCAGCAGCACCTCGAAGGACGGCGCGACGGCTGACAGGGCGGTACCCGCGATGAACACGCCCATGGCTATCCCGTAGGCCTGGCGGGTGGTGACCCGCTGCAGGAACCAGCCGGTGATCGGAATCACGGCCGCCATGGTGAGCATGAAGGCTGTGGTCACCCACTGCGCCGACTGCTCGGTGATGCGGAACGATTCCATCAACCGCGGCATGGCGTTGATCATGATGGTCTCGTTGAGGATCACCACGAACGTGGCCAGTACGAGCAGTCGCACCACCGTCGGTGTACGGCCCGCGCGCACGGCCGGTCGTTCTCGGATCGCAGCGGACATTGCAGCACCTCGTTGGGTTCCTGGTCACAGTCGCCTGGCGGCCGGGAGCCGTCGGCGAGGACGTGGGTATCGGCACCGGTGAAGACCGGCGCGCCTGGCAGAACTGATCGGTCAGCCCGAGTGTTCCGCATAGCCTCGCGGATCTCCTCCCAATTCCCGGGTCACCGGTCCCGGCCGGCGTGACGCGTGGCCACGGCTGGGTGTGCTGCTGGAAGGGTCTTCCCCAGACGGGCGAGTGGGGACAGGGCCATGAACAACGGCGACAGGGACAGCCCCGCGGCGGTCACCAGCAGACTGGTGCGCAACCCCCACTGACCGGCGAGGTACCCGCCCGCCAGCGAACCGAGCGGGGTCAGCCCCATGCCGACGAAATTGATCGTCGCAACGACTCTGCCCTGCATCTGTACGGGCGTGATGGCCTGCCGGACGGCCATGACGGTGACGTTGACCATCTGGCTGAAGACGCCGAACAGGAAGTTGATCGCCACGAGCAACGGGATCGTGACAGCTGAGGAGCCGTGCAGGGCAGGTACGCCCAGCATCACGCCGTCGGCGAGTGCCGCTGACGACACCAGCACGACGCCGTGGCCGAACCTCATCGGCAGTTTCGCGGACAGCAGCGAACCGGCCAGCGCACCCGGGCCCATTGCCGCCAGCGCCAGTCCGACGGCGGCGCCGGACAGGTCCAGCGTGCGTGGCATGAAGAGCAGGTAGACGGTCATCAGGGCCGCGAAGAAGAACTGAAAGATCGCGGAGCAGATACCCACAGCCCGTAAAGAGGTGTCGCAGGCGACGAGTTGGAGACCTTCGCGGATCTGCCGCCGGATCCGTTCATGTGGTTCGGCCTGCCCTGGTACCGGTTCGCGTCCACGGTGGATGCGTCGGATCGACAGGAAGGAAAGCGCGAAGAAGAACGCGCTCACCACGCCGGCGATCGGCGCTGAAAGCAGCGACACCATCGCGCCGCCGAGTGCGGGGCCACCGATCTGCGCTGCGGACCTGCTGCCCTCGAGCGCGCTGTTGCCCTGCACGAGTTGGTCGCGCTTCACCAGTCTGACGAGAGACGCCTGGTAGGCGACGTCGAAGAACACGGTGAGTACGCCGACGAGGAATGCGACGACGATCAGCGCCGGGATACCGAGCATTCCGAACATGTACGCGACGGGGACCGCCAGCAGTGCCAGAGCTCGGCCGAAGTCTGCCAGCACCATCACACTGCGGGACCGCCTGCGGTCGACCCAGGCACCGACGAAGAGCGAGATCAGGAGAATCGGCGCCTGTTCCGCCGCGCGCAGTACGCCGAGTTGGCCGGAGCCGGAGTCGAGTGCCAGCACGGCGATGAGCGGCAGAGTCGTCTGACTGGCGTGCGCCCCGAGCTGGGAGGCTGTCTGTCCCATCCAGAGCTTGCGGAAGTCACCGTCGCGCCACAGGCTCGGCAGGGCTGGACGGCGGGGACCGGCGGCCCTCATCGCCGGCCTCGCGCCCGCAGGCTTCCGGCACTGGGCGCGCACATGACAGCAGACCCGAAGGGCTCAGCAGATGGTGCTGTACGGGCGGCCGTGCCAGGACCGGAGCCGAGATCGCGGGACAGGAGGGGACAGCACGCAGGCGTGAGCGGGCAAACGGACGGCACAGGCATTCCTTGAGTCGTCGAGGACGCCCGCCACCGGCGCGTATGGCAGTGCACCGGCAGGTCTCGGGCGGGGAAGGCTCGCTGTGCCGCACATCAGGGGCAGCACGCGATGACGGGCCGAATGTGACCGGGTGATGTCAACGCGCGCTTCGGTGACCGACCATCTCAGCTCCTCAAGGCAGTTGTGCTCAAGCTTAGGCGGCGGGCGCTCCCCGCGGAAGGACAGCGGGTCCAACCCCCTTTGTGCGGACGGGACGCGGTCGGCGGGCGACCCGGTGCGGCCCGGTGCGGGCCGATTCGCCGCCGGACCACTGGCCGAGGACGTCCTCGGCCAGTGGTCGGGGCCCGGCTCGACTGTCGTGGAACCGTTCTCGCCGCCCAAGGGAGCGCGGACGGCCCGACGGCCGTGCGACCGGTGGCCTCTTGGGGCTCCGGGCCGCAGCGGGCCGAGGGGCCGAGGGCCGTCCGTCCGTCCGTCCGTCAGAGGTGCGGGGTTCCTGTCAGCAGTTGTTGCTCACGACGTTCCGCCAGGTCTGGCTGGCTCCGGCGTACTCGACTCCGTCGAAGGAGGCGTTGACCCGCTCGGAGTCCGCTTGGCCCCAGGAGGCCTCCCCGTCGCCGTTGGCGTCGAAGCCGAGCTCGAAGTGCAGGTGGGGGTGGTCGTTGGCTCCCGCGCCTGTCCGTCCGACGAAGCCGATCTCCTGGCCCTGAGCGACTGTGTCGCCCACGTTCACGGACCGCGACTGCATGTGGATGTACGTGGTGAAGTGGCCGTCACCGTGGTTGATCTGGACCACGTTGCCCGCGTTGTCGTGCCAGAAGGACATGTTGACGGTGCCTGCCTCCGAGGCGATCAGCAGCGCGCCCTCGGTCCCGTGCTGGTCGGGCTCGTGGACCATGTCCAGCGCGGGGTTGTGGCCCCAGGTGTCGAGTCTCCAGGAGTCCCCGCAGGTGAAGGGGAGTTGGAAGTTCGCCGCCTGCGGTTCCGCGGCCGACGCGACCGGTGCGCTCGCCCCCGCCACGAGGATCATGCCCAGCAGGATGCCGGTTCGCTTCTTCATGAGGGCCTCTCCGATGATAGTTGTCGTGAGCACGCCATTTCTGACGCGACAGCGTACCCTCGACGGCGAGTTGCGTCTGCGCTCCCGCTCAGGCGTCGTACCCGCAACCGGGCCACAATTACGGACGCTCTCGGGAGACCGGCCACTGGGCTAGCCTGCGGGTGTGAGCACCGGAGGGGAAGGCCCAGAAGCCGCGGGGTGGTTGGCGGACACCCGGGCGTCCTACGATGCCGACGCCACCAGATACGCGGACGAGGTGCGAAACCTCCTGGAGAGGCTGCCGGCCGAGCGGGACGTCATGGCGCTGTTCGCCGAGCAGGTGCGGGCGCAGGGCGGCGGACCCGTGGCGGACGTGGGGTGCGGGCCTGGGAGGATCACCGCCCACCTGAGGAACCTCGGCGTCGACGCCTTCGGTGTCGACCTGTCGCCCCGGATGATCGAAGTGGCGCGGCGAGAACATCCCGGCCTGCGGTTCGAGGTGGGGTCGATGACCCGACTCGACCTTGCGGACGGCTCGCTGTCCGCCCTGATCGCCTGGTACTCGATCATTCACGTCCCCGATGAAGCCATCGGCACGGTCCTTGCCGGCTTCCGTCGGGTGCTGCGGCCCGGCGGTCTGCTGCTGCTGGGCTTTCACGTCGGCGAGGCCGCACCGCCCGAGCCGCAGGAGATGGACGGGAACTGGCCGGAGTCCTACGTCCGTCGTCGACGGCCCAGCCAAGTCGCTGCCTGGCTCGACGAGGCCGGCTTCACCGTCGAGGCCCACCCCACGCTCACGTCGGCCGCGGGCACGCTCGGCGTGCTGCTCGCGCGCCGCTGAGCAGATCCGCGCAGTCCAACTACCGCACCTGCCACGCCTTCACCCGAGGCGTGCTCTGACCGACTCCACGAGCCACCTCGGACACGTCCCGAGCGAACCCCACAAACGCGAAGATCCCGTCCGATCTGCATGATCGGACGGGATCTCGTCAACCGTTCTTGAGTTGGTTCAAGAACGGCCCCGCTGTTGCTGTGGACCTGAGGGGATTTGAACCCCTGACCCTCTCGTTGCGAACGAGATGCGCTACCGGACTGCGCCACAGGCCCTTGCGACGGGTGAAACCTTAGCATCCCCGTAGTGCTGGGCGGTAATCCGTTCCGGTGCTGGTCACCGGGCTCCACCGGACCGCGATCGGCGGGCCGGGGAGCCACCGGTCACTCGTTGGCCGCGCGCGGGCGGTCCTTGTCCTCGTACTGGTCGAAGAGCGGTGTGCGGCCCGGACCCCGCCCCCGGCGGGAGCCCGGCGCGGGCTCCTCGTCCGGCTCCTGCGCTTCCGGCGCGGCCGGTTCGCCGCCCGCCAGGCCGGAGCGGGCCGAACTCCACGTGCCCGGGGCCTCCAGGTCGACTTCACGCGTCGTGCGCGGCGCGACGGGCGCGCTGACGTACGTCGGCAGCGGCACCGGTACCGGATCCCAGCCCTCGGACTGCTCGCGCTCGCCGTCGCGCTGCTGGTCGACCCACTCTGCGTGGTCGGTCTGCTCGACGAGGGCTCGGCGGTCGACCGCGCCGCGCTCCCCGGCGCGCCCCCCGGCGGGCTTCGCGGAACCTGCCGTCCCATGTGTTCCGCCCCCGGTGGCCGCCTCGGGGGTGGCGGGGTCTGCGTCGGGCCCCTCCCCGGCAGCACCGGGGACGGCCCGCGTCTCCGCACCGGGGCCGGGGGCCGGGGACGTCCGCTGTTCCCTCGGGCCCCGGGCGGGAGCCTCACCCCGCCCCTTGCCCACGGCGGCGGCGAAGCGCCTGCGCTCCTGCACCCGCAGGTGGACGATGTACGCGCTCAGCAGCAGTCCCGGCACGGCGGGCACCCAGAGGTAGGCGAGTCCGCCGACGGCGGCGACGATGGTGCCGGCCGTGAAGGCGAGGAAGAGCGCCATGGTGGTTCGGCGGCGCCGGGCGAGCACCCGGGCGCGCTTGCTGCTCTGCCGGACCCTGTTGCGCTCGGCGGTGCCGTGCTGTGCCTCGGCCTCGTGCTGCCGGGCCTCCTCCCCGGCGCCTTCGCCCCGCCCCTCTCCGCCCCGGGCGGCTTCACCCCGGGCGTCGGCGCCCTGGTGGTCCGCGTGACGCTGCGCGGGTCTGGCCACTATTTCGGTCGGGGCCTCGGCGCCGGCCGCTCCGACCATGGTCTTGGGGTCGGCGAAGGCCCGGACGTCGACCGACTCGTCCGCGGGGTCCGGGGCGTCTGGGTGCGCGTCGTCATGCCCGGTGCGGGAGCCGGAGTCCAAGCCGTCGGGAATGCCCTGACCCTCCGGGGCTTCGTCGTCGCCCCCGTCGCTCCCCTTCGCGTACCGCCGTTCCATCGCCGCCTTGCCCGACAGCAGCCGGATGGCGGTGCTGAAGCGTTCCGTCGGACGGGACTCGTTCAGCTCGTCCTGCCTGCGGAGCCACATCGGCACCAAGTAGGCGGCCCAGGCCCCGACGATGACTGCGTAGATGAGGCCACTGCTGTTCACCCTCACACGGTAGAGGGGTTTAGCCGCACCCATCTGCCAAATACGAGGTGTGTCGCACGATCTGCCTGATCTCTCGAGGTTCTTTTCCGATCGCGGCGCTCTTCGTGACTTGCGCTCAATTCCGAAGCGCGCGGGGTCTGTTCAGCGGGCATCATTCAAATTTCGAACACTTATCTTATTTCTTGGTGGTGTCCTGAGCCCTGCGGTGCCAGCGTGCGAGCAGCCCTTCGGGAACTTCCTCGGCGGTCAGCGCGAAAACCAGATGGTCGCGCCAGGCCCCGTCGATATGCAGATAGCGGGGCCGTACGCCCTCCTCGCGGAAACCCAGTTTCTCCACGACCCGGCGGCTCGGAGTGTTCTCGGGGCGGATGCAGATCTCGATGCGGTGCAGTCCGACCGCGCGGAAGCAGTGGTCGGTGGCCAGCGCGACCGCCGTCGGCATCACGCCTCGGCCCGCCACCGCGCGGTCGACCCAGTAGCCGATGTGCCCCGAGCACATCGACCCCCAGGTGATCCCCGCGACCGTCAACTGGCCCGCCAGGCGCCCCTGATGCTCCACCACGAACGGCAGCATCCGGCCCGCCTGCGCCTCCGCGCGCAGGTGGCGGACCATCTGCCGGTAGGAAGGGCGGCGCGGCGGGGTGAGCCCCGGCGGAGCCGGCGGGACGGTCGCCTCCCAGGGGCGCAGCCAATCGCGGTTGCGCTGGTTCACCTCGCGCCAGGCACGGTGGTCGCGCAGCCTTATGGGACGGAGGGCGGTCTCGCCGTCCGTCAGCACGATCGGCCAGGACGCGTTCAGTTGGGGTTCCCTCTGGGGTGGTCACCGCCGTGGATCTGGTCCACGGCGTGTTCCAGCATCCGTCCGAGGACGGCGAGCCCGTCGCGCACCCCGCCGGAGGAGCCGGGGAGGTTGACGATCAGTGTGCGGCCCCCCGCGACGCCCGCGATGCCGCGGGAGAGAGCCGCTGTCGGGACCTTGCCCGAGCCCTCGGCACGGATCGCCTCGGCGATGCCGGGGATCTCGTAGTCGAGCACGCGGCGCGTCATCTCCGGGGTGGCGTCCGTGGGTGAGATGCCGGTGCCGCCCGTGGTGAGGACGACGTCGTAGCCCGCGGCGACGGCGGCGTCGAGCACCTCGGCGACCGGCTCACCGTCCGGGACGACGCTCGGGCCCTCGGTCTCGAAGCCCATGGCCGCCAGACCTTCGATGATGATCGGACCGCACGTGTCCTCGTAGACGCCGTCGGCGGCCCGGTTGGACGCCGTGACGGCGAGCGCGCGATACGGCTGCTGAACGGGGCTCATACGCCGGTTCCCTCCTGGTTGGGGTACTCGTCCTCGGACGCCGGAACCGGTGAACTCTGTCCGGGACGAACCCAGTTCCCCGACCGGCCACCCGTCTTCTCCTCCACGCGTACGTCGGCGATGACGGCGGACTTGTCGACGGCCTTCACCATGTCGATCACGGTGAGGGCCGCGACCGTCACCGCCGTCAGGGCCTCCATCTCGACGCCCGTCCGGTCCGTCGTCCTCACCTGCGCGGTGATCTCCACGGCCTCGTCGGAGACCGACAGATCCACCCCGACGCCGGAGACCGCGAGCGGATGGCACAGGGGGATGAGGTCCGGTGTGCGCTTGGCACCCATGATGCCCGCGATACGGGCCGTGGCCAGGGCGTCCCCCTTGGGAACCCCCTCGCCCCGCAGCAGCTCGACGACACGGGGCGCGACCAGCACCCGGCCTGCCGCACGTGCGGTACGCGTGGTGACGTCCTTGGCGGAGACGTCGACCATGCGGGCCGCCCCGCCCTCGTCGATGTGGGTGAGGTGCTGTTGCTCGGCGCTGCTCATGGTTCTCCCGGTCCCGTCCCTGTGACCGGATACGGTACCGGGCCGGAAGCGTGCCGGCGCCGGCCCGTGACGCCCGTCAGCGAACCGTCACCCGCTCATGCCACGGCCGCCGCGGCCACCGGCACGTCCGCGCCGGTCCGGTCGGGGACGTCGACGGACGACGGGCGAGGACGGGCCGGCGGGGCCCGTCCACAGCACTAGTCCAGCAGAACCACGGTCACTTCCTCGCCCGGGGTGAGCCGGGTCGACTTCTCCGGGACGTCGATCAGTGCGTTCGCCTGTGCGAGCGCCGCGATCAGGTGCGATCCCGCACCGCCGACCGGCCGCACCGGACCGTGCGCCTCCCCCGCCGCCGGAGGGAGGTAACTGCCGCGCAGGAACTGCCGCTTGCCTCCCGGCGACGTCAGCGTCTCGTCCGTCTCCAGGCGGGCGCGAGCCGTCTCGCGGCGTACCGACGCGCGCCCCATCAGGGCCCGCACCGCGGGGCGTACGAAGAGCTCGAAGGAGACGTACGCGCTCACCGGATTGCCCGGGAGGGCGAGGACGGGCGTGCGCTCGGGCCCGATCAGGCCGAAACCCTGCGGCTTGCCGGGCTGCATGGCCAGCCGACGGAACTCCACGTGGCCGCTTCCGCCGTCGATCTGGGAGAGCACCTCCTTGACCACGTCGTACGCGCCGACGCTGACTCCGCCGCTGGTGACGATGATGTCGGCGCGGATGAGCTGGTCCTCGATCGTCGCGCGCAGGGTGTCGGCGTCGTCGGTGACGGCACCGACGCGGTAGGAGAGAGCTCCGGCCTCGCGGGCGGCGGAGGTCAGCATGAAGCTGTTCGAGTCGTGGATCTGGCCGGAGCCCAACTGCTCGCCGGGCTGCACGAGTTCACTGCCGGTGGAGAGGACGACCACTCGCGGGCGCGGGCGCACCCTCACGGTGCCGCGGCCGATGGCCGCCAGCAGCCCCACCTGGGGCGGGCCGAGGACCGTTCCGGCGCTGAGCGCCACCGCTCCGGCCCGTACGTCGCTGCCGCGCGGGCGGATGTGCTGCCCGTCCGTGACGGGACGGTGGACGCGGACCTCGCCGGCCGCACCGCGCGGGTCGCTGCTGCGGGCGTTCATCGAGTCGACCGGGCCGCCGCCCAGGCCGCCGTCCGTCCACTCGACGGGGACGACCGCCCCGGCGCCGGGCGGCAGCGCCGCGCCGGTCATGATGCGGGCCGCCTGGCCGGGCTCGACCACGGGGAGGGCGCCGCTGCCCGCCGCGACGTCCCCTATGACCGTGAGCACGGCCGGGAACTCCTCGGACGCGCCGTCGACGTCGGCGGTGCGCACGGCGTATCCGTCCATCGAGCTGTTGTCGAAGGGCGGCAGGGAGGCCGGCACCGTGACGTCCTCGACGAGCACGCACCCCTGTGCGTCGAGCAGTTGGAGCTCGATCGGCTCCAGGGGACGCACGCTGCCGAGGATGTCGTCCAGATGCTCCTCGACCGACCAGGTCTCGCTCAACGCCTCACATCTCCTCGGTGACGAAACTGCGCAGCCAGTCCCGGAAGTCCGGGCCCAGGTCCTCACGTTCGCATGCCAGTCTGACAATGGCGCGCAGGTAGTCGCCGCGGTCACCGGTGTCGTAGCGGCGGCCGCGGAAGACGACGCCGTGCACGGGCCCGCCGAGCGAGGGTTCGGCGGCCAGCGCCTGGAGTGCGTCGGTCAGCTGGATCTCGCCGCCCCGGCCGGGTTCGGTCTTGCGCAGCACCTCGAAGACGGCCGGGTCGAGGACGTAGCGCCCGATGATGGCGAGGTTGGAGGGCGCCTCGGCGGAAGAGGGCTTCTCCACCAGGTCGGAGACACGCACCACGTCGTCCGTGCCGGTGGGGTGTGCGGCCGCGCAGCCGTAGAGGTGGATGGTCTCGGGGTCGACCTCCATGAGCGCGATGACGCTGCCGCCGTGCTCTTCGCGTACCCGCGTCATCTGTGCGAGCAGCGGGTCGCGCGGATCGATCAGGTCGTCGCCGAGGAGTACGGCGAAGGGCTGGTCGCCCACGTGCGGGGAGGCGCACAGTACGGCGTGGCCCAGGCCGCGCGGGTCGCCCTGGCGTACGTAGTGCATGGTCGCCAGGCCGCTGGACTCCTCGACCCTGCTGAGCTTGGCCTCGTCGCCCTTGTCGCGGAGAACCTGCTCCAGTTCGTAGTTGCGGTCGAAGTGGTCCTCAAGCGGACGCTTGTTGCGGCCGGTGACCATGAGAACGTCCGACAGACCGGCCGTGACGGCTTCCTCGACCACATACTGGATCGCCGGCTTGTCGACGACCGGCAGCATCTCCTTGGGTGTGGCCTTGGTCGCCGGCAGGAAGCGGGTGCCCAGGCCCGCCGCCGGGATGACAGCCTTGCTGATCTGTGCTCGGGATTCAGTCATGTCCCGCACGATAACCGGTGGCTTTGCGCCGAAGACATGGATTCGCTCTGATATGTAGCGAAATGAGCAGGCCGGCAGGACAGGACGCGACACGGGGCGGAGCGGTGAGCGAAATCGACGGTAGTAAGCGCGCGTTGCGGGAGAGCATCCTCGCGGTTAGGGCCCGGTTGACGGCACGGTACGCGGAGGAGACCGCCACCGTGCTCGCCGAGCGGGCCCTGGAGCTTCCGGAGCTGGCGGAGGCCCGTTCGGTGGCGGCGTACGTGTCGGTGGGACGGGAGCCCGGGACGCTGCCGCTGCTCGAAGCGCTGCGCGCTCAGGGCGTACGCGTGCTGCTGCCCGTGCTGCTCGCGGACAACGACCTGGACTGGGCCGCCTACGAGGGCCCGGACCATCTCGTACGCGCCGGGCGCGGCCTGCTGGAGCCGGAAGGAGAGCGCCTGGGCCGGGAGGCGGTGACCCGTGCGGACGCCGTGCTGCTGCCCGGGCTGGCCGTGGACGGGGAGGGCGTGCGGCTGGGGCGCGGCGGCGGCTCGTACGACCGCGTGCTGGCGCGCATCGTGGCGGCGGGCGCCCGTCCGGCGCTCGCGGTGCTGCTCTACGACGCCGAACTGGTCGGCAGCGTACCGGCGGAGCCGCACGACCTTCCCGTCGCTGCCGCGGTGACCCCCTCCGGCATCCACCGCTTCGCCGCACCGCCGCCCCGGCACTGAACGCGGCACGCCACGAGCGCCCGTCCGACCGCACGGCCCGGACGGCGGCCCGACCGCGGCCGGCGCACGCCGGGGCGGCGGGCTCGCGCGCCCGGACGGCGGCCCGCGGACCGCGCCCTACGGAGTGAGAGCCATCTTGTCCTCGGTGGCCTTCTCGACCGCCTGCTGGCTGAACGCCCAGGGCAGCGTCGCGCCTTCCGACCACTTGTCCATCTGGTCCACGTAGTTCGGGTTGTAGGCGTGTCCGGACGCACCGGTGAGGTTGATCCAGCGGGACTTGTCGAAGTTGTCGAGGCTGACGACCATGCGCATCGACGGCACCCAGACCACCTCGTAGCCGCCGGCCGCGTTCCAGCCGGTGGCGTTGACCGCGTCCTTGCCGCCGCCGAGGTCCCAGGGGCCGCGGTTGAGCAGGAACTGCATGAAGCCGGGCCCGTCCGTGCCGATGGTCTGGTTCTTCAGCATCAGCTGGTGCAGACGGCCCCAGCTCCAGGTGTCTATGTCCTTGCCGAGCTTGGACGTCAGCTCCCAGCGTGCGTTCTTCATCGCGTGCGCGAGCAGTTCGTCGCGGTCGCGGTCGCCGCCCCTGCGCCCGTTGTCGGGGGTCTTCCACCAGTCGCTGTCGGTGTCCTTGATGAGGTTGCGCACGACCTCGTACCAGCGGTCACCGCCGTCCGGCTGCGCGGAGGCCGCGTCCCGGACGCCGCACTCGCGCACCAGCCGGGTGTTGCCGTTCAGGTCGTCCACCGGGCCGGAGTCGTCCGAGGGGCGCACGTTGAGGCAGTCGCCCTTCACGCGCAGCTCCTTGGGCAGCTTGTTGCCGAAGGCGAGCAGCAGCATGTTGCGCCACACGGCGTTGAAGTACGCGGCGGGGGCGGAGTCGGCGTCCTGGGTGTAGTCCCAGCCCTCCAGCAGTTGCTGCGCCTCGCGGACGTAGCTGTCCTCGACGTTCGTCTTCAGCAGGTACGGGACGAGCAGCTTGGCGATCTCACTGCTGTTGTCCATCTGCATGGTCTGCATGTCGCCCATGGAGATCTTGCCGCCGTCCTTGATCTTCGACCTGATCAGGTCGTTGATCCGCTGGCTGCGGGTGCCGTAGCCCCAGTCCTTGGTCAGCAGGTACGGGTACTTCTCCTCGTCGATGACGGCCTGGTTGGCGGTCACTATGTATCCGCGTTCGGGGTTGTACTCCCAGGGCAGCGCTCTCTGCGGCACATAGCCCTTCCAGCGGTAGCGCGGCTCCCAGCCGGGCGCCGGGTAGCGTCCGTCGCCGGCGCCCCGCACGGGGATGCGTCCGGGCGCCTGGTAGCCGATGTTGCCCTTGGTGTCGGCGTAGATCAGGTTCTGCGAGGGCACCGCGAAGTCGCGGGCGGCGGCGCGGAACTCCTTGAAGTCGGAGGCACGGTTGAGCTTGAAGACCGCGTCCATGGACTTGCCGGGGGACAGTGCCGTCCAGCGCAGGGAGACGGCGTAGCCGTCGCCGCGGTCGGGTGCCGCGTTGCCCACGGGTGCCTCGTCGCCGACCTCGCGCAGTTCGCTGTCGCGGTCGGAGATGACGGGGCCGTTGCCGGTCTCCCGCACGGTGATCTCACGGCTGGGGCCGCCCGCGACCTTGATCGTCTCCTGGCGGGTCTTGTACGAGCGCCGCTTGCCGTCGTAGACGTAGCCGCCGTCCCGCAGTTTCTCCAGGTACAGGTCGGTCACGTCGGCCCCGAGATTGGTCATGCCCCAGGAGATGTCCCGGTTGTGTCCGATGACCACACCGGGCAGCCCGGAGAAGGTGAACCCGGAGACGTCGTAGGGGCAGGACTTGCTGACCGTGCGGCAGTGCAGCCCCATCTGGTACCAGATCGACGGCAGTTGGGGCGAGAGATGCGGATCGTTGGCGAGCAGCGGCTTGCCGGTCGTCGTGTACTTCCCGGAGACCACCCACGAGTTGGAGCCGATGCCGCTGTTGCTCGGACCGAGCAGGGAGGGGATCTTGTCGAGCTGTGTGGCGACGGAACCGAGTTGCGCGTCCGCGTCCCGTACGGCCTGCTGTGCCTGCGCTCCGCCGCTGCTCCCCGCGCTGCCGGAGCTCCCGCCGGGCGTGAAGTTCTTGCTGCCGGGGTCTATCGCACCGTCGACGATGGGTTCGTGCCGGTCGGCGGGGTAGTCGGGGTACAACTCCTCGATCTGCGCCTCCGTGAGACGGCTGGACATCAGCGCGCGGTCGATCTCGGACGACATGTTGGCGCGCAGGTCCCAGGCCATGGCCTTGAGCCAGGCCACGGAGTCGACGGGGCTCCACTTGTGCGGCGTGTACTCCTGGGAGAGTTCGAGAGCCGCGTACTCGACGGAGGCGGCGGAGCCCTTGTGGTCCTTGAGATAGGCGTTGACACCCGCGGAGTACGCCTTGAGGTTGGCCCGGGCCTCCTGCGAGAGGCTCGCGTACTCGCGCTCGGCGACGTCGCGCCAGCCGAGCGTACGCAGGAACGCGTCGGTCTTCACCTGGCTCTCACCGAACATCTCCGAGAGCCGTCCGGACGTCATGTGCCGCCGTACGTCCATCTCCCAGAAGCGGTCCTGGGCCTGCACGTACCCCTGGGCGGTGAAGAGGTCCTTCGAACTGTCCGCGTAGATCTGCGGAATGCCCTGCCGGTCACGCTGGACGGTCACGGGGTCGCTCAGTCCATTGAGCTTCAGCGAACCGGTCGTCTGCGGGAACGAGTCGCGCACGCTGCTGATCGTCCAGAACGTGCCGCCCCCGATACCGGCCACGAGCAGCAACACGACTGCGATCACGATCAGACGGGCGCGTCGCGAGGTCTTCTTGGCGGGCATCGCTGTCCTTCGAGGGCAGGGTGGACCGGGGGCGTACGGAGCGGGAGCGAATCCACGCTGGGAGCCACCATAGGCGGAGCATGCGCGGCGCTACACAGGGAGTCACGGGCGAACCGGGCCGGACATTCAAGCAATGGTAAATTGTTAGCCACGCGAACGAACTCGCGCACCTGAAAGGGACTTCGCCCCACCGAGGAAGGAATCCGCCCCTGACTGTCGACCGCCTCAACCAGCTCCTGCTCCTCAGCACCCTCGTCCTGCTCTTCGCGGTCGCCGCCGTCAAGCTCTCCTCCCGCAGCGGACTGCCCAGCCTGCTGATCTATCTCGGCATCGGCATCGCCCTCGGACAGGACGGCCTCGGCGTGCAGTTCAGCAACACCGAACTGACACAGACCCTGGGCTACGCCGCTCTGGTGGTGATCCTGACCGAGGGCGGCCTGAGCACCAAGTGGCACGAGATCCGCCCCTCGGTGCCCGCCGCCGCGGTGCTCTCGACCGTGGGCGTGGGCGTGAGCGTGGCGGTCACGGCATGCGCGGCCCACTATCTCGTCGGACTCAACTGGCAGACGTCGCTGCTGATGGGCGCCGTCGTCTCCTCGACCGACGCCGCCGCCGTCTTCTCCGTGCTGCGGAAGGTGCCGCTGCCGAAACGGCTGACCGGAGTGCTGGAGGCGGAGTCGGGCTTCAACGACGCACCCGTCGTCATCCTCGTGGTCACCCTCTCCACGCTCCACATCGCCGTCGGCGACTGGTACGTACTCGTCGGGGAGCTCATGCTGGAGCTGGCCATCGGGCTGGTCGTCGGCCTCGGGGTGGGCAAACTGGGCGCACTGGGGCTGGGAAGGGTGGCGCTGCCCGCCTCCGGCCTCTACCCGATCGCCGTGACGGCGCTGTGCGTGCTGGCCTACGCCAGCAGCGCGATGGTGCACGGATCGGGATTCCTCGCCGTCTACGTCACCGCCCTGTTCCTGGGCAACGCACGGCTGCCGCACCGTCCCGCCGTACGCGGCTTCGCCGACGGGCTGGCCTGGATCGCCCAGATCGGCCTCTTCGTGCTGCTGGGCCTGCTGGTCTCCCCGCACGATCTGCTCACGGACCTCTGGCCCGCGATCGCCATCGGACTGGTGCTCACCATGGTGGCGCGGCCGCTGTCGGTGGTCTGCTGCATGCTGCCCTTCGACCAGCGCTGGAAGGACCAGGCGCTGCTGTCCTGGGCGGGGTTGCGCGGCGCGGTGCCGATCGTGATGGCGACCATCCCGAGAGTCGCCGACGTCGAGGGCAGCGAACGCATCTTCAACATCGTCTTCCTGCTCGTGATCATCTTCACCGCGGTGCAGGGGCCGACGCTGCCCTGGCTCGCGCGCAAGCTGCGCCTGAGCGACGGCGAGGAACCCGTCGACCTCGACATCGAGTCCGCCCCGCTGGAACGGCTCCGCGGTCACCTGCTGTCGGTGGCCATCCCGCAGCGTTCCCGTATGCACGGCGTCGAGGTCACCGAACTGCGCATGCCGCCCGGCGCGGAGGTCACCCTGGTCGTACGGGAGGGCAGGAGCTTCGTCCCCCAGCCGACGACCGTGCTGCGGCACGGCGACGAGCTGCTCGTCGTGACCACCGACCAGGTGAGGGACGCGGCCGAGCAGCGGCTGCTGGACGTCGGACGCGGCGGCAAGCTGGCCGGCTGGCTGAAGCAGTCACCGGGGGTCTGAGCGGCCGACGGTGCGGACGGAGACCGGTCCGCGGCAGGGGGACCGGTCTCCGTCCGAGCGGGCACGGCGGGCCGGACGGAGATCCGTCCCAGCGGCACCGCACGGGAGATCGGTCCGGACGGACAGCGGTCCCAGCGGCACCGGACGGGAGATCCGGCCGGAGCGGCACAGCCCCGGAACGCGGCCGAACCCGGCCGGGCCGAGGACGTCGTCGGGTCTCACCCCGCCGCCTCCCGTGACCGCGCCGCACCTCCGCGGCACCCCGTACCGGGCCCTCTCCGCCCGGAGCCGGAACGCCGTCCGGGCCGTTATCCTTCCTGTCGGAAAGTCTTGTTTCACCGATCCTGCCTGACGCAGGGCTGGCGCGAGAGGGAGATCCCGCGCGAGAGGACAGCCCTCGGCGCGAACGGAGCGCTACCAGGCGGCAGAGAGGCCCGGCCGTGGCAACTCCGGCCACCGCGACCGGCGAACGCCGTCCCGGCTACGGCGAACTGCTGCGCACACCCGGCGCCTGGCGATTCCTGATCCCCGGCTTCCTGGCACGGCAGCCCATAGCGATGCTCGGCATAGGCACCGTGCTGCTCGTCGAGCACACGACCGGCTCGTACGGCGCCGGCGGGCTCGTCACGGCCACCTCGGGCGTCGCCATGGCGCTCCTCGCACCGCAGAGCGGCAAGCTCACCGACCGCTTCGGCCAGGGCACCGTCCTCGTTCCCGGTGTCTTCCTGCACGCCCTCTCGGTCTCACTGCTGATCGTGCTCGCGCTGCGGGAGGCACCGCTGTGGGCGCTGGTCGCGGCCGCCGTGCCGGCCGGTGCGAGCACCCCTCCGATCAGTCCGATGGTGCGGGCCCGCTGGTCCGCGAGCCTGGAGGAGGGCTCGTCGCTCCTGAACACCGCCGCCGCTTTCGAATCGGTCACCGACGAGTTCACCTTCGTCGTCGGACCGGTTCTGGCGACGGCGCTGTGCACAGGGGTGCATCCGGCAGCGGGGCTGATCGCGGAGGTCGCGATGATCCTGGGCGGCGGGCTGCTCTTCGCCGCGCAGCGCGGCACACAGCCCGCGACGCGCGGGCGGAGCGTACGGAAGGGGCGCAAGGGGCGGAGCGCCACCGCCGGAACGGGTGCCGCGCGCAGCCGTGGACCGGAGGAGGGAGGCGGCGGGCACTCGGCGCTGAGCGTTCCGGGCGTACGCGTGCTGATCCCCGCGCTGCTGGGAATCGGCACCGTCTTCGGCGGCATGCAAGTCTCGGTGGCGGCGTTCACGGAGCACGCGGGGAAGCCGGAACTCAACGGCGTGCTGTACGGCGTCTTCGCCGCGGGCAACATGCTCGCCGCCCTCGCCGCCGGAGCCGTCCGCTGGAGGCGGCCCCCGCACGTCCGGCTGCTGATCGCCTATCCGGTGCTCGTCGTCGCGACTGTGGCGCTGGCCGCGACGGCTCAAGTGGCGCCCTGGCTCACGCTGCTGGGCACGCTCGGCGTGCTGGCGGGACTGTGCGTCGCACCGTCCATGATCACGAGTTTCACGCTGGTGGAACTGCTCGTGCCGGCGGGCGTACGCACCGAGGCGTTCACCTGGCTCACGGGGGCCGTGGCGCTGGGGCAGGCAGCGGGTTCGATGGCGGCGGGGCAGCTGGCGGACGGCTTCGGCGCGAGCGCCGGGTTCTTCGCGCCGCTCGCCGGTACGGGCCTTGCCCTGACCGCCCTCGTCGCCTTCCGGCGGTGGCTGGAGGACCGTACGGGCGGACGTCCGCCGGGGCGTGGGGTGGGTCACCGTCCACCTGTCGCGGTGGACTGAGACGCGGGAATACTGCACTATGGATCGTCGTTAGCACTCACCGAGTAAGAGTGCCAGGAGGATGAACGTGCCGACGTATCAGTACCAGTGCACCGAGTGCGGCGAGGGCCTCGAGGTGGTGCAGAAGTTCACCGAGGATTCGCTGACCGAGTGCCCCGACTGCCAGGGCCGCCTGAAGAAGGTGTTCTCGGCCGTCGGCATCGTCTTCAAGGGCTCCGGTTTCTACCGCAACGACAGCCGCAGCTCGTCGTCGGGCGCGGCCGCCGGCTCCTCGGACTCCTCGTCCAAGAGCAACGGAGAGGGCTCCTCGTCCTCCTCGGAGTCCTCTTCCTCGTCCTCCTCTTCGGAGAAGAGTTCCTCCGACTCCGGCAGCTCGGGCTCCTCCAAGCAGGGCTCCTCGTCCGGCGACAGCCCCTCCAAGAGCGCGAGCAAGGCGGGGACTTCGGCCGCGTGACGCCCGCGCCGGGCACTGTGCGGCCCGGCACCGGCCCGCTCGCGGGCTGCCCGTAGGGTGGCCCGCATGAGCGAACAGGCAGAGATCGGCGTCATCGGCGGTTCCGGCTTCTACTCCTTCCTCGACGACGTGACAGAGATCACTGTCGACACCCCGTACGGCCGGCCGAGCGACTCCCTCTTCCTCGGCGAACTGGCCGGGCGGCGCGTCGCCTTCCTGCCGCGCCACGGCCGTAAACACCACCTGCCGCCGCACCGCATCAACTACCGCGCCAACATGTGGGCCCTGCGGTCCACCGGGGTCCGGCAGGTGCTCGGGCCCTGCGCCGTGGGCGGGCTGCGCCGCGAGTTCGGGCCGGGGACGCTGCTGGTGCCCGACCAGTTGGTCGACCGGACCAAGTCGCGCGTGCAGACGTTCTTCGACGGTGAGCCGCTGCCGGACGGCTCCGTCCCCAACGTCGTGCACCTCACGTTCGCCGATCCCTACTGCGAGGCGGGCAGAAGGGCGTCCCTGGACGCCGCTGACGCACACGGCTGGGACGCGGTGGACGGCGGCACGCTCTGCGTCGTCGAAGGACCCCGCTTCTCCACCCGCGCCGAATCCGAATGGCACGCCGCACAGGGCTGGTCGGTGGTCGGCATGACGGGCCACCCCGAGGCCGCCCTGGCCCGCGAGCTCGGGCTCTGCTACTCCTCCCTCACCCTCGTCACCGACCTGGACGCCGGAGCCGAGACGGGCGAGGGGGTATCGCACGAAGAGGTGCTGCGGGTCTTCGGGGAGAACGTCGGACGGCTGCGCAAGGTGCTCTTCGACGCCGTGGGCAGGCTGCCGGCCGAGCGCACCTGCGACTGCGCTCACGGCCTGGGCGGGCTCGACCCGGGCATCGAACTCCCCTGACCCGCCTACCGCTCGCGGAGAACGCCGTCCCCGGGACGGCACTGCACGAGCGGCACTCTCCCGTGCCGCGCTCCCCCGGGACGGCCTGTTCCGGGACGGCCTGTTCCGGGACGGCACTGCCCCGGGGACGGCACCACCCCCGACCGGCCGGTGACGGCTCCGCACGACAGGGGTGAGTGACGGCTTTTTCCACAATTGCCGCGTCATCCACAGCACTCAGCGCATTTCGTCGAGTTCGGGCAACGTGTGCCCGGAAGTCCTGAACTCCGACGGCAGGCGGTGAGCGCGGTGCCCCGAAACGACGAACCCGGCAGCGACGAGGGCGAGGCCCGCCACCCGGGCCGCGACGGCATGGCAGCCCACGCACAGTGCGTGGTGCCCGAGCTCACCCCCGTACGGGCGGGGGGCGGGCACGGCAGGCACCGCATGCGCCGACTGCTGCACCGCAGACGGCACTTCACCGCTGCCGGGCTCGCCGTCGCGGCGGCCGCGATGGCCGCCTTCGCTCCTCGTGGTGACCGCGGCGAGACACGTCCCGGCCCCGAGCGGGAGACAGCGGCAGCGTCGTCAGGCGCCGCACAGAAGGCACCCGGGCGCTCGCCGCGCGGCGGCCGGTCGCGCCCGGCTCCGGACGTCTCAGCTCCGGTGCGCATCGCGGACGCCGCCACTGTCGCGCTGCTCCGCCCGGGAGACCGCGTCGACGTGATCGCCGGCACGGACGATCCGGGCCGGGCCCGGGTGATCGCCAAGGGTGCCCTGGTGGCTCGGGTGCCGAAGTCCGTGGAGACTGATCCGGCCGACGGAGCGCTCGTCGTGCTCAGGGTCCCGCGCGGGACCGCCACCACTCTCGCCGGGACCGCCGTCAGCGGCCGGCTGGCGGTGACGCTGTGCTGAGCCGGCGCCGGGCCCGTACGGTGCACCGGTACCGGAACGGATTCAGGAAGAGGCAGGTCGAAGAGCGTGGAGTCTGCTCCCCAGAGCGAGAAGAAGAGTCTGCTGGCAGGATTCAGGGAATTCCTGATGCGCGGCAACGTGGTCGAGCTGGCCGTCGCCGTCGTCATCGGCACCGCTTTCAGCAAGATCGTGGATTCGGTCGTCAAGGGACTGATCAATCCGCTGGTGGGCGCGGTGGGGACGAAGGACCTGGACAAGTACAGGTCCTGCCTCAAGGCGCCGTGCGAGATCAACGAAGCGACCGGCGAGGTGACGAGTGGCATCCCGATCAACTGGGGGCCGGTGATCAGCGCGTCCCTGACCTTCCTGATCACGGCCGCCGTCGTCTACTTCCTGATGATCCTGCCGATGTCGAAGTACAAGGAGCGGCAGGCAGCGAAGAACCCGGTGCCCGAAGCGCCGCCGGAGCTGAGCGAGATCGACCTGCTGGCGGAGATCCGCGACCTGATCGCCGCCCAGCAGAACGGCGAGAGGGCGACCGCCGGAGGCGGGGAGGACTCCGTGGTGCGGCAGCGCGAGCGCGACGGGGTGAACACCGAGAAGCAGTAGCGCGCCTGCGTCACAGGTGGTGGGGCGGTTTCTCGTCCAGGAAGCGGGCCAGGTCCGCCGCGGCGTCGGCGGTGCCGCTGCCCGCGGGGCGGGCGGTGGAGCCGCCCGCCGCGTCGCCCCAGCCGCTGTCGGTGTCGTCCGCGGAGCGCATGCTCAGCGGATCACCGAAGTCCAGCGCGGCTGCGGGGTCTGCGTGCCTGTGCGAACCGGTGCTCATGGCTCCAGCGTACGGGGCGCCCGCGGGCCTGGTATCCATGCCGCATGACGATTCAGGACGCGCTCACGGACGTACGGGGCATGCGGGTGGGGCACGCGCAGCGGGCCGGGGACGGCTGGCTGACCGGGACGACAGTGGTACTGGCACCCGAGGACGGCGCCGTCGCCGGGGTCGACTCGCGCGGCGGCGCTCCCGGCACGAGGGAGACGGACGCCCTGGACCCCCGGAACGTCGTGGAACGCATCCATTCGGTGGTGCTCACCGGTGGCAGCGCCTTCGGACTCGACTCCGCCGCCGGCGTGATGAGCTGGCTGGAGGAGCAGGGCCGCGGGGTGCGCGTGGGAGCCGACCCCGCGCAGGTGGTGCCCGTGGTTCCCGCGGCCGTCCTCTTCGACCTGGGGCGCGGCGGGCGTTGGCGGGCCCGTCCGGACGCGGCGCTGGGAAGGGAAGCCGCCGAGGCGGCCGCGCGTACGGAGCCGGGAGCGCTCGTGGTCCAGGGCAATGCGGGTGCGGGTACCGGTGCCGTGGTGGGCGGTCTCAAGGGCGGGATCGGCTCGGCGAGCGCACTGCTGTCCTCGGGGGTGACGGTGGGAGTGCTCGCGGCGGTCAACGCGGCGGGCTCCGCACTGGACCCGGCCACCGGCGCACTGTACGGGGAGCAGTGGGACGGACCTCCTCCCCCGCTTCCCGAGGGCCGTGTGCATGCGGAAGCGCTGCGGCGGCTTGCGGCGGCGCAGGAGGAGACGGCCTCCCGGTCGGCGGGGGTACTACGCCCGCCGTTCAACACCACACTCGCCGTGATCGCGACGGACGCGGCCCTCACACGGGCACAGGCGCAGAAACTGGCGGGCACGGCGCACGACGGGCTGGCCCGCTCCCTGCGGCCCGTGCATCTCATGCACGACGGGGACACCGTCTTCACCCTCGCGACCGGCGAACGTCCGCTGGAGGGCGAGCAGTTGAACGACCTGCTTGCTGCCGGGGCGGATGTGCTGACCAGGGCGGTGGTGAAGGCGGTGCTCGCGGCGGAGGGGGTGGACGGACCGGGCGGCGTCTTCCCCTCCTACCGCGACCTCTACGGGCGGCGGGGCGGCTGACGCCGAGCCGCTCAGGCGGACACGTGGACACCGCCGCCGCTGCCGGTCCTGCCCTCGCCGGCGGACTCGCCGCTGCCGGACCCGCCGTCACCCACCCCGGCGCCGGGGGCCGCTGCCGGGACGGCGGCGCCGTCACGGGCACCGGCGGGCCCGCTGCCTGCGGCGTCCGGGAGCTGCGCCCCCGCCGGACCCGTCCTGTTGCGGGCGCCCTTGAGGACCACGACCAGCGCGGTGGTGACCGCCGTGCCGGCGGCGATGGCCACGAGGTACTGCAGCGGAGAGCCGATCAGCGGTACGACGAAGACGCCTCCGTGCGGCGCCCGGAGCGTGCTGCCGAAGGCCATGGTCAAAGCACCGGTCACGGCGCCTCCCGCCATGGCGGAGGGAATGACGCGCAGCGGGTCGGCGGCGGCGAAGGGGATGGCCCCCTCGGTGATGAAGGAACCGCCCAGCACCCATGCCGCCTTGCCGTTCTCGCGTTCGGCCTTGCTGAAGAGCCTGCTGCGTACGACCGTCGCGAGTGCCATGCCGAGCGGCGGGACCATCCCGGCACCCATGGCCGCGGCCATCACGGTCAGGCTGCCGGTGCCGGGGTCTGCGGTGGCGATGCCTCCGGTGGCGAAGGTGTACGCCACCTTGTTGACGGGGCCGCCGAGGTCGAAGCACATCATGAGCCCGATCAGCAGCCCCAGCAGGACGGCGTTGGTCCCGGTGAGACCGCCGAGCCAGTCGGTCATGGCCTTCTGCGCGGAAGCGATGGGAGCACCGATCAGCACGAACATCAGCGTTCCCACGACCGCCGCGGAGATCAGCGGAATGACGACCACGGGCATGATGCCGCGAAGCACGGACGGGATGGCCACCCGCTGGATCGCCATCACCACGGCACCCGCCACCAGACCGGCCACCAGGCCGCCCAGGAAACCCGCCTCGATCTCGACCGCTACGGCGCCGCCCACGAATCCCGGCACCAGTCCCGGCCGGTCCGCCATGCCGTAGGCGATGTATCCGGCGAGTACCGGAACCAGGAAGCTGAAGGCGAGACCGCCGACCTGATTGAGCAGGGCGGCCCAGCTGTGGGCCTCGGTCCAGACGAAGTGGTCGGCCACGGACTTGGCGTCGGCGATCTCGTATCCGCCGACGGCGAAGGAGAGAGCGATCAGCAGACCGCCCGCCGCAACGAACGGGACCATGTAACTCACGCCGGTCATCAGCCACTTGCGCAGCCGCGTACCGAATCCGTCCTCCCGGTCGCCGGCGCCGTCCATCGGGGCGGGATTCCCGGACGGCTCGGGGATCTCACCCCGTGCGGCCTTGCCGCGGACCTCCTCGATGAGCTCCGCCGGCCGGTTCACCGCGGCCTTCACCCCGGTGTCCACGGTCGGCCTGCCCTCGAAGCGCTCCTTCTCGCGGACCTCGACGTCGTGCGCGAAGATCACTCCGTCGGCTGCGGCGATGACCGCGGGGTCGAGCCGGTCGAACCCGGCCGAGCCCTGGGTCTCCACGGCTACCTCGACACCCGCTTCCTGACCTGCCCGCTGCAGGGATTCGGCGGCCATGTAGGTGTGGGCGATTCCGGTGGGGCAGGACGTGACGGCCACGATGCGGAAGGGGCGGGCGTCTCCCGCCGCGCTCGGGGAATCCTGGGCCTTCGGGTCCTCGCCCGGCGAACCCCCGCTCTGCTCAGCGGGCTCCGTCCCGGGCCTCGCACCGGACGCCGCCTCCTCGTCCGCCGCCGTCCGTGGCGGTTCCGGCTCGGCACCGCCCTCTTGCGGGGCGTCGCCGCGGATGAGGGCCGCGGCCCTGTCCGGGTCGGCGGCGGCGCGCAGCGCCCCTGTGAAGTCCTCGTCGGCCAGGCGCCGGGCGAGGCCGGAGAGGATGCCGAGGTGGTCGCTGTCGGCTCCGTCGGGAGCGGCTATCAGGAAGATCAGGTCGGCCGGCCCGTCCGTGGCACCGAAGTCGACGGGCGCGGCAGGACGGCCGAACGCCAGCGTGGGCACGGTGACATGGGCACTGCGGCAGTGAGGTATGCCGATGCCGCCTTCGAGGCCCGTCGGCATCTGCGCCTCGCGGGCAGCCACATCGGCGAGGAATCCCTCGAGGTCGGTGACACGGCCCTCCGCGAACATCCGCTCGGCGAGCGAGCGCGCGGCTTCGTCCTTGTCGGCCGCGGTCAGGTCGAGGTCGACCAGCTCCGCGGTGATCAGCTGGTTCATCGCACAGCTCCATCGGTGTGGTGGGGCAGGGGGCGGCCCAAGGGGTGGTCCAAGGGGAGTTCGCTCGTCACGCGGACGGCATCGGGGCGCAGGTCGACGGGGCGCGGCATCTCGCTGCCGGGAAGCTGTACGGCCGCCGCGCCGTGCGCGACGGCCTGCGTGAGCGCCCCGGGCCCGCTGCCTCCGGCCGCGAGGAACCCCGCCAGCGAGGCGTCCCCGGCTCCCACGTCGCTGCGTACGGTGACGGCGGGGGCGCTGCCGAAGTACGTGCCGGTGCTGTCGAGGAGCAGCTGCCCGGTGGCACCGAGGCTGGCGAGTACGGCGCCGGCGCCCGCGTCCCGCAGCTCCTCGGCGGCCTTGACCGCATCACCCAGAGTGGCCAGGGAACGGCCGGCGGCCTCGGCCAGTTCGTCGGCGTTCGGTTTGACCACGTCGGGCCGTTCGCGCAGCGCTGCGGCCAGTGCGGGCCCGGAGGTGTCCAGGGCGATCCGTACTCCGCTGGTGTGGGCACGTGCGACGAGTCCCGCGTACCACTCGGGGGGCAGTCCGCGCGGAAGGCTGCCACAGCAGACGGTCCAGGCGGCGCCGTCGACGGCGGCCCGGTCACCCACCGTCTCCAGCAGGGCCTCCGCCTCGGCGGTGGTGAGTTCGGGACCGGCAGCGTTGATCTTCGTGAGGGTGCCGTCGGGCTCGGCGAGGGAGATGTTCACACGGGTCGACTCCCGTAGGGGAACTCCGGCGACCTCGATGCCGCGCTCCCCCAGCAGCCGTGCGAGCAGATCCCCTTCGGGCCCGCCGAGAGGGAGCACGGCCACGGTGCGGCGTCCAGCCGCGGCCAGGGCCCGGGAGACATTGACGCCCTTGCCGCCCGGGTCGACCCTGTCGTCCCCGGCCCGCAGCACGGCGCCGCGGGCCAGTCCGGGTATCTCGTACGTACGGTCCAGGCTGGGGTTGGGAGTGACGGTGAGGACGGTGCTCTCGCCGCTTGCGCCGGTCACGCCGTTCATACCCGCCTCACCTGCGGACCCTTGGCTTCGATGGCTCGGGCGTCCTCCGGGCCGAGACCGGTGTCGGTGATGATCAGGTCGACGTCGGCGACGTCGCCGAAGCGCGCGAAGTGCTCCCGCCCGAACTTGCTGGAGTCGGCCAGCAGCACGACCCTGCGGGCGGCTCGTATCGAGGCGCGTTTGACGGCCGCTTCCGCGAGGTCGGGTGTGGTCAGCCCGCCGTCGAGGGAGAAGCCGTTGGTGGCCAGGAGGAGGAGGTCCGCGTTGATCTCGCCGTAGGTCCTCAGCGCCCAGGCGTCGACGGCGGCGCGGGTGCGGTGCCGTACTCGCCCGCCGATGATGTGCAGGTCGATACCGGGGTGGTCGGCGAGCCCGGCGGCCAGGGGGAGGGCGTGGGTCACGGCAGTGAATGCGGCGTCGACGGGAAGAGCCGCGGCCAGCCGGGCGGTCGTCGACCCCGCGTCGAGCAGGACGCTGCCCTCGGAGGGCAGTTCGTCGAGCGCGGCGTGAGCGATGCGGTCCTTCTCACCGGTGGCGGACGTCTCCCGCTCGTCGAGGTCGGGCTCGAAGTCGAGCCTGCCCGCCGGGATCGCGCCGCCGTGCACCCGGCGGATGACTCCCGCCCGGTCCAGGGCCTTCAGGTCACGCCTGACCGTCTCGGCGGTGACCTGGAAATCGTGCGCGAGCGAGAGAACGTCCACCCGCCCGCGCTCACGGGCGAGGCGGAGGATCTCCTGCTGGCGCTCCGGTGCGTACATGTGGCTTCAGGTCCGTTCCATGCCCGAACGTGTGACTTCGGCGCGAACATTACGGTCCCGCTGCGGGAAAGTAAACACATCTGGGCACACGAACAGACACAGACAGGCATCCCGCAGCGGACAGCAGGACCCGCCGGCCAGCGCGGCCGCGCAGGGAAGAGCCCCGGCGCTCGGGGGAGGGCACCGGGGCTCGTCATGGGGCGGCTCGCGAACTCCGCCGCTGTCTTCGGTTTTTCTCGGGTTCTCTTCCGGTCTTCGCCCTGTCGTCCGCCGCGGCCCTCGTCACGCCGCGGCGTCGAAGCCGGTGTCGGAGGCCAGCTTCTTCAGCTCCAGCAGGGCGTGCTTCTCGATCTGCCGGATTCGCTCACGCGTCAGCCCGTGCTGCTTGCCGACCTCCGTGAGCGTGCGCTCCCGTCCGTCGACCATGCCGTAGCGGGCCTTGATGATGGAGGCCGTACGCGAGTCGAGGCGTCCGATGAGCCCGTCCAGCTCCTCCCGGCGCAGCAGCGTCAGCACCGACTGCTCCGGCGACGCCGCCGAGGTGTCCTCCAGCAGGTCACCGAACTGCGTCTCGCCCTCTTCGTCGACGGACATGTTCAGGCTGACCGGGTCGCGTGCCCAGTCCAGGACGTCGACGACGCGCTCCGGCGTGGAGTTCAGCTCGGCCGCGACCTCGGAAGGCTCCGGCTCTCGCCCGTTCTCCCTGTTGAACTCGCGCTGGACGCGCCGGATGCGCCCCAGCTCCTCCACGAGGTGCACGGGAAGCCGGATCGTGCGCGACTGGTCGGCGATCGAGCGCGTGATGGCCTGACGGATCCACCAGGTCGCGTATGTGGAGAACTTGAAGCCCTTGCGGTAGTCGAACTTCTCCACCGCGCGGACCAGACCCGCGTTGCCCTCCTGGATGAGGTCGAGCAACGGCAGTCCGCTCCGCGGGTAACGCCTGGCGACAGCGACGACGAGCCGGAGGTTGGACCGGATGAAGACGTCCTTGGCACGCTCCCCCTCGGCCACGATGGCTTCGAGCTCCTCGCGGGTCGCGGTCGCGCTCGCGGAGTCGGCGCTCACCGGCTCCTCTTCCTGGTCCAGTATTCGGCGGGCGAACACCCCCGCCTCGATGGCGAGGGAGAGTTCGACTTCCTTCGCCGCATCGAGCAGTGGTGTACGGGCGATCTCGTCGAGATACATGCCGACCAGGTCGCGGTCCGCGACTTCACTGCCTGCGGCGCGAACACTGCTTGCCGTGTCATTGGCACCGGTCTCGGTGGCCTGACGACGGGCGACGGCACGGGTTGCCATGCGTGCTCCCTTGCGAGTGGACTCAATCCGGTCGGTGACTCTTGAGTGGTGGCTGGTGGCTGAACACTCCCCGGGTGCCCCCATCCGTAGGAAACAACGAGTGGAAACCGGACTTAATTCCCAACGGCCGCGTCATTTTCCTGATCATGCAGTACCCTGTCCGCCCACCTGAAGGAGTCCTGAGTGGGAGAGACCTCGGAGATACTGGTCAGAGTGGGCGCCGAGGAAGACCTCGAAGCGCTGACCGACATCTACAACCACTACGTCCGTGAGTCACCGGCCACCTTCGACACGGAGCCGTTCACGCCCGAGGAGCGGCGTGACTGGTTGCTCTCACACCTTGAAGACGGCCCGTACCGTCTGTTGGTTGCCCTGCGGCGCGGGCAGGACCAGAAAGATCCCGGAAAGCACGACGGCTCCGGACGGTCCGGCGGCACCCCCGCCGCGGCCGGAGGGGGCGGGCCTGCTTCCGGCCAACTTCTCGGTTACGCCACGAGCAGCCAGTTCCGTCCCCGTGCCGCGTACAGCACCTCCGTGGAGACCAGTGTCTATCTGGCGCCCGGTGCGTCGGGGCTCGGAGTGGGCTCCCTGCTCTACGGGCGTCTCTTCGCCGCCCTCGAGGGCCAGGACCTGCACCGCGCGTACGCGGGCATCACCGTCCCCAACGATGCCTCGGTGCGGCTGCACAAACGCTTCGGCTTCGAACTGGTCGGCACGTACCACGAGGCCGGCAGGAAGTTCGGCCGCTACTACGACGTGCAGCGTTACGAGAAGCCGCTGGGCCCGTGACCTCAGCGGTCACGGGCCCGTCGGCGTCCTCGCCCCCGCACCGCGGAGGGCTCGGCTCAGCGCGCCGGCACCGGCGCAGGCTCCTCCCCCGCATCGTCCGTCCGCGCTGTGCCCTCCCCCTCCTCGTCCGGCCTCGCCTCGTACGTCCCCGCCTTGGACATCCCCGCCTCGTACGTCCCCGCCTCTGAATCCCCGGTCGGCCTGCCGCCGCCACGGACGCGCCCGCCGCCGTCACGGGTGCCGCCCTGCCGGACAGCGCCGCTGCCCTGCCCCCGGGCCGTCACCAGCGTGAGGGCGATGAGAGCCGAGGTCAGCAGGATGCCCACGGCCCACCAGATGGCGGTGGTGTAGCCGTGCACCATTCCCTGCGCCACCAGCAGCCGGGACTGCTCACCCGTGGCGCCCGCCGAGCGAGCGGCGATCCACGAGGCGGAGGCGCTGGCCGCGACGGTGTTCAGCAGCGCGGTCCCGATGGCGCCGCCCACCTGCTGCGAGGTGTTGACCATGGCGGAGGCAACCCCCGCGTCGCGCGGTTCGACGCCGATCGTGGCGAGCGACATCGCCGTCATGAACGCCGTGCCCATGCCGAGCCCCATCAGCAGCTCGGCCGGGAGGATCAGCGTCGTGTACGAGCTGTCCACCTCGAGCTGCGTGAGGATCAGCATGCCGCTTGCGGCCAGTACGAAGCCGGGTCCCATCAGCAGCCGCGGACGCACTCGCGTCATCAGCCGCGCCCCGATCTGCGTCGATCCGGTGATCATGCCGACGATCATGGGAAGGAAGGCGATGCCGGTCCTGACCGGGGAGTACCCCTTCACGACCTGCAGGTAGTACGTCAGGAAGAGGAAGAGCCCGAACATCGCGATCACGGCGAGGCCGAGCGAGAGGTAGACCCCCGCGCGGTTGCGGTCCGTGAGGACGCGCAGCGGCAGCAGCGGCGCCCTCACCCCCCTCTCGACGCCCACGAACGCGCCGAGCAGCAGCACGGACGCCACGAACAGCGCGACGGTGCCGCCGTCACCCCAGCCGTGTGCCTCCGCCCTGGTGAAGCCGTAGACCAGAGCGACCAGACCCAGCGTGGAGAGCACCACGCCGGGGATGTCGAGTGAGGAGCGGTTGCGGGCGCTCGCGGGCTCCCGTATGACCAGCAGCGCTCCCAGTGCGGCGACGGCGGCGAAGGGGATGTTGACGAAGAAGGTCCAGCGCCAGTCCAGGTATTCGGTCAGCACGCCGCCGAGAATCAGGCCGATCGCGCCGCCGCCTCCCGCGATGGCGCCGAAGACCCCGAACGCCTTCGCCCGTTCCCTGCCGTCGGTGAACGTCACCGTGAGCAGCGACAGCGCGGCCGGCGCGAGCATCGCGCCGAAGACGCCCTGGAGCGCACGGGAGGCGAGCAGTACGGCCTCGCCGGGTGCCGCGCCGCCCAGCGCGGAGGCGAGTGCGAAGCCGGTCAGCCCCACGACGAAGGTCCGTCTGCGGCCCCACAGATCGGCGATCCTGCCGCCGAAGAGCAGCAGTCCGCCGAAGGCGAGGGCGTAGGCGGTGATGACCCACTGCCGGTTGCCGTCGGAGATTCCGAGGTCGGCCTGTGCGGAGGGGAGGGCGATGTTCACGATGGTCGCGTCGAGGACGACCATCAGCTGGGCGAGCGCGATGAAGACGAGCGCGCTCCAGCGTCTCGGGTCGGGGGCGGTGTCGCCGCCGGTGACGGCGGGGATCTGGTCTGTTCTGGGCATGGGTGTGCCTGCCTCACGGTGCTTGTGGGTGAACGACGAGGTGGAGAGCGTTGACGGAGGGGTGACGAAGCGCGGACAAAGAGTCATTTGTCCCCGCGAGGACATGGCTGCGCCGGGCCCGGACCGGCGGGATCGGCGGTCGGTTCGGTGAGCGCGGTGAGAGGGGTGGGACGGGTGAGTACGGGCAGCAGCGCGGGCGCCTCAGGCGGCCGAGAGGTCCCGATGTCTCACGCGGGGGTGCGCAGCTCCTCCAAGGTGGCGGCGTGGCCGGGCAGTTCGGACCGCGCCGGGGCGCGCAGCCCGTCGAGGAAGAGCTGCACATGGCGGTCGACGAAGCGTGCGATCTCGGCGCAGCCGGTGCCCGGCAGCGGTCTGGTGAGCTGGGTGACGGCGAGGAGCAGGTCCCCGGTCTCCACGTCGGTCCTCAGCTGCCCGGCGGACTTGGCACGCCGGACGAGTTCCGCCACCAGTCCCTCCAGGCGCTCTCTGCCGGCGAGCAGTTGGGGATCGCCCCGGTCGAATCCCTGCGAGAGCATCGGGCAGAGCGCGCCGATCCGCTCCTCGACGGCTGCGAAGACGAACTGCGTCAACGCCTCGAAGGCATCGGCGACTTCGGACGGGTCTGCCGCCGGCGTCCCGTGGGCCGCGCCGGTCCGGGTGAGCGCGGCCTGCGCCCTGTCCGCGATCCGTTCCGTCACAGCGAGCACGACGCCGTGCACGAGCGTGCGGCGGTCGGGAAAGTGCCGGTAGAGGGTGGCGTTGCCCACTCCTGCGCGCCGCGCGATCTCGTCGAGGGGGGCGTCCGCCCCGTGGACGACGAATGCCTCCCGCGCGGCGGCGACGATCCGCTCGCGGTTGCGGGCGGCGTCCGCCCGCGCCCTGGGGGCCGCGCGCCCCGGGCTCGCGGTACCCGTGGTGCTCACGGTGCCCGTGGTACTCGCAGTGCTCGCGGTGCTGTTCATGGCCTGGCCTCTTCTCGGTCACCGACCCGGGGAGCTGGTCCCCGTTTCGCCGGGACACAGACAAGAACGGGGACTTCCTCCCCGCTTATTTCGATCCCGTGCTGTGTTCCGCGTCACAGCCCTGCCGTGAGCCGGCGCCGCCTCGGGACTTCCGACCGTCCCGGCGCCCGGAAATCTCACACGTCCGGGCATCCGGACGTCCGCTCCGTACGGCCGCACGGGCGCAGCCCGAACGCGCGGGCCGCCACCCACCGGCCAAGCCGGCGGTGCGGCTCGCCCACCCCATCCCCTCAGGGGACGGCCCCGGCAACCGCCGCTCCCCACCAGTGGACTGGACCGATGAACATCAGCGCGGCGTCTGGTCCTCCGCGCACCCCCGCTGAAACGATGTCCGCTCCCGTACGCCCGTCTCCACGGCGCCCGTGTGAGGAGCAGCCCCGATGCAGCAGAAGCCGCCGCAGCCGCACCAGTCCACCACCCGCAGACAGATCCTCGCCGGAGCCGGCGCCGCGGGTGTCGCGGCGGCGTTCGGTCTTCAGGCCGGTACGGCACACGCTGCCGGTACGGACGAACGCACCCGGCGCACAGCACGCGCCGCCCTCAAGCGCATGTCGCTCAAGGAGAAGATCGGCCAGCTCTTCGTCGTCGAGGTCTACGGCACTTCCGCAGACACCTCGCACGCCAAGAACAAGGAGCTGTACGGAGTCTCGACACCGGCTGAGGTCGTCGCCAAGTACCGGCCCGGCGGGGTGATCTACTTCGACGCCCGCCGGGGCCCGGACAACCTCAAGGAACCCCGCCAGATCGCCGGCCTCTCCAACGGGCTGCAGCGCGCCGCCCTGCGCGCCGGCGCCCGCGTCCCGCTCCTGATCTCCATCGACCAGGAGGGCGGAAGCGTTGTCTTCCGCATGACGGAGCCGGCGACCCAGCTTCCGGGCAACATGGCGCTGGCCGCGGGCCGTTCACGCCAGGACGTCCGCCGCTCGGCGGAGATCATCGGGACCGAGCTGGCCGCGATGGGCATCAACCAGAACTACGCCCCCGTCGCGGACGTCAACATCAACCCGGACAACCCGATCATCGGCGTCCGCTCCTTCGGCTCCGACCCGGGCCTGTGCTCCACCCTCGTCTCGGACTCCGTACGCGGCTACCACCGTGGCGAAGTCGCCAGCGCCGCCAAGCACTTCCCCGGTCACGGCGACACGGACGTCGACAGCCACAGCGGCCTGCCCGTGATCACACACACGCGCGAGGAACTGGAGACCATCGACCTGCCGCCGTTCCGGGCGGCCGTCGCACGGGGCGTCGACACGATCATGACGGCGCACATCGTCGTCCCCTCACTGGACTCCAGCGAGGTTCCCGCCACGATGTCGAAGCCCATCGTCACCGGTCTGCTCCGCGAGGAGCTGGGCTTCGAGGGCCTCATCGTCACCGACGCCCTCGACATGGGCGGCGCGACCGAGGACTTCCCGCCGGACATCGCCCCGGTGCGTGCGCTGCAGGCCGGATGCGACCAGCTCGTACTCGCTCCGGAGACGGACACGGCGCACGCCGCCGTCCTCGAAGCCGTCACCTCCGGCGACATCCCCGAGTCCCGGCTGGACGCCTCGGTGCTGCGCATCCTCGAACACAAGCTGCGCAACGGCCTCTTCCCCCGTCCGTACGTCGACGAGGCGCGCGCCGAACGGGTCGTGGGCAACCGCCGCCACGCCGCGGACGCCGCCCGCATCACCGACCGCACGGTCACCCTCGTACGGAACGAGGACGGCGCACTGCCCCTGACCGGCGGCGAGCGGTCCGTCCTGGTCACCGGCTGGGGCAGCGATCAGGTCGCCGGACTGGCCGGTGCGGTCGGCAAGCGTGCCGGCCAGTCCGCCACCCCGCTGGAGACAGGAGCGGCACCCGACGCGGCGAAGATCGACGAGGCGGCTGCCGCCGCCCGCGACCACGACGTGGCCGTCGTCCTGACGAACGCCGCCGCGTCGGCGGCCGACAAGGGCGCCGCCCAGGCCGCGCTGGTCAAGGCGCTCATGGAGACCGGCACACCGGTCGTCGCGGTCGCCGTCCGCAACGCCTACGACGTCCAGCGCTTCCCGGACGTCCGTGCCTGCCTGGCGACCTTCTCCTACGGCAAGCTCTCCATCGCCTCCGTGGACAAGGCGCTCTACGGCGAGATCAACCCGGCCGGGAAGCTTCCCGTCAGCATCCCGGCTCTGGACGACCCGGAAGGGACGCTCTACGAGTTCGGGCACGGGCTCAGCTACTGACGGTCCCGCGGACCCGCAGCCGCACGGCCGCGACCCTTACAGCCGGAAACCGCACAACCCCCGGCGCACCCCGTCCGCGTGGGCGGGGTGCCGCCGTGTGCGGCACGGCCGTCAGCGGGGTCCGCACGGCTGACGGGGTCCTCCCCGGGGACGCCGCGCAGGAGCCGGCAGACCGGTGAGCGCGGCAGCAGGGGACATTCGGCCCCTCTTCGGGTACTCCCGGGCCCTCGGCTCCCACCGTCCGCTCGCAGGAGGCTGTCCAGTGAGACCGGGATCACCGAACGGCGCCCGGGACCGGACGCGAGGAGCGAGTCATGAACCCCACCTCATTCGCCGACGACGAGGTGGTCGAGAGCCTGGTCCGCGATGCCTCCACGGCACCCTCCATGCACAACGCACAGCCCTGGCGGTTCCGCTACCGGCGTGCCGACCACAGCATCACCCTTCGTGCGGACCTGGACAGAGCCATGCCGCACGCCGACCCGCAGCTGCGCGCACTGCACCTCGGCTGCGGTGCGGCGCTGTTCAACCTGAGGGTGGCCGCGCAGCACGCCGGGTTCCGTCCGGTGGTCAGGCTGCTGCCCGACCCGGAGGACCAGCGCACACTCGCGTCCGTGGAGCTGACCGAAGCGTCGGACACCCTGGACCACCACCTGGCCGGGCTTCACAACGCGATCGGTGAGCGGCGCACCAACCGCTACCCCTTCGCCGAGCGGCCCATTCCCGTCTCCTTGGTGAACCTGCTGGTCGACCAGGCCCGTGCGGAGGGCGCGAGGATGACCTTCCTCTCGGGCTGGCACCTGGCTCTCGTCCTCGAACTGATCGAGGAGGCCGAGCTGGACTCGGAGCACCACGGTGATCCGGACGAGGAGCGGTGGGTCCGTACGGGAGTGACCCTCACGGACCCGGACGAGGCACCGGGCTCACTCCTTGACGGCGTACCCGAACACAGCCTCGGCCCGCGAAGGCGGGACGGCCGTGCACCTGTACGCGACTTCGCCCGCGGGCGGGCGGAGACCGACGCGGGCGCGGCGGAGTTCGAACACATGCCGCACCTGGGTCTGATCTACACCGACCGCGACCACGCGGAGGACTGGCTCGTGGCGGGACAGGCCATGGAGCGCGTGCTGCTGGTGGCCACGCGTGAGGGGCTGGCGAGTTCGTTCGCGACGCAGGCACTGGAGCGTCCCGAACTGCGCTGGCTGCTGCGCGATCCCGTCTGGGGCTCCGGGCCCGTCCAGATGGTGATCCGGCTGGGGTACGGACCGCTGCGGCCGCGTACACAGCGCCGGGCCGTGCGGGACGTGCTCGACATCGTGCCCTGAGGTCCGCGCGCCTCGTATGCGGAGGACCCCTCGTATCCGGAGGCTCGTGCCCTCGTGCCAGGAGGCTCGTTCCCGGAGGCTCCAGCCGGAGCCGGGCGGGAACCGCGACACAGCCGGGGCGCGAGCGCATGGAGCCCCCGGAGTCCCCTCAGTCCCCCACGCCACGCAGGGTGTCCCCACGCAGGCGGGCTACTCCCGCTTGGTCCACCAGGGGCCGACAGAGGCCCACTCCCGCTCCCACTGCTTGGCACGCACGGAGTCGATGCGCCGCCGCACCAGCCAGCAGCCGCTCCCGACGACGAAGCACGTGGCCACGGCCGTCGCAGCGCCGGCGGCGGTGCTCTCGCCGGTGATCTCCCCCGGGCCGGGGGGCGGCTGGCGCGGTTCGCCGCGGTTGTCGAGCCAGATCGTGACCTTCGTCCGCGCCGGGGTGCCCGCCTCCACCGGGGCGCGGCCGGTGCGGGTGTCGCCGTCGGACGCCTTCCACTTGACCCTGGCGGGCACGGTGGGGTTCTTGTTGACGGTCGCGAGCCCGTCGGTGCTGGGTGCGTTCTGTGTCAGGACGGCCGAGGCGGGACGCATCTGCGAGCGGTCGCTCAGGCCGTCGGCCAGCGCGCCCGAAGCCATCGCTCCGGTGAGTGGGGCGCTGACCGCCATGACTGCCCCCGTCGCCATGACCACCCAGGCCTCGGCCCGGTCGGAGCGGCGCTTGAGCGGGTTGCCGCGCCAGCGCCACAGCCACTTCCTGGTCCTCATGTGCCGACTCCCCTCACAGGCGGCAAACCGGCCACGGAAAGCACCGTCACACGCGCACTCGGGGCGGGGTGAGGGCCGGAGGGGCCACCACCACGGGTACGGATGGCCCGCGCATCGTCCTGGTCGTGCCCGATCGGCCCTATTCCGCCCGCGGTCCGCGGAGTGACGATTCTCGGGAGCCGTCACAAGCCCGGGCGGGACGCCGAGAAGCCGGGAGACCGAGAGATCCCGGAGTCCCGGAGATCCCGGAGGTCCCGGAGGTCCCGCGAAGCCCGGGGACGCAGCCGCCCACAACGGAATCACGAGGCACCCATGAGCGATCTGCGCACGTTCTCCGAGCAGAACCCCATCAGGGTCCTGCTGCTCGACGACCACGAGGTCGTGCGGCGCGGAGTGCACGACCTGCTGGAGTCGGAGGCGGACATCGACGTCGTCGGGGAGGCCGGGACGGCCGAGCAGGCCCTCACACGCGGTCCGGCCCTGCGTCCGCACGTGGCGGTGCTCGATGTCCGGCTGCCCGACAGTGACGGCGTGACCGTCTGCCGTGAGCTGCGCTCGCGCATGCCGGAGCTGGCCTGTCTGATGCTCACCTCGTTCGACGACGACGAAGCCCTGCTGGACGCGATCATGGCGGGTGCCTCGGGCTACGTGCTCAAGCAGATCAAGGGGTCCGACCTGATCTCGGCGGTACGGACAGTGGCCGCGGGGCAGTCGATGCTCGACCCCGCGACCACTGCCCGGCTGATGGGCAGCCTGCGCGCCCCGGAGTCCCAGGAGGAGGACCGCGGGCAGAGCGCGTTCGCGGACCTCTCTCCCCGCGAGCGGGACATCCTCGAACTCATCGGGGAGGGGCTGACGAACCAGGAGATCGGCAAGCGCCTCTATCTGTCGGAGAAGACCGTGAAGAACCACATCTCGCGGCTCCTGGCGAAGCTGGGCGTCGAACGGCGCGTACAGGCGGCCGTGCTCGCCACACAGGCGCATTCGCAGGACAGGGACCGGCACGGTGGACACTGACCGGCGGCGGTGAGTGGCTCAGCCACTCGTCCCCCGGTCCACCGGTCCACGGCCGGGCCGGTAAGCAGGCACGGTGGCTGAGCCTGTCATCCGCCCCGACGCTCTCCCCGAAGCTCTCCCCGGACTCTCCACGAAGCTCTGCCCTCCCGGGCCCTTCCCCCCCCCCGTCGAGGTCAGCCGGTCCGCCCGTGCAGGGGCACCCGCCAGACGACTGCGGTGCCTCCGCCTCCCTCCGGCGTCTCCAGCCGCAGCTCGCCGTCGAGGCGGTCGGCCCTCTCGCCCAGGTTGTGCAGTCCACTGCTGCGCACCTCGTGGGGCATGCCCACACCGTCGTCCACGACGCGCAGCGTGAACGTCTCCCCCGTCGCCTCGGCCGACACTTCGACGGAACCCGCCTCGGCGTGCCTGGCGGCGTTCGAGAGGGCCTCCCGCAGTACGGCGACGGCCTCGTCGGCGACGTCGGCGGGGACCTCCGTGTCGAGCAGCCCCTCCATGCGCAGCGCCGGGGTGAAACCCAGCGCGGAGACGACGTCCTGCACCGCCTCCGTGAGGCGGCTGCGCAGCCCTTCCCCGCCCGGGTCGGCATCGTGCGCCCGCAGACCGAAGATGGTCGAGCGGATGATCTTGATGGTCGCGTCGAGGTCGTCGACGGCTCTCATCAGACGATCGGCCGCCTTGGGGTGGTCGACGAAGCGCATCGCGCTCTGCAGGGTCATCCCCGTGGCGAACAGCCGCTGGATCGCCAGGTCGTGCAGGTCACGTGCGATGCGGTCCCGGTCCTCGAACAGGGTGATCTGCTCGGCGTCTCGCCGTCGTTCCGCGAGCTCCATGGCCACGGCCGCCTGCCCGGCGAACGCGCTGAGCGGCGCCGTCTGGGTGTCGGCGAACGGCTGGCGCGGCTTCGTGCGGGCGAGCAGCAGCACTCCCTTCGCGCTGTCCTCAGCGATCATGGGAACGGCCACGGCCGGCCCCAGTCCGCTCCAGCGCGGCGGGCCGGCCGTGATGCGCGAGTCGTGCTCCACGTCCCCGCTGGTGGTGACCTCACCTGCGTCGACGGCGGCGCCCACGAAGGAACCCTCGCGCGGCAGCAGCAGCCCCCGGTGCAGTTCGGCGTCGGTCCCGGCGGCGACGACGACTCTCAGGGCGTCACCGCCGTTCTCGGGCAGTGCCAGGACGCCCAGGTCGGCCGAGAGGATCGTGCGGGCCAGTTCGACGATCAGCCCGAGGACGCGCCTTTCGCCGACGCCGGACAGCAGTGCCCGCGTGACCTCCGCGTTCGCCTCCATCCAGCGCTGCCGGTAGCGGGCCTCCTCGTACAGCCGGGCGTTCTCGATGGCGACGCCCGCCGCCGCGGCGAGGGTCGACAGCACGGTCTCGTCCTCGCTGTCGAACTCCTTGCTGTCACGTTTCTCGGCCAGGTAGAGGTTGCCGAAGACCTCCTCCCGTACCCGGATCGGGACGCCGAGGAAGGGGCGCATGGACGGATGGGGCGAGGGGAGACCCCGCGAGGACGGGTGCTGCGCCGGCTCGGGGAGCCGCTGGGGCACCGGGTTGTTGATCAGTTCGGCGAGCAGCCCCTTCCCCTCGGGCAGGGGGCCGACGGCCTCCGTCTGCCCGTCGGTCACGCCCACCGGGATGAACTGGGCGAGCTTCCCGTCCTCCCCGACCACCCCGAGCGCGCCGTACTCGGCGTCGACGAGCAGTACGGCCGCCTCCGCGATGCGCCGCAGCACCTGGGAGAGCTCCAGCTCCTGGCCGACCGAGAGCACCGCTTCGAGCAGGCTGTGGACACGGTCGCGGGTGCCGCGTACGGCGTCGATCCGTACCTGCAGTTCTTCCAGCAGGTCGTCGAGCTGCATACGGGGCAGATGTCCGGGACCTTCGCCACCTTCGTGATGCACAGCGCTCATGGACCCTCCGCCCGGATAAGGAGGATTCGACCGTTTCCTCTGTCCAAACAGTAGCCCCGGCCCCGGGGAACGGCAGCGGGGAGAGAGTCCCGGACCCGGCAGGCAGGGACCGGTGGGGCGTCACCGGCGTCCGTGCGGCCCCGGGAAGCCGGGCCGCACGGATGCCCGGCCGGTGTCCTTCGCCCCTGCGGCGGCCTCGGCAGAGCCGCACAGACTGGAGGGAGAACCCTTCCGGTGCCCCGGAAAGACAAGGGAGATGGGTCGGATGCCGTACCGGAGCGTCGACGACCTGATGACGAGGCCGGGCATACGGGTCCACCGCGGCACGGCTGTCGAGGACGTCGCGGAGCTGCTCAGGCAGCAGGACGTCAGCGCCGTCCCTGTGGTCGACGATTTCGAGTGCCCCGTGGGTGTCGTCTCGGCGAGCGACCTGCGGCGCAACGAGCCGCGCCGGCACGCCCCCGCGGACGCCGCCGTCCCGGACCCCCCGCCGCGGCGGCGGGCGCCCGGACCCGGCAACCGCGCGAAGCGCGACGCCGCGACCGCGGGCGAGGTGATGACGAGCCCCGCTGTCACGGCGCACCCCGACTGGACGGTCGTGGAGGCCGCGCGGACGATGGAGCGCCGCCGGGTCAAGCGGCTGCCCGTGGTGGACGACGCCGACCGGCTCGTCGGCTTCCTCGGCAGGGCGGACCTGCTGCGGGTCTTCCTGCGCCGTGACCACGCGGTACGCAAGGAGATCGCGACCGACGTGCTGGACCGCACCCTGGGCCTGGGCCCCTCCCAGGTGACGGTCACGGTCAACGACGGACGCGTGACCCTCCAGGGCATCGTGGACCACCGGGAGCTGCTCCCCGTCGTGGAGCGGCTGGTCCGGGGGGTGGACGGAGTGGTCGAGGTACGGAATCACCTCGCCCACCGGTTCGGCACCCCGAGGGACGGCGTGCTCTCGCGCTGAGTTCGCGCTGTGCCGGGTCCTCACTCCCGTTCCGTCGCCGGCGCCCTCCCGTGAGGGGTCTCCCGTGACGGGTGGGGAGCGGGCGCCCGCACCTGGAACGTGCGCCGTTCACGGACGTACGCCCTCACGGACGTTCGCCGACCCCCGTGCGCAGCTCGCGCAGACGGCCGCCGCCCGGCAGCCGTCGCGTCAGCGTGGGAGTGTCCATCCCGGCCACGTTCCGCAGGCCCGTCAGGAAGGCTCCGACCGCCTCCTCGGCCGTCCACCGCGGTGACCAGCCCAGCTCCTGCCTCGCTCTGCGGTCGTCCATCAGCGGCAGCCGCAGCACCGCGTCGAAGAGCTGCGGTGACGCCGGCAGCAGATGGGAGTGCCATCCGGCTGCCAGGGCCGTACGCAGGGGCCGCAGCGGCATCCGTACGACACGGGCGTCCAGCAGCCGGGCGAGCACCTCGGCGTCGACGACAGGGTCGGCCGCGAGGTTGAAGGCGCCCCGCGCGTCGCCGGTGGCGGCCAGCCGGAACGCCTGGGCGGCGTCGTCGGTGTGCAGTGTCTGCATGCTCAGCCCGGGAAGATCCGGCACGAGCGGCACGAGGCCGGGACGGACCAGCCGCTGCGGAAGAAGCGGTCCGGCGAACAGCCGGCGCTGCTCGCTCGCCGCGGCTTCCTTGAAGAGGAACCCCGGCCGCATGCGCACGACGCGGATCGCGGGGTGCTCGCGTTCGTAGCTGTCCAGGGCCCGTTCGAGATAGGACTTCTCACGGCAGTACGCGGCCTCCGGCCAGCCGTGCGTCGGCCAGCTCTCGTCCACCCGCCGGTCCTTCGGCCCCGGCGAGTACGCGCCGACGGACGAAGCGTGCACGAGCGCGGGCACTCCGGCCTCCGCCACGGCTCGGAAGACCCTGAGGCTGCCGAGCACGTTGGTGTGCCACGTCGTCCGGGGCCGGTGGGTGGGCTGGAAGAGCCACGCCAGGTGGACGACTGCGTCCGCCCCTCGGAAGAGCCCGGTCAGGACGTCCTCCCCGGCGACGCCGCTCAGCCCGGGGCCGTCCCGGCCGTCCCGGTCGTCCCGGCCGTCCGGCGGCGCGACGTCGACGCTCGCCCAGCTCGTCTTCGCCGGTGACCAGCCCGGTACGCGGCGGGCGAGCCCGAGGACGGATTCCACCCGCTCGTCGTCGGCCAGGGCCTGGACGACGCTCGTTCCGGCGTTGCCGGTGGCGCCGACGACCACCACACGCAGCCCGGTACGGTCCGCACCGCTCGCCCCGCCCCTCACGTGCGCTGTCCGTCCTGCGTGCGCCCGGACGGGAGGACTTCCCTGATGTCCGGGGGCAGCGCGCTCTCCAGTTTCCGCATGAGCTCCGGCGCGACCGCCGCATCGAGGACGTCCATGACGGCCGCGGCCCGGCGCAGGGCCTCCTCCTCGGAGGTCTCGGCCCGCCAGGCGACCCGTCCGGCGAAGACGGACAGGTCGAACAGCTCTCCGCGCTCCCGTGCCTCGGCCCGCTCGTGCGGTGCCGCCTCGTGCACGGCGACGGCCCGGCGCAGCGGTTCGGCCGCCTCGTGGGGAAGCTGTGCGGCCAGATGGTCGGCGACTCCGTCCGGCACCCGCTCCGCGACGGTCTCCAGCGTGGCGCGCACGGACGCCTCCGCCGCCTGCCGGCTCCCCAGTGCGGCACGTGCCTGCACCTGACCGGTGAACTCCTCGTAGCGCATGGGTCTGCCTCCGGGTCCGGTTGGTCCGCTGCTCTGCGGGTGCGAGTGACCGTGCGCCGGGGGTGTGACACCCCGGCGCAACCCTCACGGCGAACTCCTCCCGGCGAATTCCCCCGAACTCCCCGCGCGGAAGAGCAGACCCCGCCGGAGCACACGCAGGACTGACGTCCCGGTGTGCTGTGCTCAGCGGCCGGTCAGCCGGCGACGGTGACGAGCGAGGAACTGTCCGGCCGGTAGACCTGCTCGCCCTTGAGCGCGACCTTCAGCGCGCCGGTGTCGGCGGCGCCCGCGAAGACGTCGTACGCCTCCTCCATCGCGCCCAGCTCGAACGTGTGCGTGACCAGTGGCGAGGTGGGCAGCCGCCCGGCAGCGAGCAGGCCCAGCAGCATCGGCGTCGAGGAGGTGTCCACCAGGCCCGTACGGATCGTCACATCCTTGATCCACAGGTCTTCCAGGTGGAGCGCGGCCGGCTTGCCGTGCACGCCGATGTTGGCGACGTGACCGCCGGGACGCACCATGCGGGTGCACATCTCGAACGTCTCCGGCGTGCCGACCGCCTCGATGGTCACGTCCGCGCCGATGCCGTCGGTGAGGTCGGCGACGAACTGTTCGGGCCGGTCCGAGGAGAGCACCCTGGCGTCGGCACCGAGCCGGGCGGCCGACTCCAGCCTGCCGGGCGCGCGGTCGACGGCCACGATCCTGTCGGGCGAGTAGAGCCGTGCCGTGGCGATCGCAGCGAGCCCGATGGGGCCGGTGCCCACCACGACGACCGTGTCCCCGGGGTGCACTTCACCGTTGAGGACTCCCACCTCGTAGCCGGTGGGGTAGATGTCGGCGAACAGCACGGCGTCCTGCCCTTCGATACCGCCGGGAAGCTGGTGCACCGAGTGATCGGCGAACGGCACCCGCACATACTCGGCCTGCGTGCCGTCGATGAGGTGCCCCAGCAGCCAGCCCCCTCCGCCGCGGCACTGTCCGTACAACCCGTCCCGGCAGAAGCGGCACAGCCCGCATGCGGAGATGCACGAGACCAGCACCCGGTCACCGGGGAGCACCGTGCGTACCTCCGAGCCCGCCTCGACCACTTCGCCGACGGCCTCGTGACCGAGCACCGTGCCGGAGGCCACCTCCGGTACGTCACCGCCCAGGATGTGCAGGTCGGTGCCGCAGATGGTGGTGGTCTCCACACGGACGATCACGTCCGCGGCGTCCTGGATCTCCGGCTCCGGGACGCTCTCCCAGGCGGACCTTCCGGGTTCGTGGAAGACAAGCGCCTTCATGGTCGTCTCCTCCCGCCGCTCGCGGCTTCGGGTCCGGCACCGCACCCTGCTGACCGGTGCGCACCCCCGCCTGGCTCCAGGCTGGCCCGGCACCACGGCGCCTCGCTTGGGCCGCCCGGCCCCGGGACGCGGACCGACGGGCCCCGCGGCCCACCGCACCGCACCGCGCGGCCGGGGACGTTCGGCCCCCGCATCGGGTCCCCCCGGGCCTCGGCGCCGCCGCGCGGGAGCGGGACGCTGGCAGTGAGAAGCCCCGCTTCCGCCGCCGGACACCTGCCCGGGAGCCTGCGCAGGGCGGCCGGTCAGGGTCCTTTCCAGGACGGCCGGCGGCGGACCCGGGAGGCAGGACGCGGAGGGAGACGCGATGTTCCAGTCCGTCACCGTGGGACTCGACGGCACACGCGAAAGCTTCGCCGCCGTCGCCTGGGCGGCTCGTGAGGCGCTGGCACGCGGCGTCCCGCTGCAGCTGGTCCAGGTCCGTGACACCGGCTCCTACCCCTACTCGCCGCTCGCCGACGAGGACGTCGAACGCGAGTGGGCGCGGACAGTCACCGAGCAGGCCCTCGACGAACTCAACCGGCGTGCCCCGGACCTGCACACCGACGTGGAGCTGACCTCGGGACGGCCCGCGCATGTGCTGGCCGACCTCTCCTCCGGGACGGACCTGCTCGTGCTCGGCTCCCGCGGTCTGAGCCCCCTCCTCGGCTTCATCGTCGGTTCCACGGCCATGCCCACCGTGGCCCACTCCGCGTGCCCCGTCGTCCTCGTACGCGCCCGTCCCGCCGACGGACAGGGGCCGGGCCAGGGGCCGGCAGGAGAGCCCCTCGCCGCCTCGGATGCCGCCTCGAAGGCCGCCATGGAAGCGGCCATGGAGACCGCCACGGGCCCGGAGGGCGACATCGTCCTCGGCCTCGACCTGGAGCGGCCGTGCGACGAACTCATCGGCTTCGCCTTCGACTCCGCCGCACGCCATTCGTCGGCGCTGCGCGTCCTGCACGCCTGGGACCTCCCCCCGACCTACGGTGTACGGCCCTTCCCCGTCCCCCCGTCCATGACCCGCGAGATGCTCGCCGCGCAGAACAAGGCGCTGGCCGACGCCCTTCGCCCGTGGCAGGAGCGCCACCCCGACATCAAGGTGCACGCGGAGGCGGAGATCGGGCATCCCTCCAGGCTGCTGGTGGAGGCCGCGGCACAGGCGTCGCTGCTCGTGATCGGACGACGCAACCGGCACTCCCGCATCGGTACGCATCTGGGCCCCGTGGACCACGCCGTCCTCCATCACGCACGCACACCCGTCGCCGTCGTTCCGTACGGCTGACCCCCGCCGGGGCCGGGCCGTGAACCGTCCGGCACCCGGGACTCAGGAGGTGCACTTCGATGTCCGAAGCGAGGACGACAGACCTGTACGAGCTGACGATGGCGATGTCGTACGTGCGCGAGGGGATGACCGGCCCGGCGACCTTCAGCCTCTTCGTACGGGATCTGCCGCCAGGCCGGGGCTTCCTCGTCGCCGCGGGGCTCGAACCGGCCCTGGACTACCTGGCGGACTACCGCGTCGGCCCGGAGGACGTCGACGCCTTCGCGTCGGTGCTCGGGCGGCCTCCGCGCGATCTGGTGCCGCTGCTGGGCACGGAGTTCCACGGTGAGGTACGCGCCGTTCCCGAGGGCAGCCTCGTCTTCGCGGGCGAACCGCTGCTGGAGATCACCGCGCCGATGCCGGTGGCGCAGCTGGTGGAGACCTACGTACTGAATCTGCTCAGCCATCACACGGCGGTCGCCTCGAAGGCGGCACGGTGTGTGCTGGCGGCGGCGGGCCACCCCGTCGTGGACTTCTCGCTGCGCCGCACGCACGGGCCGCAGGCCGGGTACGACGCGGCCCGTCTCGGCGCGCTCGTGGGGTTCTCGGGGACGAGCAACGTGGCGGCGGCAGCAGCACTCGGCCTGCCCGCCGTGGGGACGATGGCCCACTCCTACGTGGAGGCCTTCGGGTCCGAGGAAGCGGCCTTCAACGCGTTCGCCCGTGCGCACCCGGGCCCGGTGACGTTCCTGGTGGACACCTACGACACGGAGGAAGGCGTCCGCACGGCGGCGCGCGTACTGAACTCCCTGCGGCTGGGCCACGGTTCGGCGATCCGCCTGGACAGCGGGGACCTGGGGGAGCTGGCGGTGCGCTCTCGCGGCATCCTGGACGCGGCCGGCCTGCCGGACGTGCAGATCGTCGCGAGCGGCGGACTCGACGAGACGGGCGTCGACCGGCTCGTACGCGCCGGAGCCCCGATCGACGTCTACGCCGTGGGCACCCGGGTCGGGGTCTCCGCCGACGCCCCCTACCTGGACTCCGCGTACAAGCTGGTCGCCTACGACGGCCGCCCCGTGATGAAGCTCTCCTCGAAGAAGGTCACCGCTCCCGGCCAGAAGCAGGTCTTCCGCAGCCACGGCGCGTACGGGGACACCGACGTGATCGCGCTCAAGGACGAACCGCCAGGGACGGGGCAACGGCCCCTGCTGCGGCCCGTGATGCGCGACGGCGTGCGCGTGAGCCCGCGTCCGCCGCTGCGCCAGGCGCGGGAGCGGTTCGCCGCAGAAGTGGCTCAACTGCCGCCCGCGGCACGGCGCGTCAGCGATCCGGTGGCTCCCCGTCCGCGGTTCTCCGAGCAGTTGAGGGCACTGAGCGAGCAGGTCCGCCACCGCATCGAACAGGAGGTTCTCCCCAAGGAGAAGGTCTGAGCGCACACCGCGGGCACACCCGCGCACCCGCACACCCGCACACCCGCACACCCGCACACGACCGAGGAGGACACCATGGCGACCACACGCGACTGGAACGTACGGATCTTCATCCAGGAGGAGGAGGGCACCACGACCGCACGCGCGGTCCTGGACACCGACTCCACCACGCTCACGGCCAGAGGAATCGCCCGCTGCAACCCTCAGGACGTGGACATACCGACGATCGGCGACGAGCTCGCCGCCAGCCGGGCGATGGCCGAACTGGGCCGGCAGCTGATGCGGGTGGCCGACCGGGACCTGCAGGGCGTGGGCGCCGGGCCGCTGCCCCGGAAGACGCAGGCGGCGTTCGGCTGGCCCGACGCCACACTGTGACAACTCCCCCGCGGAACCCGGCTCGAAGAGCCCGGCTCGCAGGGCTCTGCTCGCGGAAACTCCTGCTCGAAGGGCTCTGCGACACGCCCGCCGTCCGGGCCGCGGGGGCCTGCGGGCAGGGCGCCTACGCGTCCAAGGTCACAGTCGGCGGCGCTGCCGACCAAGCGGCCGCTCGCCTAGCCTTGGGTCATGACGGTCCTGCCTGACGACGAGTTCTCCCTCGCCGCCGACTTCCCCGACGCGAGCCGCGAGGAGTGGCAGCGCCTCGTGGAAGGCGTGCTGCGCAAGACCGGCGCGCCGGAGGCCTCGGGCGCCGCGGCCGAGGAGGCGCTCTCCACCGCGCTGGAGGACGGGCTCACCGCCCGGCCCCTCTACACGGCCTCCGACAGCACCGGCGACCCCGGCTTCCCGGGCGCTCCGCCGTTCGTGCGCGGTGCTAAGCCGGAGGGGAACACGCTCACCGGCTGGGACGTACGCCAGCGCCACCGGCAGCCGGACGCGAAGCGGTGCAACGAGGAGATCCTCGCGGACCTCGAGAACGGCGTCACCTCCGTATGGCTGACGGCCGGAGCCGCGGGCGTGCCCGTGCGGGACCTTCCCGCGGCCCTCGAAGGCGTCCATCTCGACCTCGCCCCGGTCGTACTCGACGCGGGTGCCGAATTCGACGCCGCCGCCGCGGAGTTGATGCGCCTGTACGAGCGGCGTTCCGTCCCGCCCGACGCCGCTCTCGGCAACCTCGGTGCCGACCCGCTCGGACATCTCGCCCGTACCGGCGACGACTCGGACCTGGACGGGCAGTGGGCCCGCGCGGCCCGCCTGGCCGTCACCTGCGACCGTGACCACCCGCACCTGCGCGCGCTCACCGTCGACGCGCTCCCCCACCATGAGGCAGGCGCCTCCCCCGCGCAGGAGCTGGGCTGCTCACTCGCCGCCGGCGTCGCCGCTCTCCGCGAGCTGACGGACGCGGGGCTGAGCCCCGAAGCGGCCTGCGCCCAGCTGGAGTTCCGGTACGCGGCCACCGCCGACCAGTTCCTCACGATCGCGAAGCTGCGTGCCGCGCGCCGCCTCTGGGCCCGCGTCGCCCAGGTCTGCTCCGTCACCTCCGGCGCCGCCGCGCAGCGCCAGCACGCGGTGACCTCGCCGGTGATGATGGCCCGCCGCGATCCCTGGGTGAACATGCTGCGCACCACGGTCGCCGCCCTGGCGGCGGGAGTCGGCGGAGCGGACGCCGTGACCGTCCTGCCCTTCGACGACGCTCTCGGCCTCCCCGACGCCTTCGCGCGGCGCATCGCCCGCAACACCTCCTCCGTCCTGCTGGAGGAGTCCCATCTCGCCCAGGTGACCGACCCCGCGGGCGGCTCCTGGTACGTCGAGCGGCTGACGGACGAACTGGCCCACGCGGCCTGGGACTTCTTCCAGGAGATCGAACGCTCCGGCGGCCATGCCGCCGCGCTGCGCTCCGGCCTGGTGGCCGGGCGGATCGCCTCGTCCTGGGAGCGGCGCAGCGCCGACCTGGCGCACCGGCGCGAACCCGTCACGGGGGTCAGCGAGTTCCCCGACCTGGCGGAGGAACCGGTCGAGCGCGAGGCGGCGCCGGAGCCGCCCGGCGGCGGTCTGCCCAGGGTGCGGCGTGACGAGGCGTTCGAGAGACTGAGGGCGCGCTCCGACGCGCATCTGGCCGCGACGGGTGCCCGTCCGCGCGTCTTCCTCGCCGCCCTCGGCCCCGCGGCGGCGCACACGGCCCGGGTGGGCTTCGCCTCCAACCTCTTCCAGGCCGGAGGCATCGAGCCGGTGCACGAGCCGGTCTCCGTGGACGAGACGTCGGCCGCCGGGGCGTTCACGCGCAGCGGGGCGCAGGTGGCCTGCCTGTGCTCCAGCGACAAGCTGTACGCCGAGCAGGCCGAGGGCGTCGCGGAGGCCCTGAGGGCGGCCGGGGCGAACCGGGTCCTCCTCGCGGGGAACCCCGGCACTGAAGAACGGGAAGCCTACGAACGGGCCGGAGTCGGGGAGTTCGTCCACGGGGGCGGCGACGTGGCCGCCCAGCTCTCCTTCGTCCTCGACCATTTGGGAGTGGCGTGATGCAGGGCGGTGCACAGCGGCAGGGTGCTGTCCCGGATTTCTCGGACATCGCACTGGAGGGGCCGGGAGAGCCGGAGACCCGCGAAGGGGCGTACGCGGCCTGGCAGTCGGCCGTCCAGGAGAGCACCGGCAAGGGCGACGAGGATCTGGTGTGGGAGACGCCCGAGGGCATCGCGGTCAAACCGCTCTACGCCTCCCGTGACCTGGAGGGGCTGGACTTCCTGGGGACCTACCCGGGCATCGCGCCGTACCTGCGGGGCCCCTACCCCACGATGTACGTCAACCAGCCCTGGACGATCCGCCAGTACGCGGGCTTCTCCACGGCCGAGGAGTCCAACGCCTTCTACCGGCGCAACCTGGCGGCCGGGCAGAAGGGCCTCTCCGTCGCCTTCGACCTGCCCACGCACCGCGGCTACGACAGCGATCACCCGCGCGTGACCGGCGATGTGGGCATGGCGGGCGTCGCCATCGACTCGATCTACGACATGCGGCAGCTCTTCGACGGCATCCCGCTGGAGAAGATGAGCGTGTCGATGACGATGAACGGCGCGGTGCTGCCCGTGCTGGCGCTGTACATCGTGGCCGCCGAGGAGCAGGGCGTACCGCCCGAGAAGCTGGCCGGGACCATTCAGAACGACATCCTCAAGGAGTTCATGGTCCGCAACACCTACATCTATCCGCCGCAGCCCTCGATGCGGATCATCTCCGACATCTTCGCGTACACCTCGCAGAGGATGCCGCGCTACAACTCCATCTCCATCTCCGGCTACCACATACAGGAAGCGGGAGCCACGGCCGACCTGGAGCTGGCCTACACCCTCGCCGACGGCGTGGAGTACCTGCGGGCCGGGCTGGACGCCGGTCTCGACGTGGACGCCTTCGCACCGCGCCTGTCGTTCTTCTGGGCGATCGGCATGAACTTCTTCATGGAGATCGCGAAGCTGCGCGCGGGACGGCTGCTGTGGGCGAAGCTGGTGCGCGGGTTCGACCCGAAGAACGCCAAGTCGCTCTCGCTGCGCACCCACTGCCAGACCTCCGGCTGGTCGCTGACGGCACAGGACGTCTACAACAACGTCGCCCGCACCTGCGTGGAGGCCATGGCGGCGACCCAGGGGCACACGCAGTCCCTGCACACCAACGCGCTCGACGAGGCCCTGGCGCTGCCCACCGACTTCTCGGCCCGCATCGCCCGCAACACCCAGCTGCTGCTCCAGCAGGAGTCCGGCACCGGCCGCGTCATCGACCCGTGGGGCGGCAGCGCGTACGTCGAGCGCCTCACGCACGACCTGGCGCGCCGCGCCTGGCAGCACATCGAGGAGGTCGAGGCTGCCGGCGGCATGGCCAAGGCCATCGACGCGGGCATCCCGAAGCTGCGCGTCGAGGAGGCCGCGGCCCGCACCCAGGCGCGCATCGACTCCGGACGCCAGTCCCTCATCGGCGTGAACAAGTACCGGGTCGCCGCCGACGAGAAGATCGATGTGCTGAAGGTCGACAACTCCTCCGTCCGCGCCCAGCAGGCCGAGAAGCTGCGGCGGCTGCGCGAGGAACGCGACGAGGACGCCTGCCAGGACGCTCTGCGTGCCCTGAGCGGCGCCGCCGAGAGGGGCCACCGCGCGGGCGGCGGCTCCGCGGGGACGGAGGGCAACCTGCTGGCGCTCGCCGTGGACGCGGCCCGCGCGAAGGCCACCGTGGGCGAGATCTCCGACGCCCTGGAGCGGGTGTACGGCCGGCACGCCGGTCAGATCCGTACGATCTCCGGCGTGTACCGAGACGAGGCAGGAACCTCACCCGGCGTGGAGCGCACGCGGGAACTGGTCGAGGCGTTCGAGGAGGCCGAGGGCCGCCGTCCGCGCATCCTGGTGGCGAAGATGGGCCAGGACGGGCACGACCGGGGCCAGAAGGTCATCGCCACCGCCTTCGCCGACCTCGGCTTCGACGTCGATGTGGGCGCCCTCTTCCAGACACCCGCCGAGGTCGCCCGTCAGGCTGTCGAGGCGGACGTCCACATCGTGGGCGTCTCGTCGCTGGCGGCCGGGCACCTCACGCTCGTACCGGCGCTGCGCGAAGCGCTCGCCGAGGAGGGCCGGGGGGACATCACGGTCGTCGTGGGCGGCGTCATCCCGCCGCAGGACGTGGACGCGCTGCACGAGATGGGCGCCACCGCCGTCTTCCCGCCCGGCACTGTCATCCCCGACGCCGCCGGCGAACTGCTGAAGAAGCTCGCCGGCCTCCTCGGCCACGAGTTGTGAGGCCATGCCACCGAAGATCGACACCGACGGCTACACCAAGGGCGTCCTGGACGGCTCGCGGGCGCAGATCGCCCGCGCGATCACTCTCGTGGAGTCGACCCGGCCCGCACACCGCGAACTCGCCCAGCGGCTCCTGACCGACCTGCTGCCGCACGCGGGCAGGGCCTGCCGTATCGGCATCAGCGGCGTACCGGGCGTGGGCAAGTCCACCTTCATCGACGCGCTCGGCAGCATGCTCACGGGCCTGGGCCATCGTGTCGCCGTCCTGGCGGTCGACCCCTCCTCCAGCCGCACCGGCGGCTCGATCCTGGGGGACAAGACCCGTATGGAGCGGCTGGCCGCCGACCCGTCGGCGTTCGTACGGCCGTCGCCGACGTCGGGCACGCTGGGCGGGGTGGCCAGGGCGACGCGCGAGACCATGGTCGTCATGGAGGCCGCCGGGTACGACGTGGTGCTGGTGGAGACCGTCGGAGTGGGGCAGTCGGAGACCGCCGTGGCGAACATGGTCGACTCCTTCCTGCTGCTGACGCTCGCCCGTACGGGCGACCAGCTCCAGGGCATCAAGAAGGGCGTGCTGGAACTCGCGGACGTCGTCGCCGTCAACAAGGCCGACGGACCGCACGAGCGCGACGCCCGCTCGGCCGCCCGCGAACTCGCTGGTGCGCTGCGGATGCTGCAACCGCCCGAGGCGCTGTGGACACCGCCGGTGCTCACGTGCAGCGCCCGGGAACAGACGGGCCTGGAGACCGTGTGGGAACGGCTGGAGGCACACCGGCACGTCCTGGACTCCCACGGCCGGCTGGAGAGCAAGAGGCGCGAGCAGCAGGTGGACTGGACGTGGTCCATGGTCCGCGACCAGTTGCTGGCGGGCCTTCGCGGCCACCCCCGCGTCCAGGAGATCGCCCCGGACCTCGAAGCGCAGGTCCGTGAGGGGACGCTGCCGGCTTCGCTGGCCGCCGAGCGGCTGCTGCTGGCGTTCCGGGAGAGCCCCGGCACGGCGTCCTGACGCGCGCCGCACGGCCCGGGGCCGCCGCCCGTGGGCCGAGTTGCGGCCCGCTCCGGGCCGCCCCACCGTAAGGAGGAGGACCTTCCGCTTCTCCGTGCCCCGAAACGCGGTGATGCCCCATGGACGCACAGACCGGTGACCGGAGCACCCGCGGCAGCCGGGCGGCGCGCAGCACGGCATACCCGGCACGGGCAGCACGTGAGAGGCGCGCACGGCGACGGCCGTGGTCGTGGTCATGACCACGACCATGACGGACGGCGTGGTCGTGGGCGTCGACGGATCGCCGTCCAGCCTGATCGCGACGGACCTGGCCGCCGAGGAAGCACGGCTGCGCGGCGTCGCACTGTCCGTCGTGCACGTGCTGTCCCCACCGCCCGCCGCACCCGTCGGGCCGGGGGCCCCGGCAGCGACAGCGACAGCGACAGCGGGGACAGCACCAGCACCGGAAGGGGCACGGGCAGGGCCGGGCACGCTCCCGCCCGGGGCCGCCGCCCCGCGCGACCGGGCGGAGAAGCTCGTGGCCGAGGCCGTCTCACGTGTGCGGGCCCTCGCCCCGGAAGTCGCGGTCTCGGGCGAAGTCGTCGCGGGTGAGACGCTCCCGGTCCTGGTGGAGCACTCGCGGACGGCAGCACTGGTCGTCGTCGGCGGCAGGGGGACGGGCGGCTTCACGGAGCTGCTCCTCGGCTCCGTCGCAGAGCACCTCGCCGCACACGCGCACTGCCCTCTCCTGGTCTCCCGCGGCGGCCTGCAGCCGCCGCCCGGCCCGGTCGTGCTGGGCGTCGACGGCTCCCCGTCCGGCAGCGGCGCCACCGGGTTCGCGTTCGGCCAGGCCTCGCTGCACGGGTGCGGACTCGTGGCCGCGCACATGTGGTCCGAGTGGACCGCCCCTCTCTCCGCCCCGGAGAAGAGATCCATGCCCTTCACCTACGAGCCGGACATGCTGCGTGAAGGTGAGGAGCGTCTGCTGGCCGAGGCCCTGGCCGGATGGCGCGAGAGATTCCCCGACGTGGGTGTTGAGCACCGGGTGCTGCGCGGACGTACGCGCGAAGGGCTCATCGAGGCGAGCAAGGAGGCGCGGCTGCTGGTCGTCGGGCGACGGGGGCGGGGCGGGTTCGCCGGCATGCTGCTGGGGTCCGTCAGTCACGCCGCCCTGCACCACGCGCACTGCCCCGTCGTCGTCGTTCCGCAGGGAGAGCGCCGGGGGTAGCGCCGGCGGGGGTAGCCGGGCGGGCGGACGGAGGAGGGGGCGAGCGGCAGCGTCCTCCGTACTGCTCGCACGGGACCTTCGGCCCCCACGCGGGGGCCTGTCGGCACAGGCAGCAGTGTGGTCCGCGTCCGACTCTGGAGGGGGACAAGGGAAGGCGTAGCGATGGCCGGACAGCGCGTACTCGTCGTCTACAGCAGCAGGAGCGGCTCCACGGCCGGCATCGCCGGCTGGATCGGCGACGGTCTCCGCGACGGAGGGCTGGAAGCGGACGTGGCCCCCGCCGACGAGGTGCGGGAGCTCACCCCGTACGACGCCGTCGTGCTGGGCTCCGCCCTCTACTTCGGCCTCTGGCGCCCGGACGCGCGGCGCTTCGCCCGACGTCACAAGCGTCAGCTGGCCCGTGTGCCCGTCTGGCTCTTCAGCAGTGGTCCCCTCGACACCTCCGCCATGGAGGGTCAGGCGGCCCCCGCTCCCCAGGCTGCCCGGGTCGCGAGACGCCTCGGCGCCGAGGAGCACCGCACGTTCGGGGGGCGGCTCGCGTCGGGAGCGCGGGGAGTGATCGCCGGGCAGATGCTCGGGGAGGACATGGGCGGAGACTTCCGGGACCGCGAAGCGGTACGGGAATGGGGCCGCGACATCGCCTCCCGTCTGCGCTCGCGGCAGGAGCTGCTATGAGTGACCTCTCGCCGAGAGTGACCGCGAACACGGTCAGCGACGTGATGACCCGTACCGTCGTCGCGGTGGGACGGCTCGCCACCTTCAAGGAGATCGTCCACAGCATGCAGGAGTGGCGTGTGAGCGCCCTGCCCGTCCTGGAGGGCGACGCGAGGGTCGTCGGCGTGGTCTCCGAGGGCGACCTGCTGCCCAAGGAGGAGTACCGCGAGCACCGGCCGCGCCTCTTCGAGCCGCGTGAGCGGATGGAGGAGCTGTTCAAGTCGGGCGGGCGCACCGCGGACGAACTGATGTCGAGCCCCGCCATCTGTGTCCACGAGGACGCGCAGGTGGCCGAGGCGGCCCGCATCATGGCGCGGAAGCACGTGAAGCGGCTGCCGGTCGTGGACGGCGACAGCAGGCTGGCCGGAGTCGTCAGCCGTGGTGATCTGCTGAAGGTCTTCCTGCGGCCGGACGGGGAGATCGCCGAGGAGATACGGCACGATGTGCTGCGCCTGCTCCCTCACGACGCCGCCGTCTCGCTCCGGGTCACCGTCGACAAGGGAGTGGCCACCGTCGGCGGCTTCCTGGCCGACACCGCCCTCGTACCGGTCACCGCGCGGCTCGTGCGTTCGGTCGAAGGCGTGGTGGACGTGCGGTTCGAGCTGGACGGCGGACAGCAGGCGGCTTAGAGGGTCACTCCGTGGCTATCCGGCGGTGATGCGCGCCAGTCTGTCCGCGTCCACGGTGCGTGGGCAGGTGACACATGCCTCGCCGGGAGGGACGGTGTAGATGAGGCAGCATCCGGCGCGGGTGCGGGTCGGGTACGAGGTTCCGTCGGCGCCGGACAGCCGCCGGAATCCGGCACCCGCAGGGAACGGCGGGAGCGGGGCGGGCAGCAGTTCACCGGCGGCGGAGACGGCCTTCTCCTCATCTCCTGTGGCACGGCCGAGGTGCCAGATGCCGGCGACGAGGTCGTCCTCGACCATGCCCCACAGAGCCCTCGGACCACGCCGCAGGCGGGGGCCGAGAGCAGCTATCAGGGGACGAGCCCGGTCGGCTACGGCGGTGCGGAGTTCCTGGCGAAGCGCCTCCTCACCCGGCAGGACGGCTGCCCCGGGGAGACCGGCCGCGGGATCGTCGGGCAGGCACGCGAAGCCTCCGGGTACGGCCTGCCAGGCTTCGTCCCGGCGGCTGACCCGCACGTCCTGAGGGCGCTGGCGCGGCACTCGGCGGTCGAGGTACCAGGGCCCGCTGAGCAGCAGGCTGGTGGACCACAGGAAGCGATGGAGCATGCGGGAGGCCACCACGTCCGGACGGGGAACGGTCGCGTAGCGGTCGGTGTGGCGTGCCGTCTCGGTCTCCAGCAGGGTCTCCAGGACCTGCGGCAGACGGGTCAGTTCGCCGAGATCGGCCCAGCCCTGGCCGGCCCCGGAAGCGGGGGGAGCGATGTGGAGGTCCAGGTTCGGAGTCAGAGCGCTCAGACGCCTGTACGTCGAGCGGAGAAGCGCGGAGCAGCTCTTGGCGCCTCGCGCGGAGGCCGACGCCGGGGCCAGGTTCAACGGGACTCCTTGCGGGTGTTGCGGTCTTGACAGCAGCGGGAGGGCCGCACGCGCCCCACCGGGTAAGGCGAACCTTACTCATATGGTTCCGCGTCAGCCGCGCTCCCCTGCCGACCGGTTGGCGCAATTAGGATTACCTAACCTAAGCTCAGCTCCGGCTCCCGTAGAACAGCGCCGGAAGGGTTCCGACATGCAGCTGTACCTGCTCGCTCTGAACCCGACAGCATCGGTCACCGAGGGCTTCCTGCCCGCCGCTCTGCGACGGGGCCTCGACGTCACCCTGCTCACCGACCGCCCGCAGGAGCACGCCGATACGCTCTCGGACGACGCCCGCGGCGCCGCCGTCGAAGTGCTCGGGTGCGACGTGCGGAACGTCGGCTCGGTGGTCGCCCGGATCTCCGGTCACCGCCCGCCCGACGCGGTCTTCACCAACAGCGACCATCTGCAGATGCAAGCCGCGCTGGCCGCGGACTACTTCGCGCTGCCGGCCAAGGACTGGCGCGCGGCGTTACGCACCAAGGACAAGGCGGAGATGCGCCGGCGCCTCGCCGCGGCGGGCGCCGGCACCGTACGGGCCGCCGAGATCACCTCCGAGGACGGCCTCCCGTCCCGTCTGCGGACGCTGGAGGTTCCCTTCCCCTGCGTCGTCAAGCCGCGCGAGGGCGTGGCCAGCGAGGACGTCTTCCTCGCCGAGGACAGCGGGGAACTGGCCCGGCGGTGCGCGAGCATCCGGGAACGGCGCCCGGGCGCGGCACTCGTGGTGGAGGAATACCTCCCCGGTGAGCTGCACACTCTCGAGACCCTGGGAGACGGGAGCCGTCTCCACGACCTCGGCGGCTTCCGTACGAGCCTGTCCCCACCGCCCCACTTCATCGAGCGGGGGATGGTCTACACCCACGAGCACCCCGCCCCGGTGAGGGACGCCGTCCTCGCCCAGCTCGGCGCGCTCGGTGTCGGACTCGGGGCCTGCCACACCGAATTCGTGGTCGACGGCGGTCGCGCCCGGATCATCGAGGTCAACTACCGCGCCGTGGGCGACCAGGGCGATCTGCTGCTCGCCGACCTGCTCGGCATACCGCTCTTCGAGTACATCCTCGGTGTCCACCTCGGCGACCCCCTGCCGGCCCGGCTTCGTCCGCGCCGCCGCGGGGCGGCACGGATCGACTACCCGTGCGCCGACCGGGCGGGCACCCTCACCTCCGCCCCCGGCGCCTGCGACATGGACGCGGCAGAAGTCCACCTGGCCTACCGGCCGCTGCGCGCCGTGGGCGAACGTCACGACCTCCACCACACCAACCGCGACTATCTCGGCGCCCTGCGGACCACCGGCCCCGATCAACGGTCCGTGGACCGGGCCGCCGAGGACTTCCTCGCCGCGCAGCGGTGGGAGATCGCCCCGTGACCACCCCTCACGGGCCCGTGGCTCCGGGACGCGCTCCGGCGGACAGCGCGGCGAGCGCCCCCACACTCAGCGAGAGCCCGGCCGAACGGGAACTTCTGCTGCGGGTGCTCAGCGCGCTGTTGCGCGAGGACGTCGCCGGCCTGCGCACCCGTTCCACCGAGATCGCCGCTCCGGACGGCCGCTGGCTCCGGCTCGCCGACGGCCGCGACCGCGACCGCGCCCTGCTCCTGCCCGTGCGCGACGACGGCTTCCAGTGCACGACGGCGGCCCGTCTCCCGCTGCTGCGCCGGGAGCCGGAGGGCGTGGACCTGACATCCGTCACCGAGGTCCTCTCCGCACTCTCCGCAGTGGCCCACCCCGCCGACCGGCGCGGATTCGACGCCTTCGCCGCCGAGTGCCACGCGGACCTTCTGGCCCGCCGGCTGCACGCCGCGACCCGCGACGAGCTGTACGCACGCCTCACGGCCCGCCACGGCACGGACCCCGCCCGCTGGGAGGGCCTCGCGGCGTCACTCGCCTTCGACAGCCTCGCGGCCCGTACCGATCACCCGGTGTACCCCTCCTCGCGTGCCAGGCTCGGCATGACGGAGCAGCAACTGCGTTCCTGGGCACCGGAGTTCCACCCGCGCTTCCGACTGCGGTGGCTCGCCCTGCCGGCCGGGGACGTCACCGTCTCCGGAGCCGGAGCCGGAGCCGGGGCCGGGACCGACACGGGTCTGCCGCTCCCGGCCGCAGCGGGACTCCCCGAAGCGTGGCGGGGAACCCACATGCTGCTGCCCGTCCACCCGCTCACCGCCGGACCGGCGCTGACGGCGGCTCTGGAGACCGCCGGCCTGAACGGGCGGGCGGCGCTGCTGGAGGAGCCGTATCTGGACGCCGTACCGACCCTGTCGATGCGGACCGTCGCCCTGGCCGGCCACCCCGGCACCCACCTCAAACTGCCCCTGCCCACATCCACGCTGGGCCTGCTGAACCGGCGCTCGATACGGCCGGGCACGCTGCGCGACGGGGCCGCCTGCCAGAGGCTGCTGGAGCGGGTGATCGAGCGCGAGCCACGGTTCCGCCACCGGGTGCTGCTCGCCGACGAGACCTTCCACGCCTCGGCCGGGCACGAGCTGACCAGCGTGCTCGTCCGTCGTCAGCCGCCGGGCCTGGACGACTGCGTCGTCGTCCCCCTGGCCGCGCTGGCGGCCACCGCTCCGGACGGCCGCCCGGTGATCCGCTCGCTGGCCGACCGCTTCCACGGCGGAGAGATCACCGCCCTCCTCGACGGTCTTCTGACGCTGCTGCTGGACTGGCAGACCACGCTCTTCGGCTACGGGATCGCCCTGGAGTCCCACCAGCAGAACGTCTCCCTCGTGCTGGGAGGCCACGACGGCCCCGCCCCTCGTCTGCTGCTCAAGGACAACGACGGGCCGCGTATCAACACCGTCCGTCTGCACCGGGCGCTCGGCGGACCGGACGCCGAGAGCCTCGGCTTCGACGATCCGCGCATCCGCGTCGCCGAGGACGGCCCGGTCGCCGACCTGTTCACCACCGTCACCGTGCACCTGTGCGCGGGCGCGTGGGCGTTCATCCTCGGCAGGGACGGCTCCACGGCACGCGCGTCGCTGACCGGGCTGGTGCGCAGGCGGCTGGAGGAAGCAGTGGACCGGCTCGCCGTCCGGCACCCCGCGGCTGCCGACGTGCTGCGCGCCCATGTGCTGCGGGCGCCCGAACTGCCCGTCAAAGCGATGGTGACGGCCGGGACTCTGCTGACGAAAGCCCGCTCCGGCGCCGCCGACGTCAACAAGCACTACACCACCGGCCCCAACTACCTGTTGCGGAAGGCTTGACCACCCATGCCCGGCACCACCACGGCCCATCCGCACTCCCCCGTCCCCGTGGCGTCGCCGACCGCCGACGAAGCGGTCGCCCACACCCTCCTCAACTGCGTGCTGCGTGAGGTCACGGACGAGGAGACCCGCCGCGTCACGAACGGCCGCCTCCTTCTGCGGCTGCCGCTCTCAGGTGTCGAACTGCGGGTGGCCCTGCGGCGGACGTCCCTGATCGGTGCCCACCGCTTCACCGGCCCCGTCGACGAACACACCCCCGAGTGCGGCTGGACGCGGATCGACTGGCGCCGGCTCGCCACCCGCGTGCACGCCGAGCTCTCCCTGCGCACCGGCACCCGCAACGACGAGTTCCTCGGACAGGTCGCGGCCAGCCACCGGGCCGTCAGCAGCGCGCTGCGCCGCCCCCGTCCCCCGCACCGCGGCCTCCCCGGCGGCCCGCTCGACACCTGCCTCGACGCCTACCTCGACAGCGAGCAGTCCCTCCTGCTCGGCCACCGGTTCCACCCCACCCCCAAAGCGCACGGTGCGGACTCCGCGACCTGGGCGGCGTACGCGCCCGAGGAAGGCGCCCGTTTCCCGCTGCGGCTGCTCGCCGTGCGTGAGGACCTGATCGCCGAGGACTCCTCGGAATATGACGCGCTCGCGGCGCTGGACAGGCTCGGCGAGGCCCCCGCCGGTTTCCGGCTGCTGCCCGCGCACCCCTGGCAGTTCCAGCTGCTGCACCGGCACACCGCCTTCGCCGCCCTGCTCTCGCGGGGCGCGGTGCACGACCTGGGCACCTCCGACGCCGCGGTCACCCCGACCGCCTCGGTCCGCACCGTGTACGACGGCACGACGTTCCTGAAGTTCAGCCTCGACGTGCGCATCACCAACTGCCTGCGCAAGAACGCACACTACGAACTCACCGGAGCGGTGGCCCTCACCCGGCTGCTGCGGCCCGTGCTCGAGGATCTGACCGTGCGCCACCCCGGCGCGGCGGTGCTCCGCGAGCCCGCGTACCGCAGCCTCGCGGTGCGCGGCCCCGACGGCCGCACGGACCGGACGCTGCTGGAGGGCTTCGGAGTGATCGTCCGGGAAGGTCTCGGACCTTACGTCCCCGTCGGAACCACACCGCTGCTGGCGGCCGCCCTCGCGGACGAATACCCCACCGGTCCGGGACGGGTCGCCGCCCTGCTGGACGGCGCGGGTCCGTCCGCCGCCGCCGCGTGGTGGGGCAGCTACGTGGACCTCATCGTTCCGCCGGTGCTGTCCGCCTTCTTCCTGCACGGGCTGATCCTCGAACCGCACCTGCAGAACGTCGTGGTCTGCGTCGACGGGGACGGCGCACCGGTGCGGGTGGTCTTCCGCGACCTCGAGGGCACCAAGCTGGTGTCCGGAACGCACCGCGACGCTCTGTCCGGGCTGCCCGGAGAGGTCGCCCGTTCCCTCACCTACGACATCCGCCGCGGCTGGGACCGCGTCGTCTACTGCCTGCTCGTCAACCATCTCTCCGAGATGCTGTCGGCCGTCGCCGACCTGCACCCCGGTACGGAGCCGGCACTGTGGCGACGCGTCCGCCACACGCTCGCCCGGTGCGCCGGAAACCTGGGCGACCCACCGCCGCTGCGGGCACTGCTCGCCGGGGAGGCGCTGCCCGCCAAGGCCAACCTCCTCACGCGCTGGCAACGCGTGCCGGACCGGGAAGCCGACTACGTCCGGCTGCCTTCCCCGCTGACCCACCCGGCCGTGACGAACGGAGCTGTCGGTTGAACCTGCTCACCCGGGCCGTGCGGGAGACCGCACTCGCCCTCGGCCCCCACGAACTGCCCTGCTACATCTACGATCTCGACGCGCTGCGGCAACACGCCGCCACCGTCCGCGCGGCCCTTCCCGAGTCCGTGGAGCTGTACTACGCGGCCAAGGCCAACCCGGACACGGAGATCCTGCGGACGCTGGCGCCGTTCACGGATGGATTCGAGGTCTCCTCCGGCGGGGAACTCGCCCACGCAGCCGCTACTGTTCACGGTCAGCCTCTCGCCTTCGGCGGCCCCGGCAAGACACCCGAGGAGATCGCGGCAGCCCTCACCGCCGGCGTGCGGCGCTTCCACGTCGAGAGCCTTCACGAACTGCGGCTGCTGGCCCGGCTGGCTTCCCGTCACCACCGGGAGCCTGCGGCGACGCCCCGTGTCCTGCTGCGCTTCAACCCGCCCCTCTCCGCGGACGCCCTGGCCGGCAGCGCACTGGCCATGGGAGGCCGGCCCACGCCCTTCGGGATGAACACGGCCGAAGTGGCCGAAGCCATGGGGATGTTCGCCCGTCACGAGCTGCAAGGACTCGAACTGGCAGGTCTGCACGCCCACTTGGCGAGCGGTCTGGGTGCCGGCGCCCAACTCGCGCTCACCGGGGAGGTCGCCGCCGGGGCCACGGAACTCGCCGCCCGGTGCGGCGTCCGGCTGCGCGAACTCACGGTCGGCGGCGGCATGGCCGTCGACTACTCCCGCCCGGCGTCGCGCTTCGACTGGCCCTCCTTCGGGGCCGGGCTGGCCCGACTCGCAGAGCGGCATCCCGGACCCGTACTGCGGATCGAGCCGGGGCGTGCGCTGACGGCGTACTGCGGCTGGTACGCGACGGAGGTGCTGGACGTGAAGAGCAGCCACGGCGAGGAGTTCGCCGTCGTCCGCGGCGGCACCCACCATCTGCGCACGCCGGCGGCCAAGGGGCACGACCAGCCGGCCGAGGTCCTCCCGGTGGAGCGCTGGCCCCATCCTCTGCCCCGTCCGGCCGCGCGGGGCGGCCACGTCAGCTTCACCGGGCAGTTGTGCACCCCCAAGGACGTCCTGGCCCGCGGCGTGCCGGCACCGGGACTCCGGGCGGGCGACAGGGTCGTCTTCGCACTGGCGGGCGCATACGCGTGGAACATCTCCCACCACGACTTCCTGATGCACCCCCGCCCCGGATGCCGCTACCTTCACCCGCCCGAGCCGGCGCTCTGAGCGCGAGGACGGCCGTCCGGCTCTTGGTTCCGGCGAATCCGGCCCGTCACGAGATCCACGACGAGGAACAGCAGCAGCGGTATGCCGAACCATGGCAGCCAGTACCCGACCAGCGCCGTCACCACAGCCCCCGGAGCCAGCACCTTCCCGGGGATGCGCCGCCACGCGCCGCGCGCCGGAGCGCGTCCCGGCCGCGGCAGCCACCCGGTCGGGGCGTCACCGCGCGTGGGGCGGCGCAGCCACCACATCCGGTATCCCCAGAAGATCATTCCGATCAGCGCAAGGGCGAGAAGGGCCAGCACGATCTGGTTGACCAGGCCGAACAGCAGGCCCATGTGCGCGTCCACGCCCCAGCGCGACAGCTTCGCCAGCAGGGGGTAGTCGTCGAAACGGAGGGTCGCGGTGATCTCTCCGGAGTCCGGTGCGACCGCGACGGAGTCCTGCCGCTCGGGCCAGGAACGGGTGTTCTCCTTCACGACGTACGCACTGCCGCTGTCGGCGGGGGGCGTGATGTCCAGGACGCCTCCGAGTCCGGCCTCCCTCGCCTCGCGGACGGCTCCGTCGAAGCCGATGTCCCGGCCGTCCGGCTTCCCCGGTCCGTCAGTGTGCGAAACGGTGGCGGCGACCTCCGGCGTGGGACTGTTCAACTGCTCCCGCAACTGAGTGATGTTGGCCCCCGCGTAGGCGGACCACGTCAGCCCCGTGGCGGACAGGCCCAACAGGCCCGCGGCCGCCCACAGCCCGACCGCGCCGTGCCAGGACCTCACCCGCCGGCGCCCGGGAGGAGCCGACTGCTCCGGCAGCAAGGTGCGGCGCAGCCTGCGGCGCGAGCGACGAAGCCCGACCCACAGCACCAGTCCCCCGGCGACCTCCACCCACAGCCAACTCGCCGCGATCTCACTGTAGTTGCGACCGAACTCGCCCAGGTGCAGGTTGCGGTGCAAATCGTCGAACCACGCCCGGACCGGCAGCCACTGGCCGAAGGTCTCCAGCGTGCCCAGCACCGAGTGGTCGTACGGGTCGACGAAGGCTGTCCGCGTGTACCCCTCCTTCAGCCCCGGCTCCTCGAAAACGACACGGGTGCTGTCCTCGCGGCCGGGCCCGGTCGTCACCGAGACCAGGGAGCCGTCCGGCGCAGCCTTCTTCGCCGCCGCCACCTGAACCGCCAGCGAGTCCGGCTCGCCCCGGGGGCTCACCTTCAACTCGTCCTGGTAGAGCGTCTTCTCCACCTGAGGCATCGCCGTATAGAAGAGACCGGTCACGGCCGCGACGAGCAGGAACGGCGCGATGAAGACGCCGGCGTAGAAGTGCAGGCGCAGCAGCAGCGCCCGTGTTCCGGACCGCGTGTCCGCCGTCCCGGACGCCGGAGTCCCGGAGGGTGGCTCCTCCAACTGCGTCGTGGCCGCCGTCGTGTTCGCCATGGTGTTCCTCTCCGTGCTCCCATCGGTCCCCACTCGTGGGGTGCCGGCAGGTAGTCGGGCTGAGAGAGGGCGGAGTTCCAACCGGGCGACATGCGGCAGCATGACGTACGTCACATCCGACGAACGCGGCCCCGTTACCGGGCGCCGTCCCGGCCTTGCCGTCAGCCGGTTCGTGACGGTGCCCACGGCGGGCGTGTTCGCGGAAGACGCCGCGTGCACCCATGCCACCGGCCGGTGCGTACTTGTCCTGAGCCACAATGGCGGGGCAGGGCGACGGGGATCAGGAAGCCGGTGTGATTCCGGCACGGTCCCGCCACTGTGACCGGGGAGCGGACCCCAGCAAGGCCACGGCCTGTGGTTGCACGGGCTGGAAGGCAGGGGCGAGCGGTGATCCGGGAGTCAGGAGACTGACCCGTCGCCGTCCACCGACTGGGGCGAGGACACCCCGGGAAGGATCGCGATGCCGAGTCGTGCCGAGATACGCGCAGCCAGTGGCCCAGCACCGAGCAGGCGCACCGTGATGACAAGCGCCGGAGCAGTGGCGGCCGCGGGGCTGCTCACCGGCTGCCCGCCGGAGGACGGTGGGAAGTCCGGCCGCTTCCGTGCCGCGTTCACCGCCGGCGGCTCGCAGGAGACGCTCGATCCGCACGTCGCGCCGAACTTCGTCGATCAGGCGCGTGCGAAGGCGCTGTTCGACACGCTCGCCACGTACGACGACGACATGTCGGTGCGGGCACGCCTCGCGGAGTCGTGGGAGAGCGACTCATCGGGCCGGCGCTGGCACATACGCCTCCGCAAGGCCTCCTTCCACGACGGCGAACCGGTGACGGCGAAGGACGTGCTCTACAGCTACCGCCGCGCCGCGGACCCGGGAACCGGTTCACCGTCCCAACAGCTGCTGTCCGCCATCGACTTCGACGACAGCCGCGCCACCGGCACCCGCGAGGTGACACTGGTCCTGAAGCGTCCGGACTTCGAGTTCCCCACCGCGTTCGCCGGGCCCGGCACGGAGATCATCCCGGCGGGCACCACCAGCTTCCGCCGGCCTGTGGGTTCGGGACCCTTCCGCTATGCCGGGTTCAGGCCCGGAGGCATAGCGCACTTCGTGCGGTGGAAGGGGCACTGGGCCGGACCTCCCCGGATCAACGACCTGGAGATCGTCCCCGTCAACGAGGAGTCGGCGCGCGTGAACGCGCTGCTGTCCGGACAGGTGCAGTACGCGGCCGACATCTCCGGGGCTTTCATCGACCGCCTCGAACGGACCGACGGTGTGCGCGTGTTGACGTCCCGGCAGGCCACTGCTCAACAGGTGCTGCTGCGTACCGGCCGTGCCCCCTTCGACGACCCGAAGCTCGTGGAGGCACTGCTGCTGGGCGTCGACAGGGAGGCGCTGGTTCGGGTGGCGCTGGCGGGCCGGGGCACCGCAGGCAACGACCTGTTCGGCAAGGGCCTGCGGGGCTACCCGCCGGAACTGCCCCAGCGTGAGCGGGATGTGGAGCGCGCGAAGGGCCTGGTGCGCGAGGCCGGTGCCAAGGGGCTCTCCTTCACGCTGGAGACCAGCACGGTCGACGCCTCGTGGGATTCGGCCTCCACCCTCATCGCGCGACAACTGGAGGACATCGGCCTGCACGTCACGCCCCGCAAGCGTGCCTCCACGACCTACTTCAGCGAGATCAAGGAGAAGGGGGTCGCTGCCCTCAACACGACCTCCACGCTGCCCGTTTCGGACTTCCTCCAGCAGCGGATGCGCAGCGGCGCCGCCCGGAACCTCACCGGATTCGATTCCGGGCGTTTCGACGAGCTGATGGACCGTGCGCGCTCCACGCGGGACGAGAAGGAACGGCTGGGGCTCCTGCACCGGGCGCAGCGCATCGCGCATGACGACTCCGGCATGCTCGTGTGGGGGTTCTCGGACGCGCACGACGGAGTCTCCGCGTCGGTCAAGGGCTTGCGTTCGGCCGTCCCGAACTCCCATTTCTGGGCCCGTTTCGACGACGTCGAACTGGGCTGACGTTGCACCGGTATGCCGTGCGCAGGAGCGCGCTGGCTCTCGGGCAGTGCTTCTTCGCGCTCGTGGTGGTCTTCGCGCTGGATTCCCTGGTGCCCGGTGACACGGCCGACGTGCTCCAGGGGGATCACGGAAGCCCGCAGCAGGCGGCGGCGCTGCGGGAGCGGCTCGGCCTGGACGAGCCGGCGTGGCAGCGGTTCTGGCACTGGCTCGGCTCGCTGCTCGCGGGTGATCCGGGCCGTTCGCTGGTGACGGGCCTTCCGGTGGGGGACGAGATCGGACGGCGTCTTTCGGTCTCGGTCGTACTCGCCCTGCCGGCCCTCGCGCTGGTGACGGTCCTGGCGCCGCTGCTGGGCGTCATCTCGGGGCTGCGGGAGGGCACCCGTCTGGACCGGGCTCTCAACACGGCGACGCTGCTGCTGCATTCCGTACCGGAGTTCGTCCTGGCGATGCTGCTGATCGCCTCGCTGTCCGTGGCCGCGGGTCTGCTGCCCGCGACTGCCGCCGGCCTTGACGGGGTGGGCCTGCTGGCACAGCCGAGTGTGCTGGTACTGCCCGTGCTCGTGCTGACCGCCCGCCAACTGTGTGATCTGGCACGGCAGATACGCGTCGGCGTCGCCGAGCAGCGGGGCAGTCCCCCTGCCGAGCATCTGCGGCTGCTGGGGCTGCCGGAGCGGCGGGTCGTGCTGCGCCACGTGCTGCCCAACGCGCTGGCGGCCGCGAGCCAGCAGTTCGCCCGCTGTGTCGAGGGGCTTCTGGGCGGAGCGCTGATCGTCGAGTCCCTCTTCAGCGTCCAGGGCGTCGGCACGGGTTTCATCCAGGCCGTGCAGAATCGTGACACGCCTCAAGTGCAGTCCTACGCCCTGCTGTTCGCGGGCACCGTCGTCGTGGTCAATCTCGCCGGCGACCTCGTCTCCCAACGGCTGGCGCCTCGCAAGGAGGCGTTGGCATGACCCAACCGGAAGCCGCCTCCTCCCTGCGGAGAAACCGTCCCCGCATCCGCCAGGGACTCACGACGGCCGACCTCCTGGCCGGCGTGTTGCTCAGCCTGCCGTTGCTTTTGGCCCTGATCGGCCCGTTCATGGCGGGCTCCGGTGACCCGCCACCGGGTTCTGTCGCGCTGCCATCCCAACCTCCCGGCCCCGGGCACCCGTTGGGCACCGACGTGCTGGACCGCGACGTGCTCTCGCTGGTGCTCCACGGCGGTTCCTCGGTCATCGGCGGGACGCTGGCGGCCTTGTTGCTGAGTTACGTGATCGCGGTACCGCTCGGGCTGCTGGCCGCGGGGACGCGGCGCTGGCTGGACGAGACGGTCATGCGCGCCCTCGACCTGGCGCTGGCGCTGCCCGGCCTGATGATCCTTCTGACACTGGCGGCCACCGGACGCTCCAGCTGGGCCTGGCTGATCGCGGTCACGGCGGCGCTTCAGGTTCCCTCCGTCGCCAGGCTGGTGCGAGCCGCGGCGCTGGACCCCGGATGCCGCACCGTCGTCGAGGCACTGCGGATGCAAGGACGCGGCTGGGTGTACGTCCATCTGCGCCACCTCACCCGCGAGTTGACCGGGCCGCTCGCCACCGACGCAGGTGCCCGCTTCTCCGGTGTGCTCTATCTGATGGCGTCCGCGAACTTCCTCGGCCTGGGACTGCCTTCATCCTCACCCGACTGGTCTGTGCTCATCGAGCGCAACAGCGATGCCCTCTTCGCCCAGCCCGCTGCCGTGCTCGTACCCGCCGGACTCCTGATGTCGCTGTGCGTCGGCGGAAACCTCTGCGTCGACCGGGCACTGGCCCGCAGGAGGAGGGCCGGATGACGCAGCACGCACCGCTCCTTGAGGTCCGCCGTCTCTCCGCGCACGCCGCGACGGCGGCCCGTCCGCTGCTGCACGACGTCTCACTCACCGTCCCGGCGGGACGCGTGACCGCAGTCGTCGGCCCTTCCGGCAGCGGCAAGACCACTCTCGGGCTGGGCGCGCTCGGCGCCTCGCGGCCCGGGACACGGCTCCAGGGCGAAGTGCTTCTGGAGGGTGAGGACCTGCTGGCGCTCGACGAGCCGTGCCGCCGGGCACTGCGGTCCGGAAGCGCCGGACACCTCGCGCAGCACCCGGAGACCGTGCTCGACCCGCTGCGACGCGTCGGCCGCGCCCTCAGGGAGCTCGCTGCACTGCGCCGCAGTGCGCCCGGCACCCGTGCGGAATCGGTCCGGGCAGCGTTGGAGACGGCGGGTCTGCCGGGCGCGGAGATGCAACGGAGGCTCCCGCACCAGCTGTCGGGCGGTGAGCAGCAGCGGGTGGCGCTCGCCTCGGCCCTCGTCACCGGAGCGCGGACACTGGTGCTGGACGAGCCCACGAGCGGCCTCGACCCGGCCACGGCCTCCGCGCTCACGGCACGGCTCCGGACGCTTGTGAACGGCGGCGCCGGCATCCTGCTGCTCAGCCACGACCTGGCACTCGTACGTGAGTTGGCCACCCACGTGACGGTGCTGGAGCAGGGGCGTGCCGTGGAGGCAGGCCGGGTGCGTGAGGTTCTCGGTGCCGCGGAGCGCTCCGTACATCCGCTGACCCGCGGGCTCCTCTCGGCGGAGCGTGGCACCCGAACAGGCGACGTACCGCCGGCCAACCCGCCGGAATCCCTCACGAGCGAGGGCGTCACCGCCCATGACGTGGCCGTCCGACGGCGGGGAGGCCGGGATCTGCTGACCGGGCCGGTCACCATGTCCTTCCCGCCGGGCAGCACGACCGCCCTCATCGGGCCGTCCGGCTCCGGAAAGACGACCTTCGCACGGCTGCTGGCCGGGCTCACTCCTGCGACCGACGGCGAACTGGGACGGGACGGCAACGCCGTGCCCCGCCGCATCGAAGCGCGAAGTCCCCAGCAGCGCCGGGCCGTTCAGTACGTGCACCAGAGCAGCTCCGAGTCGTTCGAGGCCGGCCGGCCGCTCCTCGGACAACTCGCCGCGACGGGGCGGCTCCTGCGCTCGATGACTCCGGTGGCCGCCGAAGCAGAAACGCGAAGTACCGCGGATCTGCTGGGTTTGGAGGAGGAGTTGCTGGACCGGGTACCCGGCCGACTCTCCGGCGGTCAGCTGCAGCGCTGCGCGCTCGTGCGGGCCCTGCTGGCACGCCCGGCGCTCCTCGTGTGCGACGAGGCGACCTCGGCGCTGGATGTCATCTCGCGCGAGCGCGTGCTGGGTGCCCTGCCCGGCCTGCTGGCACCCGCCCGCACCGCCCTGCTGTTCATCAGCCACGACCTCGACTCCGTACACCGACTGACCCACAGGGTGGCGGTCTTCGAGGCCGGACGCTGCGTTCAGCAGGGCACGGTCGCGGATTTCTTCCACGCCCCGTCCTCCGGGGCTCCCGCAGACATGGTGCGTGCAGCCGGGGGACGCAGCTGCGCGGTACGCGGTCGATCGGGTCGGGCGGAAAGCAGCTGACAACCAGTCACAACGCACCTGGCCGGAACGGAGTTCGAGCACTCCGAAGACACCGGATCACGGCTCCACTCATTATTAGGTTAGCCTAACCTAATTAATTCAATCCCCGGGTGGCCGTACGCCTCTCCGACCGTGCAACTGGAGAACTTGGATGCGCCCCTTCCGCACCCGCGCCACAGAGCCCACGCCCGCCGAACACGTCCGGTCGATCTTGGCTTCGTCCCATTCGATGACGGTGATGAGCGACGGCTCCCATGCCGAGGTGCACCGCATCGACGACGCGGAGGCGACCGGCGGCATCCACCTTCACGCACCGCCGGAGAGTCCTGCCGCCAGGGGTGAGATGCGCATCCCCGCGAGGCTCGAACTCACCGATATCGCGCCCACACCGGTGCGGGACCGGCTGCGGGCCCGTGTCACCGTCACCGGACTGCTGGCAGCCGCGTTCGACAGCGAAGCCAGGAGCACATGCATGGAGTTCGGCCAGGCGGTGCTCGAAGACTCCCGCGCACGCTCGTACGTGACGCTCGACGCGCTCCAGGAGACAACCCCCGACCCCTTGGCCGCCCGCGAAGCCGCCACGCTGACGCACCTTCTGGACGGCCACGGCGAATCCGTTCCCCTGCTGCTGCGTCTCGTGCGACCGCGGCCCGAGCGGGGCATTCTGCGTGCTGTTCCTGTGGCCCTGGACCGCTACGGCCTGACGCTGCGCCTCGAATATCCGAACGCCCATCGCGACGCCCGGCTGCCGTTCACTGCTCCCGTGACCGACCCCGAGCAGGCCGACTCCCGGATTCAAGCCCTCCTGGACGCCGCCCGCCGCGCCTCCCACTCCGACCATCTGCTGGCCTGATCACCAACGGCCGGAGCCCGTCGCGTCCCGATCCACACGTGGCGTTGAAGACCCGCCCGGACGGACCGGAGCCTCGGTTCGCGGGTCTTCGAGCCGGTGACGAAAGTGGCTCATCGCCCCCGATCACGGGGCGGCGAAGCGCCGCGGCGGTTCCCGGCAAGCCCCCGGCGAGGCGGCGTGATGAGGTGCAGGCCGAGGATCTCCGGCCGCGGGGCGACGCCGGGGCCGCCCGCCCGCACCCAGGCGGAGACGTCCTCGGTCGCGTCCGGGCTGTTGACCAGCCCCAGCCAGACGGGTCGGGCGCCGGCAGCACGGCCCTCGGCGGAAGGCTGTACGACGATGACGTTGGCCTGGTCGCACACGTCCAGACAGTCGGAGACCCGGACAGGCGCCTCCTCACGCAGGCGAGCCGTCTGCGCCGTGTGATCCAGTCCGGTCACCTTGGGGCTGCCGCAGCAGCAGTCCCGGCACACGACGATCCGGCACGGAGCAGGGTTGAACGTCTGCGCTGCCTCCGCTTCGCCGGATGCCTCATCGACCGCTGCCTCGGGCACGTCGAACCGTCCCTCTCTCCGGGGAGATCCGCCCCGGTACGTCGAGGAGGCGACCGCGTGAGTCTCCTGGCTCTCGGGTCATTGCTCGTCCCCGCCTTCCCACCCGCCTGGGCAGTGGCCTGTCGGGGATCCGCTCACCGATCACAGTGGCGGGACCGCGCCGGATTCACACCGGCTTCCTCGGACCGCCGTCGCCATGTCAACGGTCATCATTCCATCCGGATGTGGTCCACTCCAGTGGGCCCGGGCGGCACCGCTGAGCACCCGGTCGTTCCGGGGCCCGCGAGGGGCGGTGTTCCGTCCTGGCTCTCTGCGCCATACTCTGAAACAGCAGCTGGTTCGTCCTGCCCGCCAGGCAGGCACGTCGTAAGAGGGAACCCGGTGGGAATCCGGGACTGCCCCGCAGCGGTGAGTGGGAACGACCGCCGTCATGAGCACTGGGCCCCCAGGGCCCGGGAAGCGACGGCCAGTAGGAATCCGCCTTCGAAAGCGGACGTGCCCGCAAGTCCGAAGACCTGCCCGTTGCCCGCGCGTGACCCATCACGTGCGGTTGTCCCAGTGGCCTCGAGGGCGGGTCGGCGACCACAACGTCAGACGGACAACTGCGTGCATGCGCAGGTGGACTGTTCAACCCTCCGTCTGGTGCGGCTTCCTTCGCGCTCTCCTGTCACAGGGACTCGTCCGAATCGTTCGCGAAGGAGAATTCGTGACAGCGAAGTCCGCAGCCGCGGCAGCACGGCCCACCGTGTACGGCTTCCCCCGTCAGGGCCAGAACCGGGAACTGAAGAAGGCCATCGAGGGCTACTGGAAGGGCCGCGTCACCGCGGACTCCCTCCGGGATACCGCAGCGGGCCTGCGCCGCTCCAACTGGCAGTTGCTGGCCGGCGCCGGCATCGACGAGGTCCCGACCGGGGACTTCTCCTACTACGACCACGTCCTGGACACCAGCGTCATGGTCGGCGCCGTCCCCGAGCGCCACCGCTCCGCCGTCACCGCGGACACCCTCGACGGGTACTTCGCCATGGCCCGCGGCACGCAGGAAGTGGCACCGCTGGAGATGACCAAGTGGTTCGACACCAACTACCACTACCTGGTCCCCGAGCTCGGCCCCGACACCGAATTCACCGCCGACAGCACCAAGCAGGTCGCCGAGTTCAAGGAAGCCCTCGCCCTCGGTCACACGCCGCGGCCCGTCCTGGTCGGCCCCGTCACGTACCTGCTGCTGTCCAAGCCCGCGCCGGGTGTCGCCGCCGACTTCGACCCCCTGACACTCCTTGACCGGCTGCTGCCCGTCTACGCGGAGGTCCTCGCGGATCTGCGTGCGGCCGGAGCGGGATGGGTGCAGCTGGACGAGCCGGCCCTCGTCCAGGACCGCACCGCCGCCGAACTGAACGCGGCGTCCCGCGCCTACCGTGACCTCGGCGCCCTTGCGGACCGTCCGAAGCTGCTGGTCGCCTCGTACTTCGACCGCCTGGGAGAGGCCCTGCCGGTCCTGGCCAAGGCACCGGTGGAGGGTCTGGCGATCGACTTCACCGAGGCCGCCGCCGCGAACCTCGACGATCTGGCCTCCGCCGGCGGACTGTCCGGCAAGCGCCTGGTCGCCGGCGTCGTCAACGGACGCAACATCTGGATCAACAACCTCGAGAAGTCGCTCTCCACCCTCGGCACCCTGCTCGGACTCGCCGACCGGGTCGATGTGGCCGCGTCCTGCTCGCTGCTGCACGTCCCGATCGACACGGGCGCCGAGCGGGACATCGACCCGCAGGTCCTGCGCTGGCTCGCCTTCGCACGGCAGAAGGCGAACGAGGTCGCCGTCCTCGCCAAGGGCCTCGCCGGCGGCACCGACTCCATCACAGCGGACCTGACCGCCAACCGGGCCGACCTGGCGTCCCGTGCGGGCTCGGCCATCACCCACGATCCCGCGGTGCGGGCCAGGGCAGGGGCGATCACCGACGCCGACGGACGCCGTTCCCAGCCCTACACCCAACGCGCGAAGGCCCAGCGGGACCACCTGAAGCTGCCGCTGCTGCCGACGACCACGATCGGATCGTTCCCGCAGACGTCCGAACTGCGCACCGCACGCGCCGACTTGCGGAAGGGCAGGATCGACACCGCGGGTTACGAGGACCGCATCAAGGAAGAGATCCAGCAGGTGCTCTCCTTCCAGGAGAACGCCGGGATCGACGTCCTGGTGCACGGCGAGCCCGAACGCAACGACATGGTGCAGTACTTCGCCGAGCAGCTCACCGGCTACCTCGCCACGCAGCAGGGATGGGTGCAGTCGTACGGCACCCGCTACGTGCGGCCTCCGATCCTGGCCGGTGACATCTCCCGTCCGGAGCCGATGACGGTGCCGTGGACGACGTACGCCCAGTCACTCACGCAGCGCCCCGTCAAGGGGATGCTCACCGGTCCCGTCACCATGCTGGCCTGGTCGTTCGTCCGCGACGACCAGCCGCTGGGTGACACCGCACGGCAGGTCGCCCTCGCTCTGCGCGACGAGGTCCAGGACCTCGAAGCGGCGGGGACGTCGGTCATCCAGGTCGACGAGCCCGCGCTGCGCGAGACCCTGCCGCTGCGCGCCGCGAACCGTCCGGCCTACCTGGAGTGGGCGACGGAGTCCTTCCGGCTCAGCACCAGCGGGGTGCGTCCGGCCACGCAGATCCACACGCACATGTGCTACGCCGAGTTCGGCGACATCATTCAGGCCATCGACGACATCGATGCCGACGTCATCAGCCTGGAGGCAGCCCGGTCGCACATGCAGGTGGCCCGCGAACTCGCAGCACACGGCTACCCCCGCGAAGCCGGTCCCGGCGTCTACGACATCCACTCGCCCCGCGTCCCCGGCGCGGAGGAGGCAGCAACACTGCTGCGCAAGGGACTTGAAGCCATTCCGGCCGAGCGGCTGTGGGTGAATCCGGACTGCGGGCTCAAGACCCGCGGGTGGCCGGAGACCCGGTCCTCCCTGGAGAGCCTCGTCGAAGCAGCACGGACAGTGAGGGCGGAGCTTCCGGGCTCCTGACGCGTGCACCCGGGCCGGGAGGGCGGAAGCCGCCGTCCTCCCGGCTCATCGTCTTCGACAGCAGCTCGTGCACCCCCGGTCCAAGGCTCCGGGGGTGCACGGCAGGGCAGGGGAAGGCCCGATGTGAAGGCCGGCGCCGCGACAGGTGGCTCTCGACGGTGAGCCGATGGTGGCTGTGACCCACCGCGAGCGAGTACGGGAATCTCGCGGCGATGCGCAGGCAACTCGACAGCCGGGGCGCCAGGGCGCCAGGTTGCGCAACAGCGGGGACCTGCTCGCCGGCATGGCCGGCCTCCTCGGCTCGCTGGACGCGGCCCTGCGGGAGCACGGGGAATCGTCCCCGCAGTGACTGACACGAACCGAAAAAAGACAGCGCCGGCCTGGGCCTCTACCGAGTCATCCGCGAAGTGCGGAAACCCTCGCAGTCCGGACCGGAGCCTGCCCGTGGCCGGCCGCGGGCCTCATGCCCGGGCAGAACGCCACCTCTGCTGCCGGCCACGCGGAGGACCCCACGTACTCGGACGGGGAGGAAGAGGATGGCTGAGCAACCCGAGAGCTCCCCCACGCCTGAGTCGAGGGCCCTGCCCGGCTGCTGACACAGGCTGCGCGTCATCGCGTGCATCATCACACCGAGCCATCAGCTAACCTGTCCAGGGTCGTCCCTTGTGGGCGGCACTGGCGCCTGTGTGGCCTGGTGCGTCCCCGGCTGGGGTTTCACCAAGGATTTCACCAGGCCGCGCCTCCGTAGCTCAGGGGATAGAGCACCGCTCTCCTAAAGCGGGTGTCGCAGGTTCGAATCCTGCCGGGGGCACCAGCGAAAAGGCCCCGGACCGATCAAGGTCCGGGGCCTTTGACATCCAAGTCCGACATCAACGGGGACGGGATGCGTCAGAGGTGACCAGGGACGAGGCACTGAAGCAGCTGAGAACGCTGGCACAGGCCCGAGCACTCGGACGGCACGTCGGTTCCGATCGCCTCATCCAGTCTGCCGTCGACGCGGTGCTTGCCGAAGTCGACGCTCCGTCGCTTCCGCTGCTGGCCGGCCTGGGGCGTCACGAGGAGCCCGAAGCACAAGAGCTGTTCGGCCACGTAGCAGAAGAGCTGGGCATCAGCTTCGAAGCCCCCGCATCTCCGACAGCCGCAAAGTGGGCTCTGGCGCACTGGCTGGCTACCCAGATCGTGGACGGCTCGCTCGACCCGGCGAAGGGCGCCGATCTGATCTGGGCCGAAGCGGCGACAGACCTCGGTTACCCCGACGAATTGCAGCCGATCGTCGAGTGCGCCATCCAGCTGGCTGACTGGGATGAACGTTGGGACATTCCGATAGAGCGGCTCAAGGAAGACGCTCTGTCTGCCGCTCGCGCACTGATTGCACGCCGAGGTCCAGACACTTCGACGCTCGAATGACGTAGCCCCGTAACCGACCACGGTCCGGGGCTGCGTCTCCTGACAACAGCGATCAGCCGGGCGATGCGGCGGCGTCCGCACCGGGTGCCCTGGTTGTTCAGGACGGAGCTGCGGACCAGGTAGTCCAGTCCCTTCTCCGCGACGATGCGGCCCGCGAAGCCGACGTGCAGTCCACCCGTCTCGCGGTAGACGGGCTCGCCGCCGCGCCGGTCCTGGCAGGGCGCGGGGATGGAGTGCACCGCGCGCTCGCTGCATCGTCGGCCACAGCCGGGAGTAGCGGGCCTGGTCGTCACTGTTGGCCACAACGGCTGCCGACCGGGACATCGCCGAACGGGCGGCGGCGTCCACGGCCTTGCCGGCCATGTTGCCGACCAGGCCGGGGTTCAGCCAAAGGTCGATGTGTATGGAGGTTGACCACGGAGGACGCACGACCGATGCGGCCTGCCAGGAACGGGAAGGCAGGGCTGACCGGTCCGCGGCTGATGTGAGTCAGGACGGGGGCGCGGAAGACCTCGACGCCGTTGCGGCCCCTGACGGCTGGTCACGTACGGGTACAGGTCGTGCGGCTGGTCGCCGTGTAACTCTTCGGCGCAGCTTCGCCGAGCCATGGCGGACCTCCTTGTCGGTGTCGGTGGCTGTGTCGGTCTCCGGTGTTCACGTGGCCGGGTTGAGGTCGTGGTGTTTACACGCCCGTCGCAGGGCGCACGGTCACCTGCCGAGGAGCTTGTCGATCTCGGCGAGCTGGGATTCGCCGAGGGGCCCGGCCCCGACGGCCGCGACGTTCTCGCGCACCTGCTCGGCCGTACGGAACCCGGGGATCGGGACGGTGATCCCGCTGCGCGCCCACACCCAGGCCAGGGCGCCCTGCGCGAGCGAACGCCCTTCGCTGGTGAGGATCTCGCGCACGCACGCGATCCGGTCCAGCCACTCGTCCATCGCGCCGTCCTTGAAGTAGTCCCAGTGCGGGGTCACCCGCCGCACGTCGCGTTCCTCCAGGTCGCCGGGAGAGCTGTACTTCCCCGTCAGCAGGCCCATGGCCAGGGGGCTGCGGCCCAGACTCGCCACGCCCGACGCCCGGCAGACCTCCAGGAGCCGGTCGTCCACCCCGAAGACGTTGCACTGGTGCTGCACGGTGGCGCAGTGCTCCCCCGCGGCGAACACCTCGACGATCGCGGGGTCGTCGATGCTCGTGCCGTAGGCGCGGATCACCCCCTCGGCGACCAGTTCCTCGAAGACCGCGACCACGTCCTCGGCCTGCTGCGGGGTGTCCGCCCCCGCGTGGAGCTGGTACACGTCCACGCGGTCGGTGCCCAGCCGCCGGAGGCTGGCGCGCACCGCCTCGCGCAGGTGCCGGGGAGTCGCGTCCGCGCCGCTCCCCGAGCGCGACTCCTCGTCGAAGAGCAGTCCGCCCTTGGTGGCGATCAGTACGTCGTCCCGCACGGAGGCGAGCGCCCTTCCGAGGACACGTTCGCTGTGTCCGCAGCCGTAGACGTCCGCGGTGTCGAACAGGGTCACGCCCGACTCGGCGGCGGTGCGTACGGCGCGTACGGACTCCTCGTCGTCCACCTCTCCCCAGCCCGCGGCGGCGCCGTCGAAGGTCCATGGGCCGCCGATCGCCCAGCAGCCCATGCCCAGGGGCAGCAGCTCACTGTCGAGACGGCCGAGCTCGCGCGTCCACGTCATCGGGAACATTCCTCTCTCCGCTGCCGCAGCAGGTGTACTCCACTTAATCGATCTACTAAATTGATATAGTAAATCTCGCCGGAGCGTCAAGAGGCGATGCACGAAGGGAACTTGCCGCTCCTGGTCACCCCTCGCCACCCTCCTCCGTGACCAGTTGAAAAGCTGCGGGGACAAGCCCAACTCTCCGCGCCCCGGCGGCGATCGGCGCACACGGACGGTTGACAGGGCCACCTCGCGGGCGTAGAAGTATATTGATCTAGTGAATCGATTTATACGACTCGACTGAAAGGGATGGCTGTGTTCGAATGCATGGCTGGTTCTTTCGCACGGAGCGCCGTGGAGGGTGTCGCGAACTCGGCACTGCCGCACGCCCCGACGCAGGAGGACCCACCTCCCAGCAGCCCCGCGCCGGTCGCCCGCAGGGAGTCAGGGACCATGCGGTTCCGGCTCTCCTGCGCCCTGCGCTCGCTGGCCGACCGGCTCGCTCCCACCTCGTAGTAAGCACTCAGGACATGCGCACAAGAGGAGCCGGTGGCGGCTCACGAGTAACACTTCAGACGGTCGCGGACATGATCGGGGTCTCCCGCGCCACGGTTTCCAACGCCTACAACCGGCCCGACAGACTCAGCCCCGAGCTGCGCGAGCAGATCCTCGACGCGGCGCGCCGAATCGGCTACCCGGGCCCCGACCCGGCGGCACGGCGGCTCCGGCTGGGCCGGTCGGGCGTGGTCGGCCTGCTGTTCACCGAGCCGCTGTCCTACGCGTTCTCGGACCCGGCCGCGGTGCTCTTCCTCAGCGCCGTCGCCCGCGAGTGCGAGACAGCGAACGCGGGCCTGCTGCTGGTGCCGTCACCGCCGAACGCCGACATCGCCCGTACGCTGCGGCAGGCGGTGGTCGACTCGATGTGCATCTACTCGATGCCGGAGGACCACGAGGCGGTGAACGCCGTGCTGGAACGGCAGTTGCCGACCGTCTTCGTGGACCAGCCGCGCATCCGCGGCACCGCGTTCGTGGGCGTCGACGACCGGCACGGCGGGCGTCTCATCGGTGAGCACATCACCGCGCTCGGACACCACCACGTCGGCATCCTGACCCCGCGGCTCCTCCCGGACGACTACGTGGGCCCGGTCAGCGAAGACCGGCTCGCGGCCAGCACGTTCCGCATCTTCAAGGAGCGCTTCAGCGGTATCCGCGACGCGCTGCACCAAAGCCACCTCCCCGACGTCTCGGTCACCACACAGGAACGCGGCAACACCCCGGAGGAAGGGGAGGCCGGCGCACAAGTGCTGCTGGACAGCGAGCCCCGGCCCACCGCCCTCCTCGGCCTCACCGACCAACTGGCGCTCGGCGCACTGCGTGCCGCCCGGGCACGGGGGCTTTCCGTGCCCGGCGATCTGACGGTGACCGGCTTCGACGACATCCCGGAGGCGGCGGTCTCGGACCCGCCGCTCACGACTGTTCAGCAGCCGCTGGTGGAGAAGGGCACGGCAGCCGGGCGGCAACTGCTCGCCCTCGTGCAAGGAGGGCCCGCCAAGGAGGAGATGCTCAGCATCCGGCTGATCACCAGGGAGTCGAGCGGACCCGTGCGGAAGGGCTGAACCGACCCGCGTGCGGAGGAGAGGGAACGGCCGTCAGCCGGTGTCGCCGAGGACCTCGCGCAGCCTGCGTGCGAAGGCCTCGGGCTGCCCGGCGTAGCCGTACTCGCCGCCGAGGAAGCCGCCGTGGTGGCTCGGGAAGACCGTCGCCCGGCGGCCGAGCAGCTTCGCCGTCGCCTCGGCGGTGCGGCCGGTGAAGGTACCCAGGGACTCCTCTCCCACCGCGATCACGATGCGCGTCGGAGCCGCGGCGAGCGCCTCGGCGTCGGGGCGGTAGTCACTGACCGCCCAGGACCGGTCGGAGAGCAGCGGGTCGTCACGGGAGCCGTCGTCCTCGGTCGGCAGCCCGAACGCGGCGGGGTCGGGGGCCGGTTGGGCGAAGTAGTCGTCGGTGAATTCGCCCTGCCACGAGGTCATCACGATGAAGGCCGCCATGCCCGCGCCCGGTCCCTTCTCCTCGTACGCGTCCCGGACGGCGGCCCGTGCGCGCTCGGCGGCCCGGGCGTCGGGGAGGGGCGGGATGAGCGGCGGTTCGTGCGCGACGAGGGTGGCCACATCATCGGGGTGGGCGGCCACGAGGGCGAGCGCGGTCACCGCGCCGCCGCTGCTCGCGAACATCTCGACCGGGCCCGCGCCGAGCGCCTCGAGGACGGCGTGCACGTCGACGGCCTGGCTTCGGGGCGCGTGGTCGGTCCGGCCGTCCTTGCGTGTGCTGCGGCCGAGGCCGCGCGGGTCGTAGGTGACCACGGTGCGGTCGGGGAACTGTGAGACAAGCGCGGCGAAGCCGCCGGCGTCCATCGGCTGGCCGATCATGACCAGCGGTGGGGACCCGTCGGCCGTCGGCAGCGGACCGTGGACGTCGTAGGCGAGGTCGGCGCCGGGAGTGTCGAGCATCTGTGCAGTCATGAGGTTCCGACCCGTGTCGCGCCGGGAACTCATCGGCGCAGGCCGGGAAGGGAGGGGGAAGAAGGGGAAGGCGGGACGTCCGGCGTCCGTCCCCCGGATCGGCGAGGCCACGGATTCCGGATGCGCGAGGGGGACGGGCCCTGTGGTGGCCGCACCGTACCGTCCGCGGGACGGTCCGCTGCCTCCCTGCCGTCGCCCGTTCAGGGCCCCGCCGGCGTGCGTACGGCCGGACGGTCACCGTCGTTGCCCGACTCCCCCCAGGCTGGGCTGCGTTGCTCCCCGTGCCCGCATTGTCACGGGGGCCAGCGGCATGCAATACGGGGTGCGCGGTGGACTCGGCGCGACGACGCGGATCAGACTTGACCGATCACTTGGAAGGAACTGATTCCGCACGACTGAACGGGGCAGTGCTCACTCGGAGTTCGTAAGTCGAGGTCTGTGTGGGAGAGCTCGGCGACTGCCCGAGTGACCACGGAGGGACGTGTTCCATGGGGGACGACAGGCAAGTGCGCTTCCGGATACTCGGCTCGTTCGAGTGCTGGGACGGTCCGGAAAGGGTGCGGATCGGCGGCCCGGTGCATGAACGCGTACTCGTCACCCTCCTCCTCGACCCCGGACACGTACTGCCGGTGCCGCGGCTGGTCGAGGCCGTCTGGGGCCCCGACTCCCCCGCCACAGCCGCCCATCAGGTACGCAAGGCCGTCGCTGAGCTGCGTCAGCGCATCCCCGGCGGCCGGGCGCTGATCGTGACCGAGGGGCCCGGCTACCGCGCGGTCGTTGAGGCCGGGCAGCTGGATCTGAGCCAGTTCACCGACGGACTCGCACGGGCCCGCACGACCATGGCCGCCGGCAGGCCCGCCGAGGCGCGGGAGGCGTTGAGCACGGCGTTGGCGCTGTGGCGCGGCCCTGTGCTCTCCGGTGGTGGCGGCCCGGTGATCGTCGCCGCGTCCGAAGCGGTCGGGGAGAGGCGTCTGGCTGCTTCGGAGCAGCTTTTCGAGTTGCGCCTTGCCGCCGGGGAGAGCGCCGAACTCATCGGGGACCTGCGGGAGTTGATCAGCGCCTATCCGCTGCGGGAGACGTTCCGCGGGCAGCTCATGCTGGCGCTGTACCGCTCGGGGAGGCAGGCGGACGCGCTGCAGGAGTTCGCCGACGTGCGCGAGCTGCTCGTCGAGGAGCTGGGCATCGCCCCAGGTGAACAGCTCCAGGACCTGCACCAGCGCATCCTGCGCACCAGTCCCGAACTCGCCGCGCCGGCCCCGTCCGAGGAACCGCCCGGCCAGCCGCCGCTGCTGGAGGAACCGCGCTCCACCCTGCCGTACGACCTTCGCGATTTCACGGGCCGTGAGGAGGAGCTGGGGCGGCTTCTCGGCTTCGTCGAGGAGGCGCGGGGGGCGGGTCCGCTGATCGTCGCCATCGACGGCATGGGGGGCAGCGGCAAGACGTCCCTCGCGGTGCGGGCGGCCCACCAGCTCGCCGAGCAGTACGGCGACGCACAGCTCTACCTCGACTTACGTGGATACACGCCCGGCGAGCATCCGCTGTCGTCCTTCGCCGCCACCGAGGCGCTGCTGCGCATGCTGGGTTCGCCGGCGGAGCGTATACCGGAGGAGGCGGACGCGCGCGTGGCCATGTGGCGCGCGACCATGGCCCGGCAGCGGATGGTGCTGCTGCTCGACAACGCGGTGGACGAGGCTCAGGTCAGGCCCCTGCTCTCCTCCTCGACGGACGCGCTGGTGCTGATCACCAGCCGTTCCCTGCTCGTGGGCCTCGACGCGGCCCACAGCGTCTCCCTCGGCACCATGCCTCCCGAGGACAGCGCCGCCCTCGTCGTCGGGGTCCTCGGTGCCGAACGCGCGGAGGCCGAACCGGAAGCGGTGGCCGAACTGGCGGAGCTGTGCGGCCACTTGCCCCTCGCGTTGCGTATCGCGGCGGCGCGGCTGCGCAAACGCCCCCGCTGGACGGTGCGTTACCTCGTCGACAGGCTCCGCGACAACACCCACCGGCTGGCCGAACTGAACGCCGGGGAACGCAGCGTGGAGGTGACGCTCCGGCTCTCCTACGAGGGCCTGGAAGCAGGACACCGGCGGGGGTTCCGCATGCTGAGCCAGTACCCGGGCAGCGAACTGGACGTGTACGCGGCCGCGGCGGTGCTGAACACGCCGGTCCGCGAGGCGGAGGACATTCTCGAGTACCTGCTCGACATGCATCTGATGCAGCAGCACGAGACGGGCCGCTACGCCTTCCACGACCTCGTACGCAGCTTCGCCCATGGACTCACCGGCTCCGTGCCGGACGAGGGGGACGGGGACGAGGAGGCCGACGGCACCGTGTGCCGTCTCCTCGACTTCTTCCAGGCCGCCACCGAGGCCGCCTGCGATCTGCTCTTCCCCGGACGGGTACGGACCGAGAGCCCCGCGTCCGCCCTCACCCCCGAGCTGCCCCCCCTCGGCACACCCGCCGAGGCACACGACTGGCTGGACCGGGAGCAGGACGGGCTGCTCGCCGCGGTCGCGCTCGCCTACCGCCGGGGCATGGACAGGCACGTGGCCTCGCTCGCCGCCAACGTGGTCTTCCAGCTCGACAAACGGGGACGTCTGGAGGAGTTCCAGGAGCTGTGCGGTACGGCTGTGGCCGCCTCGCGCAGGCTCGGCGACCGGGCCCTGCTGCGTCTGAGTCTGTCCAACCTGGCGGTCGCCCACTGGAAGCTGGGGCGTCTGAAGGAGGGCATCGAGGCGGCCGAGGAGGCTTTGGAACTGGCGGTCCACCTCGGTGACCAGCGCGGCAAGGCCAAGGACACCGGGGTTCTGGGGCTGCTGCTCACGGCGCTGGGCCGGTTCGACGAGGCGCTGTCGTGCCTGGAGCAGTCGATCGCGCTGAAGCGGGAGTTGGGCGCGGTACGTGCCGAGGCTGAGTCGCTGACCAATCTCAGCGGCCTGTACGCGCAGCGGGGTCGATTCGAGGAGGCCACGCGGGCTGCCGAGCGCGCGGTGGAGCTCGACCGGAGCATCGGGGCCGCGGACAAGGAGGTCGAGGCGCTGACTGATCTGGCCCTTGCCAAGCTGGGTCTGGGCGAGGTCCGGGAGGCGGCACAAGTGCTGGAGCAGGCCCGGGAGTTGGCCTCGGGAGCGGTCTCGCCCGCCGAGGTCTCGCTGCTGCTGGCGCTCTCCGCCGAGGCGAGTGACCGGCTCGGGGAGCCCGAGGGGGCCCTGGAGCGGGCGGAGGCGGCGCTGAAGCACGCGGCGCTGAGCCGGGCTCCGATCCGGGAGGCTGCCGTCGGCAACATCGTCGGACGGCTGCACCGCCGACGGGGCGAGTACGCACGGGCGTTGGAGCTGCACGGGCAGGCGCACCGGTCCGCCGCGGAGGCCGGCTACCGGGTGGAGGAGGCCCACGCGCTGGACGGCCTCGCGTCGGCGCTGGAGGGCATGGACGACCACGAGCAGGCGCGGGAGTACCGGACGAGGGCCGACGAGGCCTTCGCCGCCATGGAGGTTCCGCAGGCATGCCGTTGGTGACGGGCGCTGCCCGGGGCCACGGCGTGCGAGTGCCCCGCAACGGATGATCCGTTACGGGGCACTCTGCGCGGGTCGGAGGGCGGTGCGGTGGTGGACACGGTCACGCGGTGAGCACGCCGGGGTGCCGGCCGCCATTCGCCGTGGCTCCGGTGTCCTCGCCCGACGGGGCCACGTTGGGGCCCTCGCCCTCCAGCGCTCCCGCGAACGGGCCGGCCACGTTGGGGCCCTCGCCCTCCAGCGCTCCCGCGAACGGGCCGGCCACGTTGGGGCCCTCGCCCTCCAGCGCTCCCGCGAACGGGCTGGGGACGTTGGGGCCTTCGCCCGAGGCCGCTCTGTTCGGGCCCTCGCCCGCGACGATGACGTTGGGACCTTCGCCGGACGGCAGGCTCACCGGGCCGTTCGGGCCCTCGCCCGCCGGCGACGTCCGAGGGACGGAGGAGGCCCCCGTGACCGGCGCCGGGACGGACTGTGGGGCCGCGGACTGGACACCGATGCCGAAGGTGAGGACGCCCGCTGTCAGAAGCCCGGCTGCTGCCGCCTTGATTCCCATGTTTCCTGCCTTGTCTGTAGTGGCCGTTGCCGACATCACGAATATCGCGGGAGCCGGTCCCCGGACGTTCCGCATCCGCTACCCGCCGCTCCCGCCGGACGGGAACCAGCCGGGAAGCGGCGGGACGGGCACACGGCGTTGCGTACGGAAGCCGGGGGCCGGAGCTCGCCGGGGCCCGAGAACCAGGGCCTGAGAACCAGGGCCCGAGAACGGGGGCCCGCCGGGCCCGCCGGGTCGACCGGGTCGACCGGGGTCAGCTCGCCGCCTTGCTGACCTCGGCCCGGAAGAGCCGGCGAGCCGTGGCCGCACGTCGCGCGGCCTCCTCGGCGGAGCCGGCGGTGAGCAGCACATACCCCTGCCAGTCCGCCTCGCCGCCTCCGCCTCCCCCCGGCACCCGGTCCCCGGCCGCGTACGGGAAGGAGACCTCGTGCACACCGGGCAGGCCGGCGATCTCCGCCAGGCCCGACACCGACGTCAGCCTGCCGGCCCGGAGCCGCAACGGAGCGGCCGTCGCCCAGCGCCGGGGCTCGGGGGCGCCCACGGGCGACCCGGACAGCGCGCGGAAGAGTTCCCTCTCCCGGGGGACGTCCGTGGCCAGCTCGACGAGCCTCCCCGCCGCTCCCTCCGCATGTCTCGCCTGGGAGCGGACGATGCGGGGCCCGTCCGCGGTCAGGACGACCACCGTGTACCCGAACCCGAACTCGTAGCCCGCGAGGTCGAGCAGTCCGGTGGCGGCGGCACGTGTCTCGGCCTCCTCCCGCTCCCCGAGGACCGCGGGGAAGAGGTGGTCGCTCGCCGCCGGGCCGGCGTGGTGCAGGGCGGTGATGCCCAGCACCCGGTGCATGCCGTCCACGGTCAGCGTCTCCACCCCGAACCGGGGGCCGTCCAGGGGTTCTTCGACCAGATACGGACCCGATGTGCCGTCCCGCCACATCGGTGCGGGCGTGCTCTCGCCGGCCGCCACGCACCCCCCGTCCGCCGTCTCGCGGAGCTGCCTGATCGTGGCCCGGGTGCCGACCTGCTGTACCGCGGCGCTGAGTTCCCCCGCGGTACGGGCGTGGGCGAAGGTGACGTGCGAGTGCCCGTTCCCGTTGAGCAGGCGGCGCATCCCGAGCGGGTCGCTGAGCAACTGCGCCGAGTCGGCCCGGTTCGGGGAGAGTCCCAGATGCTCGGCCGTCTCCAGGAGCACGGGCAGAGCGCTCGCCTCTCCGAACGCGAGCAGCCGGGAGATGCGATGCCGGCGTGCGGTGTCGGTGACCAGACGGCGCAGCTCCGGGGAGTTGCCGAAGTCGGCCCGCAGAAGCTCGGCTTCGCGGCCGGCGGCCTCCCGGAGCCCCTGCTGGTCAGGGGTCCGGGAGTCGGCCACCGCCCATGCCGAGAATCCTGCCGCCACGGCCTCGCGCAGAAGCCGTGGCGACGGGGCGACGAGCAGCACGTTCCGGGAGTCACGCCGGCCGGGGATCTCCTCGGGACAACTAGACGCGGCTGACGTCACGACCGTGCTCCGACGTGCTCCCCGTGGGCGCGGCGGGGGCGGCGGAGGCGGCTGCGGACGTGCGGCCCTCCGAAGAGCCTGCGGGCGGCTCACCGCCGGCCTGCGCGGGAACGAGGGTGTCGGCGAGCGCGCCGCCCTTCCCCCAGTGCCCGGGCTCCACGTCGCGGATGACGACGGTGACGGCGTCCTCGGGGCAGCCCGCGATCCGCGAGAGGGTCGAGGTCACCTCCGAGACGAGTTCGGCCCGCTGGGCGCGGTCGTTCCCTTTCCACCAGTCCACGGTGACAACAGGCATGGCGTTTCCTTTCGCTGGATCGCCCGGGGCGGATCTGCGCCGCGCGGGCGGGGTCGGTTGCGGCGGCGGGCCCCTCGTTGCCGGGGGATTCCTCCGCTGCGCCGATCGTGCGGTGCCGCGTTCCCTTCCTCGTCCCGCGCCGTTCCCGTCCGCCCGCCGGCGTGGCCGTCCGCCCGGGACCGGGCCGTGGGGAACCGGCCGGGAAGCGATCGGGAACCCGCACCGGCACGGTTGTCCTGTCACGGTCCGGCGCCCGAGGTGCCGGCGCGTTGGAGCAGCCGACCTTGCTGGAGCGTTCTGATGAGAAGCACGACGCTGGAGAAGCGGGCACCCTCCTCCTTGTGCGCACGGGGTTCCGTCGAGAGGGCGGAAGGCGGTGCGCCGCCGCGCGAGGCGGAGACGCAGAGTGCGGCGTCCGCGTCCGGGGCCGCCGGGTCCGGACGACGGCCGGAGCCGGCACGTCCGCGCCCCGGGGTGCTGCGGACGATGAGCGAGGACCTGCGGGTCGTCGTCGAGCGCGACCCCTCGGTGAGCGGGCTCGTGGAGGCGGCGCTGCACCCGGCGCTGACCGCGCTGTGGACGCACCGCGTCGCACACCGGCTGCACCGGGCGGGTCTGCGTGTCGTCGCGAAGCTGCTGGCCAGGTGGGCACGCAAGGTCACGGCGGTGGAGATCCATCCGGGGGCGGCGCTCGGCCGGCGGGTGTTCATCGACCACGGTGCGGCCGTGGTGATCGGTGAGACCTGCACCGTCGGCGACGATGTGACGATCTATCACCAGGTGACGCTCGGCGCGGTCGGCTGGTGGAGCGACAACGACCGGCCGGAGGGCGCGCGCCGCCACCCCGTCGTGGGTGACGGCGTGGTGCTCGGAACCAACGCCACCGTGCTGGGCCCCGTGACGGTCGGCGACCACGCCGTCATCGGTGCTCAGGCGCTGGTGAACAAGGACGTTCCGGCCGGCTCGCGGGTGCTCGCACAGACTGCCGTCGTCAAGGAGCCGGGCCGCGAACCGGAGTTGATGACGGACGTCTTCGCGACCATCGCCTCGGCCGGCTCCTGGTGAGCCGTACCGCTCCCACCGCGGACACCGCCGGCCGCCCCTGTTCCCCCGGGGAGGACGTGGCCACGGCCGGTACCGCGGCGTGTCCCCCTTTCCCTGACGACGTTACGCCCAGCCATCCCGTTCACGACCGTGAGGACGAGCCCATGCAGACCATGAGTCCCCCGCAGACAGCCGCTGCCGCCCGCTCGGACGCGGCCCGGCTCGTCGTGGCCGACAGCATCGAGCACCTCGTCGGCTCCACCCCGCTGCTGCGGCTGCGCCTCGACGGCGCGGCGGCGGGCGCCGAGGTGCTGGCCAAGCTGGAGTCCGCCAACCCGATGTCCAGCACCAAGGACAGGGCGGCGCTCCGCATGATCCAGGGTGCCGAGGAGCGGGGTGAACTCGCGCCCGGCGGCACGATCGTCGAGGCCACCTCCGGCAACACCGGCATCTCGCTCGCCGCCTTCGCCGCGGCGCGCGGCTACCGCTGCGTGATCGTGCTGCCCGACAACGCCACCCCCGAACGGGTCCGCCTGCTCACGGCGTTCGGCGCCGAGGTCGTACAGACGCCCAGTGAGTCGGGCTACCCCGGTGCGATCGAGAAGGCGGAGGAGATCCACGCGGCCACCCCGGGCTCCTGGTTCCCCTGCCAGCACGAGAACCCCGACAACGTGCGGGCGCACTACGAGACGACCGGACCGGAGATCCAGGCGGCCGTGGCCGCCACCGGCCGCAGGATCGACGTGCTGGTCTGCGGCGTGGGCACGGGCGGCACGCTCACCGGTGTCGCCCGGTACCTCAAGGAGGCCGATCCCTCGGTCCGTGTGATCGCGGTCGAGCCGGAGAACTCCCCCGTGCTGTCGAAGGGTTACGCCGGTCAGCACCGCATCCCCGGCCTGAACGGCGGATTCGTCGCCGAGACGACCGATGTGGAGCTGATCGACGAGGTGGTGACCGTCGCCGACGACGACGCTCTGGCGACGGCCCGCCATCTGGCCCGCAGCCAGGGCCTGTTCGCGGGGGTGTCCTCGGGTGCGGCGGCGCACGCGTGCGCCGCCCTGGTGGCCGGTGCCGAGTACGCCGGCCGCACCGTCGTCACCGTTCTGCCGGACACCGGCGAGCGCTACCTCAGCATGTGGGGCGTGTGAGGCCGTGTCCGCGCAGCTGACGAACCGCATCCCCCACGGGGCCCGACGGCTCCGCCCCTCCGGCGGCACGAGAGGACGTGAGACGCGATGAGCCTGGCCGCACTCCACTCCTTCGACGACGCCGCGAAGGTCCGCATCGGCGAGACGACCACGACGAGGTTCATCGCTCCGGCCAAGGTCACCGACGGCCGGCTCGGGATCTTCCACCACAGCATGCTGCCCGGCGCGGCCGGCGCGGCACCGCACTACCACACCCGGATCGCGGAGTCGTTCTACATCCTGACCGGCGAGGTCTCGCTGAACGACGGAACGGGCTGGCACACCGCGCGCGCCGGGGACTTCATGCACGTACCGGAGAACGCCGTGCACGGCTTCCGGAACGACAGTTCCGAACTGGCGGAGATGCTCATCATCTTCACGCCCGCCGAGTACCGGGAGGGCTTCTTCGAGGGCCTCTCCCGGCTGCTGGCGAACGGCAACAGACCCAGCAGGGAGGAAATGGTCGCGCTGATGGAGGAGTTCGACCAGTACGAGGTCGAGCTTCCCGAGAACACCTCCTCCACCGGCCACCACGACCCGGGCCATGACCACGGCCACCACCACCGAACACCGGGAGAGTAAGTCATGAACAACGCAAGCCTGGGCCGCTTCCTGCTGCTCGCAGGGCTGTGGGGATGCAGCTTCGCCTTCATCAAGGTCTCGCTGGAAGCCTTCGAGCCCCTGCAACTCGCCTCCGGGCGGCTGCTCGTGGGCGCCCTCGTCATCGGCGCCATCATCGCCGTGAAGCGCATCGCGCTGCCCGCACGGAAGGTGTGGGGACACATCGTGGTGGCCTCCGTGTTCGGCAACGCGGTTCCCTTCACGCTGTTCGCGATCGGCGAGCAGCACACGACCGCCAGCATCGCCGGTGTGATCCAGGGTGCGACGCCGCTGGTGACCATGGCCGTCGCCGCGCTGGCGATCTCCGAGGAGAAGCCGACGGCGCGCAAGATCACCGGGCTGGTCGCCGGGTTCCTCGGTCTGGTCATGGTCGTCGGGCCGTGGGCCGCCGAGGGATTCGGCTCGATCGGCGGCCAGTTGGCGTGCGTCGGCGCCGCCGCCAGCTACGCGGTCAGCTTCGTCTACCTCCGCAAGTTCATCGCCCCGCACAAGATCCCCGCGCTGGCGGTCACGGCGACCCAGCTCGGCTTCGGCACTGTGATCACCGCGGTCGTCACCACCTTCGTCGCGGGCTGGACCCCGGCCGGTGACCTCGCGCCCAAGCCGCTGCTCGCCCTGTTCCTGCTCGGCGCGGCCTCGACCGGCCTCGCCTTCGTGCTGCTCAACCGCCTGATCGCCGACGCCGGGCCGACAACGGCCTCCGGCGTCAACTACCTGGTGCCGGTCTTCTCCGTGATCGTGGGCGCCGTGGCGCTCAGCGAGCCCGTGAGCTGGAACGTTCCCGTCGGCGGGCTCATCGTGATCGCCTCCCTCGCGCTGGCCGAGGGCCGGCTGCCGGCGCTGGCCGAGCGGCTGCGCAAGGGCGGTGCCGCCGCCCCGGCGACCTCACCGGAGGCGGAGACCGCCACGCCGGAAGCGGAGACCGCCACGCCGGAAGCGGAGACCACCGCTCCCGACGGACAGGCCACCGCACCCGACTCGGCGCGGCCCGTCCCCCAGGAGGCGTGCCGGTAACCGGGAGCCGGGAGGCGCGCGGGACGCGCGGACCGATCTGCGCACAAGTCCGGGCCGGGGCCCGGTGCGGAGCACCCTTGGGGTGTACCGCACCGGGCCCCGGCCTTCTGCGCGTGTGCGGCACGTCTGCGTGCGCGGGCGGCGGGGGCGAGCGACCGCCGGTGGTGCACACAGCCCGGTGTGCACACAGCGCGGAACGCACGGCACGTGCGAGCGCACGGCCCGGTGCGCCTCAGCCCAGGAAGCCGGCCCGGGCGGGCGGACAGGCGAACGGCCCGTACCGCAGGGCGAGTTAGGCCGGTGGTACGGGCCGCACCCGTTCCCGTCCGCTCCCCCGCCCCTCCCGTGCGGGGGTACCGGGGAGGGAGGTGACCGGGAAGCGCCCGCCGGAGCCTGTGGGGACCAGAGAGAACCCCACAGCCCCCGAGGAGTGACCACAACCGTGCAGACCTCTACTTCGCTGGGCGACGGCCGGATCATCGGCATGTCCGAGCTGGTATTCGAACCGCTTCCGGACGACCTCCTCGCCGGCTCCGCGGCGACCGCCCGTACGACAGTCGCCACGCCCGTGAGCCCCGCCGCAGGGGCGACACACGTCACGCTGCACGTCGTACGCGTGGCCCCCGGCGAGTCCTTCACCCCCGAGTCGAGCGCCGAGGAGGAGAACACCACCGTCGTCTTCAGCGGTTCCGGCACGGCCCAGGTCGGTGCCGAGATCCGCGCCGTCGGACGCGCCGACGCCGCCTACGCCCCCACGGGCAGCGCCCTCACCCTCCGGGCCGACGACGAGGGCCTGGTCGCCTACGTGTGGCGCACCCCGCTCACACAGGGGCGCACCCCGGGAACGCAGCCGGCCGTCTTCTCCTCACTGTGGAACGAGACCACCCAGCTGAGCGGCTTCGGCGGCACCGGGCAGGTCACCTCGGACGCGGACCCGGCCACCATGAACTTCGTCTTCTGGCCCGGTACCGGAAGCAGCCAGCTGTGCCTGCACTGCGGCATCCAGCAGCCCGGGCAGACCTTCAACGTCCACCTCCACCCGGACAGCGACGAGGCGTTCATCGCCTTCGAAGGCACCGGCCAGATGTATCTGCGCGACCGGTGGATCGACGTCTCGGCCGGCGACGTCCTCTACGCGGCCCCGGGCGTGCTGCACGGTGCGCGCCACCCGCACACCGGCCCGGACGCCGTCAGGTTCGTCACGTGCGGCGGTCCCAGCCCCTTCGACCCGGCGCTCTACGCCGCCGCGGGCGTCTCCTCCGAGGTCAGGTGATTGCGATGTGCCGCATCTACGGTTCCTTCAACCTCCATACCGCGGACCAGGAACTGCGCGCCGTGGCCGCCCTGTTGCACCACGGCGGTCCCGACGCCCAGTCCTTCACGCGCGGGGCCGACTGGGCCCTGGGCAACAACCGCCTCTCGATCATGGACCCCGAGGGCGGCGCCCAGCCGTACCACCACGACGGCGTCGTCGTCGTCTTCAACGGCGAGCTCTACAACCACGACGAGCTGCGCGCCCGTCTCGTCCGGCGTGGCTTCCGCTTCACCGACCGCTGCGACGGCTCGATCCTGCCTGCGCTGTACCTGACCTACGGTGACGGCTTCGCCGAGCACCTGGACGGCATGTTCGCCGTCGCCGTGCTGGATCTGCGCGAGGACCCACGGCTGGTGCTGGCCACGGACGCGTCGGGCATGAAGTCCCTCTACTACCACTGGGACGCCGCCGCGGGGAGTCTGCGCTTCGCCTCCGAGATTCCGGCGCTGCTGAGCTTCCCCGGCATGACGGCGACGGAGGACCAGCTCGGACTCGACGCGTACCTGACCTCCAAGACGCCCTTCGGCGACCGCACCATGTTCGAGGGCATCAGTGTCCTGCCGCCCGCCTGCACGGCCACGGTGAGCCGGGCGAACGGCCTGCGCGTGGTCAACCGCCCGATGGGGCACGAGACTTCGACCGCCGCCGACGAGGAGCGGTCCCTCACGGACGCCGGCTGTGAACTGCGAGACCTGCTGCGCCGCGAGGTCTCCCGCCTGCTGACGGCGGACGTTCCCGTCGCCGCGATCACCTCCGGCGGTCTCGACTCCAGCCTCGTGACCGCTCTGGCGGCGGGAGTCTCCGACGGCGCCCGCGTCCCGTCCGCGACGGGAGCGCTGCACACCTTCAACATCGCCTACACCGGGAGCTGGCCGAGCGACGAACGGGCGTACGCGGCGGAGGTCGCCGGCTTCGCGGGAACCTCCCACCATCAGGTGGAGATCGACCCGGCGACCTTCCCCGACCTGCTCTCCGACGTCGTGTGGCACCTGGGGCAGCCCAACGCCGACCCCATCACGCTCAGCACCTTCTGCCTCTTCCGCGCCGTACGGGACGCCGGGTTCAAGGTCGCCCTCACCGGTGACGCCGCCGACGAACTCTTCGGCGGGTACTCGCGCATGAGCCAGGCGCTCGCCGCGCCGCCGCAGTCCGACTGGGCCGGTTCCTATCTCGACCACCTGGCGGCGGTGCCCCGGGCGCTGCGCGAGCGCCTGTACACCGGCGAGTTCACCGCCGCCGTACGTGCGCACGGCCCGGCCCTGCCCGCCGGGCTGACCGAGACGCTGGAGCACGGCGAGGGCAGCCGTCTCCGGCGCATCTGCGAGGTCGAGCAGCGCTTCCGGCTGCCCTCCTACCATCTGCGGCGGGTCGACCATCTGTCGATGGCCAGTTCCGTGGAGGCACGGCTGCCGTTCTGTCAGCCCTCCGTGGTGCGGTATGCGGCGACCCTGGCGGACCGGCACCGCATCACGGGAGCCGGGGGCGTCAAGCGGGCGCTGTACGAGGCGGCCCGCGGCCTGGTCCCGCACAGCGTCCTGAACCGCCCCAAGCAGCCGTTCACCCTGCCCGTCACCGCCATGCTCGCCCCCGGGCAGCGGCTGTGGGAGATGGCCCGGGACGTGCTCTGCGGGGACTCGCTCCGCGCCGACGGCCGTCTCCGGCCCGACGCCGTGGAGGCCCTGTTCACCGAGCAGGCCGAGCGGCCCGGCGACCAGGTCTCGCTCGCGCTGTGGTCCTTGATGTCGCACCAGATGTGGCGCCATCAGTTCTTCGGTCCGCCGGCGGGCAGGGGCACCACGGGGCAGCAGCCGGTGACGCTTGCGGGAGCCGCCCTGTGACCGCCTCCTCCGCTGCTGCCGCTGCCGCCGCCCCCTCCGTCCTGCCCTCCGCCGGGTTCGCCAGGGCGCACGGCGCGCCCTGCCCGACCGTCGTCCTGGACGGACGCGCCCTGCCCGGCACCGATTCCCAGCTCCTGCCTGTCCTGGCCGCCCTGCGCGCCGAGATGACGGCGCGGGGCGCCGGGCACGTCCTGAAGAACGCCATCATCAGCCCGTCCCGTCATCCGCTCTTCGATCTCGACTACCGCTTCGTCCAGTCCCTCCCGGGAGCGATGGACAGCTTCGACCTGCGCGGCTCCTGCGGGCATTCCATCCTCGCCGCCGTGGAGGCGGCGGCCAGGTCGGGCATGATCCAGCCGCTCGTCCCCGGCTGCCGGGTACGGGTGAACGTCCTCAACAACGGCGACAACGTGGTCTGCGAGACCGAGGAGACCTCCGACGGGGGCACCCGCTTCACCGCCCACTTCCTGTGCTCCCCGCCCAAGCCCCTCCCCGGGCTGCTGAGCGTCGGCGAGCCCGTCTCGCACATCGCCTTCGACGGGCGCACGGTGCCGGTGTCGCTGGTCTCCATGGGCAATCCGTACATCTTCGTGCACGCGGCGGAGCTGGGCGCCGGGAGCACCGAGGCACTGTTCGCCGACGACCCCGCGCTCTTCGAGCGGATGCTCCGGCTGCGGCTGGCCGTGTGCGAGACCTACGGCTGGGACTCCGCGGGCGCCTTCCCCAAGATCGCCGCACTGCTGCCCGACGGGCCGGAGGCGCTGGCCGTACGGGCGGTCTCCGTGCCGTCCTGGCATCCGACGGTCGCTCTGACCGGCGCGGTCTGCCTCGGTTCCGCCGCGGAGATCGAAGGGACGGTGCCCTGGCGGCTGGCGTCCGGAGCCGACCGGGCGGAGGGGCTGCTGTGCCTGCGCACCACCCGCGGTCCGCTGCGGGTGGCGGCCTCCATCGCCGGGAGCGGCGGCGACCAGCGGCTGAGCTGGGTGTCCGTCGCCGAGAAGCAGGTCGACTACCAGGGCCGGTTCTCCGCGTGGGAGTCGGCGCCGGAATCGGCGCCGGAGTCGGCGCCGGAATCAGCGCCGCCCGGCACCGTCCCCGCGGCTTCCGGGGCTTCCGCCGCTCCGTGCTCCGGCCCACCGATGACTTCGAGCCCCCCTGAGGAGACACCGTGGCTATCGCTGACAGTCTGACGGCCGCTCACCACGGCCCGGCCCGCACGTCACCGCCCCGGACGGACGGCCCGCCGGCGGCCGGGAGCGCGAACGGCGCCGACCGGGCGGCGTCCTCCCCGCCCGTGCGTGGGGGCGGCCCAGCCGTGCCCGCGTCCGCCGTCCCTTCGTCCGCCGGGGTCGAGCCGGAGACACGGGAGCGGCTCGCTGCCTGTGCCGAGACCGCGTACCGCACCGGTGAACCGGACCGGGAGGCCGTCTCGGTGCTGCGGGAGAGCCGGCTGCTGGGGGCCGCCGTCCCGCGTGAGCACGGTGGCGCCGGCGCGGACGCGGCGACGCTCAACACCCTGGTGGAGCAGGTCGCCTCGGCCAACGCCTCCGCCGCCATCATGCTCTTCCAGCACTACGCGGTCAGTGCGCGCATCGTCGAGCACGGCACCCCGTCGCAGTGCCGCGACCTCCTGCCCAGGCTGGCGGCCGGGACGTGGCTGGCGGCGTCGGCGTGGAGCGAGACCGGCGCGGGAGCGGACAAGAAGAAGCTGTCCACCAGCGCTCGCCGGACCGACGGCGGCGGCTGGGTGCTGGAGGGGGCCAAGTCCTTCACGACCAGTGCGGGAGTGGCCGACGTCTACCTCGTCCTCGCCCAGACCGAGGTCGCGGAGAGGGACGGGGAGGGGGACGGAGACGGGGACGCGGCGTACGGCGCGGCGGGACAGACGTTCTTCCTCGTCCCCGGTGACAACCCCGGGCTGCTGCCCGACACTTCGATGCGTCTGAGCGGCATGCGCGGCTCCGCGACCGGGTTCGTCTCCCTGAGCGGCTGCCACGTCCCGGACGAGGCCCGGCTCGGCCCTCAGGGGGCCGCCGCCTCGATCATCGCCGGAGTGCGGGAGAGCGGCGCCTCGCTCGGGGCGGTGGCCGTCGGCATCGCCCGGGCAGCCGTCGACTCGGCGCACCGGCACGCCGAACGCCGGGGGCTGCTCACCCATCAGGCCGTGCGTCACCGCCTGGTCGAGATGGACGCCCAGGTCGAGGCGGGCCGGGCGATCGTCGAACGGGCCGGGCTGCGCCGCGCCCCGGACCCCGGGACGACGACGCTGTTCTCCAAGCTGTTCGCCTCCGCCACCGCCGAGAACGTGATCGCCGAGGTGGGCCGCATGCTCGGCTCGGCGGGATATGTCGAGAGCCACCCGCTCAACCGCTACAGCCACGACGTGCGCGCCGTGGCCCTCATGGGACCGACCAACGACCTGTGCAAGGAACTGGTGAGCCTGCCGTGGACACGTTGAACTCCAGCCACAAGCGTGCGGAACGAGACGCCGACCTCGTCGTGGAGGGTGGCCGGCTGGTCACCCCCGACGGCGTGCGTGAGGGCGCCGTCGTCATCCGCAACGGCCGCATCGACGCTCTCCTCGCGGAGGGGGAGCCCCTGCCCTCCGGAGCACGCCTGAACGCGCGGGGGCGTTACGTACTGCCCGGACTCATCGACTCCCACGTCCACTTCCGCACCCCCGGCCTGGAGCACAAGGAGACCTGGGAGCACGCCGGCCGCGCCGCTCTCGCCGGCGGGGTCACGACGGTCATGGACATGCCCAACACCCGTCCGCCGTCGCTGTCCGCGCCCGACGTACGGGCCAAGGCCGCCCTGATCGAGGGGCGCTCCCGCGTCGACCACCGCTTCCACATCGGCGCCGACCCCGACCGTCCCGAACTGCTGGCCGACCTCGACCCGGACATCGCCACCTCCGCCAAGATCTTCATGGCGGGGCATCACACGGCGCCGGTCGTCTTCCGTGAGGCACACCAGCTCGAGGCGGCCTTCGACGCCGCCGCACGCGGCGGCGTACGGCTCGTCCTGCACGCCGAGGACCAGCACGTCTTCGACCTGCTCGACGCACGGCGCGGCGAGCCCGGCTCGTACGGCGAGTACGAGCCCCACCGGCCCCGGTCGGGCGGCATCGTCGCCGTGGCCAAGGTGATCCATCTGGTGCGCACGTACGGCACACCGGTCCACGTCCTGCACGTCTCCTCGGCGGAGGAGACGGAGTTGCTGGTGGCCGCCGCCGACGAGGGACTGCCCGTCACCTTCGAGGTGACCGGCCATCACCTGTCCTTCACCGACGCCGACACGGCCCGGCGGGGTCCACGCACGCGGCTGTCGCCCGCCATCCGCAGCACACGCGATCAGGACCGGCTGTGGCAGGCCGTGACGGACGGGCACGCCACCACGGTCGGCAGCGACCACGCGCCGCACAGCGTCGCGGAGAAGAACCTTCCCCCGGCCGAGGCGCCCCCCGGACTGCCCGGCGTCCAGGAACTCGCCACCGCGCTGTGGACGGGGCTGCTCTCCCGCGGCGTCGCACCGGACACGGCGGCGGGCCACCTCGCACGTCTGATGGGTGAGGGCCCGGCACGCCTCTTCGGGCTGCCGGGCAAGGGCCGCCTCGCGGTCGGTGCCGACGCGGACCTGGCGCTGCTCGACCCGTCCGAGCGGTGGCAGCTCTCGGCACGCCACGTGGAGTCGCTGTGCGGCTGGTCGGCGTACGAGGGGTGGCTGTTCACGGGCAGGTTCACCACCGTGCTCACCTCGGGCCGGGTCGCATGGGACCTCACGGAGGGATTCACGGGCGAGCCTGACGGCAGGTGGCTGCCGTCGGCCTCCGGCGGCCGTACGGCGCTGCCCGAACCGGCGGAGGTGAGCCGATGAGTGCGGCGGTGCTGAGCACGGCGTCCGGTCCTGCTTCCGTGTCGGCGGAGTGCTTCTCCGCCTCCCCCGAGGACTTCCGTGCCGCCATGGCGGCACTCGCCGCACCGGTGACGGTGGTGACGTGCTACGACGAGCACGGCGTGCCGCGAGGGCTGACGGCCAGTGCCGTCTCGTCGCTGTCGCTCGATCCACCGCTGTTCCTCGTCTGCGTCGACCGGGGCTCCCGCACGCACGGCGCGCTGAGCCGTGCCCCGGCGTTCTGCGTCAACCTGCTGGGGCCCGAGAACGAGTCCCTGGCACTGCAGTTCGCGGGGGCCTCGGAGCACCGCTTCTCGGGCGTCCGGCTCGCGCCGGCCGAAGGTTCCTCCGCCGCGCCGCCGGCTCCCGCGCTGGCCGATTCGGCGCTGCGGCTCAACTGCGTACGCCACGACGCGCTGGACGGCGGCGACCACACGATCCTGCTCGGCCGTGTCACCTCAGTGGAGGGGACGTCCCTCACCGCGGGCGGACTCCTCTGGCACCGGCGCGGGTTCGCCCACGCCGTCCCGTCACGGCCCTGACCCGGCGGCGCCGGCGCGGCGCCCGCCCGGCGGACGGCGGACGAGCCCCTCCCCCACCACGGGAGGGGCTCGTCGGGCGTGGTGCGGAACGTGCGCCGCTCCGTGCGGCTCCGCTCCGCCCGGTGTCCGGCCGCCGGGCACAGGGCCGCGCACCGCGTGTTGTCGCCGTGCCCGCGGGGCGGGCCGCGCGAGCATGGGGCGTCCCCCTGACCCGGCCCCCACCGAGGCGATGCGATGCCCGACCACGCGACTTCCCCGCCGTCCTTCCGTGGCGTGGGGCTCGGCCGGTTCCGGCGGGGGCCGTCCGAGGAGGACCTGTTCGGCGTCACCTACGGCCTCGTGCTGGCGAGCGCTCTCGTCGCCGCGCTGGAGGGGCCGGGGGAAGCGTCCGACCCGGGGGCGGACTCCCTGTGGGTCCTGCTGACGGCGGTGGCCGCGGCGGCCGCCCACGGCTACGCCCGTGTGATCGCCCGGCGTGCCGCCTCCGGCGGAATCTCCGTCACGAAGCGGCTGAGATCGGTGCTGGACGAGTGGCCGCTCGTCGCCGCCGCGCTCCCCACCGCGGGGATGCTGGCCGCGGCCGTCGCCGGGTGGTGGCCGGAGCCCACCGCCGTGGACGCGGCTCTCGCCTTCAACACCGCCGCGCTCTTCGGATGGGGTACGTGGACCGCCCGTATCGCCGGGTGGGGCCGGGCCGCTTCGTTGCGTTCGGGGTGCGTGGACATGGTGATCGGGCTCGTCATCGTCGGCGCGAACGCCGTGATCAAGTAGCCGCCGACGGGGCCGGCGTGCCCGGACCGGCCCCGCGCGGTACTCGGCTGGCCCGGGCGGGCGACCCTCCGTCGGAGCCCTTACGACCGGCCTCCCGCCGTCCGGTACAGCCGTCCGGTACAGCCATCCGTCCCCCATCCGTCCCCCCGGACGGCCGCCGCGCCTCACCCGGTTCCCGGGCGCTCCGGAAAAGTACCCAGCCCGGCGATGCCGTGGTCACCCGAACTCGCCCCGGGGCAGGTCTTGATCAGCGGGTTCTGCCGTCCGTAGCGCGGTGTGCGGCGGGGCGGTAACAGCCGCACGATCCGCCCCCGCGCCCTGAGCGCGCCGCGCACCAGGGCACGCAGCGCCGGTGGGGGCGGGGGGTAACGGAACGCGCGGAGCAGGGAGTCGTCCATCAGGGCAGTGGCCGCGCGCCGTGTGACACGTGCCGGCACAGGCCGATACCACGAGGCCATCAGGGCGAGGGTCGCGTCGGAGACGGCGCGGCCGCCCTCGTCCCAGCCGAAGTGCGCCGCCTCGTGACGGTCGAGGAGATCCTCGAACTCCTCGTAGGTGCCGGGGATCTCCTTGATCCCCATACGCTCGCCGAGGCGGCGGTAGTAGGCCGCGCACGCGCGCTTCTCGTGCGCGGTCAGCCGGCGCCACCCGTAGAGGTCGAGCCAGCGGGCGGGCATCACCACGAACGTGCTCAGCACGTAGCGCATGTCGTCGTCGGAGATGTCGTAGGCGCGGTGCATCTGGTTGATGCGGCGGATCGCCGTCCTGCCCCGCTCGGCGTCGAATCCGTGCTCCAGCACGGCGTCCAGGAGCAGCGCGGTGTCGTCGTAGCGCTTCTGCGGACGTTCGGTCAGCTCGGCGGTACGGGCGAGCAGCCGCCCGATGGCGGGCACCGCATACGTGCGGTAGAGCGCCAGTTCCAGGGAGCGGGTGAAGTCCCAGGGGAACTCCAGCGTCACCAACTGCCGGTGGATCTCCGCGCAGTCGGCCTCGGCGTCCAGCCGCAGAATGTGGTCGAGCCGTTCATGACGTCGCACGGTGCCTCCCGGTCACAGCAGGACGATGGCGGTGGCGAGGACAAAGGTGTACCACCACTCCACGAAGCGCTGGGTGAGGTGATCCTGCCCCGGCGTCCGCAGCAGCAGAACCCGGGCGGCGAGCAGCAGGCTCAGACCGGCCAGGGCGGCGTCGATGGCGAGCGTCCACCAGTGGAGCCCGGCGGGCGCGACCATCACGAAGTGCGTGACGGGCAGGAGGGCCACACAGCTCACGCTCAGCAGGACACGGCAGCGGCCGTCCCCCAGCACGATCGGCATCGTGCGGCGGCCCAGGGCGCGGTCCCCCTCCACGTCCCGCAGGTCCTGGACGCCGATGACGAGGAACGTCATGACGGCCATGGTGAGTATCCAGTGCAGGACAGGCGTGGTGATGGGTGTGACCATCTGCCAGGCCGCCGCCAGCTGGGAGATGACGCCCAGCGCGATCAGCAGGTTCTTGGCGGCCCAGTGGCGGTGGCCTCCCCACGCGTAGTGGAGCATGTACAGCAGCTGCCACAGCAGCGCCCAGACCAGTACGCCCAGCACCCAGCCCAGGGCGGGGAAGAGGACGCTGACGGCGGCCAGGCGCAGCTTCGCCGCCCGTAAGCTGCTGTCGCCGGTCACCAGAGGGCGGAAGGGCTTGTTGAGCCGGTCCTCCTCGACGCCCGTGATCTGGTTGATCAGGCTCGATCCGTAGATGAAGAGCCAGAAGTAGAGCAGGCCGCCCGCGACGGTGACCGCGGCCTCCGCAGGGCCGAGTCCCGCGTGCCGGACGGCGGCGGCGACGAAGCAGGAGGCCGGCGCCACGGTCGACCACAGATCGTTGCTGATGAACCGCCAGCTCACGAAGAACTCCCGCCACAGGTGGCGTGGCAGCCGGGCGGTGACGGCGACGCCCGCGCTCATCGCGGCACCACCCCGCCCGTGTGCTGGCCGGCCGGCGTGGCCGTCCGGTCACGGTGAGGGCCGCGACCGGACGGTGGCTCGGGCGGTGGCTCGGGCGGTGGTTCGGGCGGTGGTTCGGGCTGGGCGAGCGGATCCGGGTACTCCTGTGCATCGAGCATGGGTCGTCGCGCCTTTCGTGAAGCCGGGGTGGTGCTTCTGAAAACCGCCATGTGCACGATTCACCTGTGTGCGGGTGGGTGACCGTCGCCCCGGGTCCGGTTGGAGGGCACGGTCCGCCCGCCGCGAGCCTGCGGCGGCGGGACAGTGCTCCCCCGACCGCCGCCGCCACAGCTCGCGCGTCTCACCTCATACGGCCCTCCCGAGCCGGACGGGCAGCGAGGTGACGCTGTTGGAGAACATCGACGGCACGGGCTCCAGGGAGGCGGAGTCCGCGCCCAGACTCAGATCGGGGTAGCGGGCGAACAGCTTCCGCAGCGCGATGTCGGCTTCGAGGCGGGCCAGCGGCGCACCGAGGCAGGCGTGGGCGCCGTGGCCGAAGGCGAGGTGACGCGACTGCTCGCGGGTGATGTTGAAGCTTCCCGCGTACGGGCCGTGCTGGTTGCTGTCCCTTCCGACGGCGCTGTAAGGGGCCATGATGGGTTCGCCCGCGGGGATGGTGACCCCGGCGACGTCGATGTCCTCCGTCGGGTAGCGGAAGGGGAAGTTGCCGATGGGGGCGTCCCAGCGCAGCGTCTCCTCGACGACGGCGGGCCACAACTCCTCACGGTCCTTGACGAGTTCCAGCTGTGCGGGGTGGGTGAGCAGTGCGCGGACCGCGTTGACGATGAGGCTGAGGGTCGTCTCGTGACCCGCGGAGAGCATCACGAGGAGCGTGCCGACGAGTTCGTCCTGGCTCAGCGCGTCCGGCTCCGCCTCCCGGGCGGTGATCAGGGCGCTGGTGAGGTCGTCCCCCCGCTCCTGGCCGCGGAGTTCGACGACGCGGGCCAGCAGCTGGTAGACGGCGATCTGGTTGGCCAGGACGTCCTCGGGGGCGAGGTCGGAGCGGAAGATCTTGTCCACCGCGTCGCGCAGCTCGGGCCGTTCGTGATCGGGGATGCCGAAGAGGTCGCTGATCACCTGCATCGGCACGGGGTAGGCCAGGTGCCGGCGCAGGTCGACGGTGCCGTCGGGTCCGGTGTGGGAGGGCAGGGCGTCCAGCAGGCCGTCGACGATCTGCGTGGTGCGGGGCCGCAGTTCCTCCACGCGGCGCGCGGTGAAGGTCTGGCTGACCAGCTTGCGCAGACGCCGGTGCTCCGCGCCGTCGGCGGTGACCATGTTGGTGACCTTGACCATGCCGATCAGCGGCCAGTCCTCGGGGATCTCACCACGCTGCATGGCGCCCCAGTTGTGCCAGTCCTTGGAGATGCGCGGGTCCATCACCAGCTGGCTGAGCAGGTCGTGGCGGGCGATGCTCCACGCTTCCACGCCGCCGGGCAGCGTGACGCGCACCACCGGCCCCTGTTCGCGCAGTCTCGCGCCCTCTCCGTGGTGGTCCCGGCCGTGCGGGTCGAGGACCACATTGGGGACGCCGGACGTGGATGCCTGGTCGGCGGTCATGCTGTCTCTCCAACGGTGCGAAGGGGGGCTGGCACGGGTTCACGGTCGTGCGGGACGACGGGGAAGCTGACGGGCAGTCGGGTCGGGCATCGGGTCCAGGGCGAGGGGTTCCAGGTGACGTCGTCCGGGGAGACGGCGAGGCGCAGACCCGGCAGCAGGTGCAGCGCCGTCTCCACGGCGCTGCGGGTGATCACGCGTGCCGTGTCCTGTGCGGGGCACATGTGCGGTCCCGCCGAATAGGCCATGTGAGCACGGTTGTTGCTGAACTGACGGTGTCCGTCCGGTGCGAGCGCGGTGTCCGAGTTGGCCGCGGAGAGGCCGAGGATGAGCACGTCGCCGTGCTTGACGGGCTGGCCGCCCAGATCGATGTCGCGCAGGGCGTAGCGGGCGGGCATGTGCGTCATGGGAGGCTCGCGCCACAGCACCAGGTCCAGGGCGTCGTCCACACCGAGCTGACCGCCGCGCAGCCGGTCGTCGAACGAGGTGTCGGTGATCATCCGGTAGAGGGTGTGCGAGATCCAGCAGGTGGTGGTCTCGTTGCCCGCGGAGATCATCACCACCATGGACTGCAGGACTTCGGGGTCGTCCTGCAGGTTGGGATGGTTCATCAGGGCGGTGGTCAGGTCCCCGGTGGGGTTCTGCTGCCGCTCCGTCAGGGTGTCGAAGAGGATCTGCTCGAAGCTGCGGTTGCCGACCTGTGAGTCGGTCTGGCTGCTGAACAGCGCGATCAGCGCGGCGCGCAGCTCGTGTCCCTGGCGGGTGTCGAGGCCGAAGAGGCTGGCGACGGCCAGCATGGGGACGTAGGCCGCGTAGTCGTTGACGAGGTCGGCCCTCCCGGACTGGGAGAAGCTGTCGATGAGTTCGCGGCAGATCTGCTGCACCTGACGGCGCAGCGCGCGGTGGTTGATCCGGCCGATCCCGTCGTCCAGGGGCTGTCGCAGCCGCCGGTGCTCCTGCTGGTCGGCTCCGATGACGTTGGGCCGGTAGGCCATCATCGGGAGCAGTCCGGAGTCGGGTGAGACGGTGCCCTCGTTGAGGTCGCGCCAGTTGCGGGCGTCACGCGAGAAGAACGCCTCGCGTTCGGTGATGACGCGGAGTTCCTCGACCCCCATCACCAGCCATCCGCGCACGCCCGGTTCCAGCTCCACGGGGGCGACCGGTCCGTAGTGGGACCGGAGCCGGTCGTAGATCTCGTGCGGGTCTCTCGACTGAGTGATGTCCGTCAGCGAGACGAGTGATTCGGCCGGGTGCATATCCAGTGGGACCGGGGTGGTCACGCAACCTTCTCCTGAGCCTTGAGGCGGGCGGCGTACTCGACCAGGGCGATCAGTGCCTGTGTCGACGAGGCGTGGCTACGGGCGTCGAGGTGGATCATCGGGGTCTCGGGAAGCAGGTCGAGGGCTTCACGCAGATCCGCGTCGTCGTAGCCGACGGAGTCCGGGAAGTGGTTGATGGCGACGGCGAAGGGCAGCCCCCGCAGGTCGAGTTGGTCGAGAATTTCGAAGCTGTCCTCCAGGCGGCGCGTGTCGACGAGGACGAGCAGGCCGATCGCCCCGATGACCAGGCCCTCCCACAGGTCCCAGAAGCGCCGCTGCCCCGGGGTGCCGAACAGGTAGAGCACCATGCGGGAGTTGAGCGTGATACGCCCGAAGTCCATGGCCACCGTGGTGGAGGTCTTCTCCTCGAGACCGGAGAGGTCGTCGACGCCGGTGCTGGCCTGAGTGATGGTCTCCTCGGTGCGCAGCGGACTGATCTCGCTGACGCTCCCCACCAGGGTCGTCTTGCCGACCCCGAAGGCGCCGACGACCAGGATCTTCAGTGCCTGGTCGACGGTCGGGGCCACGTAGCGCGGTTCAGGCGCTGAGTTGTCTGCGGAGTCCATCCAACACCTCTTGGAGTATGTGCACGTCGGGAAGCTGCGCCTGGGGGGCCTGGGAACGAGTGGTGAGGTACCCGGCGTCGATCAGGTCGCAGGCGAGGATCATGACGACGCTGACCGGCAGGCCCAGATGCGCGGCGGTCTCCGCGACGGACAGCCTGTAACGGCACAGCCGCCACAGCATCTGCTCATGCCGGCTCGCGGTCGGGGGGAGTCGAGTGCCCTCGGCGTCGGCCGTCTCCAGCAGCGTCTCCACTGCCAGCCGGCGCCGGGGACGAGCGCGTCCGCCGGTCAGCACGTAGGGGCGGACAGGTCCTCTTCCCGGCTCGGTCACGGTATTGATTGCCTCCTCGGTGGAGTGCCCTGGTGCTCACCGAACCGCTGCACCTGGAGGACCATCTGGGCGGCGATCACACCGGGATCGACCCTGTTGCTGGTGATCACCGCGAGCCTCGATCCGTCCCCGCCCCCACGCAGGAACAGGAACCCGCCCTTCCACTCGATCATGTGCTGCTTCGGCGCGCCTTCCCCGAACCTGCCCGCCAGGCTCGTGCCGAGCGACTGCAGCCCCGCCGCCGCCGCGGCGAGCGTGTCGGCCTCGTCGGCGTCGAGATCGCTGGTCCGCGCCCGGACCAGCCCGTCTGCGCTGAGTACCACCGCGTGCTGGACACCAGGGACATCAGCTACGTCACTGAGCATCCAGGACTGGTCGTGAGCAGCTGCTTCCTGCCTCATCGGTCGTTGTCTCCCCTGGGCGAGTCGGTTTCGTCGGTTCGTCCCCCGAGCACGAAGTTGCTCATGAACGAGGCGGCGGCATCGGGGTCTTCTTCGGTGCCGATGTTGTTCTGCTGTGCCTCGGCGGGGGCAACGGTGCGGGTGTGACGGGGAGAGCGACGCCGCGGCAGCCCCTTGCTGCTCGCCGACCGCTCCTCGGGCATGGGGACGCTCGCGGTGTCGTCGGCGGCACCCCGCGACGGCGGGGCGGAGGAGGCCGGGACTGCCGTGGGCGCGGACTCCCCCGGCACCTGACGGGTGGGCAGCGGCGACGCGGCCTCACGGACGGGCAGCGGGGACGGGCCCTCTTCGCGCTCCTCGTGCGACGCGGCGGCTCTGATGACGCCCTCGGGGAGGGGCATCGTGTTCACCGGGTCGATGGCTTCGAGCAGGTCCATCGGGACGAGCACGACCGCGCGGATGCCTCCGTAGGGCGAACGGCCCAGGCTCACGGTGAGCTTCAGCCGGCGCGCGATGTTGCCGATCACGGCCAGACCGACCTGCGGCGTCTGAAGGTCGCGCAGGGTGATGTCGCGCTCTCCCGCGACCAGTTCGTGCGCCCGCTGCAGACGGGCCTCCGTCATACCCGTTCCGCGGTCGTCGATCTGGATGACCGCTCCGGAGGGCACGGCCTCGAGCTGTGCCGTGACCTCCTTCGTGCTGGGGCTGTAGATCGTCGCGTTCCCCAGGATCTCGGCGACGAGGTGGATCAGCCACTCGGCCGCGAAGTCCTTGACTCCCAGGTCGGGTTCGCCGCCGATGACCACACGCTGGTAGTCGGTGATCTGACCGCCCGCGGCGCGGACGATGTCGGTGAGCGGAACGGTCTGCTGCCACTGCTGCCCGGTCCAGGAGCCGCCCAGGATGCGCAGGCTCTGCGCGTGGTGCGCGAAGGTCGTCGCCAAGTGGTCGATCTCGATACCCAGTTCCGGCAGGCCCGGCTCCGGCCGGTTCATCAGCCCGCTGACCTTCTCCTGGATCTGGAGTCCGCCCGCCTGAAGACGCTGGGCCAGGAAGACGACCGCGTGCTCACACGCGTCCTGGACGTCGACGAGTTCCTCGTCCACCTCGTCGAGCGCGTTGTCGAGCAGCTTCGCGGTCTGCGGACTCAGCCGGGTCGGTGAGGGTTCGGGTTTTCTCCGCTCCGTGAGCACGGTGTGCAGATCCCGGCACCACGCTTCGACCGATTCGTGGAATGCCTCGGTCTGGCTGTGGCTGCGCGCCTGCCACTGTTCCGCCATGTGTGCCCGCTCGGTGCCGAGTTGGGCATCGGCGGACTGCCGTATCTGGTCGGCCTGTTCCGCGCACCGTGCCGCGTACTGGCTCTCCTCCCGGTGCTTGCGCCACAGGTGCGGGAGGCAAAGCAACAGCCCCACAGTGGCCACTGAACCACCAGCCATGACAGCCGGGGACTGCATCCACCAACTGGTGAGCTGCGCGGCGACCGCGGCCCCCGCGAAAACGAGCGCGAGGGGCCACACACTCTGCCGACCGTGTCCCGCACGGCCGGCAAACGATTGGGTACTCAATATGGGACCGCAGCTTTCACATATCGACGACGGGGGACAATTGACGGGCTGATGCTGCGTCAGTGTAAAAGCCAATACCGTAACGCTGCGCTCGAAGACGGAAGTTGGCGGCCCCTGGCCAAGAAGTCCGGAAGCGCAACAACGCTTCTCTTCGCGTCTGCGGACAGCGGTCCCGAAGCGGGCGGAGCGCATGGTTCCGCTGCATTCGATTCAAACAGTGGAATCGCGGCGCAGAACGGGCACAGCATTCGGCGCACAACGTGCGGCGCGGTGAACGGCACGCGCCTCCGAGGCTTCCCCTATTGCCCGTCCGGACAACACCCCGGCGCCGTGGATACGCCTTCCCGGACACCCGTGGAAAAAACCGGCCCACCGGAATCCCGCAGTGCGCAGGCTTTCCCCCTCACACGGCGGGGAAAGCGTGCCGGACAAGACCCGGCGCGCATTCCTGAACGCCCTTTCGCGCGCAGTGAGTTCTGCGCTTCCCGGGTCCGTACCGCACCCGGAAGCGTCCGGGGACCGGACACACCGCCGGAGACTGCGCCTCGGCACGGTCAGGTGTCACATCCCGGGAGCGGCCCGGACGGCTCAATGGACCGCTCCCGACGCGCCGCCGGCCGTCCGCGGCAAAGCAGGCACCGTCAGCCGGAAGCGGTCTCAGGTGGCGCGCCCGGCGTGCACCAGCAACGTGCCGATGTGGCCAGGCGTCGGCGCCTCGAGCACTTTGGCCTCGGCACGTTCGAAGCCGGCACGCTTGAGCAGGTTCTCCCACTTCCGCGGCGTGTAGCTGTAGCGGTACGTGAACATGGCCTTCCCCGCGAACCCGCCCTTGTACATGCCCTGTGGGCCGTACGCGCCGGGGATGGCCGGCGGATGCGCGAACACGAACCGCCCACCCGGATTCAGGCGCTCGGCGACGAGCGGGAACAGCTTCACCGGGTCCGTGAACCAAGCTGCACCGAAGATGGAGTACACGGCGTCGAACGTCTCCGTGCACTCCCGGAGGAACTCGAGGACTTCGCCGTGGTGGACCAGCACGCCCAGCGGCGCCCAACGCTCGCGCGTCTTCGCCACCATGACGGGCGAGAGGTCGACTCCCTGCGCCTGCACTCCCTGCTGCGCGAGGCAGGCCAGAGCGCGACCTGTGCCGCAGCCGATCTCCAGCACCGTCGATGGCTCGCCGAGGAGTTCGGGGCCCGGACCGTGACCCGCGTACTGCGTCCAGCAGAACGCCGGGTCGGCGTCGGCCTTGAACGCCGACCCGGCGTAGGCGTCCCACAGTTCCGTCTCTGCGACGACGTCGTGACGTGCGGGCATCTCTGTCCTCTGCGGTCTCGGTCCGGCCGTCCTCTTCCCGCCACGGGACGGGCAGAGGACGGCAGCGTGTCGGGTCAATGGCTGTCGGGCACCTTGTTGTCGCACGGCGAGCACTCGGAAGCATCCACCGACCACAACTCGTCGTCGACCTCGAAGCCGTTGGCCCGGATGATTCCGGCCGTTCTCATCACCGTGCCGTCACGACGGCGCTCGATCAGCGGCGCATGGTGCTTGTACTTCCCGCTGTTGTGCTCGTCGCACAGAGCGAAGTACAGGGGCGTGTCCAGGATGACCTGATGCACGCCGACGTCCACCGTGTACCCGACGCCCAAGTCGACGCCCGGATTCTCCATGGCGGTGATCAGGTAGGCGACAGCTTGGCCGAGGGTGCGTTCCGCGAGGCTGCGCACGGCGACGCTGTCGCGGAGGAGGAGCCTCACCTCTCGCTCCCAGAGGTCGGGCACGCCGACATCGGCGACGAGATGAGGTACCCGGCCGACGAGCGCATTAAGGATGCTGCGCGGGTCACGAGTCCTCGTCCGTAAGGCAGTTGTCATCTCTTACACCTCTCAGCTGATGGTGCTCGGAAGGACCCGCCCCGGGCCGCTGTCGAACCGTCCCGGGGCAGGAGTCATCGCGTGGTGGCGGTCTTGCATCGGGAACAGCGGTACACGCCGCTGCCCATGGGCTTCATCTCCCGGCCGCAGCAGGCAGGCACAGTGACGCGCCCCGTCAACGCAGGTCCGTGGATCGCGTGGCCCGGGCGGCGCGGTCTTCCATGGCTGCGACTTGTTCGCGGAACCAGACGGGGGCGTCGCGGCGCCGCGCAAGGGGGAGAGCGCAGGGCAGGCACGCGCGGGTGCCTCCACCCGCCCCGGACCCTGCCTCGACCACGTTGACGAGAACGACGTCTTCCGCATGGCCCCCGTGGTGATCGCAGCGGCCTGGGTGCCCCCGGGACCTTCCAGCTGCGCCGCTCATCCGATCACCCCCGTGAGCGCCGTGTGCAGCCGATGCGTACTGGTGGCGAGGCGGAACGCGGTCCGTGTCCAGTGCGGCCCCGGCAGCGTCGTCAGCCGGTCCGCCGGCATCAGCACGTATCCGCTGGTGCCGAGCACGGTGACACCGGGCATCATGAGGCGGCCGCCCTGACCGGGCTCGACGAAGAACCACATGTGCGCACCGTCGGAAATGACGGACCCGCAGGCCGGGCCGAGGCGGTCCATGACCCTCCGGCCGACGGCGACGGTGACGCGGACGGCGTCCCAGCCCTCTCCGGCCCTCACCAGGGTCAGGTTCATCCGGGTCTCGGGGACGGTCACGGCGCGACCGCCTCTCGCGGATCCATCGCCTCCGTGGTGACGGCCCGCATAGCGGCCTGGAGCCGACGTGCACGGGTGAGCACGCGGCCCGCCACGACAGGCCGGGTCCAGTGCGGGCCAGGCGAGCGGTCCTGATGGACCGGCGGTACGAGGACGACGCTCGACGCGCCGAGAATGCGGATATGTGCGTCCCCAGGAAATGCCCAGTCGTCGGCGGCGCCGGGCCGGACGAGGAAATACAGGAGATGGTTGAACGGATCACGGATGACGGCGCCGCAGCCGTCGTCGAGTCGGGCCAGGACGCGGTCACCGAAGTGTTCGGGGATGCGCACCGCGTCCCATACCGTGCCCGCGTCGATCAGTTCGGCGGCACTCCCCCTGGGGAGAGACATGCGTGACGGGGTGAGTCCGGTAGCGCTGAGCACGGCGGCACTTCCTTACGTTCGGGCGAGTGATCGTCCACTCACCGAACGTAAGGGAGCTATCGGGCGAGCAGGGGCAGGAATCCTGACCCTTCGTCATCAGGCAGCCAGCACGCCGATCTTGACGGCCAGTTCAGAGGCGCGGCGCCTGCGCTCCGGGGCCTTCGCCTCGGTCTCCTCCAGGAGGATGCGGCGCGCATAGCCGTTGTAGCGGATCGTATCGGGCGCGTTGGCGTGCGCCTGGGCCAGCGTTTCCAATGCCGTCCCCGGCCTCCCGTCGAGGTGGTAAGCACGGGCTTCCTCGATGCGGTGACGCGCACGGCGGGGCCGGGACGGGATGGACCGGGCGTCAGCCCGCGCCGCCTGACGCACGCTCTCATTGCCGGAGTGCAACTCCACTGCGAGAGTCACCGCGTGAGCGCCCATCACCGCCCGTGAGAACGACGTGATCGGGTGGTAGTAGTCGGCAGGGAGGCCTCGGGCAGCACTGTCGGCCTTGTCCCACCACCGCCACGCACTGCCGGTGTCCCCTCGACGGGCGGCTGTGTATCCCGCCGCGACCTGCAACGCCCCGGCGATGGCACGCACGTCCTCCCCCGCGTCGGGCAGTTGCGGCTCAAGCCTGCGCAGCGCCTCGCGCGTCACCGCGTCCGCGCCGTCATAGTGCGCGGAGTCCCTGTGCGCCTCGGCGGTCAACCACGCGGCCATACCCAGCGCGTGTGGGTCCTCGGACTCCTGAGCGGCGACCATGCCCCGTTCGGCCACACGCCACAGCAGAGCCGAATCCGGCTGATAGGCGAGGAAGAACTGCGAGAGCGAGTACACCTCGGCGAGCACGGCCTGCGCCTCGCGTCGCTCAGCAGAGGTGCCGGCCTGCCGCACGGCCAGTTGCCCGTCTCGGATCAGGTCTGGCAGCAACTGGCCTACGACATCCCGGTGGTTCGGTGCCGAGTGCCGGGTCGCCCACGCGTGCGAGAGGCGCGCCCGCAGGTTCCAGGCGTCCGGCGCGGCTCGGTCATCCCCCGAACAGGGGAAAGCGTCCACGGCTGCTCGCACGCCGGGCAGTCGGGGGTGCCCGGGACCGATGAAGAGCTCTGTGGGCATGCGTGCGTCGCCTGTGAGGTCGGAGAGGTCACGCACCCTGAGGGCTTCGGCCATGCGCAGCACCATCGGAAGGGAGGGAATGTGAAGGTCCCCGCGCTCTACTTGCTTGAGCCAGGAGGGGGACTTGCCCAGCAGTCCGGCAAGTACCGGGCGGGTCATGCCGCGGCGGGTGCGCAGGATGCGAAGGCGCTCTCCGAACGCGATGGGTTCCGGCTCAGCATCGGGGTACGACATGGCTCCACCCTTCTCATGTGTGGCTCACCCACAGGGTATTGGGCAGGGGCGGTACTTGTGACCCGAGTTACATCCGCCCCTTCCGCGTGACGGACCCGGGCCGGACTGAACGCCCCGCCCCGGTCTCTGAGGGCCGGCCGGGCTCGAGGCCGCGGAAACCGGATCGTTCCGGGCCGCTCCGTCCGACGGTGCGCCGGCTTGAGCCGGACGTCCGACTGGTCTCCGAACAGCACGTCGTCGACGGCCGCACCCGCACCCGCTGCCCCGCATACGGCCGTCCGCGCGGTCAGCCGCGGCGTACCGCCTTGCGCAGCCCGTAGACGGCGGCGCCGAGCGCGAGCACCGCGCTGCCCGTGACCACCGAGGTGAGCGGCAGCGCGAAGGCCACGAGCAGGCAGCCGGCGAGCCCGGCGGCCGGGACGATCCCGGGCGGGCGCCCCTCGGCGCGGCTGAGGGTGAGCGCGGAGGCGTTGGCGACGGCGTAGTAGGCGAGCACGCCGAAGGAGGAGAAGCCGATCGCCCCCCGCAAGTCGGCGGTGGCGGCGAGGACGGCGACGACCGCGCCGACCAGCAGCTCCGCCCGGTGGGGGACGCCGGTACGCGGATGCACGGCGGACAGGGCGTGCGGCAGGTGGCGGTCGCGGCCCATCGCCAGGGCGGTGCGCGAGACTCCGAGGATCAGCGCGAGCAGCGAACCGAGAGCGGCGACCGCCGCGCCCGCACGCACCACCGGGGCGAGGCCGGGTACGCCCGCGGCGCGCACGGCATCGGCCAGCGGTGCGCCGCTCTCGGCGAGCCGCGCGGGCCCCAGTACGGACAGCACCGCGACGGCGACGGCCGCGTAGACGACCAGTGTGATGCCGAGCGCGACCGGGATCGCCCGGGGGATGGTGCGGCGCGGGTCGCGGACCTCTTCGCCGAGGGTGGCGATGCGCGCGTAGCCGGCGAAGGCGAAGAAGAGCAGTCCGGCCGCCTCCAGCACGCCGCCCGGTGCGGCGCCCGCACCGAACGCCTGCGGGGCGGCGCCGTCCGCGGCGGCCCCGGTGAGGCAGGCGGTGACGACCGCGGCGAGCACCGCCAGTACGACGGCGACGATCCCCCTCGTCAGCCACGCCGCCTTCTGAACCCCGGCCCAGCTCACCGCTGTGAGCGCCACCACCGAGGCGACCGCCACCTCGTGCGTACGGGCGGGCCACGCGTAGGAGCCGACGGTGAGCGCCATCGCGGCGCAGGAGGCGGTCTTGCCGACCACGAAGCCCCACCCGGCGAGGTAGCCCCAGAACGCTCCGAGGCGCTCGCGGCCGTAGACGTAGGTGCCGCCGGAGCGCGGGTAGCGTGCGGCCAGCCGGGCGGAGGAGGTCGCATTGCAGTACGCCACCACCGCCGCGAGGGCCAGTCCGAGCAGCAGGCCCTCTTCCGCGGCGCCGGCGGCCGGCGCCAGCGCGGCGAAGACGCCGGCTCCGAGCATGGCGCCCAGCCCGATCACCGTGGCGTCGAAGACGCCCAGATGCCGGGCAGGCTCGCCCGTGCCGCCGGGGGACGCAGCCGTGCTCATCTCTCACTCCTGGAGGCCGGGTGCCATCACCGCGGAATAAAACGGACTCCGATGCCGGGAAACGATAGAGGAGCGCCCGAGGGCACCCGGCCACCCGTACGTCCGCCGCCGGGAAGCGGCACCCGAACGCCGGACTCCATCATCCGCCCCGTAGGCCGACGTGGAACCCTTGCACCCCAAAGCCCCCCAGCGGCAGGCCAGTTGGGATCTACCATCATCAGCCGGCCGCAACCCGGCCCACTTTCGAGAAGAGGTGCTTCATGACGGACGACGACGTCGAGCGGGACCCGGAGCTCCAGACCAAGATCGACACCACCGTGCCCCAGTCCGCCCGGATCTGGAACTACTGGCTGGGCGGCAAGGACAACTACGAGGTCGACCAGGTCGCCGGCGACCAGTTCCGCGAGATCTACCCGGGCATCGAGGACGGTGCCCGCGCCGCCCGCTACTTCCTCGCCCGCGCCGTACGCCACCTGGCCGGAGAGGCCGGCATCAGCCAGTTCCTCGACATCGGCACCGGCCTGCCCAACGTGGACAACACCCACCAGATCGCCCAGCGCGTGAACCCGCAGGCCAAGATCGTCTACGTCGACAACGACCCGCTCGTGCTGGCACACGCCCGCGCGCTGCTCACCAGCACCCCCGAAGGTGTCACGCACTACGTGGACGCGGACCTGCGCGACCCGGGGACCATCCTGCGGGAGGCCGGGCGCATCCTGGACTTCTCCCGGCCCGTGGCTCTGATGCTCATGGGCATCCTCGGCCACATCGAGGACTACGACGAGGCACGTTCGATCGTGCGCACACTCACGGACGCGCTGCCGCCCGGCAGTCATCTGGTGCAGTACGACAGCACCGACACCAGCGACGCCTACGTGGAGGCGCTGCGCCTCTACAACGAGGGCGGCTCCGCCCCCTACATCCTGCGCAGCCCGGAGCAGATCACCCGCTTCTTCGACGGGCTGGAACTGCTGGAGCCGGGTGTGGTCTCCTGCCCGCGCTGGCGGCCGGAGGCCATGCCCGTGGGCGGTCCCGTGGACGTCGACCAGTACGGCGGTGTGGCCCTGAAGAGGTAGGCGGGGCAGGGCACTCGGGCTGCGGCGGCCCCTCCGTACGTCCGCACGCGGGCGGCGCGTACGGAGGGGCCGGGGACGCACGGGCGGCGGGGCGGCCGGGCGACGGGCCTCGGGGCCGGGGCCGTGCCTGCCTGCGCTGCCGGACCACCCGCACCGCCATGCCTCCCGCGCCTCCCGCGCCTGCCCCCGCGGGATCAGCGGCCCATGCGCAGGCCCTGTTCCGCCGCACCCCTGCTGAGGACGGCCTGTCTGATCTTCCGGTACGCCTCGGAGCGGCCGGCACCGGACGAACGGGCCTCCTCCGAGGCCAGGTTGACCACCCTGATCCGTGGCGCCGTCTGCACGAGGAAGGGAATGAACTCGGCCTTCCGCACGGACCACTCGCCCTTCCCGCCGGCGGCCCTCCCCTCCCCCCTGTCTCCCGCTCTCTTCCCGGCGCCCGGCGGTACGAAGGTGAAGCGGGCCGCCGAACTCATGGAGCCGCGCGGGTCGTTCATCTTCCCGGCGAGCTGATCGCCCATCCCGTAGACGACCCAGGTGCCGTTCACCTTCTCGTACGCCTGCGGCACATGCGCGTGCGTACCGATGATGAGGTCGATGTCCTTGCGGCCGTTGCTGCGGGAGCGGGTCAGCCGGTCGGCCAGGGCCTTCTGCTGCGCGTCCGGCGCCTGCTGCCACTCCGTGCCCCAGTGCAGGCTCGCCACGACGACGTCCGCGCCCGCGCGGCGTGCGGCGCGGGCGTCGGCGATGATGCGCTCCGGGTCGATGAGGTCCACCGCCCAGGACTGCTTCTTCGGCACGGGTATGCCGTTGGTGCCGTAGGTGTAGGCCAGTTGGGCCACGGTCGCTCCCCCGGCCTTCATCACGGCCGGGCTGCCGCGCCGGCTCGCCGAGGCGGCGGCCCCGGCGTGCTTCAGCCCCGCCTCTTCCATGACCGACAGGGTGCGGCGGACTCCTTCGACACCGGCGTCCATGCTGTGGTTCGAGGCGGCGGAGCAGCTCTCGTAACCGGTGTCCTTGACGGCGGACGCCACTTCCGGGGGCGTCCTGAAGGCCGGGTAGCCGGTGAAGGGGCCGCCCGCGCGGCCGTAGACGGTCTCCATGTGGCATATCGCCAGGTCGGCCCGGGAGGCGAGGGGCTTGGCGCCGGAGAGCATCTCGCGGAAGTCGTATCCGGAGCCGCCCGCGTCCTCACGGGCCTGCCGTATGACCGAGTCGTGGGAGAGGATGTCGCCGGTCGCCAGAAGGGTGAACGGCCGCTGTCCCTCCCCGGGCGAGGGCCGGCTCTTCGCCGCGTCCTCGCGGCCCCGTTCCCGCTGCGTGTGGTCCTGCGCGCTGCCGCAGGCGGAGACCGTTCCCAGCAGCGTCGTCGCGGCGGCGAGGAGGGCGGCCTGGCGTATGTACGTGATCATGGCGGGTTCTCGCTCTTCCTTGAGGAGGTCGACAACGACAAACCCAGATATATGGCCTGCAAACGGACAGCGCCCCGGCTGGCGGCCGAACGGCGCAACGTTCCGCCCGTCCGCACCTCCCACGGACCCCGCCCGGGGACGTACCGGCCCGAAGAGGGCACCGCCTCCCGGCGGGCGGGCCGCGAGCGCCGTACACCTCCGTCCCGCAACCCTGTCGTTACCGCAACAGTCCTGCGGCACTACGCGCGTTGACCGTAGGCTGCCCAGCGCCCGTGCAGTCCACGAAGGGGAACTCGATGTCAGCGAAACCTCAACGGCGCAGACGACTGAGCCGGTTGTCGGCAGGCGTGGCGGCGCTGGCCGCCGTCGGCGTGCTCTCCGCCGCCCTGCCGGCGGGGTCGGAAAGCGGCCAGGCCCAGGCCCGGTCCGGTCAGCAGAGCCAGTCCGGTCAGGCCGGTCAGTCCCACGGCCGTACGGTCGACGTCCAGTTGCTCTCCTTCAACGACTTCCACGGCAACATCGAGCCGCCCGCCGGCTCCTCGGGCGAGGTCTCACGGCTGAAGCCCGACGGCACCACGGAGACGGTCGAGGCCGGGGGCGCGGAGTACCTGGCGACGTCGCTGCGGAAGGCCCGCAAGGGCAACCCGTACAGCGTCACAGCCGCCGCGGGTGACCTGATCGGCGCCAGCCCGCTGGTCTCGGGCCTCTTCCACGACGAACCCACCATCGAAGCGCTCAACAAGGCCGAGCTGGACGTGGCGGGCGTCGGCAACCACGAGTTCGACGAGGGCCGCGAGGAGCTCCGGCGGATGCAGGACGGCGGCTGCCACCCGGAGGACGGCTGCGCCGAGGAGGGCAAGACCTTCAAGGGCTCCGACTTCCCCTACCTCGCCGCCAACGTGACGGACGAGAAGACGGAACGCCCGATCCTCAAGCCCTACACGGTGTGGAAGAAGAAGGGCGTGAAGATCGGCTTCATCGGGGTCACGCTGGAGGGCACCCCCGACATCGTCACGGAGGAGGGCGTCAAGGGCCTGAAGTTCCACGACGAGGTCGAGACGGTCAACAAGTACGCCGAGAAGCTGCACAAGATGGGCGTGAAGTCCGTCGTCGCGCTGATCCACGAGGGCGGCTCCCCGGCGAAGCCGGAGTACAACTACGACTGCGACAGCCCCGGCCCGGGTGACGGCATCTCCGGCCCCGTCACCGACATCGCCAAGGGCATCACCCCCAAGGTCGACGCGCTGGTCACCGGCCACACCCACCAGGCGTACGCCTGCACCGTGCCGGACCCCGCCGGCGACCCCCGCACGGTCACCTCCGCGTCCTCCTTCGGCAAGCTCTACACGGACACGACACTCACGTACGACCGCCGCACCCACGACATCGTGCGTACGGGCGTGGAGTCGGCCAACCACGTGGTGAGCCGCGAGCAGAAGAAGGCCAAGGACATCACCTCGCTCATCGAGCGCTGGAACGAGCTCGCGGAGCCCATCGCCAACCGGCCCATCGGCTACATCTCCGACGACATCGCGGGCCGCGGCGCCACCACACCCGAGTCGCCGCTGGGCGACCTCATCGCGGACGCCCAGCTCGAGGCGATGAAGCCGGAGGACAACGGGGGCGCCCAGCTCGCGCTGATGAACCCCGGCGGCATCCGCTCCGACCTCACCCACGCGGCATCGGGCAGCGAGGGCGACGGCGTGGTGACCTATGGGGAAGGGTTCACCGTGCAGCCCTTCACCAACATGATGACCGCGATCGACCTCACCGGCGAGCAGCTGATCACCGCGCTGCGGCAGCAGGTGAGCGGGGCCAACGAGGAGTCGCCGAAGATCCTCCAGGTCTCGGAGGGCTTCACCTACACCCTGGACATGACGAAGTCCGGTGAGGACCGCGTCGTCGAGGACTCGGTGAAGCTCGACGGAGAGGCGATCGACCCGTCGGCGACCTACCGCGTCGCGATGAACGAGTTCCTGGCGGGCGGCGGCGACGGCTTCGCGGCCTTCAAGGACGGCAAGGACAAGTTCGTCGGCGAGTCCGACCTGGACGCGCTGGAGGCGTACTTCGGCGAGCACTCCTCGGAGTCCGGCCCGCTCGCGCCGCCGGAGGCGGACCGCATCGAGGTCGTGGAGTAACGAGCCGCACGGGTACGTTCGCGCTCGCCGCGTCCCTGCCCGTGAGAGGCGGCAGCCTGTGCGGCGCGACTGCCCGGCGGGGGGCTCCCCCGCCGGGCAGTCGTATGCGCGCTGACGCCCCGCGTCCCCCGCATGGGGGAACGCCGCAGGTGGGAGGCGGAGTAAGAGAGCCCCTGATGGTGTGTCACAGGGGTCGGTGGTGGTTTGAGGGCGGCGGAGCGTGCTACCCGCCGCAGCGGCGCTCCCGTGCGCCGCACACGTACACGACCGCTGTGGAACCCGATCCCCTTCACGCTACGCAAGGAGCCATGAGATGGCCGTATGTGAGGTCTGCGGAAACGACTACGAGGGCGCGTTCGAAGTCCGTGCGGCCGGCGCCGTGCACGTCTTCGACAGCTTCGAATGTGCCGCGCAGAGGATGGCGCCCATCTGCGAGAACTGCGGGTGCCGCATCCTGGGGCACGGCCTGCAGGCGGAGGGGCAGTTCTTCTGCTGCGCGAACTGCGCACGCATGCAGGGCCGCATGGAGCTGGCGGACAGCGTCTGAGGGCCCGGCGGGGGGCCTGCGGACCGGACCGCCCGGGGGCCCGGCGGGCAGGCGGCCCTCTCAGCCGGTGACGCGGAGACGGGGAACGCCCCGCGCACGGGCGCGGGGCGTTCCGTCCATGGTCATTCCGCGGCGGCGGTGGCCTGTCAGCCCACCGGGCTGGCCTTCTCGAAGCCGAGGACCACGACTGCCTGGTAGTAGGTCCACGCGAGACCGTCGCAGGACGTCTTGGTCGCGCCGTCGTAGCCGGCGCACACACGCTTGAGGTCCTCGTAGAAGGCGCTGTCGACCCGGGCCTTGTTGGCCTCGAAGGTGCCCTGTGCCTTGTAGTTGCGGTAGCCGAAGTCGTGCCGGATGCACCCGTTCTCGAAGGGGAAGCCGAACGGGTTGTCGGGGGACGAGGAGCACTTGTCCGTCGACCAGTCGAAGTTGTAGTCGGCCCAGGAGCCCTGGTTGGCCCGGGCGGAGAGGAAGGCGCTCTGGCTTGAAGCGCTGGTCTGCGTCCAGCTCGAGAGCACCTGCGGCTTGTCGGCGGGGTCGGCGACAGCGGTCGTGGCTGATCCGATCACGGCAAGGAGAGCCGTCGAGGTGACGACAAGGCCCGCGGTGAGTCTTCGATGCATTTCATGCCTCCGTGGGGGAAGAGGTCCTGACGCCGGACCGTTGCAGCTTCAGCATGAGCATGACAGAACAATCGCCTCCCAAGTAGCTTCCTGCACCGAGGAATTCGTACTCCTCGCACATCGGCGAGAACGAGAAGCGCAGCGGGGAGTCACGCTCGGCCCCGCCCGTACGGGCACCGGCTGCGTCCGCCCCGCTCGCTCTGCCCGCACGGGCACCGGCGGACGCTCCGCGGAGCCCCCGGAAACGGCCTGAGGCTCCGGGGCGACCCCGGAGCCTCAGTTGCCAACGTGGGGGAAGAGACCCACGACCAGCCTGCACATCAACAACGAAGCGACCGTTGCAATGTCACGGTTTCTCGACATCTCTGACGTTGTCATTCAAAACTGATAAATAAATCTCCCGGCGACGACCGCTAATCCGCAGGAACCCGGAGGACCGGGGCTGCCGCCCCGGAGCAGGCCCCGCACCGCACCGACCACTGAACCGAGCCGCCACCCCGTTCACACGGTCCCCGCCGCGCGCTCGGGCGGCTCCGCACGCGCAGGCAGCGTGCGGACGTCTGCGCGGACACGGAGCGGAAGGAGGGGGTGTTTACGGGACTTGGTCAACAGGCCCAGGTCAGAGGGTGTTTCGCGCTGCGGGGCCGCCCGTACCGGAGTGATTTCAGCGAACCTGCACAACTGGTCCGTAGGGGAGGCACAGGGCCGTGCGGGAGCCGGCCCCTCCGCGTGACGAGCGGTGACTTTGGGGCGGGAATGTCCAATTGAATCAGGGGAGTTCACCGCGCACGCACCGACAGGGCCGGAGCGACAAGTGAAGGGATCGCCACGAACTCGTGCACATGGCTCCACGTAAGCGAAGCCCATTGCCCTCATCGGCGCGGAACGAGCACACCGGCGAGTGGCCCGGCAGCGCGTCAGCGTGCTTTGATCGGCCCAGACGCGGAAGTTGAACGAATGGTTCCCGTTGTCGGGCATCAGACGACCGCTCACGGCCGGACGGATTCACTTCCGAGCCGGCCGCTGCATAGAGAACATCCAGCAAGCGAAGGGAAGCTCAAATCATGGACGTTACGCCCCAGGTTGAGACCCGCGAGATCGCCGACAACGACCTGGACAACGTTTCGGGTGGCGTCCTCGGCGCCGTCGTCGGCACCGCTGTGAGCACCGCTGACTCCGTCGCCCCGGTCTCGGAGACCGTCGCCACCGTGAACGGCGCCGTCTCCGGCGCCACCGGCGTCGACACCTCCCAGGTCACGGGCCTCGCCGGCCTCTGAGGCGATGCCGGCACCCGGGCAGCACGGCCGGCTTCGCCGAGAGCCGGGCTGCCTGGTGCATCCCAATCCCATTGGGGTGAAGTGAGCCCCGGAACACTCGTTCCGGGGCTTACGGATGCGTTCGGGGGCAGGTCGCACCGGCCCTTCCCGAATTACTGTCAGCCGCTGCCATCCACACGGGCTCCGCGGTTTCACCCCGCACCGATCGACACGCCGAACGGCGTCGTCACCGAATGAGGCGTCGTGCCCGAAAGCAACGAACGCAGTTGAGAGAATAGCCCCGTGCAGTTCAGGCAGAAGGCATTTTCCAAGCTGCAGTCCCCGGAGGAACTCGACCTGCCCGTGCGCTTCGCACGGCCGCAGGGGTGGCTCGTCCTGCTCGTGACGCTCGCCGTCATGGCGGCCGCGGGCTACTGGGCCGTGACCGGCCGCGTCTCCGCGAAGCTCGACGCCCCCGGCGTCCTCACCCACCCCAAGGGCAGCTACGTGCTGCAGAGCCCCGTCTCCGGCCAGGTCGAGCAGGTACTCGCCGAGGAGGGCAGCATGCTGCAGGCGGGCGCCCCCGTGCTGAAGGTGCGTACGGAGCGCGGTTTCAGGGCCGTACGGACGGTGGCCGCGGGCCGCGTGACCACCCTGACGGCCAAGATCGGCTCCGTGGTCACCACAGGCAAGGACGTGGCCACGGTCGAGCGCATCGAGTCGGCCGGCGAACCGCTGGTGGCGATGCTGTACGTGCCGGGCAGCAGTGGTGCCACGGTCCGGCCGGGCGCCCGGGTCGACCTGACCGTCCAGTCGGCGCCGACGGACCAGTTCGGTGTGCTGCGCGGACGCGTGAAGGCCGTCGGCCGGTCCCCCCAGACGCAGCAGCAGATATCCGGCTTCCTCGGCGACGGCCAGCTGGCCGCCCAGTTCTCCAAGGAGGGCCAGCCCGTGGCCGTCCTCGTGCACCTGGAGCGCTCCTCGGCGACGAAGTCCGGCTACGAATGGTCCTCCGAGAAGGGCCCCCCGTTCCGGCTGGACTCCATGACGACGGCCGAAGGCGCGATACACCAGCCCGCGGAGCGCCCCGTCGACTGGCTGCTCCCGTGACCGCGCGGCAGGACAAGCGGCGGGAGAACAAGCGGCGGGAGAACAAGCGCGGAAGGGGCAGCCGGAACCGCCAGGAAGCCGCGGGCGGCCCCCAGCACGAACTGCCGCCCCCCGACAGGGGAAAGCACCGCACGAACAGCCGCGGCGGCGGACGCAGGCACCGCGCGGGCTCCGCCGGGGGCCGTACGCCGAAGTCCGTGCCCAAGCCCAGGTACAAGGCCGTACGCAGCCCGACGGTGCTGCAGATGGAGGCCGTCGAGTGCGGCGCCGCCGCCCTGGCCATGGTCCTGGGGCAGTTCGGGCGTCACGTGCCCCTCGAAGAGCTGCGCATCGCCTGCGGCGTCTCCCGCGACGGCTCGCGCGCCAGCAACCTGCTGAAAGCGGCCCGCAGTTACGGTCTGACGGCCAAGGGCATGCAGATGGAGCCCGCGGCGCTGGCGGAGGTGCCCGGGCCGGCCGTGCTGTTCTGGGAGTTCAACCACTACGTCGTCTACGAGGGCATGGGACGGCGCTTCGGCCGGCGCGGCGTCCACCTCAACGACCCGGACAAGGGGCGGCGGTTCGTCCCGCTGGAGGAGTTCGACACGAGCTTCACCGGCGTCGTCCTCACCTTCGAACCCGGAGAGGACTTCCGGCCGGGCGGCAAGCGCCCCGGCTTCATGAGCGCCATGCCGGCGCGGCTGCGCGGCACGACGGGCACCATGCTGACCGCGCTGCTCGCCAGCCTCCTGCTCGTCGCGGTGGGCGCGGCGGTTCCGGCGCTGAGCCGGACGTACATCGACATGTTCCTGGTCGGGGAACAGACCTCCCTGCTGGGCGTGCTCTTCGCCTCGATGGGCGCCACGGTCGTCCTCACGGCCGCCCTGACCGGACTCCAGCAGGCCAACCTGCTGCGCGGGCGCATCATCTCCTCGACGCTCAGCAGCGCCCGCTTCTTCCGCCATCTGCTCAGGCTGCCGGTCACCTTCTTCGGCCAGCGCAGTCCCGCCGACCTCGTCCAGCGTCTGCAGTCCAACGACACCGTCGCCGAGACCCTGGCGCGGGACCTGGCCGCCGCGGGCGTGGACGCGGTGGTCGTGGTCCTCTACGCCGTCCTGCTGTGGACGTACGATCCGCAGCTCACCGTCGTCGGTGTACTGATCGCGCTGCTGAACCTGGTGGCCATGCGGGTGGTGATACGGCTGCGCGCGACGGGCACCCAGAAGCTGCGCGCGGACACCGCGAAACTGACCAACACCTCCTACACCGGCCTCCAGTTGATCGAGACGATGAAGGCCACCGGCGGCGAGAACGGCTACTTCCGCCGCTGGGCCGGGCAGCACGCCACCACGCTGGAGGAACAGCAGAAGCTCGGGGTGCCCACGGCCGCGCTGGCAGTCGTCGCCCCGACCCTCGCCACCCTCAACAGCGCGATGATCCTGCTCATCGGAGGCATGAGGGCCGTCGAGGGTCACATCTCGATCGGCCTGCTGGTGGCCTTCCAGGCGCTGGTCACGCGCTTCACGGCCCCCATCACGCGGCTGAACGGCGTCGCGGGGCGCATCCAGGACTTCGCCGCCGACGTGGCGAGGCTGAAGGACGTGGAGAACTTCCCCGTGGACCCGCTCTACTCCCGGCGCGCGCCGGCCGCGAGCACCCGCCGCCTCAAGGGCCATGTGTCGCTGGAGAACATCACGTTCGGCTACAGCCCGCTCGACAAGCCGCTGCTGACGGACTTCTCCCTGTCCGTCGGGCCGGGGCGGCAGGTCGCGCTCGTCGGAGGCTCCGGCAGCGGCAAGTCCACTGTCTCCAGGCTCATCTCCGGTCTCTACAGCCCGTGGGAGGGAGTCATCCGTATCGACGGCGAGCGGCTGGAGGACATCTCCCGCAGCGCGCTGGCCGCCTCGGTCTCCTTCGTCGACCAGGACGTCTTCCTCTTCGAGGGCACGGTCCGGGACAACGTGGCGCTGTGGGATCCCTCGATCCCCGACGACGCCGTCACCGCCGCCCTGCGCGACGCCGCCGTGCTGGAGGACTTCGCCCACCGCCCCGGCGGAATCCACAGCCGGGTGGAGCAGGACGGCCGCAACCTCTCCGGCGGCCAGCGCCAGCGCCTGGAGGTCGCCAGGGCACTGGTGCGGCGGCCCAGCATCCTCGTCCTGGACGAGGTGACGAGCGCGCTGGACGCACAGACCGAGCAGCTCATCATCGACAACCTGCGCCGCCGGGGCTGCGCGTGCGTCGTGATCGCGCACCGGCTGAGCACCGTCCGCGACAGCGACGAGATCGTGGTGCTGGAGCGGGGGACGGTCGTCGAGCGCGGGCGGCACGAGGAACTGGTGGCCGCGGGGGGCCAGTACGCCGAACTGGTCAAGGAGCACTGAGTGGCATCCGTCGACGGCTCGGGCGGGCAGGGGACGCCGGAGCAGCAGGGAAGCGGGACGTACGGGACCGGCGCCCACCAGGCCGCGGGGTACGGCACGGGCGCCTACGAGACCGGTGGTTACGAGACGGGCGCCTACGACACCGGCGCGCCGCCCGCCGTGGACGCGGGAGGCGGCATCCCGCAGGCCCGGACCGGCACAGGCGCCGGCACCGGGACGGGCACAGGCGCCGGGACCGGCACCGGTGACACCGTCACCGCTGCCTTCGGTGCGCTGGGCGAACAGGTCGACGTCGTCGGCAGGCGCAGCATGCCGCTGGAGGGTCCTCATGTGCTGTGGCTGGTCACGGCCGGTGCGATGGACCTCTTCGCCGTGGACGCCGTCCAGGAGGGCCACTGGCACTTCCTCGGACGGCTCGAACAGGGAACCCTCCTGCTCGGCCCCGTGCAGGGGCCCGTGCACACCCTGACCGGCAAGCCGCTGCGCGACTGCGTCCTGCGCAGGATCGAGCTGCGGGAGCTTTTCGCTCCCGCGCACGGCGGCGCGTACGGCTCGGCGCCCTCCGGCACTTGGACCGGCGGGAGCAACGGCTGGGACGGGTGGACGGGCGGACACGAGGCGGCGGCTCCCGTCCCCGCCCCCACCTCTCTCGACGCCGCCTTCGCCCTCGGCATCGGCCGCAGCCTCCGCGTCCTCTTCGAGGCGCCGCTGGAGGGCGGGGCGGCCCTGGACGCGGTGGCGCCGGCACCCGGCCACAGCCCCGACGACGACGACATCATGTGGATGACGGTCGGTCCCCGCAGCGTCCAGTACGGCGCCGAGTTCAGCTCGGAGGCGGCGTCCCAGCTCCTCATCGACGGCGCGATGTGGCAGCGCATGGTGGACCAGCAGTTCCGCCTCCAGTCGGCGCTGGACCGCTGGATCGACCGGCTGGAACGCGCGCACGAGGACCGCACGGCCGCGGGCATCGAAGCGGGCGAGAACGTACGGGCTCAGGCGGACCAGGCGCTGCTCGCCTCCATCAACACCACGGGCAAGGGCCCCTCCGGCTCCTCCCGTGCCACGGACGACGCGACGTTCGCCGTCTCCCGTCTCGCGGCGGAGGCCGCCGGAATCAGCCTCACGGCCCCCGAGGAGGGCAACTCCGTCGACGAGCGCACCAATCCGGTGGAGCGCATCGCCCTCAGCTCCCGGGTCCGTACCCGCGTGGTCAGGCTGGGGGACCGCTGGTGGCGGGAGAACACCGGGCCGCTGGTGGGCCAGCGCTCCGGGTCCGGAACGCCCGTCGCGCTGCTGTGGCGGCGCGGCCGGTACGAGGCGGTGGACGCCGCCGGAAGACGCACCGCAGTGGGCAGGAGGAACGCGGGGGACTTCGAGCAGCGCGCCGTGATGTTCTACCGCCCGCTGCCCGAAGAGCCCATGAACGCGTGGCAGTTGCTGCGCTTCTGTCTGCGCGGCACCCGTACGGACGTACGCAGCCTGCTGCTCGGCGGGCTGGTAGCCGTGGGCCTCGGCGCGCTGGTGCCCGTCGCGACCGGACAGGTGCTGGGTGTGTACGTGCCCAACGCCGAAACGTCGCTCATCACGCAGGTCTCGCTGGCGATCGTGCTGAGCAGCTTCGTGACGGCGGCGTTCATGCTGATGCAGAACATCTCCATCCTGCGGATGGAGGGCCGCGTGGAGAGCGCGCTGCAACCGGCCGTGTGGGACCGGCTGCTGCGCCTGCCGACGAAGTTCTTCGCAGAGCGGTCGACCGGTGAACTGGCCAGCGCGGCCATGGGTATCAGCACGATGCGGCGCGTGCTGTCAGGTGTGGGCCCGGTGGCGGTGCAGGCGTGCACGGTCGGCGGGATGAATCTGGTGCTGCTGCTGTTCTACAGCGTGCCTCTCGCGCTGGTGGCTCTCGCCCTGCTGGTCGTCATCGCGGGCGCGTTCATCGGCATGGGTGTGTGGCAGCTGCGCTGGCAGAGCCGTCTGGTCGACCTCAACAACAAGCTGAACAACAAGGCGTTCCAGACTCTACGCGGTCTGCCCAAGCTGCGCGTCGCCGCGGCCGAGAGCTTCGCGTACGCCGCGTGGGCGCAGGAGTTCGCCCGCAGCCGGGAGCTCCAGCAGCGGGTTGGCCGGATCAAGAACGCGACGACGGTTCTCAACTCGGTCTACCTGCCCCTCACTTCACTGATCATGTTCATGCTGCTGGCGGGTCCGGCCCGCGGCACGCTGTCCTCGGCGGGCTTCCTCACCTTCAACACCGCGGTGACGATGATGCTGACGTCGGTGACGCAGCTGACCAACTCCCTCATCTCGGCCGCCGCCGCACTGCCGATGTTCGAGAAGGTCAAACCGGTGCTGCACGAGCCCACCGAGGTGCGCGGCGGAAGCGCCCTGCCCGGTCCGCTCTCCGGCGCCGTCGAGGCACGGCAGCTCTCCTTCCGCTACAGCGACGAGGGCCCTCTGGTACTCGACGACGTCTCCTTCCGTGTGCAGCCGGGCGAGTTCGTGGCAGTGGTCGGTCCGAGCGGCTGCGGCAAGTCGACGCTGCTGCGGCTCCTCATCGGCTTCGACGAGCCGCACTCGGGCAGCGTCCTCTACGACGGCCAGGATCTCGCCGCCCTCGACCAGTCGGCCGTCCGCCGGCAGTGCGGGGTCGTGCTGCAGAACGCGCAGCCGTTCGTCGGCTCGATCCTGGACTCCATATGCGGCGCCGAGATCTTCTCGCACGAAGAGGCCTGGGAGGCCGCCGAGATGGCGGGCCTGGCCGAGGACATCAAGCAGATGCCCATGGGCATGCACACCGTGCTCTCCGACGGCGGAGCGGCCGTCTCGGGCGGTCAGCGGCAGCGGCTGATGATCGCTCAGGCCCTCATCCGGCGCCCGCGCATCCTCTACTTCGACGAGGCGACCAGCGCCCTGGACAACGAGACCCAGCGCACCGTGATCGAGAGCACGCGCAAGCTGCAGGCGTCGCGAGTCGTGATCGCTCACCGGCTCTCCACCGTGATGGACGCCGACAGGGTCCTGGTGATGTCACAGGGGCGGATCGTGCAGCAGGGGACGCCCGCCGCGCTGCTCGCGGACACGGGCGGCCAGTTCCACGAACTGGTCCGCCGTCAGATCCGGTGACCGCACCTCCGGGCCGGCTCAGGACGCCCGGCTGTACCTGCTCACGACCACCCCGTTGCCGAACGTGCTCACCGACTCCAGGGAGAACTCGGTGAAGGCGAACGGGGAGGCGAACATCGGCATCCCGGTACCGAGAACCAGCGGATAGGTCTTGATGATCAACTCGTCCGTCTCGCCGAGCAGTTCACCGGCCATCGCGGACCCTCCGCAGAGGTAGATGCCCAGCCCCTCCTCCTGCTTGAGGGCGCGCACCCGTCCGGTCAGGTCCCCGCCCACGATCTCCACGGCGGGGTCGGGCGAGGTGCCGATGGTGCGCGAGGCCACGTACTGGCGCATGTGCCCGTACGGGCTGGTGATGCCCTCCGCCAGTGCGACGTCGTAGCTGCCCCGGCCCTGGAGGATCGTGTCGAACTTCTTGTTCTCCAGATCGTCGATGCCCAGTGCGCGGCGCCCGTGGGTGGGAAGCGTCTCGGGGAACTCCGCCTTCAGGAACGCGAGGAACTCCTCGTCGACGTACCGGGTGAAGAACTGCCCGTCGCCTCCCGGCGCCCCGATGAAGCCGTCGACCGACGCGGCGACGAAGTAGGTCAGCTTTCGCATGGAGGTCCCCCTTGTCCGTGGGCGATGAGGTGTGGCGGCGTGCTCGCACCCGCGCGACCACTACGGCTAGAGTGCTCCAGGCGTAGTGGTCGCGCAAGGTGATTCTTTCTCGCCGAGCCGGGCGGAGCCCGCGCGGAGCAGAAGGGAGCGGTGAGGGATGGCAAGGAACCCTCAGCGGCGAACAGCCCTTGTCGACGCCGCCATCGAAGTGCTGGCGCGCGAAGGGGCCCGCGGCCTCACCTTCCGAGCCGTCGACACGGAGGCCGGCGTCCCCGCCGGAACCGCGTCCAACTACTTCTCCAGCAGGGACGATCTGCTCACACAGGCGGGCGGCCGCATCCATCTGCGGATGGCGCCCGACCCCGCCGAGGTCGAGACCGCGATGAGCTCGGCCCCCCTCACCCGCGAAGTGGTCGCCGAACTGCTGCGCCGTCTGGTGCGCCGCATGACGCGGGAACGCACCGGATATCTCGCGATGCTGGAACTGCGTCTCGAAGCCACCAGGCGGCCGGCGCTGCGGCTGGAGCTCACCCGCGCCGTACGCTCCGAGTTCGACGAGAGCACGCGCTTCCACCTGGACGCGGGGCTCCCGGGTGACGCCGACACCGTGCTCGTGCTGTATCTCGCCATGACAGGTGTGCTGCTGGAGCACTTCACACTGCCGGGGATGCTCGCCGAGACCGATGTGGACAGCCTGGTGCAGACGGTCGTCGACCGGGTCGTCCCGCGCGAGTGAACACGGGGCGGGCAGGGGCGGGGCGAGCCGTGCCGTGCCGTGCCCTGCCGTGCCGTGCCGTGCCGTGCCGTGCCGGCGAACGTCTGTGGCCTGTCTGCCGCGGACGCCCCGCGTACCGCGGATGTCCGCGCCCGGCTCGAACGCCGTCACCGGGGACCGGCGGCGCGTGACCCGCGCGTGATCGAACGAGAGCCCTCGTGGCGGTGAACGGACTGCCGGAACGGTGTCCCGATTTCGCCCCCGGAGTTGCCCCGTCATGGGAAACACGTCATTCACCGTCCTCCGCGCCGTGCAGCCGCACGGGCTCCCCGGCCCGTCGCTCCCCGGCCCGCCGACGCAGTTCGCAGAGCTGACCGGCGCGTACTGGCTGGAACCGATCTACGCCGGACTCGCCGACGAATGGAACCGCCAGGGCAGGACCGTGCCCGGGACCGCCGACACCGCGGGGATCGCAGAGTCCGCCGGCTCCCCCGACACCGCGGACAGACATCTGCGCGTCCTCACCGAAGGGCCGGACGGGCCGCGTATGACGGCAAGTCCGAGTGACCCCCTCTCTTAACTCGATCGAGTCAATGTGCCGCCCTGGACGCGACGTGCGCCCCCCGGAGGACGTTGGCGGGCCAGGGGCACCCTCCTCACCCTGCCCTGCCCTCACCCCCTCTCCGAGCCCCCGCCCCGCCCCGCCCCGCAGAAGCGTCCAGGGAGTGTCCGATGCTGATCCGCCGCCTCGCCGTCACCGCCACCGCCGTCGCCGCCGCTCTGAGCCTCACCCCGCAGGCCCTCGCCGGCACCGGCTTCGGCCCCGTCGAGCACGCCCCCGAGAACCGTCTGACCGTCACCGTCGCCGACTCCGGCGCGGACGGATCCGACGGCACGTACGAGCTGTACTGCAACCCCGCCTCGGGCGACCACCCGAAGCCCGAGAAGGCATGCGACAAGCTGGACGAGGTGACGCGCTGGGGCGAGGACCCGTTCGCCCCCGTCAGCGCGGGCACCCGCTGCACGATGCAGTACGGCGGCCCCGTCAGCGCACACGTCCGCGGCAGGTGGGCCGGGCACCGCGTGAACGCACACTTCAACCGTGAGAACGGCTGCGAGATGCAGCGCTGGGACAACCTCGTCCCGCTGCTGCCGGCCATCAGCTCCGCGGGGCACGGGGAGAGCGGCGTTCGGTCCCAGCCGTTGTGACGCACGCCCGGCCGCCTCGCCGGGACGGTTCCGGCCGGCCCGACCCCCGACCCCCGACCCGGGACGTACGACCAAAGACGGAAGCGGTTCCCGAAATCAGCGCCCCCCGACGTCAGTTGGAACCAGTGACCGACGGCACGGCCCCGGCGGCCCACGGGCCGGGCCTGGCCGGGCCGCACCGCGAACGTCCGAGGAGACCAGCATGTCCGTAAAGCTCAACCACACCATCGTCCACGCCACGGACAAGAAGGCGTCGGCCGAGTTCGCCGCCTCACTGCTGGGCCTCGAAGTGCAGCCGCAGTTCGGCCCGTTCCTTCCCGTCGTCGTGGCCAACGACGTCACGCTCGACTACATGGACGCCGGCGACGGGCCGATCACGCCGCAGCACTACGCGTTCCTGGTCTCGGAGGAGGAGTTCGACTCCATCTTCGGCCGCATCAGGAAGGCCGGCCTCACCTACTACGCCGACCCGGGCCGGCAGCGTCCCGGCGAGATCAACCACAACGACGGCGGCAGGGGCGTCTACTGGGCCGACCCGGACGGGCACTTCCTGGAGATCATCACCCGTCCCTACGGCAGCGGCGGCTGACACGCGGCAGGCAGGGCACCGGGCGGGACGGGCGCGGCCTCAGCGTTCCCCCTGTCCCTCCCGTCCCCGCCGCTCCGGCTCGCCCGCCGGAGGCTCAGCCCCGTCTCCGTCGCCGTCTCCGTCTCCGTCTCCGTCGCCGTCGCCATCAGCGTCGTCGTCCGCGCCGGCGTCCGGGCCGTCGGTGCTGTTCGGCGCGAGGTCACGCTCACCCTCGGGGCACTGCGTTCCCCGGGGCAGCCGATAGGGCGCCGCCAGGCGGTAGGTGCCCGGCCGGGGGGCGTCCAGCAGCGTCCAGGTGTCCATCACCGGCTTCTTCTCACCCGGGGGCGGCGGACCGCCGACGGTCGGGTCCGCCTTCCGCAGACAGCCGTACCGGTTCGGCGCCCCGCTCTCGGGCGGCTCGATACGACGGCCGGACTTGTCCACAAGCCCCAGCCACGGGGACCAGGGAATGCGCACCAGTACCGCACCGCGCTCCCGTACCCGCACTTCCACCTCTCCCGCGCCCGCGTGCTCGACGCTCGCGGGCGGCTCGGCGAGCGGCAGCGGGTCGGCGACCCGGAAGAGGCGCCAGTTCTCGTCGCTCCAGATCTCGCGCAGATACGGCTGACCCGCGCGGACGATGTCGGCCTCCTCCTGGGCCGCGCCGTCGGGCGGGGAGGAGGGCAGCACCACGTAGTGCACCGCCCACCGGCGCAGCCACTGGTGGTAACTCTCCGGCGTGAGGCCGCCGTTCTCGTAGAAGACGGGATTGCGGTCGGTGTCCGCCTGCCTGTTCCAGCCCCGGGCGAGATTGACGTACGGGGCGAGGGCCGACGCCTCGCGGTGGCTGCGCACGGGCACCACCTCCACCCGGCCGCGCACGGCGTCGACGCGTTCGAGCTGCTCCACGAGAGGGGTCAGCCCGCTGCTCCACACCTTGTCGGGCGTCGTCGCAAGAACGTCGTAGACGGGCTTGGCGAGCTGCCAGCCGACCGCCACCACGATCGCGGTCACCATCGCCACGCCCCGCCGCGAACGCCAGTCGCCGACCACCAGCGGGGCGGCGGCCAGCAGCACCACCACGCCGAACAGCAGGCTGAGTCGCTCCACGTTGGAACCGACCTGCGAGGGGATCAGCCAGGTCAGCACGGTGCCCACCCCGTAGACCAGCGCGCCCAGCCGCACGGTGCGCCACGTACGGGGCACGAACAGCAGGGCGGAGAGCGCGCCCACCAGCGGGAAGAGCGCCGACCACCACGGCATCGGCTGCATGCCCTCGAAGGGGAAGAAGACCGTCGAGACGATGACCACGACGGGAGGGGTCACGGCGAGTGAATAGGCGGCCTGACGGCGGCGGTCCAGGAACAGCGCCGCGGCGACCACTTCGAGGAAGAGCCCGGCGACGGGGCTTCCCGTCGTCGCCAGCGCGGCCAGCACCGCCGCGGCGGCACCCCGCAGGAACCTGCCCTTGCCCGCGCTGCGCCACCAACGCCGCGGCCAGGCCCACACCATGGCGACCGCACCGAGTGCGAAGAGCACACCGAGTCCGAAGGTGACCCGTCCGGAAGCGGCGTTGCACGCGAAGGAGAACGCGCCCCACAGAGCGGGTACGAGCGGCCTGCTCAGCACACGGCGGAGGATCAGGGCGAGCAGCCCGGAGGAGAGGATGCCCGCTAGCATCAGCGTGGTGCGCACACCGAGCGCCGCCATCAGGTAGGGCGAGAGCACGCTGTACGAGAAGGGGTGGAGCCCGCCGTACCAGGCGAGGTTGTAGGCGGAACCCGGGTGCCGCTCGACGAACTCGGCCCATGCGTCCTGCGCGGCCAGGTCGCCGCCGCTGCTGGCCAGGAACCACAGCCAGATCAGGTGCAGGACGGTGGCGAGCAGTACCGGCGCCACGACGGGGTGGCGCAGCAGATCCGCCGCCGCGGAGCGTACGGATCGGAGCGGGACGCTGAAGGGCCGCGTCCCGCCCTCGGGCTCGCTGCGGGTGCGGGAGCGGGCGGCTGCGGCGGTGTCCGCGTCCGTGTCCGCGTCTGCGTCCGTGCTTGTGCTTGTGCTTGTGCTTGTGCCCGAGTCTGCGTCAGCGGTGACCTGATCGTGCGCGTCGGGGGCGCCGTGCACATGCTCGTGGGCGGTCGCGGAGACGTCCGCGTCCGGGGAGTCCGCTCTCGTGTGCTGCTCGTGCCGTGTGCCGACCGAAGTGCCGGTCTCCCGGTCGGTCTTCGCCGCCGAATCACCGGCCACCTGCCCGGACCGCGGTCCGGGTACGGCACCAGGCCCGGGACCAGTACTGGTCCCGGGACCGGAACCTCGACGCAAAGCGGTGTCGGCCCTGGGGAAACCCGTCTCCCCAGGGCCTATCTCACTGTCTTCTCCGTCCGGCATCTGCGGCTCCCGCACAGTGGGCACTGCGCTCTCCCCCGTAAGGCCGGCCCGCGCCCACCGGTACGCGGGCCGGGCTCAGTTCGCCCGGATCTCGTGTCGCCCGGATCAGAGGATCCTGGTCAGCTTGGCTCCGAGACCCGGTTCGGTCATGTCTTCCTTCAACGCCACCGGCACCCGTACCTGGCCGGGTCCGTCGCCGACGGTGAGCGTCCCGGCATTGTCACCCGCGCTTCCCTCGTGCGGCAGAGCCTTGCCTCCGTCGGTCAGCCCGAGCTTCACCTTCAGCCCGGACCAGCCGACCGCCGAGACGTCCTTGGTCGCCACGACCGGGGTCCTGCCGCCGAGCTGGTCGTCCACGTACCCGACGACGTCGCCCTTGCGCACGACCTTCTGGGTGCGCAGCTCCTCCTGAGCGCTGTCGATGAGCTTCTTGCTCTCGGCGAGCACGGTGTCGAGTATCGACGGCTGGTACTGCCCGAGAACCGCTCCGATGATCAGCTGCTCGGTTCCGCCGACCTTCTGCTCGGCCGCGAAGAGCAGGTTGCCGCCCGCCTTGGTCGTCGTGCCGGTCTTGATCCCGACGACGCCGTCGAGCGGGACGAGCTTGTTCCAGTTCCCGTGCTCATCGCCCTTGGTGTCGGTGTAGCCGGGAAGCCGCACCGTCTCCCGGAACAGGTCGATGGCCATCGCCTTCTTGGCCAGCTTCACCTGGTCCTCGGAGGTGCTCACGGTCGAGGCGTTGAGGCCGCTGGGGTCGGTGTACCTGGTGTTCGTCATCCCCAGGTCCTTTGCCGCGGCGTTCATCTTCTTCGCGAACGCCTTCTCCGAACCCGCGTCCCAACGGGCCAGCAGCCGCGCCACGTTGTTCGCGGACGCGATCATGAGCGCCTCGACGGCCTCCCGCTGCGAGATCTTGTCGCCCTGCTTCACCTCGACGGTCGACTCGTTCTGCGCGCTCAGCCCCGCCTCTTCCTCCGCCTTCTTGTCGACGGGGATGGTCGCGCCCTTCGACCCCTTCTTCACCGGATGGTCGCGCAGGATGACGTAGGCGGTCATCACCTTCGCCACGCTCGCTATCGGCACCGGCTTCTGCTTGCCGTACGTACCGAGCGAGCCCAGACCCTGGACGTCCAGCGTCGCCTGACCCTCGGAAGGCCAGGGGACGGAGGGCTTCGCACCCTGGAAGGTGTACGTCGGTGACGCGGTCAGCGACAGCCCCGGCTCCGGCAGCGGCCGTACCGCCTGCGCCACGACGAAGACGATCGCCAGCAGCGCCACCAGCGGCGTCCAGATCTTGACCCGGCGTGCGGCCGTGCGCAGCGGAGTCTCCGGCGGCGGCGGCTTGTTGGTGAGCTGGGCCAGCAGGTCGAGCGGTGCTTGGTCGGGCCGCGGCTGCTGCCGGGTGCGCTCGGCCTCGGTGAGCTGAGGGGCGGGGGCTTCGTCCGGCGCCTCGGCGGGCGCCGTGTCCGTCGCGGATCCGCCCAGGGGCTTCGGGGGCGCGGCGGGGTCCTGCTTCGGGCGCGGCGGGGCGTCGGCGGACTTCAGCGGCACGAACTGGCTCGTACGCTCGGACTCGGTCTCGGACCCGGATGTGGTCTCGGACTCAGACTCGGTCTCGGGCGTGGTCTCGGTCTCGGACGTGGCGCCCGGGCCGTCCACGGCGGGCTTGACCGGCTCGCCGGTGACCGTCCGCGGATCAACCGGCTTTGCGGGCTTTGCGGAAGCATCCGCGTTCGCCTCGCCCGGCTCAGCCTCCTTCCCCGTCCGCTCCGGCCCGGCGTCCTCGCCGGACGCCTCCGGAGTGCCGCTCTTCGGGGGCTGGACGGTACGGAAGACGGCGGTCGACTGGTCGACACCCTCCTGCTGCGCGCCTTCGCCGAGCTCGGCCGTACGGAAGACCGCGGTGGGCTCGTCGACACGGGAGGCGTCCGCCCCCGCGTCCGCCCCGCCCGGTTCGGGCTTCTCCGCGGGTTCCGGAGGCTCCGGGGTCTCTGCCTTCGGGGCCTGCGCGGTCTCCGGGATCTCCGACTTCGCGGTCTCCGACTGCTCGGCGGCGGACATCTCGGCCTCGGACCCGCTTGCCGCAGGCCCCAGGGGCTCCGGCTGCTCGGCCGCCGGCCGGCCGTCCGGTTCGGGGCCCGCGGAGCCGGGCGGTTCATCCTCTTCTTCGGATTTGGCCGCTCTGCTCGAGCCGAAGAAGGCCGCGGTCATGCGCTCCGCCCGGCGCGCGGCCTCCTCCTCGTCGTCCGCGTCCGCCGTACCGCCTGAATCCGGCCGTACGGTCCTGAACATAGCCGTCGGCTGGTCGACCTCCTCCACGCCCCGCCCGGGGCCTGCGGGCGCCGCTGCGGGCCTCTCGGAGCCCGTGGAGTCCGGTTCCGCCGTGCCTTCCGGCCGGGTCGCCGCCCCGGACACCTCGGCACCCTCCGCCTCCTCTTCGCCGTCGGACGAGGGGCGCACGGGCAGACCGCCGGCCGAGGATTGGCTTGAATTCCCCTCTCCGGAACCCGAGTCGGCGTGCTCACCCGCGGACTCGCCATCCGCGTCCCCGGCTGCGGAGACCTCTTCGTCCGGCTCGTCCGGCCCGTCGTCCGTACCGGCGACCCACGCCGCGACTGCCGCTTTGAGCCGGTCGTCACCGCCCGTACCGGTCGCGCTGCCGCCTTCGGAGGTGGACGCGCCGTTCTCGCCGTCCGCGGCCCTCTCCGGGCCGGAGGTCTTTCCTTCATCGGTGGTCACGGTGGCGGCGGATTCCGGCGTGGCGTCCTCGCCCGGCGGTGCCGCGGCCGGAGCGGAGTTCTGCTCGGGGCTCTTCCCGCCGGTGCCGTTGCCGTTGCCGTCCGGACCGTGCTCGGCCTTCGCGGAGCGGGGCGCCGGCATCGCAGGCTTGGCCTGCTCGGCCGCCTTGCCCGTCCCTGTTTCCTTGGCCGGCTTCGCCGCCTTGGCGCTCTTGGCAGCCTTCGCGCTCTTGACCGATTCGGCCGACTTCGCGGCCTTCGCAGCCTTCGCGGGCTTGGCCGTCTTCGCGGTCTCGGCCGACTTGGCCGACTTGGCGCTCTGGCCGGAGCCGCGCTTGCGCGCCGGCTTCTTCTCCCGGGGCTTGTTCCCACCGGAGGACGCAACCGCGTCGCCTCCCCCGGTCGTCTCCCCCGACGACTCCTCGCGCTCCACCTTGTCGGGGGACTCGCCCGCCACCGATGCCTCCTGATGCTGAATGCTCGCCGCTCGCCGTACCAGTTAACAGTGTCCTGTCCGCCGCGCCTCCCACATTGTGCGGGGACGTCCGACAGGGGCTTGGATCGGTCTTTCCACCCCGCAGACGAGAACGACATACCTACTGGTTCCCGTCCATAACACCCAGGCACTCTCGACAGACCATTGTGAGAGGAGTCACCCTGTCTGACATCCACGCGGGGAGGCATGGATGGGCAGGAGCCGCAGAACTATTCCGGAGGAGCTTCTGCTGCTGGCCTTGGACCCGGCCACGGGCACCACGGCACAGCCGCAGTCGCTTGACCTCGGCCTGGCCGGGGCCCAGCTCGTCGAGCTGGCTCTCGCAGGACGTATAGCCCCTGACGGGGACCGCATCGCCGTGGTGCTGCCACGGCCGACCGGAGATCCAACTCTGGACTCCGCGCTCGAGTTGCTGCGCAGGCGCGGCAGCCCGGTGCGCGCTGTCCACTGGATCGGTGGGCCCCGACTGGGGCTTCGCCAAACTTATCTCACACACCTGGAGCGGTGCGGCATGGTGCATGCCGTATCAAGCCAGATGTGCGGGGTGCTGCCGACGACTCGCTACCAGGCGACGGAGACGGCGATCAGCCGGGAGATCCGAACCCGGCTGGACGGGGCGATCCGCACCGGCGTGCCGCCGGACCCGCGGACCGCCGCACTCGCGGCGCTGGCCCACGCGGTCGGCCTCGGCAAGCACCTCTATCCCGGCAACGAGGGGCGCTCATGCCGCTCCCGGCTGCGGGACCTGATCCGGCACGACCCGATGGGCGGCCTCGTCGCGCACGCCGTGATGGACGTGCAGAACGGCGCGGGGGCGCAGCCCCGGCGTGCGGCGGGCAACAGTGCCCACGGCGGTCAGCAGGCACCCCAGGGCGCGGACGGCCGCGCTCCGGCGCGTGCGGGTGTGAACGCCGGATCCGTCGCGGCCCGGCACGTACCGGACCAGTCACGGCAGACCGTCGGCGGCGGGATGGCCCGAGCCGGCTGAGCAGGTGCGCGCGGGCCGGTGTGCGCGGGTGCGCACCGGCACCACAGCACCGCGGCACCACGGCGTAGCACCGCAGGCAGTGCAGGCGCGCGGGGTGGTGGTGCGGTCGCCGGGAACGGTGGCCGCACCACCACCCCGCGCGCATGTCCGGACCCACCCGACCGGAGACGGGACGGGCGCGGACGGCGCGCCCGCGGGACCGCGAGCCGTGAGTGCGCGTGCCGTCGTGCCGTCGAGCCGTCGAGCCGTCGAGCCGTCGAGAGCAATCGACTGCTGTCGGCATGCTGCCGCCGTGAAGCCGTCGGCGTGCCCGGGTCCGCACTGTCCGCACCGTCCGCGCCCTCTGTCGCCATTCTCCAGCGCGATAGCACACAGTGGTGGCAACCTTCTGGAAAGTAGTCGTACTTTACGCGGAGGTGCAGTCCCTGTGGCGTCCAACGTCAATCCCACCGTCCGACGCCGCCGACTGGGCCAGGAGTTGCGCCGCCTCCGGGAAGTGAAGGGCATGACGGCGGAAGAGGTGGCCGACAGACTGCTGGTCTCCCAGTCCAAGATCAGCCGGCTGGAGAACGGCCGCCGCAGCATCAGCCAGCGGGACGTACGCGACCTGTGCGGGGTCTACGAGGTGGAGGACAACCGCATAGTGGAGTCGCTGATGCAGATGGCCAAGGAGTCGCGTCAGCAGGGCTGGTGGCACGCCTTCGGCGACATCCCCTACAGCGTCTACATCGGGCTGGAGACCGACGCGGCCTCCCTGCGCGTCTACGAACCGCAGGTGGTGCCCGGTCTTTTACAGACACGCGCCTACGCGGAGGCCGTCTGCGAGGGCGCCAATCCCGAGGCGACGGGAGCGGAGACCGAAAAGCGCGTCCAGGTGCGCATGCGGCGCCAGGAGCGCGTCAACGACCTGCGACACCCGCTGCGCCTGTGGGCGGTGCTGGACGAGTCCGCGCTGCGGCGCGAGGTGGGCGGCCGGCAGACGATGGTGGAGCAGCTGGAGAAGCTGAACGAGGTTTCCCAGCTGCCGCACGTGACGGTTCAGGTGATGCCGTTCTCCATGGGCGCGCATCCGGGGGTCAACGGGCAGTACGCGATCCTCGAGTTCCCCGACGCGTCGGACTCCTCCGTGGTGTATCTGGAGGGCGTCACCAGCGATCTCTATCTGGAGAGGTCGCACGATGTGCAGAGCTACAGCGTGATGTACGAGCATTTGCGCGCGGAAGCTCTCAACCCCGACCAGACGCGGGAATTCATCGAGAATGTGGCAAAGGACTATGCCCGTGGATGAAAAAGGGGAGAGTACACTCCGCCAGCTGCGGATGTGAAGAGACGCCTGGAATATGCCATCCGGTCGAGTGAACGACTTCTTCGCCATGGGAAATCGGGGCGTACGGTCGGGCACACGAGTCGAACAACCGGAGCAGACATGGCTATTCACCAGGGAAACACCACCGACTGGATCAAATCGACCTACTCGGCCAACGGTGCGTGTGTCGAGGTCAGGTCCCCGACACCGCGCGCGGTGGCGGTGCGTGACTCGAAGGCCCCTGAAGGGCCGGCACTGAGCTTCCCCCCGGGAGCGTGGACCGGCTTCGTCGCCGAAGTGCGCGACGACGTCTGCGACGGTCCGAGCTGATCCGTCCGTCGACGCGCACGGTCCGGTGCACGAAGTTGCGTGAGCCACCGGGTGATTGACGGCCGCACGCGACAGCGTCGGCCTTGAGCAGAGCCCTCTCGACCGGTCCGCCGTCCCTGCCGAGAGGGCTCGCCCGTGTGCGGACCCTTCGAGGGCCGCGGCCGTTCACGCGGCACCCGGCACCCGGCACTTCGGGCGACGTAGCACACCCTTCGTGCGATCCGCCCCGCATACCGTCAAAACCGCATCCCGCCCGAACCGCGTGCCGCCAAAACCGCATCCCGCCAAAACCGCGTGCCGCCCGAACCGCGTGCCGCCGGAGCCGAGTGCCGTTCGGAGGCGAACGGACGGGTCAGGCCCGCGGATAGCGGGTCAGCCACGCCGGAGCCGCTGCCCCCGGTGCGTGCAGGGCGGGGCCCTGCGTCATCTCCATCGCGAAGTCGTCCGCCAGCTCCAGTACGGTCGCTCTGCCCTCCAACTCGGCGACCCAGCCCGGCGGGAGCGCCGTCTCGCCGTGCATCGCACCGAGCAGGTTGCCGCAGACGGAACCCGTGGAGTCGCTGTCACCGCCGTGGTTGACCGCCAGCAGCAGCCCGTGCCGTACGTCCTCGGCGACGAGCGCACAGTAGACGCCGATGGAGAGCGCCTCCTCGGCCGTCCACCCCTCCCCCAGGGACTCCACGAGTTCCGCCGTCGGCATGCCCTGCCGTACGGCTCCGAGGGCCCGTTTCAGCGCATGCGTCGTCTCCTCGTGGCCCGGGCGCGCGGCGAGCTGCACCAGCGCCTTCTGCACCGCGTGGTCGAGATGGTCCCCGCACGCGAGCGCGTGCACGATCGCGGAGAAGGCACCGGCCGCCAGATAACCGGTCGGGTGTCCGTGCGTCTGCGCGGCGCACTCCACGGAGAGCTGGAAGACCAACTGCGGCTCCCAGCCCACCAGCAGCCCGAACGGCGCCGACCTCATGACCGTGCCGCAGCCCTTGGAGTCGGGGTTCTTGGGCTGGTCGAGGGTTCCCATGCGTTCCTCGGCAAGACCGCTCAGGCACGCGTTCCCGGGCGCCCGGCGTGCGTAGAGCCACTCCTCGCGCGCCAGCCAGCCGTCCTCCTTCTTGCGCTCGTCCGGCCCCCAGTCCCGCTGTGTCGCGGCCCATCTGCGGTACGCGGCGTGCACGTCGGTGGGCGGGTGCCAGGCGCCCGTGTCGCGCCGTACGTGCGCGCGGATGAGGCCGTCGACCGTGAAGAGCGTCATCTGCGTGTCGTCGGTGACGGCGCCCCGCCGTCCGTAGGCCGGAACGTAGTCCGTCACCCCGGGCGGGCCGTGCGTCTCGCGTATCGCGTTCAGGGAGTCGAACTCGACGCCGGCGCCGAGCGCGTCACCGATGGCGCCGCCCAGCAGGCAACCGCGCACCCTGCTGCGGAAATCCTGCTGCTCGGCTCGGCCCCACACGGCATCTCCGCCTGAAGCGGCCACGTCTGACTCCCTGGAACGACGGCAGGCACGGGCAGGCAGGGGAAGGGCGTCGTCCCCCGGCCGCTTGCACTCTAGAACGCCGGTTCAGTTTTCCAACACCGGAAGCAGCTCCGGCAGATGTCCGTCGGAGCGCGCCGCCGCCCGCAGCCGCTCCTCGGGGACCTCGCCGTACAGCGTCGTACGCGCACGGGCGGGGCGCCCGGCAGCGTCGGCGATGGCGGTCAGGTCACGCACGGACCGGTAGGAACCGTAGGAGGACCCGGCCATGCGGGAGATGGTCTCCTCCATCAGCGTGCCGCCCAGGTCGTTCGCCCCGGAGCGCAGCATCTCCGCCGCGCCTTCCGTGCCGAGCTTGACCCAGCTCGTCTGGATGTTGGTGATGTGGGGATGCAGCAGCAGCCGCGCCATGGCGGTCACCGCACGGTTGTCCCGGAGTGTCGGTCCGGGGCGGGCGATGCCCGCGAGATAAACGGGCGCGTTGGTGTGGATGAAGGGCAGGGTGACGAACTCGGTGAAACCCTCCACGCCCTTCTCGAGGGCCGACTGCTGGATCTGTGCGAGCCGGCGCAGGTGGCCGAGCCAGTGCCGGGGCTGGTCCACGTGCCCGTACATCATCGTGGAGGACGAACGGATGCCCAGCTCGTGCGCCGTCTCGACGACCTCGATCCAGGTGGCCGCCGGGAGTTTGCCCTTGGTGAGGATCCAGCGGACCTCGTCGTCGAGGATCTCGGCGGCCGTGCCGGGGATCGATCCGAGGCCCGCGTCCCGTGCCCGTACGAGCCAGTCCCGGATCGAAAGGCCCGTACGGCTGGCACCGTTGACGACCTCCATCGGGGAGAACGCGTGCACGTGCATGCCCGGCACCCGCTCGCGCACCGCCCGTGCGATGTCGAAGTAGGCGCTGCCCGGGAGGTCGGGATGGATGCCGCCCTGCATGCACACCTCGACGGCCCCCACCTCCCATGCCTGCTGCGCCCGGTCGGCGACCTGGTCCAGGGAGAGGGTGTAGGCGTCGGCGTCCGTGCGGCGCTGCGCGAAGGCGCAGAAACGGCAGCCGGTGTAGCAGACGTTGGTGAAGTTGATGTTCCGGGTGACGATGTACGTCACGTCGTCTCCGACCACGTCGCGGCGCAGTTCGTCGGCGACGCGGCACAGCGCGTCCAGGGCGGGGCCGTCCGCGTGCAGCAGGGCGAGCGCTTCGCCGTCGGTGAGCCTCGCGGGATCGTCGGCGGCGCGGGAGAGCGCCGCGCGCACGTCCGTGTCGATGCGCTCCGGCACCATGCCGGGCCGGGCGGCCTCCCGCAGGGACTCCCAGTCCCCGTAGACGTCGTCGAAGTCGTCGCGGCGGTCCGAGGTGCGGCCGTCGGTGTCGATGGTGCGGTGCAGGTCCGTACGTCCCGACGGGGCGAGGAAGCCGTCCTCGGGCTCCTGCCACGGGCGGCCCTCGACCGGGGCGTCCTCCAGGGCCAGCCCCGTCTCCGGTTCGGTCAGCGCGGTCACGTGCGGCAGGAGCCGGGGGTCGAGCCAGGGTTCGCCGCGCCGGATGAACTCCGGGTAGACCGGCAGCCGTTCGCGCAGTGTGAAGCCGGCGTCGGCCGTGTGCCGTGCCAGCTCGTCGATCTGCGGCCACGGGCGCTCGGGATTGACATGGTCCTTGGTCAGCGGGGAGACGCCGCCCCAGTCGTCGATGCCGGCACGGATGAGCATGGCGTACTCACCGTCCACCAGGTTCGGGGGTGCCTGGATGCGGGTCGAGGGGCCCATGATGTGCCGGGCGACCGCGACCGTGGCGGCCAGCTCCTCGAGTTCGGCGTCGGGCATGCCACGCATGGCCGTGTCCGGCTTGGCGCGGAAGTTCTGCATGATCAGTTCCTGGATGCCGTGGTACGCCCGCTGGACGCGCCGCAGCGCGAAGAGCGACTCGGCACGCTCCTCCCAGGTCTCACCGATCCCGATCAGCAGACCCGTGGTGAAGGGAACGTTGGAACGTCCCGCGTCCTCAAGCACCCGCAGCCGCACCGCCGGGTCCTTGTCCGGCGATCCGTGGTGCGGGCCGCCGGGCTCGCTCCACAGCCGCTCGGCCGTCGTCTCCAGCATCATTCCCATGGACGGCGCGACCGGCTTGAGCCGTTGCAGGTCCGCCCAGGAGAGCACGCCGGGATTGAGGTGGGGCAGCAGCCCTGTCTCCTCCAGGACGCGGATGGCCATGGCCCGTACGTACGAGAGCGTGTCGTCGTAGCCGTGCGCCTCCAGCCACTCACGCGCCTCGGGCCAGCGGTCCTCCGGCTTGTCCCCGAGGGTGAACAGCGCCTCCTTGCAGCCGGTCGCGGCGCCGCGGCGCGCGATGTCCAGCACCTCGTCGGGCGAGAGGAACATCCCGTGCCCTTCACGCCGCAGCTTGCCCGGGACGGTGACGAACGTGCAGTAGTGGCACTTGTCCCTGCACAGCCGGGTGAGCGGGATGAAGACGCCGCGCGAGTAGGTGATCACGCCCTCACGGCCCGCCTCCGTCAGCCCGGCGTCACGCACCCGCGCCGCCGACCGGGCGAGTTCGGCGAGATCCTCCCCGCGTGCCTGGAGCAGCACGGCGGCCTCGGCGGTGTCGAGCGTCACCCCGTCGCGGGCTCGGCGCAGGGCGCGCCGCATGGCGGTGGGAGTGGGAGCTGCCTGCGGACTCGAAGTCATGGCCCGAGCATACGAGCGGCACGCCCGGGGCCCCGGAGACGTCGCTGCGGCCTATCTCACACCGCCGGCGATGCCGGATACTGAGCGGCCGCCTGACCGAGGGCAGGCAGCCGTGTCATGACCTTGTGCGTCTGCGGCGCACACAACAACGGGGAAAACCATGCGCATTGTCACAACGGGTCTGCTGCTGGTGTCGCTGCTGGGCGGTACGGCGGCGACCGCTTACGCCGCACCGGAGCGGAGCCCGGGCACCGGGGGCGCGGGGGCCTCCGGCGGTTCGTCGTACGGGCGGTCCGGGGAGTCCGGGCGTATCGCTGCGGCTCCGGGACGCGTGTCCGGTGGGAGCAGCAGCACGGGCGGCAGTTCGGTCTCCGCCTCCGGGTCCACGACGAGTTCGGCGAGCGGCTCCCCTTCCATATCGTCGTCCGGCTCGACCACGGGCTCCTCCTCGGCATCGTCGTCCGGCTCGACGACCGGTTCCGGTTCCGGTTCGGGTTCGGGTTCGGCCGCCGGGAGCAGCTCAGGAGGCAGCAAGACCAGTACGGCCGGCAGCAGGAGCGGCGGCACGGTCACCGGCGGAGACGTCAGCAAGAGCAGCTCCGGCGGCAGCACCGGCAGCAGCGGCGCCGTGGCCGGCACGAGCAGCCACGGCGGCAGTTCGTCCTCCGGCTGGGAGAAGAGCGGCACGAAGAAGAGCGGCAGCCCGTGGTGGGTGTGGCTGCTCGCGCCGCTGGTGGTGGGGGCCGTGGTGGTCGGCGTGTTCCTCGCCGTGCGGTCGGTCAGGCGCTCCTGAACGGGGCGCGCCCTCACGGGCGTTTCCCGGCCGTCACCGGGCCGCCGAGTTGTCCACAGGGGTTTTCGCGCCCGCCTCCTGCGCGTAGAACGGTGGTCCGTGGCGTCCGGGGCGGCGCCACGACCACGGTTGCGTGCGTACAGAGACGTGCGCTCAGGGGGAGGCTGAAATGACCCGTGTGGACAGACGTGACGTGCTCAGGCTGTCGGCGGTGGCGGGAGCCGCGAGCGCCGCCACGCTCGGCGGTGTGAGCTTCGCGCGCGCCGCCGAGGGCTCGGAGCACTCCAGGACGCTGCGGGGTCATCTGCCCACCGGCGCACCCGACTTCGTGTATCTGCCGGTGGAGGTGCCCCCGGGCGTGCGCGAGATCGCCGTGTCCTACTCCTACGGCAAACCGGAGGTGCCGGAAGGCACCCAGGGCAACGCGCTGGACATCGGCATCTTCGACGAGCGGGGCACGGCGCTCGGCGGCCGCGGCTTCCGCGGCTGGTCGGGCGGGGCCCGCGACCGGTTCTCGCTCAGCGCGCGTGAGGCGACGCCCGGCTATCTGCCCGGGCCCGTGCGGTCCGGCACCTGGCACGTGGTTCTCGGCCCCTACACCGTCGCACCCCAGGGGATGGACTACGAGGTCACCGTCACCCTCCGGCACGGCGAGCAGGGCGCCACGCCACGGCCCGTGCACCCGCCGGAGCGCGCCCGTGGCCGGGGCCGCGCCTGGTACCGCGGGGACTGCCATCTGCACACCGTGCACTCCGACGGCAAGCGCACACCGGCAGAAGCCGCAGCGGCCGCCCGTGAGGCCGGGCTGGACTTCATCGCCACCACCGAGCACAACACCACCTCGGGGCACGGCGCATGGGAAGGGCTGTGGGACGAGGACTTCCTCATCCTCTGCGGTGAGGAGATCACCACCCGCAACGGCCACTTCCTGGCCGTGGGCACCGACCCGGAGACCTTCGTCGACTGGCGCTACCGAGCGAGGGACGACGCCTTCCCCCGCTTCGCCCGCCGAATTCACCGTGCGGGCGGCCTGGTCGTCCCCGCCCACCCCGACTGCCCGTTCGTGGGCTGCCGGTGGAAGTTCGGCTACGAGGATGCGGACGCCGTCGAGGTGTGGAACGGCCCGTGGACGACCGACGACGAACTCTCCGTCGCCGCCTGGGACAACATGCTGACCGCCCCGCCCGGGGACGGCCGCCGGCTGCCCGCCGTCGGCAACAGCGACGCCCACTCCGAACCTCAGAAGGTGGGCCTGCCGCACACCGTGGTCCACGCCGACGACCTCTCACGGCACGCTCTGCTGGAGGGCATCAAGGCGGGCCGCAGCTATCTCGTGGAGTCCTCGGCGATCTCGCTGAAACTCACGGCGAGCGGCGCGCACGGAGAACACGCGGGCATCGGCGAGCGGTTGCGTGCCGGCCCGGAGTCGGAGGTCACCGTCCGGCTGGAGGTCTCGGGAGCCCCGGAGGGCGCGACGGCCCGGCTCATGACCGACCAGGGGGAGATGCACACCGGCGCGGTCTCCGCGAAGCCCCTGGTGTGGCGGACGACGGCCTCGCTGGCGACATACGTACGGGCGGAGATACGCCACCGGCCCGCAGAGGGGTCGCCGCCCGGGCTCCCCGGTGCGATGGCCGCGATGACGAACCCGGTGTGGCTCGGCCGGGACGGCTGACACACGCTCCTGAACCCCCGGTGGAACGCCGGCCCTTCCTCTCACGGCGGGGCTGCGTCACTCGTGCTGGGCGCAGCCGATGTGTACAGATGTGCCGGTTACGGGTGTGCTTACGACGCGACTGCGGCACCATATGAGACCCGCCGGATGACGGCCTGCCCTCCTCCCCGCGGCCGGACCTTGTTCACCCGACACCCTCCCTTCCCCCGCGATCCCTTGATCCCTTCCCCGCGATCCCGTTGAACCAAGGACACCGATGACAGACACACCGGTGGCGCTGATCATGTTCCTCGCCCTGGGTGCCGTCGCTCTCGTTCTGGCGCTGCTGCTCGTCCGCTCACAGCAGGAGCTGAGCCGTCTGCGGCTGCGCTCGGAGAGGACCGAGACGGAACTGGAGAGCGCCTCACGGCGGAGCGCCGATCTCGGGGCCAGGCTGCGTGCGGTCGAGTCCGAGCTCAAGCACCTCACGAACGCGCGGATACCGGACCTGGCGGCCTCACTGGGCCACTCGGGCGTCCCGGTCCGCGGTCCGCTCGGCTCCCCGGCGCTCACCCCGGAGCTGGAGCGGTCGATCGACGCCGTACTGGGTCAGGTCAAGGAGCAGGTCACCAAGGAGCGGCGCAGCGTCGACTTCGCGGCGCAGGCGGCGATGCGGGGCGCCACCACCACCATCCAGGCGCTGCTGTACCAGATGCAGAGCCTCCTGCAGCGTATGCAGGAGCAGTACGACGACCCGCTCGTCGCCGAGGACCTGCTCTCCGCCGACTTCCTCAACGAACGGGCGCTGCGCCGCATCCAGGCCACGGCCGTGGTGTGCGGGGCATGGCCCGGGCTGACCCGGGAGAACTCCCACCTCGCGGACGTCGTCGTCGGTGCCACCTCCCGGCTGGCCGGCTACGAACGCGTCCAGGTGACCAGCCAGCTGCGCGATCCGGTGGGCGTGGTCGCGCGGGCGGTCGAGCCCGTCGCCGTGGCCCTGACCGAGCTGATGGCCAACGCCCTGCACCACTCGCGTCCGGACCTGCCCGTCGTCGTCACTCTCCAGCAGGGCAACCGGGGCGTCTCGGTGATCGTCGACGACGCGGGCGTCGGCATGCATGCCGATGAGATGGCCCGCGCCAAGCGGCTGATGTCGGGCGAGGAGAGGCTGCTGCTCACAGAGCTCGGAGATCCTCCGCGCAACGGTTTCGCCGCCGTCGGCCGACTCGTGCGCCAGTACGGGTTCGGCACCCATGTGGAGACTTCTCCCTACGGCGGCGTGCGGGCGGTCGTGCACATTCCGGGCGAGCCGCTGCTCACCCTGCTCGACGAGGAGCAGCAGCCGATGTCCGCCATGGCGCCGACGCCGCCCGTGGCGATGGCCGCTCTTCCGGAGCGCGCGGGCGGCGGCTCCGGGCCGGTGACCCCGGCCGGGGTCACCGGCCCGGAGCCGGGACAGACCGAGGAACTGCCGCGCCGCCGCAGACGACGGCCCGTCAGCTCGACAACAGCGGCAGCGACAACGGAAGCGGCAACGGAAGCAGCGGCGCAGACCGTGGGCGGGGCCACGCGGAGGGGCGGCACCGGCTCGGCGGCGTCCGGCCCGGCGGCATCGCCCGGAGCGGGCTCGCCGTCCGCCGCCGTCCCGACCGCCGCCGCCCCGACCCCCGAGGAGAGCGCGCAGACGTGGTCGGCGCTCCAGCAGGGCACGGAATCCGGCCGTGCAGCTGCCCTGTCCGGGACGACACGCACCCGGGAACGGGCGGACGGCACCGCAGAGGCCGGTCCTCACGACGGCACCCCGCACGACAGCGCGTCCGGCGGTGAGGACCCGGGCACGTCCGGGGGCCGCGCCGACGGTGGCGACCTGACCGATCCCCCCGCTCCGGAAGGGAATCCGCCCTCATGACCACTTCCGCACGCCGGCCCGTTCAGGAGGACACCTCCTGGGTGCTCGCTCCGCTTCTGGAACTGCCGCATGTCGTCCATGCCGCCGTCATCTCCGGCGACGGCCTCATAGAGGGCCGCTCTCCCGAGCTCGGGCGGGACGCGGCGGAGGGTGTCGCCGCGATGCTGTCGGCCCTGCAGGGAGCCGCGCGTACCACCACGGCGGCCTTCGCCGGCGACTACGACGTGACACTGCGCCAGACCGTCGTCGAGTCCGACCGCGGCTGGGTCTTCGCGATACCCGCGGGCGAGAACACCTCTCTCGCGGTCTTCGCCGAACGCGAGGTCAACATGGGGGTCGTCACGCACCAGATGCAGGTGCAGGTGGCCACGCTCGGAGCCAAGGCCATGAGCAGTCCGCCACGGGACGACGGTTCCGTATGACGCCACCCCCGCGCGACCACAGGCGCCTCGTACCCGCGTATCTGGCCACCACCGGACGGGCCCGTCCCAGCCGCAACACACTGGACCGGCTCTCCGTGCTGCACTCTCCGGCCGAGCCGTCCACGAGCGGCCTGCGCCCGGAGCAGCGGAGGCTGTTGGAACTGCTGCAGCCGGGACCGCTCTCCCTCGCCGAGACGGCCGCGCACCTGCGGCTGCCGCTGAGCGTGGTGAGAGTCATGGTGGCGGATCTCGTCGACGCCGGCCTGCTGTCCGCCCGTGCCCCCGTACCCGACGCCGAACTGCCCGACCGGCAGATTCTGGAGAAGGTTCTCGATGGACTCCGCACTTTCAAGTCCTCCCGGTAGCGCGCCCGCCCGCGAGACCGGCCACGCTCAGGACGCCGGTCAGGACGCCGGTCAGGACGCCGGTGAGGGGGCCGCGCCCGGTCCCCTCCCGGACGCCGTGCCCCTCGACGGGGACAGGCCGCAGACGCTGGTGAAGCTGCTGGTCGCAGGCCCGTTCGGGGTGGGCAAGACCACGTTCATACGCTCGCTGTCGGAGACGGAGCCGCTGCACACCGAGGAGATCATGACGCACGGCAGTACGGCCGTCGACGATCTCACCGGCGTCCGGGAGAAGACCGCGACGACCGTGGCGATCGATTTCGGACGCCTGACGCTGCCCGGGGATCTGGTCCTCTACATGTTCGGCACCCCCGGTCAGCAGCGCTTCCGCCCGCTGTGGCAGGACATCGCCCGGGGAGCGCTCGGCGCGCTCGTCCTGACCGACACCCGCCGCCTGTCGGACTCCTTCGAGGTGATGGACATGATCGAGGAGGCCGGTCTGCGCTACGCGGTGGCGGTCAACACCTTCCCCGATTCGCCCTCCCACTGCCCCTCCACGCTCCGCGACCACCTCGACCTGCTCCCCGACACCCCGCTCGTGCTGTGCGACGCACGCGACCGCGACCAGGCCGCCGACGCGCTGATCGCCCTGGTGGGCCACGTACTCACTCTCACGCCGCAGGAGACCGTGTGACTCCTCCCAGCCCGCCGCCCGCCGGCCCGCCGCCCACGGCCGGAACACCGGACCCGGGCCCCGCCCGCTCCCACGCCTCCGGCGGCAGCGGCGGTGGTGATGGCGGCGGTGGCGGTGGTGATGGCGGCGGTGGCGGCGGTCGTGTTGACAGCGGCGAGAGCGATGAGCGCGGCGTGACGAAGCTGTACGGCCCGGAGTTCGCCGCCGACCCCTACGCCGTCTACGACCGGCTGCGCCGGTACGGCGCGCTCGCCCCCGTGGAGATCGCACCGGACGTCGGAGCCATGCTCGTCACCGACTACCGCGCGGCGCTGGATCTGCTGCACGACTCCGACACGTGGTCCAAGGACTCCCGCGCCTGGCAGCGGGGCGTTCCCGAGGACTCCCCGGTTCTGCCGATGATCGGCTGGCGCCCCAACGTCATCTTCAGCGACGGCGCGGAACACGAGCGCTACCGCGGGGTCATCACGGACGGCTTCGCCCGCATACCCCCGCACGAGTTGCGGGCGAGCGTCGTGGCGACGGCCGACTCGCTCATCGCGCGCTTCGGGAGGGACGGCGAGGCGGACCTGATGGGCCGGTACGCCCGTCTGCTGCCCCTGATGCTCTTCAACCGGCTGTTCGGACTGCCCGACGCCTACGGCGACCGGCTCATAGCGGCGCTCGCGGGAATGCTGGAGGGGAACACCCCCGAGGAGGCGTCCGCGGCGAACGCTGCCTTCACGGGCTACATCGGCGAGCTGATCGCGGCGAAGAAGCGTGCGCGCGGCCAGGACCTCACGTCGTGGTTCATGGACCATCCAGCGCGTCTGAGCGAGGAGGAGGTCACCCATCAGATCGTGCTCACGATGGGCGCCGGCCACGAGCCCACGGCCAATCTGATCGGCAACGCCCTGGCGCGGATGCTGACCGACGACCGCTACTACAGCACGCTCTCCAGCGGCGCCCTGACCCCGCAGGACGCCATCCACGACGTCCTGCGCAACGAGCCGCCGATGGCCAACTACTCGGCGCACTTCCCCAAGCGCGAGGTCTACTTCCACGGCAACCGGATACGCCCCGGCCAGCTCGTCCTCGTCTCCTACGCGGCTGCCAACACCCAGCAGGGCAGGACCGAGGCCGGTGCGGACGGCGGCACGGACGGCTCCGGCGGCGGCTCCCACCTTGCGTGGGCGGCGGGCCCGCACTCCTGCCCCGTGCACCGCTCCGCCCTGCTCATCGCGACGACCGCGATCGAGCGTCTGACGGCCTGGCTCTCCGACCTCGAACTGACCGTCCGGCACGACGAACTCGTCCACCGGCACGGCCCGTTCCACCGCGCCCTCGCGCAACTACCCGCCCGATTCACTCCGATCAGCCCCGACCAGGCAGGAGCCACCCCATGGGAGAACAGGCAGAGCACGGACAGCGGCGGCAGCAGCAGAGCAGCTTACGGCGGCCCGTCCCCGTCGACCCCGCCGGAAGAGACATCCACGGCGAGGCGGACCGCCTCCGCGAACACGGCCCGGCCGCCCTCGTCGAGCTGCCCGCGGGAATCCACGCCTGGTCCGTGAGCAGCCTCGACCTGCTCAAGCAGCTCCTGACCGACCCCAGGGTCTCCAAGGACCCGCGCCGCCACTGGCCCGCCTGGCAGCGCGGCGAGTTCCACGACACGTGGATACGGTCGTGGGTCGGCGTCACCAACATGTTCACCTCCTACGGAGCCGACCACCGCCGTCTGCGCAAGCTCGTCGCCCCCGCCTTCACCGGCCGGCGCACCGAGGAGATGCGTCCCGGCGTCGAGCGGATCACCCGGCAGCTTCTCGACGCGATGGCACTTGCGCCGCGGGACGAGCCGGTGGATCTGCGCAGTGCCTACGCGCATCCGCTCCCGATGGGCGTGATCTGCGAACTGTTCGGCATTCCCGAGGAGCAGCGCGGCGAGATGGCCCGGCTCGTCGAGCGGATCATGGACACCTCCGTCTCCGCCGAGGAGGCGGCGCGCACGGCACAGGACGTGCAGAGCGCCTTCGGCGCTCTCGTGGCCCGCAAGCGTGAGCAGCCCGGTGAGGATCTGACGAGTGTGCTCGTCTCCGCCCGCGACGAAGACGGTTCGAAGCTGTCCGAGCCCGAACTCCTCGACACCCTGCTGCTGGTCGTCGGCGCCGGACACGAGACGACGGTGAACCTGATCGGCAACGCGGTGCACGCCCTGCTCACCCACCCCGGACAGCTGCGGCTGGTGCTGGAGAAGGAGGTCTCCTGGGACGACGTCATCGAGGAGACGCTGCGCTGGGCCCCCAGCATCGCCAGCCTGCCGCTGCGCTACGCGGTCGAGGACATCGGCCTGCCGGACGGAGCGACTATCCGCGAGGGCGAGGCGATCCTCGCCACCTACGCCGCGGCCGGCCGCGATCCCGGCCGGCACGGCCCCACCGCGGGGCAGTTCGATGTGCGGCGTGGAGATACGGAGCACCTCTCCTTCGGGCACGGTGTGCACTTCTGCCTGGGCGCACCGCTGGCCCGCATGGAGGCGCGTACGGCGCTCCCCGCCCTCTTCGAACGTTTTCCCGCACTCCGTCTGGCGTCTCCCGCCGGGGAGCTGGAACAGGTCGAGTCCTTCATCGCGCACGGCTGGCGGACGCTGCCCGTGCTCCTGAACGGCGAGAACTGAGACCCGTCCGCACGGCGGAAGGCGGGCCGGATTCCCGCCAGGTGGTGGGGGACGCAAAGGGCTTCCCCCACCACCGTGATGCACACCGCCCGTACCACACCAAGTGCACCGGTTCAGCACGAAGTTCGAAGGTGTCGTAGAGGACTTGGTGCCGTGCTGACGCAGAGCTGGCGGCAAGGCAGACTGATCCCTGCGGGGAGTGGAGTGCGCAAAATCAGGGGGCGACCATGGGCGCCGAGGCAGATGTCGGCCGCGAGAGAGAACAGCAGATTCACCTGCTGCGCTTCGCGGTGCTCGGACCCGTCCGTGCCTGGCGCAGCGACGAGGAGATCCCGATGGGATCACCGCAGCAGCGCGCCCTTCTCGCCGCACTTCTGCTGCGTTCCGGCCACACCGCGACGGCCGAGGAGCTGATCGACGCCCTGTGGGGCGAGGAGTCCCCGGACCGGGCGAAGGCGGCGCTGCGCACGTACGCCTCACGTATCCGCAAGGCGCTCGGCTCCGAGGCGGAGCTGCTGGTGAGCGAGTCGGGCGGATACGCGGTCCGTCCGGACCGCGTCCATCCCGATGTCACCGTCGACCTCGAAACCGCCACGGCGTATGTGGCCGAGGCGGAGAAGTCGCTGGCGAGCGGCGACCGTTCCCGCGCCCGCGAGCAGTACATCTCCGCGCTGGAGCAGTGGAGCGGCGAGCCGCTGGCGCACGTACCGGGCCCTTTCGCGGAGCGGCAGCGTGACCGTCTCACGGAGTGGCAGCTCTCCATCCTGGAGCACCGCCTCGACCTGGACCTCCAAGTGGGCTGCCACGCCGAGGCCGTCACCGAACTCACCGCTCTGACCGCCGCACACCCGCTGCGCGAGAGCCTGCGTGAACTGCTGATGCTCGCCCTGTACCGCAGCGGCCGGCAGGCAGAGGCTCTGGCCGTCTACGCCGACACACGGCGCCTGCTCGACGACGAGCTGGGCGTCGATCCGCGTCCTGAGCTGGCGGACCTCCATCAGCGCATCCTGCAGGCCGACGAGGGCCTGGCGCTGACCGCCGAGGAGGAGGAACCCGCCGAGGCGGGCACGTCCAGACCCGCGCAGCCCGCGCAACTCCCGGCCACCGTCTCCGACTTCACGGGACGCGCCGCGTTCGTCGCGGAACTGCGGGACCAGCTCGCGCAGGCCGAGGGCACCGTGATGGCGGTCTCGGCGGTGGCGGGCATCGGCGGCGTCGGCAAGACGACGCTGGCCGTGCACGTCGCGCACGCCGCGGCCGAGCAGTTCCCGGACGGACAGCTCTACGTCGACCTGCAGGGCGCCGGCACCTCGCCGAGCGAACCGGAGGCCGTACTGGGCGCGTTCCTGCGTTCGCTGGGCGTGGAGGACTCCCGTGTCCCGGAGGGTGTGCAGGAGCGGTCGGCGCTGTTCCGGTCGCTGCTCTCCGGCCGCCGCGTGCTGACGCTGCTGGACAACGCGCGTGACGCGGCGCAGGTCCGTCCGCTCCTCGCGGGGGCGGCGGGGTGCGCGGCGCTGGTCACCAGCAGGGCACGCATGGTGGATCTGGCCGGTGCGCACCTCGTGGACCTCGATGTGATGAGTCCCGAGGAGGCGATGACGCTCTTCACCCGCGTCGTCGGCGAGGAGCGAGTGGCCGCCGAACGCAAGGCGGCCATGGACGTCGTCGGCGCCTGCGGTTTCCTTCCGCTGGCCATCCGTATCGCGGCGGCACGGCTGGCGGCGCGCCGTACCTGGACGGTCGCCACACTCGCCACCAAGCTCGGCGACGAGTGCAGGCGTCTGGACGAGCTCCAGGTGGGCGACCAGGCCGTCAAGGCCACCTTCGAACTCGGCTACGGACAGCTCGACGCCGAACAGGCCCGCGGGTTCCGCCTGCTGGGCCTCGCCGACGGCGCCGACATCTCCGTGCACGGCGCGGCGGCCCTGCTCGGCCGTCCCGCGGAGGACGCGGAGACCCTGCTGGAGTCCCTCGTCGACGCGTCCCTGCTGGAGTCCGCGGCGCCGGGTCGCTACCGCTTCCACGATCTGGTACGTCTCTTCGCCCGCGCCTGCGCCGAACGTGACGAACAGCCGCCGTCCGCAAGGGAGGAGGCGCTGAACCGGCTCCTGGACTTCTACCTCGCGACGGCCACCACGGTCTTCACCCTGGAGAAGCCGGGTGAACGCGGCGCCGACCACCTCATCCAGCCGTCCGCGGGCGGGATGCTCTTCGCCGACCGGAACGCCGCGCTGGAGTGGCTGTTCTCGGAGGCCGACTGTGTCCTGGCCTGCGTGGAGCAGTCGGCGGCACGCGGCATGCTGCGGCACGCCGCCGACCTGCTCATCGCGATCAAGGACTGTGCCGACTCCGGTGTGCACTCCCTGCGTTACGAGCGGGCCGCGACGACCGTACGGGATGCCGCACGGGACGCGGAGGACGCGCTGGCGGAGGCGCGTACCCAGACGATGCTCACGCATGTCCACATCGTGGCTGGACGCTTCGACCAGGCCGACCAGGAGGCGGAGCGCGCCCAGCTGCTCGCCGAGGGGGCGGGCGACGCGCTGGCGGGCTGCTGGGCCCTCAACGACCGCGGCATCATCGCCAATTGCCAGAACCGTTTCACCGACGGGGAGTCCTTCCTGCTGCGGGCGATCGAGGCCTGCCGCGAGGACGGGAACCGGCCGAGCGAGGCGAGCGCCCTCTCCAACCTCTCGCACATCAACCTCGCTCTGGGCCGGACGGACAACGCGATCCGGCTGGCGCGGCAGGGACTTGAGATCTACGAGAGCCTCAACCACAGAATGCGCGTGGCCAACGGCAGGTACGCGCTGGGGCGGGCCCTGGCACTGGGCGGACGCATCCAGGAGAGCCTCGATCAGCTCAACCGCGCCGCGGAGCTCTTCCGGGAGACCCGGCAGCCGCTGTGGGAGGGGGTCTCGCACTTCCGCATGGCCGAGGCCCACCTGGCGGCCCGGTCCCCCGCGAAGGCCGCCGGTCACGCCGAACAGGCCCTGGCGCTGCGCGGTATCGGCGGCGAGTGGATGCGGGGCAGGATGCTCACCGTGCTGGGCCGGGCGCTGGTCGCGCTGGGGCAGCGCGACCGCGCCCGCGTGTGCTGGAAGGACGCGCTGGCCATCTTCGACGACATGGGCGCCTCGGACGCGGAAGAGGTCCGCGCGTTGCTGACCCCCGCCCCGGCTGCCTGAACGCCGCCTGGGCGGCGCGCTTATCGGGCGTTCATCGATCGTTTATCGCGTCCCGCCATTCTTCTCATGTCGATCCGCTGCGTCGGGGGGCTGGCGGATCACGGGGGAGGCCGCTGTCCGGCTATGGTGAGCGGCCCTCACGCCCGTCCGGCGGCTTTCGGGGGAGTCGCTGGACGGGCCTGTCAGAAGAATCGGCCACCTAGCCAGGAGAGTTCGGCATGAGCGAGACGACACAGTCCACGGTCCAGGACCTCGACGAGTCCACGGTCGAGGACTTCGAGGACGAGATGCGTACGGCCGGCACCGAGGAGAACCACACTCCCATCCTTCCCGAGAAGGACGGGACGGAAGCGGGCGGCGACGAGGGCGTCACCACGATGGAGAACCACACCCCCATCGCCCCGGCCAGGGGCGAGGGCAACTAGACCCCTCCTCGGGGGAAAGGCGGGCTTGGTGTCAGCGGCGCGGAGGGGGCGCCGCTGACGCCAAGTCCCGCTGCTTGAGCGGCTGTTCAGGGGGAACCCTGATGGGTGCGCGCGGTGCGCGCCCCTGGGCGGGCCCCGGCTCGACCGGCCGGCTCCAGGGCCGCGCGCCCCGCATTTCGATGTCAGGTGCAGTACAGGACTTCCGGAGGACCGAGAATGCCCAGAGTGCTGAAGACGCTTCTCATTTGCTCGTTACTGATAGCTGGAGCGGTGTCTCCGGCGGTTGCCGCCGGATCGCACGGCCCGGACGCCGCCGCGACCGCGCACGGCACCCACTTCACGGGCCCCCCGGACGGGCACACGCCCTGAACCGGAACTGACACCGCAGCAGAGGGGGCGGGCCGCACCGGCCCGCCCCCTCCTCTGCGTTCTCGCGCGCTCCTTGCCGGCGTCGGCCCGCCGGCACGGCCTCAACTGACGGAGGAGACCTCGCACTCGGCGACGTCGCGGAGCCGTTCCGGGTGCTCCATCCGTACGTCCACGGTGCCGCTCCCGTTGGCGCTGACCGTCACTCGGGCCGACCCGGTGTCGACAAGAGTGTCGGCCGTGTCACGGAAGTCGACCCTGACCCGGTAGGTCTTGCGCTCACCGTTGGGGTTGCGGACCCGCACCACGGCCTTCGCCTCGGTCCCCTCCTCCGCCGCGCACCGGTCGACGGTCCCGGTCGGCGAGCTGCTGCTGGAGCTGTGGCTCGAACCGGACTTCCCCGTGCTGTTGTTGTAGCGCGAGCCACGCCGGTAGCCGCCGTCGGAGCCCGTCTTGTAGCCGCTGTCGTCGTCGTAGCTGCCGCTGCTGTTGTTGTGGCTGCTGGAGCTGGAAGAACTGCAGCCGCCGCCGCTCTTGCCGCTGCTACTGCCGCCGCTGCTGCTGCCCTTGCCGCTGCTACTGCCGCCGCGCCCGCCGCTCTTGGCGGGGCTGAAGCCGCTGAGAGCCACGAGCACCACTGCAACCGTGGCGATGAGCTTGAGATGACGCGACATGTATGAGAACCCCCGATGGTTGTCATGGCCGTTGAGGCGGGCGGGCCTCCTTGCCGGCCCTCGCACGGGCCTTCGTGTCCAGCCCCTCGCGTGCCCCTCCCGGGGACGCGGCCGAGTGGCCGAAGGGTTCCGTCAGGCGTACGGTTTTTTTCAAGGACCGACTCACGACGCACCCTGCGGTGCCCGCCGGGCTCCCCGCCACGCCGGGGGCCGCCCGGGTGCCGGGAAGCGAGGCGAAGCCGATGGTCCGGAACCTGCTCGGCGTCCTGCTCGCACTCGTCGGAGCCGCGGTGGCAGCCTGGAGCCCCTTCCGCGTGTGGTACGGGGGCCGCCTCGGCCGCTACTTCAGCGTCCAGGACCTCTTCACGGGCAGCGGAGTCACCGACGCCCGTGCCGGCCTGTGGACCGGTCTCTTCCTGCCGATGGTCGTGGCGGGGGCCGTGGCGCTGTTCGCGGTGCTGCTGCGCTCGCGCTTCTTCACGGCGCTCGCCGGCCTGATCGTGCTCGGCTTCACCGTGCTGTGGATGGTCCGCCAGGGGCAGGAGGCGGGAAGCCTCACCGCCGGCGGGGACGGACTGGGTTCAGGAGCCGGTCTCGCGGCAGGCGGAGGGGTGCTGCTCCTCCTCGGGGCACTCGTGATGCGCGGCCGCCACGTGGCGCCCCGGCGCCGGGGCGCACACGCACGCGTGGACGGACGGGAGCGCCACAGTCCCGTCGACGACGGCCACGAACCCTCGGAGTCGCCCCAGCCGTACGGGCCGTTCGGAGGCACCACGCACGGACCGCACGGCGCTTACCAGGCCGATGAGGGGTACGGGCCCCCGCCCGGCGGCTACTACGAGGACGACGCCACTCCCGCCGAGGAATGGGACCCCTGGGAGGCCGGACGCCCGCAGCAGGGTCAGCAGGATCAGCAGGGACCGCAGCCTCCGCAGGGACCGCAGCAGCAGCCCTACGGGCCGCAGCAGGGGCCGCAGCAAGGGCCGCAGGACAGCCAGCGCATCCCGCGCCGTCCCGACCACCGCCGGGGCGGGCCGCAGTAGCACCCGCGTGCCGGCCGGTTCGCCCGCCCGCCCGGTGCGTGCCCGGTCGCGGCAGGTCGATGCGCCCCGCCAGTGCCCCGTCAGTGCCCGGCCAGTGCCCGTCAGTGCCCGGCCAGTGCCCGGCCAGTGCCCGGCCAGGAACAGGCAGAACGGATGTCCGGCCGGGTCGAGATGGACGCGTACGCCCTCCTGCGGCTGGTGCTCCGCGACGACCGCACCGGCGGCCACCGCGTGCGCCCCCGCCTCGTCGAGATCGTCGACCTCGATGTCCAGGTGGACCATCATCTGCTGGTCCCCGGGACGGGCCGGCCACACGGGCCTGACGTGGTCCGGTTCCGTCTGGAACGACAGCCCCGCCCCGCCGTCCGGGGATTCGAGCATGACCCAGTCCGGCTCGTCCCACTTCACCCGCCAGCCCAGCAGCTTCCGGTAGAAACCGGCCAGGGCCCTCGGGTCGGGGGCGCCCAGCACGACTCCGGAGAGTCTCGTCCTCGGCCGGCTGGTCATGTGCGCCTCCTCGCTCGGACCTCGTCCGCCCGCCCGCCGCACCGCGGCGACGCCCACCACATCAGCGACGGACACCGGACAGCGGACACCGGCCGGACACCGCCTGGGAGGCGGAGCCGATGCTCAGCCCTGCCTGGCCTGCCCCGTCCCCTTGGCGGCGTCCAGTGCGTAGACGCAGCGGTCCTTGCTGCACGCGTAGACCACTCCGCGCTCGGCCACCGGCGACCCCGTGATCTCCCCGCCGGTCGCCAGCTTCCAGCGGAGCTGTCCGCCCACGGCGTCCAGCGTGTAGAGGCAGTGGTCGGCCGACCCGAAGTGCACCCGCCCCTGCGCGACGACCGGCGCGCCCACGACGTCGCCGCCCGCCGCGAACCGCCACCGCGGCGTACCGCTGACCGCGTCGAGGGTGTAGAGCGCGCCGCCGCTGCCCAGGTGCACCAGCCCGTCGGCGACGACGACGGGCTCCGGCGAGTGCCGGGCCTCCGTCGCGATACGCCACCTGTCGGTACCGGTGAGCGAGTCCAGGGCGTAGACGGTGCCCAGGTAGTCGGCGAGGTACACGCCGCCGCCCGCGACCGCCGGGCCGTGGGCGAGGGCCGGAGGACTCAGGAAGGCGGCCGGGGCGTCGAAACGCCACCGCTCCGCCCCCGTGGCGCCGTCGAGCGCGTAGACACGTGAACCGGCGCAGACGTAGACCGTGCCGTCCTCCGCGGGCGTCAGCCGCAGTGCGACGCCGCCGGTGACTCCGGCGTCCCCGACCGGGTACGACCAGCGCTCGGCGCCCGAACGCGCCTCCAGGGCGTACAGACGGCCGTCGCCCCAGGTGTAGACCGTCCCGCCGTGTATCGCGGGGCCGCCCTCGGGAGTCTCGAAGTCGGCCTGGGCACCGCTGAGTTCCCACAGTTTCTCGCCGCTGGCGGCCTCCCACGCCTGTACGCCGCCGCCACGGGTGCCGGTGACGATGGTGCCGCGGTCGACCTGGAGCGAATACACCCAGCCGTCCGTGGCGACGCGCCAGGCCTCCACGCCCTCGCGGGCGTCGAGGGCGTACAGGCTGGGCCCGTCGGAGGCGTGCACGCGGCCGCCCGAGACGGCCATCGACCAGGCCACCTCACGGGTCTTGAACTGCCTTCGCCCGCTGGCGACGTCGAGCGCGTGCACCTCGAAGGAGGTGACATAGAGGAGATCGTCGGCGACGACCGGAGTGCCCCAGACGTCGTTGGACATCCGGAACCGCCACGGGCGCCAGCGCTGCGGCTCCGGCTGGCCCGTGCCGGGCGCGGGCCCCGGTGCCGGGACGGCCCCGCCGTGCGGTGCGGCGGCAGGAGGCGGCGGTGCGGCGGCGGCACCGGGACCGGCGCCGGGACCGCTCGGCGGCCGGACCCAGCCGGTAGCGGGTCCGGCGTCCGCGTCCGGCCGCGCGTCCTCGGCGCGGCGCGGGCCCGGCCCGATGGGGACCTGCGACCCGGGCAGCCGTACGGGTGCGCCGTCCGCCCCCGCTTCCGGCGGGGGCCCGGGCTGGGGCGGAGGAGCTGCCGGTGGTGTGACGGGCGCCGGGGCGGGCGGTGCGACGGACGGTGAGGACGACGCCACCGCACCGACGGCCGAAGGTCCGCCCGGACCGGCCGGAATGGCGTGCCGGGGGCCGTCGCCGCGCTGCGGTGCGTGCCGTGGCCCGGAGCCGCCCGCGGCGTGCGCGGGTGCGGCCTCGGGGGTCTGCGGCGGGGCGGAGGAGGCGGGGGCGGAGGCGTGGGCCGGGGCGTGCGCCGGGGGGCGCGCTTCCGGTACTCCGGGAGCGGGGGCGGGGGCGTCCGGGCCGCGCGGCGGGCTGTCCTGCCGGTGTGCCGGACGTCTGGGGGTGGGCCGCGCACCGCGCTTCCGCTCGATCAGGGCCACGGCCCCCGCGGGCAGCCACGCGGAGGCCGTGCCGCTGTCGTCGCCGCCCGCGGCGAAGAGATGCGGGGCAAGCTGCGTCTGCAGGTCGGCGGGGCTCGGGCGCTCCTCCGCGGCCATGCGCATACAGGACTCGATGAGCGGCCGCAGCTCCTCGTTCATCCCCTCCAGGTCCGGGCCCTCACGCAGCAGCATGAAGACCGTCTCGACCGGGTTGGCGCCGTGGAAGGGCGCATGCCCGGTGGCGGCGAAGACGAGGGTGGAGGCGAGGGAGAAGATGTCGCTGGCACCGGTGACGCTGCGCGAGTCCCGCGCCTGTTCGGGGGACATGTACGCGGGCGTGCCGACGGCCACGTTCGTCATCGTCAGACGGGTGTTGGAGACACCGGAGGCGATACCGAAGTCGATGACGCGGGGCCCGTCCTCGACCACGAGGACGTTGGAGGGCTTCAGGTCGCGGTGGACGAGGCCGGCACCGTGGATGGACTGCAGCGCCTCGGCGACACCCGCGGCCAGCCAGCGCACGGCCTGCACCGGCAGAGGCCCGCACTCATTGACTATTTCCTCCAGCGAGGGAGCGGGCACGAAGGCGGTCGCCAGCCAGGGCACGGCGGCCCTCGGGTCGGCGTCCACCACGGCCGCGGTGTAGAAGCCGCTGACCGCCCGCGCGGCCTCGACCTCACGGGTGAACCGCACCCGGAACAGCTGATCCTCGGCCAGCTCGGTCCGCACGGTCTTGATCGCCACTCGCCGTCCTGACGCCGAGCGCGCGAGATAGACCAGTCCCATGCCGCCGGCACCGAGTCGGCCGAGCACCTCGAACGGGCCGATCCGCCGCGGATCGTGCTGCGTCAGCTGCTCCACCACTTGCCTGCCACCTCCCCGTAGGGGCTCATCGAAATCCGCCCCGTGCAGCTTCTCACTGCCGTACCGGACACATGGTCCACTGGCCGATTCTTCCTGCTGAAGCCGACGGTTGCGAACCCGGGGGCCGGTCGGAGGGGTCTTACCAGGCCACAGGCCGCCGAGAAGTGTCCTGATTCGATCGCTGAGGGCGCCGAGCGGGGACGAGTCCGGCACCGGCGCGCCGGGTACCTCCGTCTCACGCGGTACCCGCACCCGTCCCGGCTGCCGTACCCGTCTCCGCCGCCGGCGGCGGCAGCGGAGGGGGAGGCTGCAGCACGGCGAAACTCGCGCCCTGGTCGTCGGCGAGCACGGCGTACGTGCCGAACGGCGTCTCCTCCGGTTCGCGCAGCACCCGTCCGCTCAGCCGTACGGCTGTGCGCGCGGCGGCGTCGCAGTCGTCCACCGCGAAGTAGGTCAGGAAGTGGGCGGGCATCCGCGCGGGCCAGGTCTCCCCCATGACGCTGCGCCCGCCGATCGCGTGCTCCTCGTCGACCGGGTCCCCTGCCGCGGCCCACACCATGAAGTCCTCCTCCTCGCTCTCCCGCACGTCCGTCCGCTGCTCCGCGCTCTCCGCGCTCTCCGCGCTCTCCGCGCTCTCCGGGCTCTCCGGGCTCTCCTCCCCGGCTGCCCCGCCGTCCGGCTGCTCAGTGCCGGATCCGGCCAGTTCCCGCAGATCGCGCATGCCGAAGCCGAAGACCCGGGCGTAGAAGGTGTCCACGGCCGCCGTGTCGCGCACGTGGACCTCGGACCAGACATAGGCGCCGTGCTCGCCCCGGACCCCGAATCCGGTGAACTCGCCGGCCTGCAGCAGCGCGAAGACCGCGCCCGAGGGGTCGGCCGCCTCGGCCGTGATTGTGCCGCCTCCGGCGTGGACGGGCTCCGTCAGTACGCTGCCGCCCGCCTCGCGGACCCTGGCGACGGCGGCGACGGCGTCCCCGGTGGCGAGGTGGAGGTTCCACACGGTGGGCATCCGCCCGTCGGGCTTCGCGTAGAGACCCGCTGCGGGTCTGCCGTCCAGGTACGCCGTGCTGCCCTCGCGCTCCAGGAGGCTTCCGCCGAACGTCCAGCCGAAGAGCTCGCCGTAGAAGCGCCTGCCTGCCGCGACGTCGGAGAGCATCGCGTCGGTCCAGCAGGGGACACCCTCGGCGGACGGCTGTGCCTGTACGGCCATGACGGTGCCTCCCGTACCTTCCGCGCCCCGTGCCCGAGGGCGTGCGTTCGTAACGGCACGCTAGCCCCGTCGGCGGGCCTTCGCAGTTCAATGATCCGAGCGAACGGGCAATTGCGGGTGCCCGGGGACGTACCGGTCCCCGCGGCGGGCCCGGCGGACCCCATTTGCATGCGGCCGAATCGCGCTGTCGTTCGCCGTCGATAAGCTGACGGCATGACAGGACAAGTACGAACCGTCGACGGGCGAGTAGCAGGGCGCCGCGGGCAGGCGACGCGGCAGAAGCTGCTCGACTGCCTCGGCGAGATGCTCAGTTCGTCGCCGTATCGCGATGTCAAGGTCATCGATGTCGCCCGCCGGGCGGGCACGTCCCCGGCGACCTTCTACCAGTACTTCCCGGACGTCGAGGGCGCGGTGCTGGAGCTGGCCGAGTCCATGGCGAAGGAGGGCGCCGCGCTCAGCGGGCTGGTGGCCGAGCGCTCGTGGGCGGGCAAGTCCGGCTGGCGGACCGCCGAGGAACTCGTGGACGGCTTCCTCTCCTTCTGGCGCAAGAACGACGCCATCCTGCGCGTGGTCGACCTGGGCGCGGCGGAGGGCGACAAGCGCTTCTACAAGATCCGGATGAAGATCCTCAACGCCGTCAACGGCCCGCTCACCGACTCCATCAAGGAGCTGCAGGCCAAGGGCAGGGTCGACAAGGACGTCAACCCCGCTGCCACGGCGGGCGCCCTGGTCATGATGCTCGCCTCGGTGGCGAGCCATCAGAAGGGCTTCCAGACCTGGGGCGTGAAGCAGGCGGAGCTGAAGCCGAATCTGGCGCTGCTGGTCCATCTGGGCGTCACGGGCAGGAAGCCCACCAGATGAGGCGCCACCCGCACTCACCCGAAGAAACGTATCTCCACAACACGTGACGCTTCCTCACCGCGCCGCACACCCCTCACGACCGCACCACCGTCCCGCACCTTCTTCGGGGAACCTCCGCCGGCGTCCGCAAGGTGCTCTTCCCGTGATGCATCCGTGACGGGAACACCACGCCACCAGCACTAAACTCTCCGTCATGCCCATGACCGACGACGGAGTCCCCGTTCACATCATCGGCGCCGGTCCGGGCGGGCTGGCGACCGCCGCCGCACTGCACGAACGGGGCATCAGCACCGTCGTACTGGAGAAGTCCCCCTCCGTCGCGGCCTCCTGGCGCGCCCACTACGACCGGCTGCGGCTGCACACCACACGCCGCTGGTCCGCGCTCCCCGGTATGCCGATCCCGCGCTCGTACGGACGCTGGGTCGCCCGCGACGACTTCGTGCGCTACCTGGAGAGCTACGCCGAGCACCACGGCATCGAAGTGGCCACGGGCGTCGAGGTCGACAGCATCGAGAGCAGCAAGGGCGAGTGGGTGCTGCACGCCAACGGCGGACGCCGGCTGACGAGCCCGGTCACCGTCGTCGCCACCGGCCACAACCACACCGCGCACCTCCCCTCCTGGCCCGGCCGGGAGAGCTTCGAGGGCGAGTTGCTGCACGCGTCCCGCTACCGCGGCGCCCAGCCGTACGCGGACAAGGACGTGCTCGTCGTAGGCACCGGCAACACGGGCGCGGAGATCGCCGCGGACCTGGCGGAGGGCGGGGCCGCCCGCGTCCGGCTGGCAGTGCGCACCCCTCCGCACATCGTCCGCAGGTCCACGCTGGGCTGGCCCGCGCAGGCCAACGGCATCCTGTGCCGCCGCCTGCCCACACGGCTGGTGGACCGGCTCGCCGCGCGCATGGCGAAGATCGCGGTACCGGACCTGTCCGGGTACGGGCTCCCCCGGCCGGAGACCGGTCTCTACACGCGGGCCAGGCAGGGCGCGATACCCGTCCAGGACGTAGGGCTGATCAAGGCCGTGCGCGGGCGGAGGGTCGAGCCCGTCGCAGCCGTCGAGGCCTTCGACGGCGCGAAGATCCAGCTCGCCGACGGCTCCACCGCGAGCCCCGACACCGTGATCGCGGCGACCGGCTACCGGCCCGGGCTGGAGGACATGGTCGGCGGCCTGGGCGTGCTCGACGCCGAGGGACGCCCCCTGGCGCACGGCGGCCGTACGCACCCGGAGGCGCCCGGGCTCTACTTCCTCGGATACACCAACCCGCTCAGCGGGATGCTGCGCGAGCTGTCGCTCGACGCGCGCCGGATCGCGCGGGCGGTCGCCCGCACGACCTCGTGACCGCGCGACCTCGTGACCGCACGACCTCGTGACCGCACAGCCCCTCCCGCGGACCGGGCCGCGAGGGCGCACGCGAGGCCCACGTCAGCGGGCGACGTGTGAGCGCTCGGGGGCGGCTGCGGCCGACGGCGCAGTGGTACGGCACGCCTCGTGGATGCCCGGGCCCGAGCCGTCCGGCGCGATCCACGGCCGGAGCCTGAGTTCGTCGTCGTAGTCGCCGCCGCTCTCGCGGCGGTAGTCGATCGGCGCGGAGCCGGGCAGGGCGCGGAGCCGTTCACGCAGTGCGCGCGCGTATCCGTCGTAGGCGTCCGGGGTCAGACGGTCCGCGCCGTAGATCACGAAGGGCTCGTGCGCGCTCATGCCCGTGTACCAGAAGGTGCCGTGCAGCAGGGGCCAGAGGACGTCCTTGATGTGCCCGTGAATGCCGCGCGGTCCGAAGCTGCTCTCCCTGGCGCCGGCGGAGGTGACGACCAGAGCGCGCCTGCCCGCCAGGCCGCCCTCGCCGTAGCGGAGCGTACGTCCGTCCGCGTCGCGCACGCCGAAGGCGAAACCCTGGACGAGCACACGGTCGAGCCAGCCCTTGAGCACGGCGGGCGGCCCGAACCACCAGAGGGGGAACTGGAGGACGAGGGTGTCGGCCCAGGCGATCTTCTGCTGCTCGGCGCGGACGTCCTCGCTCTGCGTACCGCCGAGGTAGGCGCGTTCCTGCTCCGCGCCGACGGTGAAGCGGCGGGCGCCCCGGTCCGCTGCCGGCTCGTGTGCGCCGGCTCCGGGGTCTCCGGGGTCTCCGGCGCCTCCGCCGTCGCCGTCCGCGTCGAGCACAGCCCTCCAGCCCATCGCGTACAGGTCGCTGACCCGGGTGTCGTGGCCGTGTGCCGCCAGTTCGTCCAGGCCCTCGCGCATGAGGGAGGCGTTCAGGGAGCGCTGTTCGGGGTGGGCGAGTATCCATAGAACCTTCATGGCTCCGATGGTGCGAGGTTCTCTCCCCCCGCAGGCAGTGGCCAGATGGCCATGCTGTGAAAGAATCCGGCCATGCCACTTCCACCGTCCGCCGTCGCGTTCCGCGAGGAGAGCCGTCACCGGGTGGCGGTCCTGGTGCGGCCCGGTGTGATGCCGCTGGAACTCGGTCTGGTGCACCAGCTGTTCGGCACAGCGAAGAGCGCGAAGGACGGCAACGGGCTGTACGAGGTCGTCACGTGCGCCCTCACAGCGGGCCCCGTCAGGACGAACGCCGACTTCCCCGTCCACGTCGCGCACGGTCCGCACACCCTGGCCGAGGCGGACACCGTGATCGTCCCGGCCACGCACGAGGAGGACGAGCCCGGCAGCACGGGCCGGCTCGGTGACGCGCTCGCCGGCGCGCTGGCCCTGATACGGCCGGGAACCCGCGTCGCCTCGGTCTGCACCGGGGCGTTCGTGCTGGCCGCGGCGGGCTGGCTGAACGGCAGACGGGCCACGACCCACTGGAAGTCGGCCGGCCGCTTCCGCCGGCTCTTCCCCGCCGTCGACCTCGACCCGGACGTCCTCTACACGGACGAGGGCGACGTGCTCACCTCGGCGGGAGAGGCCGCCGGCATCGACCTGTGCCTGCACATGATCCGCCGCGACCACGGCGCCGCCGTCGCCAACGACGTCGCGCGCTCCACCGTCGTACCGCCGCACCGCGAAGGCGGCCAGGCCCAGTTCATTCCCCGGCCCGTCGCGGGCGGCGCGGGGCGCTCGTCCACGGGCGCCGCCCGAGCCTGGGCGCTGCGCCATCTGGACCGTCCGCTGTCGCTGCGCGAGCTCGCGGAGCGGGAGTCGATGAGCGTACGGACGTTCACGCGGCGCTTCCGCGAGGAGTCCGGCCAGACGCCCGTGCAGTGGCTGACACAGCAACGCATCGAACGGGCACGGCAGTTGCTGGAGGAGACGGACCTGCCGGTCGACCGCGTCGCCGCGGCGGCGGGCTTCGGCACGGGCGCCTCGCTGCGGCAGCACCTGCACACCGCCCTCGGGGTCTCACCCAGCGCGTACCGTGCCACGTTCCGCGGCCCCAGCGGCCCCAGCGGCCCCAGCGGCACGGTCAGGGCTTGAGGGCGGCTCCGTCCGCGGCAGTGCCGCCGCCCGCCTCCGGGAGCTCCGGCCGCTTGCGTATGACGAGGGCCATCAGCGCGGCCGTCGCGCACAGCGCTCCCGAGGCGACCCAGGCGACGTCATAGCTGCCGAAGGTGTCCCGCACGAGGCCGGTGAGGAAGGCGACGACCGCCGCGCCGAGCTGGTGCGAGGCGAGGACCCAGCCGAAGACGATCGCACCGCTCTCACCGAAGTGGCTGCGGCACAGGGCGATGGTGGGCGGAACGGTCGCGACCCAGTCGAGCCCGTAGAAGACGATGAAGAACAGCATCGGCGGCTGCACCGTCTCGGCGAAGAGCAACGGCAGGAAGAGCAGCGAGACCCCGCGCAGCGCGTAGTAGACCGCCAGCAGGCGCCGAGGGTCGAAGCGGTCGGTGAACCAGCCGGACGCGACCGTCCCCACCAGGTCGAAGACACCGATGACGGCGAGCAGGGACGCGGCCGCCGGGACGGGCATCCCGTGGTCGTGCGCCGCGGGCACGAAGTGGGTGCCGACCAGCCCGTTCGTCGAGGCCCCGCACACCGCGAAGGTGCCGGCCAGCAGCCAGAAGACCCTGCTGCGGGAGGCGTCGCGGAGGGCGCGCAGCGCCTGCTTCGCCGCGCCGGGCGGAGCGGGAGGCGGCGGAGTGTGGCCGGGGCCCGCTCCGTACGGGCGCAGCCCGATGTCCTCCGGACGGTCACGGAGCACGAACAGCACCAGGGGCACCACGGCCAGCGCGGCGAGAGCGACGGTCAGCGAGGCCGCACGCCATCCCGGACCCTCCACCAGCAGCGCCACGAGCGGCAGGAACACCAGCTGCCCGGCCGCGGAGCCGGCCGTGAGGATGCCGCTGACGAGCCCCCGGCGCCGGACGAACCAGCGGTTGGTGACGGTCGCGGCGAAGGCGAGCGCCATCGATCCGGAGCCGAGACCGACCAGGAATCCCCAGCACAGGACGAGCTGCCAGGTGGCGTCCATGAAGACGGTCAGACCGCTGCCCGTGGCGATCAGCAGCAGCGCGCCGGAGACGACGCGCCGGATGCCGTACCGCTCCATCAGCGCGGCGGCGAAGGGTGAAGTGAGCCCGTAGAGCAGCACGTTCACGGACACGGCCGCCGAGATGGTGCTGTGCGACCAGCCGAACTCCTCGTGCAGCGGGTCGATGAACACGCCCGGTGTCGCACGGAAGGCGGCGGCGCCGACGAGAGCGACGAAGGAGACCGCGGCCACCCACCAGGCGTGGTGGACGCGCGGGAGGCGGAGTGCGCGCCGCGCCGATCGGGGTGCGGAGTCAGGAGGCGCGGACTCAGGAGGCGCGGAGTCAGGAGGCGCGGAGTCAGGAGGCGCGGAGTCAGGCAGGGAGCCAGGAGGCGGGGAGAGGGCCTCTGCGGGCTCCTCGGGGACGGGGCGCGGGGCGCGGCGTGGAGCGGGTCTTCCGGGTGCAGGTGTCACATGCGCAAGCCTCCGCGCGGTGCTCACGACGGACGAGTGGCCCGGAAGCCATGTTGTGCGAGGATCGGGCCATGAGTGTTTTCCGCCATCCCGGGCGCCACCGCGTCGCGGTTCTCGTGCGGCACGGGCTGCTGCCCATCGAGCTGGGCATTCCGCACCGTCTGCTGGGCTGGTCCTGGGACGAGCGCGGCGAACCGCTGTACGAGGTCGTCACCTGCTCCGTCACGCCGGGCCAGGTCCGTACGGACGCCGATTTCACGGTCACCGTCGAGCACGGGCCACAGGCCCTCGCCGAAGCGGACACCGTGATCGTGCCCGCCTCCCACGACCTCGACGAGCCCTACACCGAGGGCCGTCTGAGCGCACCGCTCGCCGACGCGCTGTCCCTGATCCGGCCGGGCGCGCGCGTCGCGTCGATCTGTACGGGCGCCTTCGTGCTGGCGGCCGGCGGGATGCTCGACGGCAGACGTGCGACGACGCACTGGTCGAGCTGTGAACGGCTGCAGGAGCTGCACCCCGCGGTGAAGGTCGACCCGGACGTGCTCTATGTCGCCGACGGCAACGTGCTGACGTCGGCGGGCATCGCCTCCGGCATCGACCTGTGCCTGCACATGGTGCGCGACGACTTCGGCTCGGCCGTCGCCAACTCCGTGGCCAGACGTACGGTCGTGCCGCCCCACCGGGACGGCGGCCAGGCCCAGTTCATCGAACGGCCCGTCCCCGAGCCCGGTGGGCACACCACCGGGGCCGCACGGAGCTGGGCACTGCGCCATCTGGAGCGGCCGATCGGACTGCGGGAGCTGGCACGGCAGGAGGCCATGAGCGTACGGACGTTCACGAGGCGCTTCCGCGAGGAGGTGGGGACGAGCCCGCAGCAGTGGCTGACCCAGCAGCGCATCGAGCGGGCCCGGCATCTGCTGGAGAGCAGCGATCTGCCCGTCGACAGGATCGCGGCCGACGCGGGCTTCGGGTCGGCCTCGTCACTGCGGGTGCACTTCCAGGCAGCTCTGGGCGTCTCACCGAGCGCGTACCGGCGCACGTTCCGCGTCCGTACCGGTGGCGGAGGCGAGGGCGGCGGAAGCGGAGGAAGCGGGGGCGGAGGCGGGGGCGGAGGCGAGGACAGCGGGGCCGGGGAGCAGCGTCTCCGCACCACCGCCGCCTGAGGCGTGCGGCGGGCGGTGGGCGGACCGGCGCGTATCCGGGGTGGCGGCACGCGTGCGCACGCCGAGCGCGCGACGGACCGCGGGCCGCCACCCGTTCCAGCGCTCGGGCACCGTCTCCGCGCCCCGCGCGGACGGTACTTCCGGCCGACGAACAGCGGGCGCCGGAACACGACCCGCACTCGGCGAGGAGCCCTTCGGCTCCTCGTCGTCCCCTCGCAACGAATCGTGTACCCAAGGGTGATCAGACCGGCACTGAACGTCAACACCCTGTACCGGGATGAGCGTTGTGCCCGGAAAGCATCCTGGCCGGCCCGGAGTCCCGCACCGTCTCCGGGCCGCCACCGCCGAACGGCGCGGTCAACCGCACGGCGGGCACGGCCGGAACGGCAGGATCGAGGGGACCGGCGGGAGGAACGGGGGCGGCGGGACCAGGGGGACCGGGAGGACCGGCACAGTCGGCGGACGCCGTGACGTCCGCACCGGGCGCGACGCCACCGCCGGGCGCTCCGGCCCTCTCCCGGTCCAGTTCGCACCAGATGCGCTTGCCCACCCCCTCGCGCTGCCACCCCCAGCGGTCGGCGAGACCGGAAACCAGCTCCAGGCCGCGGCCGTTGGTGTCGTCACCGTCGACCTGGCGCTGCCGGGGCGGACGGCCGCAGCCGTCCACGACCTCGACGCGTACGGCACCGCTCGCGTGCTGTCCGGGCAGCTGTATGCGCAGCTCCGCGGGCGCACCCGTGTGCACCACCGCGTTGGTCACCAGCTCCGAGATCAGCAGCAACAGCGTCTCCGTGAGCTGTTCGTCCCTGCCGATGCCGCAGCCCGCCAGGCTCGACCTGGCCCACCTCCGTGCGCGTCCCACCTCCGCCGGGTCCGCCCCGATCTCCAACTGAACATGGAGCACCTGCACCGCTCACACCGTCCGAACTGGCAAGCACATCGCCTCGCGTCTGCCCGGGATCACGGAGTGTGACCCGCTGGAGAACAGCATGGTTGATGCATAGTTGGCACAACAAGAGCTTCAGGCATATTCAGGCGCAAAAGAGTATCCGTACTGCATACTGTGCGGCACCGTGCAGGCCGACAGGAACGAGGGCGCATCATGCCTTGTCGGCCAGTCTGCCTCAGGACTGAATTCCCCGTACGAAACGGAACGTCCGGGCGGATGCAGCGGGCGGATGCCGCTCTGCGCGCAGTGCCGGGCGTGGCAGGGGCGTGGGAACGTCCGGGCGCGGGAGTGGGCCGGGACGGTCCGCCGCACCGGCGGTTGGTCACACCGAGTGGCCGGTGCTTCCGCGGGCGTCAGCGGCTCCGCGGGCTGTGAACTCCGCGCTCCCGGCGCGGAGACCGTGTTCCGCTCTCAGGCGGAGAGAGGACCTGCGGCCGCCCCCTCCTGTGTGGCGGTGGAGAGGTCCGGATAGCAGTCGAAGAGCCGGCGCACGCCCAGCGCCGCCAGCACACGGTTGACGTGGGAGCCGTCCTCGGCGCCGCGCGCGGGCAGGATCAGTCGCAGCTGGCCGGCGCAGGAGCGCATCAGGCGACGCGACGCGATCAGAACACCGACCCCACTGGAGTCGCAGAAGAGCACGTCCGAAAGGTCCAGCACCAGACTGCGCCGTCCGTCCGCGACCGCGTCGTGCACGTGCTGCCGCACCGCGGGCGAGGTGACCAGATCCATCTCACCCGACACCCGGAGAACGGCCCACTCCCCTCGCTCCTCCTCCAACACCTTCAACGACACGTCCCGCATCCCCTTCGCTCGGCTGGGGCCTTGCCCGGGGCCGCCTTACCGGAATAGTTCCTTCCCCGTTCGGCTGCCCGTGCCCCCACGGTCAAAACGAGCCATTCACCAGACCCTATGAGCCCGCCAGCCTGTTCTCCCCCTCAATAGTCGCAGTCATACGCGTGTGACACTTCTGCAATTTCGGGTGTGACCGGTCAACGACGCTTCTTGAGAATTATCGCAACGTGACGGGACCGACACCATCAGCGATCAGCACGGGAGGCACATTGCCGCAAAGGGCCGTTGGTTGTCAGCCCCTCGCACTACATTCGAAGGGCCGCCCGCGACGAGGGGCAGCGACGAAGCAGCACGGACCGGGCTGGGAGCCACCATGGCGAATGACACACCACCGCGCTGGGACCGGAAGATGCAGCAGCGACTTGCGCGCGGCGAGGCGGCCGCGCTCGGCGAGTTGTACGACCGCTTCGCATCCCTCGTGCACAGCCTCTCCTACCGGGTGCTCGACGACGAGGACGCGGCCGACCGCACCACCCGCGACGTGTTCGGCTACATCTGGGAGAACCCGCACGCGTTCGACCCCAAGCAGGGCCCGATGCGCTCCTGGATCGCGGGAGTCACCCAGCGGCTCGCGACAGGGCGGCTGCGCCGGCGGCACCACGAGGAAGGGCCGCGGTCCCGGGAGAGGCACGCCCAGATCGAGGAGAAGGTGCGCGCCGCCTCGACCGCCGCCCGGGCCGACTACATCGTCACGTCCATGCCCGCCTCTCTGCGCGCGGCGCTCGAACTGACCTACTTCCAGCGCCGCGACTACCGCCGGACGGCACGGCAGTTGGGCGTCACGGAGGACGAGGCGAGACGGAGGCTGCGGCTCGGCCTGCAGTTGCTCTCGTCGGCGGCGAGCAGACCGCTGCCTTCGCACCACGGCAACGGACCTGGACTTCCGCAGTGAGCGGGCCGCACGGGGAAGTTCCGGACGGCGGGGACGGCGGGGACGGCGGGGACGGTCCGGACAGTACGAACGGCAGGGGCGGTACGAACGGTCCGGACAGCACGAACGGCAGGCACGGTCCGGACAGTCCGGACGGCATGAACAGCCACGACGCAACCCGCGAGTCCCGCCCGCCGCAGCGCCCCGGCGACGGCGCGGGCAGCAGCAGCGGCGCCCACCCGGCCGGTACGGCCCCGGAGGGCGACGCCTGCGGACCGCCCCGCATACCCGTGCCGCGCAGTCCGGCGGACGACGCGACGGCGCCTCCCGCCGGCATCGCGGACGGTCCGGCCGCGGCCCCTCGGCCGCCGGACGCCCCCGACACCCCCGGCATCCCCGAGATGCCCGAGATGCCCGGCGTCCCCGGTTCCGCCGAACCTGCCGCCGCCCGGCCGCAGTACGACCACCGTGTGCTGAAGTCGCTGCTCGGGGCCTGGGCGCTCTCGGCCTGCCCGGTCGAGGAGACCGCCGCCGTCGAGGGGCACTTGAGCGACTGCGGCGCCTGTGCCGAGGAAGCGCTGCGGCTGCGTGACGCGGTCGGACTGCTCCACCCCGAGGACAGCCTGGATCTGGACCCCACGCTGCGCTCCCACGTGCTGGAGAGCTGCATGACGCGCCGGCCGCCGCGCGTGCCCGTCCCCGAGTGGGCCGCCCCCTACGACGCGGAAGCCTCGCGGCTCGACGCCCTGCTGCGGGACATGGCGGACGCGGAGTGGCGGGCGTCCGTCCGGCTGCGCTGGTTCGACGGCGCGGGGCAGGCCGAGCGGGAGACGACGGTCGCCGGAGTCATCGCCCATCTGCTGGCCGTGGACGGGCTGGTCGCCGCCGCGCTCGGACTGCCCGACCCGCTCGATCTCGGCAGCGGCGCCACGGGCGGCGAGAGAGCCGGCGCCGACGCCCCAGGCGGCCCAGGCTGGACCGACGGCACTGACGGCACCGACGGCGGGAGAACCGTTGGCGCGCCACCGGCCGGAGACCGGACGGGCGCCGCCGACCGTGCGCACGGAGCGGACGGCTGCGGTTCCACGCGCGGTGTCCGGGCATGCCGGGCGGGTCCCTCAGCGCGCACGGAGAAGTTCTGGCGCTCGGACTGCGACATGCTGCGTACGCCGGACGCCCGCAGGCACTGGCGGGAACAGGGTCATGCCATGGTCCGTACGGCCTCCTTCGCCGGCGGAAGCGTCTCCGAACTGGACGTCTCCTACGGCGGCTTCGCCCTTCCCGTCCGCGACGCCCTGGTGGAGCGGGCCTTCGAATGCTGGGTGCACGCCGAGGACATCGCCGAGGCCGTCGACTACCCCTACGACGCGCCGCAGGGCGCGCACCTGCACCACATGGTTGACCTGGCGGCCCGGCTGCTGCCGTCGACCATCGCGCACCGGCGCCGCACGGGCCGCGCGGCCTCCCCGCGGCTCGCCGCAGCGGACGCCCCGGGCAGGGCGCTGCACCTGGAGGTGGAGGGCGACGGCGGTGGCGACTGGTACATCCCGCTGGACTCACCCGCGGCGCGCGTGCGACCGGCGGACGCCGTGGCCCATGTGGCCCTGGACGGCTACGAGTTCTGTCAGCTCGCCGCCGGACACGTACCGCCCCTGGAGGCGGCGGTGGGCCAGGACGGGGACCGGGAAGCCATCCGGGACGTGCTGTTCGCGGCGGCCTCCCTGTCGCGGATGTAGCCGCCGCCCCGAAGCGCATTCGCGTGGGGGAGCCTCAGGTGAAGACCACCGTGCGGTGGCCGTTGAGGAGCACGCGGTGCTCGCTGTGCCACTTCACCGCCCGGGCGAGCGCCTGGCACTCGACGTCCCGCCCGACGGCCACGAGCTGAGCCGGGGTGGCCTCGTGCCCCACCCGCTCGACCTCCTGCTCGATGATCGGACCCTCGTCGAGTTCCGCCGTGACGTAGTGCGCTGTCGCACCGATCAGCTTGACGCCGCGGGCGTGCGCCTGGTGGTAGGGCCGTGCGCCCTTGAAACTGGGCAGGAACGAGTGGTGGATGTTGATGATCCGGCCGGCGAGCTGTTTGCACAGGTTGTCGGAGAGGACCTGCATGTAGCGGGCCAGGACGACCAGTTCGACCCTCTCGTCCTCGACGAGGCGCAGCAGCCGGGCCTCACTCTCCTCCTTGCCGTCCTTGGTCACCGGAATGTGGTGGAAGGGGACGCCGTAGGAGCCGACGAGTTCGGCGAAGTCGGTGTGGTTGGAGACCACCGCGGCGATCTCCACCGGGAGGGCGCCGCTGCGCGAGCGGAAGAGCAGGTCGTTGAGGCAGTGGCCGAACCGGCTGACCATCAGCACGACCCGCATCCGCTCACCGGCGTGGTGCATCTGCCAGTCCATCTGGAAGGAGTCGCCGATCGCCGTGAAGCTCGCCCGCAGTTTCTCCACCGTGACCCCGGCGTCGGCCGAGAAGTGGACGCGCATGAAGAACAGTCCGGTGTCGTGGTCACCGAACTGCTGACTGTCCTCGATGTTGCAGCCGGTCATGAACAGATAGCTGGAGACCGCGTGCACGATGCCCTGCTTGTCCGGGCACGACAGCGTGAGGATGTACTGTCCGCGCCGGCCGGCCGGCTCCTCCCCCTCCGTCAGCTCCTCCTGCTCGCGGCGGGCGGGGTCGTCGGGGCTGTTCGCGGCAGCGTCGTGCTCTGCGCGGGCGGCGTGCGGCTGGCTCATGGGGTCAAGCCTGGCACACCCTTCGCGCGGTCATGACCGGCGCCAGGAGGTCCTCGGGGGTGGCGTTCAGACGGAATGCAGCATGGCCGCCAGCACGTCGAGCGAGCGCGGCGGCTCGTCCGGGTTCTCCTCGTCGTTCGTGGCCAGCCGTACGTGCGCGTCACGCGCGGCCCGTACCGCTTCGGGCCAGCCGTGGTGCTCCATGTAGGAGACCACGGGGGCGTCGGCGCCGACCTGGTGCATGATGCGCAGCACCCGCAGCACGGCGGTGTCGACGAGCGCGGCCTCCTGCGAGTCACGGAAGATCGTGCCGACGTACTTCTCCGCCGACCAGTTGTCCAGCCAGGTGTCCTCGACGAGGCGGTACACGGCGTCGGTGACGTCGCCGTAGCCGGGCCGGCCTGTGGCCCAGCACTCCTGCTGGAACGCGGGGTCGGAGAGCATGTGAAGCGCGGAGCGCACATTGCTGCGCCAGCGCCACCAGGGCATGTCATGGACGGGCATGGTCTCCATGGTGGTGGACCGGGGCCCGCGGCGGGAAGAGTTCACAGAACCTTGCTGCATGACCATCGACCATACGTTCCCCCCACGGCCTCCCGGCCGGGGGCCCGGTGTTCACCCCCGGGTCACGCGGAGTTGGCCGTCCGTGACGCACACGTTACGGACGGCCCGGAATCGTGCGGTGGCATGACTGTCCGTCGCCGCTCCGGCCTTCTTCGCTCCGCAGCCGCCACCGCCACCGTCACCGCCTGCGCCGTCGCGCTGAGCGGCTGCGGCGTGCTGCCCTCCGCCGCCGGGGCGGAGGACGGGCCGCTCAAGGTGATGACGTGGGCACCGCAGGGCACCAAGGCCACGAACATGCCCGGTATGCCGGCGATGGCGCGCGCGTACGCGCGCTGGGTCAACGCGGAGGGCGGCATCGACGGCCGCCGCCTGCAGGTGCTCACCTGCAACGACCACAACGACACGGTGCGCGCGGCCCGTTGCGCGAACCGTGCCGTGGAGGAGGACGTGATCGCGGTCGTGGGCTCCTACAGCCAGCACGGCCGCTCCTTCATGTCCACGCTGGAGCGCTGGGGCATCCCCTACATCGGCGGCTACGGCGTGGCGCACCAGGAGTTCACCAGCCCGCTGTCCTACCCCGTCAACGGCGGAGTGCCGGCCCTCATCGCGGGCAACGGACGCCAGCTCGCCGCCGGCGACTGCTCGCACGTCTCCCTGGTCCGGCCGGACACCATCGCGGGCGACCAGCTCCCCAGGCTGATCAACGCCGGCCTCGAGGGCAGCGGCACCGGCCCCGTCACGGACGTACGGGCACCGGAGGACGCCTCCGCGTACTCCCGGCAGGCACGCCGGGCACTGGAGGGTGCCGATGCCTCCGGCGGTGCGCAGGGGCAGGCCGAGGGCGGCGGCGAGGCGTCCGGACCGTGCGTCACCGCCGTTCTGGGCGGACGTACCGACACCTTCTTCGACGCCTTCCGCAGGCTGCGCGAGGACTCCCCGCGGGTGCGCACGGCGTCGGTGCTGGGCAGTGTGCGGCAGTCCCTGGTGGACCGGTCCGGAGGGCGGAGCAGCCCGCTGGAGGGCGCGTACGCGACGGGCTGGTACCCCTCGGCGGACGACGCCCGCTGGAACCGGATGAAGGGCGTCATCGAGCGGCACGCCTTCGGGGACAACCGGGTCCAGGACTCCGACCCGGGCGTGCAGACCACATGGGTCGCCTACACGGTGCTGCGCCATGTCCTGGAGTCGCTGGACGGTGAGGCCGCCACCGCCAAGTCCGTACGGCTGGCCCTGGACCGCGGTGAACCGGTCGGGACGGGCGGGCTGACGCCGAAGCTGAACTGGGGCTACGACAACATGCTCGCCGCCCGCGACTTCCCGCGCCTCGTCAACGCGATGGTGACCTACCAGCGTGTCCGTGACGGGAAGCTGACGGCGGTGCACAAGGGCTTCGTCGACGTGCGGGAGACGCTGGAGCGCGGAGCCGACGCCTCCTGAAAGCGCGGCGGCTCGCCGCGCCACGTCACAGCTGGCCGAACTCCCGCTTCTTCAGGCCGTACTTCTCGGCCGTGGGATTCCACAGCCCGGCCGCCTCCCTCTTGGCGGTGGTCGCCTCGCCGCTGGCACGCGTGCCCAGACCCGTGTGCGAGGTCACCCGCGCCTTGCCCTTGCGGCAGCCCTTCTTGCCCGCGGTCTGATCCGCCCACGCCGCGTAGTGGTTGTCGGCGGAGGCTGAGGACTTCCACGCCCGCGTCAGAGCTGACCTCAGCTTCGTGCTGGCGGGGATCGCGTCGGTCTCCAGGTCACCGAGCCGGGTCACGAGCCCGTTGCGCTGCTGGGCCGCGGCACGCAGATCGGCGGCGGCCTTGCCGAGCTTCTTGCACGCCTTGATGTTCTCCACCGAACGGACAACAGCCGTACGGCTGTTGTTGCTGTCGGCGAGAAGCTTGTCGAGCTCCTCGGCCTGCGCCTCGGCGGGGTCGACAGCGGCGGAGGACTTCTTCTCACCGGAGTTGGGCGAGGACGCCTCGCTCTTGGCCTTCTCCCCCTCGCCCCCGCCGCTCAGGGCGGCGCCCGCGGCCACGCCGATACCCGCGATGAGCACGACACCGATGGCGATCAGCACGACGGGAGACATCCGGGAGGCCCCGCCCCGCTCGGCGTTACGGCGGGCGGCACGGCCCTGCGGCTCGTACGGGCCGGAACCCCCGCCGCCGTTCCGTGCGTTCGGGCCCTGCCCCGCGACGGCGGCGTCGAAGACGGGCAGGCTCTGCGTCGAGCCGGGTTCGTCGGCGCCCGCGGCAGCCGGCCGGGCGGGCTCCGCCCGGAAGAGACGGTCGAACTCCGCGGGAGTCTGCCGCGGTTGCCCGTCGCCCTGGTCCGCGCCGTACGCACCGGAGCCGCCGCGTCTCTCGGGCGGCAGCGGCGAACGGAGCATCGTCGTCGATTCGGCGTCCTGGGCCGCCCCGGACTGCGGCGGCAGCATCTGCGTCGCCTCGGCGTCCCCGGCGGGAGGCGGAGGTCCCGGCTGCGGCACGGAGTGCTGTCCGGGCTGGGGCCCGTCGGTGACGGGGGGTATGTACTGGGTGGCGTCGCTCGCGGAGAGTGACGGCGGCTGCGAGGGCTGCGCGGCGGTGTAGTCCTGTGCGGACAGGCCCTGTTGAGGCGGCAGCATCTGCGTCGCATCGGCCCCGCCGGCGAACGGCTGCTGCGCGAAGGGCGTCTCTCCCGCCGTGTAAGGCTGCGGCGGCACCTGCGGTGGCGGCGGTGCCTGCGGTGGTGGCTGAGCGGGCGGAGGCGGCAAGTGGGAGTCCCCGTAGAGGGACTGACCGCCGTGCGGGGCACCGGGCGGCGGCATCCCCTGGGAGAGCATGCCCTCCGAAGCCCCCGTACCGCCCCCGCGGTGCCTGCCCCGGGGAGCGGGGCCCGCACCGTCCGCGCTCTCCGGCAGCGCGTGCTGCGGCGGACTGACGGCTGGCGGCTCGGCGGGGGCGTGCGGAGGCAGGGGTGGCGGTCCGGCGGAGTACTCGGGGAACGTGTGAGCCGGCTGCGGCCCCCAGGGGTCGCCCCACGGCTGCCCGGAGGGGGGCTGCATCTGTGACTGGGCGGCCTGTCGCTGCTGTTCGGGGGTCCACGGCTCGCCGTTCGCCGGCAGCACGACACCCTCATAGAGGGGCTTGTCGCCCTGACCGCGTCCGCTCTGCGCTGTCACCCGGGGCTCCTCGATCAACCTGGCTACCGGAACGTCGGGTCACGCTACCGGGTCGCTCGGATGCTCGACCACGCAGCTGATGGGGTGACACCAACCCTTCACCTCAGATAAGGAGCAGAAGCGAACATAACCGCCCTTAATCCATCGCGAGATGATCCACTCGCGCCAGGAACTCCCGCACGACCGGCTCCTTCACAAAAGGCACAAGTTGCCGACGAAGATCCTCCAGGTACTCACACCCCAGGCTGGAGCGCAGCGTTGCGAGCAGTTCCGCCGCTTTCGTCCCGGTTCGGCAGGCGTGTTCAAGCTCACGCATGTGCGCCTGCGCGGACGCCAGCAGCAGCAGCCCGACGGCACGCCGCCGCACGCGGCTGGGCGGACACCCCGCCAGCGCCTCCTCCGCCCGCTCGGCCGTCTCCCGCGGCCGGCCCAGGTCCCGGTGGCAGTGGGCCAGTTCGCCGGCCAGACAGGCGCGGTCGAAGTGTGCGATCCACGCCGGGTCGCCATCCGTCGCGGCCCCCGCCTCCGCCTGCTCCATCGCCGAGAGCGCCTCACCGGCGCACTCACGGAAGGCACGTCCGTCCCCCGTCAGGGCGTGCCCCCGCGCCTGTGCGGCACAGAACATCGCGAGCGTACGCGGCGTCACGAGCCCCCTCGTCCCTTGCTGCGCCGTACGGGCCAGCTGGGCCACCTCACGCGGGTCCTCGAGAGAGGCGGCCAGGTGGCTCATGCCGGCGGCCAGCACGTACCCGCCGAGTGCGCGGTCGTCCGCCGCCTGCGCCAGCCGCAGCGCCTGTACGTAGCAGCGCTGGGCCAGGCCCGCCCGGCCCGTGTCGAGGGCCGTGTAGCCCGCGAGTTCGGTCAGCCGCGCCGCAGCGGCGAACAGGGCGCGCCCCACCGCCTCCGTGTACGAGCCCGTCAGCAGCCCGGAGACGACGCTGTTGAGGTAGTGCACGACGACAGGACGGACGTGGCCCCCGCCGAAGCGGTGGTCGAGCTGCGCCAGGGAGCAGGTCGTCGCCCGCACCGCCGCCACGTCGGACATTCCCACCCTCGCGCCGGCATCCCGCGCGACATGGACGTCCGGCGGGGTGACGAGCCAGTCGCGGCTGGGCTCCACGAGGACGGAGACGGAACCGGCCGGCCCGCACAGGGCTCCGCTCCGTCCCGCGTCGCAGCGCCACAGCTCGCAGACCTGCTCGACGGCGGCGGCGACGGCGTGCGGGAAGGAGAGGCCGACACGTGACGCGGCACCCCCGACGCCGTCCATGCCGATCTCCTCCAGGGTGACCGTGCGCCCCAGCTTGCGTCCGAGCGCCTCGGAGATGACGAGAGCCGCGCGGCCGCGCGGCCGCTGCCCCCGCAGCCAGCGGGCGACGGAGGTCTTGTCGTACCGCAGGTCCAGGCCGTGCTCCGCACCGCACACGTTGACGCGTCTGGCCAGCCCGGCATTGGAGCAGCCGGCCTCCTGGATGAGTGCCTGGAGCCTTTCGTTGGACTGCCGAGCGGCCGGCGGCCTGGCGGCCATGATCCTCCCTGGAGGAACGACACCGAATGATCACTGACCGGGACATTTGCCCACGGTCCGGCCCACACAGGCACTTCGCGGCACTGTGCGCCGAAGTGGTGATTCCCCCTCACGCCGGGCATCTGACCGTGCGCCCCCACGCATGTACCCGTACGCCCCGGGCCGCACCGGCGGCGCCCACCGGTGCGCCCCCGACCGTCCACGGCGCTCCTGGCGGCACTCCTCCCGGCGGCCGTACCGGGGGGAGGCCCAGGGGGATGGCCAGGGGAGGTCCAGGGGGGAGGTCCGGGGAGGAGAGGGAGGGACCTCAGCCGTTCGGGGGAAGCACGGCCTGCAGGAACGGTTCGACGACGCGGCGCCAGTCGGCCGGCTGTTCCAGGTGCATGAGATGACCGCCCTCCGGCACCTCCGCGTAGATGCCGCGCGGAAGCACCCGCACCATCTCCTGCGCCTCCGCGCGCCCCAGTTCACCGTCGACGGCCCGTACGACGAGCGTGGGGCAGGTGACGCGGGCCAACTCGTCCCAGTGCGCGTCGTGCACCCACGCCTCGCGCACCGCGAGCATCTGACGGCGGGAGAAGACCGGCCGCCAGCCGTCCTCCGCCTCCGCCATCACCTCGGCGAAGAAGTCGCCCCTGGACGGCAGCGGCCGCTCCAGCGAGGGGTCCTCCTCGCCGAACCACTTGCGGACGTCCGCGAGCGTGGCGAAGGGCACCGGCCAGGAGGCGAACCACTGCTCCCACTCACGCTGCGACTGCTCACCCAGAGCGGAGGCCTTCATGTCGCAGATGACCAGCGCGTGCACGAGGTCCGGCCGCTTCGCCGCGAGCTGCCAGGCGGTGAGGGCACCCATCGAGTGACCGACGAGTGCGAGCGGGGCCAGACCGAGCTGTTCGATCGCGGCCTCCGCGTCGCGGACGAAGGACTCCCGTGCGAAGTCGCCGTCTAAGGGGCTGTCGCTGCGCCCGTGGGCGCGCTGGTCGAGGCCGACGGCGCGGTACCGCCCCGAGAGCCAGCGGGCGGTGTCGGCCCAGTGCGCCGCACGGCCCATCAGCCCGTGCAGTAACAGCACGCCTTTCGGGGCCTCTTCCGCCTCTCCGTCCCCGGGTGCACCGGCGTCGCGCGCGGAGGTCCCCGTACGGGCGGCCGGGCGCCCGGGCCGGAGCGCCGCACCCGCGCCCACGGCCTTCCCCCGCGCCTCTCCCGGGTCGGAGCTGCCCTTGGGCGGGTCCGCGAACTCCCAGGCGGCGAGCCGGAGTCCGTTCGAACCAGTCACGTTGATCCGTCGCACCATGCGTCCTGGCACCCCCATTCCGTCTGCCCGCTCCGCCACGCTATCGAACTTCTATTCGAACACGCCGTCGTCGTGGAGAAACCCCTACTTTCGAGTGACCGCGCTCGAAGGTTGGCCACCGAGGCCACGGGGAGACAGCTACCGGGAGGAGGGCCGACCCTGAGAGCTCGGGGCTCCGGGTCGCCCCCGGGGGACGAGGGGAGGCGGGGCCCCGGCTGCCGAAGGCGCCGGGGCCCTCGTCGACGGCCCCGCGAACCAGGGTTCTTCGAGCAGCCGCCGGGGCGGCTCCCCCGGGCGGTCTCCACCGACACGACTTCCGGCAGGCTCTTCGCCCCGGAAGGTCACCGCCTCCGCCGCCGCGGGAGAAAGCGGCCCCGCCTCCCGCCCCGCAGCCCCGCTCCGCCCGGTCCATCACGGCTCCCCTCCGCCCGTACACGCACACGCAGCGTCGAACGCCGGATGCTTGGGCCCTCGGTCTACCGCAACTTTCGTACCACCGGGGCTGTTTGGGAAGATACTCCGCTTCGAGCCGGATACGCCCCACGGCCCGGCCGCCGGCACCGGCAGCAGCGCCGGGCAGCGTCCGTCCAGGGAACTCAGCGCCGCGCCACGAACACGTGCGCCGCGATGTCCGAATCCAGTTCGGCCGCCTCCCCGCTGCTGCCGATCTGCACACCGCCGGTCGCCCCGGCGTTCACACTCACCACGGCGCCGGGCTGCACACCGGCCCGCCGCAGCGTGTACATCAGCTGGGAATCCATCTGGATCGGCTCGCCGATGCGCCGTACGACGACGGTCTTGCCGTCGCCCTCCGCCCCCAGGTCCGTCAGGCTGACCATGCTGTCGTCCAGGAACGCCTCCGCCTCCGCCTCCTCACCCAGCTCCTCCAGTCCGGGGATGGGGTTGCCGTACGGCGACTCGGTGGGGTGGCGCAGCAGCTCCAGCACACGGCGCTCGACCGCCTCGCTCATCACATGCTCCCAGCGGCACGCCTCCGCGTGGACCTGCTCCCACTCCAGGCCGATCACGTCGACGAGCAGGCACTCGGCCAGGCGGTGCTTGCGCATGACGCGCGTGGCCAGCCGCCGCCCCTCGTCCGTCAGCTCCAGATGACGGTCCCCGGCGACCTTGACCAGCCCGTCCCTCTCCATGCGCGCCACCGTCTGACTCACGGTGGGGCCGCTCTGGTCGAGGCGCTCGGCGATACGGGCACGCATGGGAACGACGCCTTCCTCCTCCAGCTCCAGAATGGTGCGGAGATACATCTCCGTGGTGTCGATCAGTCCGGACATGCGTGCCCCTCGTCGGTTCGTGCGGGTGGCCCCTGCTCCAATTCTGACGCATCGGAGGGACAACCGTCCCTCCGTGTACGAGATGCTCTCTTGACAAGGCAGTGGTCCAGACCTCACCGTGACCGCGGCGAGCACCGGGGCCGCGGACGGAGGCCCGCCCGCCTCCCCGGCGGGACGAGGGCGAGGGGACCTGCGGGATGAGTGACAGCACACCGGCGAGCGACTTCTTCGACGCCGCGGCGGCCCTGCTCCAGCAGGTCGGAGAGCTGGAGGCGGAGTCCGTGGCCGAGGCGGGCGCGCTGCTCGCCCGCACCGTCGCGGAGGGCGGACGCGTCTTCGCCTTCGGAGCGGGCCACTCCTCGCTCCCCGCCCAGGACGTCGTCTACCGCGCGGGCGGTCTCGCGGTGATGAATCTGCTCCCCGTACCGGGTGCGGTGGGAGTCGACGTACGCCCCGCCACGCTCGGGAGCGCGCTGGAGCGCGTGGACGGCCTGGCCACCGCCGTGCTCGACGCCGCCCCCGTGCGCGCGGGCGACCTGCTGTTCGTCATATCCCTCTCCGGCCGCAACGCGCTGCCGGTGGAGATGGCGGCGCACGCGCGCTCGCTCGGGCTGAGCGTCGTCGGCCTGACCTCCGTCGCCTACACCCGGGACACCGTCTCCCGGCACTCGTCCGGCACCTTCCTCAAGGACCACTGCGACATCGTCCTGGACAGCCACATAGCCGTCGGCGACGCGGAACTGACGGCCGAGGGCGTCCCCGCCCCCTTCGCACCCGCGTCGACCGTGGTCACCAGCGCGCTGATGCAGGCAGTGGTCGCGACCGCCGTGAGCGATCTGGCCGCGAGCGGCGCCGAGGTGCCGATGCTGCGCTCCGGGAACGTCGACGGCGGCCACGCGTGGAACGAGGGCGTCATGAAGCGGTACGCCGACCGGATCTTCCACAGCTGACGGGCCTGCCGGCACCGCCTCCCCCACGGCCCGGCCGACGGCCGGCGCCCCGCCGCTCAGCCCCCGGAGCCGCCCTGCCCCCGCCCCCGCGCATCCGTCTGCGCCAGGTCGACCACCGCTCCGATGCGTACCGCGATGTCCTCGGCGTACGCGGCGTCCGTACGGTCGAAGGAACGGCGGCTCGCGCCGCGCAGGAACGTCACCACACCCAGGGTGCGGCCACGGCTGCGCAGCACCGCGCACAGTCCGTGCCTCGTGCCCTCCGGCCACTTGCGGGCCGCGGCCCACCCTTCCGGCACGCCACCACCGCCCGCGCCGCCCTCACCGCCGGCCGGAGCGACGCTGCCGACACTCGCGCGGACCGAACCGCAGCGCGCGTACGCCTGCAGCACCGGGTGACCCTCCGCGTAGCCCACGGGGATACCGCTGGGAAGGCCGCTCTGAGGGGCGGGCAGCGGTCCCGGACCGGAGGCCGGCGTGACCGCCGCACGCACCAGCCGCGCCGCGGCGGCGGACTCGTCGGCGCTCCCCCGCGTGCCGGCGTCGACAGCGCCCTCGGCGCTCTCGACGCTCCCGGCATCCTCGCCGGCGCCGGCGGTGCCGTCCCCGCAGGGAGGCAGGACGAGGTCCAGCAGGGCGTGGTCGGCGAACCCCGCCAGGGCGAAGTCGAGATGGATCGTGGCCGCCTCCATCGGGTCCTCGCTCTCGGCGGCGGCACGGGCGGCCCGGTGGAGCTGGTTGTCGCGGAAGCGCAGCCGTGCTGCCTCCTGCTCGGCGCGCTTGGACTCGGTGACGTCCTGGAAGAGCCATGCCACCCCCAGCGGCACCGGCTCCTCGGCCAGCGGTGAGGCCAGCCGCAGAAAGCCGCTGCGCCAGCACCGGGCGGCGCCGGTGCCGCCCGCGCCCGCTTCGGCGCCGGGCTCGTCGGGGGCCGTACGGCTGCCCGGCCGCAGCGTCACCCAAATCTCCGACGGCGCGGACGGCGGGCCTTCCGCCAGCACGTGCTGCAGGGCGCCCTCCAGCTCCTCCGCTCCCCGGTCGATCAGCTCACCCAGCGGCCGTCCGAGCATCGCCGCGCGTGAGACGCGGAAGGCGTTCCCCGCCGAGACGTTGACCACGGCGGGACGCAGGTCCGCGTCGACCAGGACCACGCCCCAGGTCGCTTCCTCGAAGAGCCCTTCGCTCAGTGCGATGGAGCGCTCCAGGTCGATCTGGGTGTGCACTTCGCTGAACGCGCAGTAGACGCCCGTCGGACGGCCGTCCGCGCCGGAGACGCCGGAGGACTGGGTGCGTACGAGAACCCGCCCGCCGTCCTTCTTCAGCAGCGCGAACTCGTGGACCTGACGCCCGGGGGCGTGCATGGCGCCCAGCAGCCGCGCCTCCACGGCCTCGGCGTCGGCCTCTCGCAGCGCCCACCCGGCCAGACCCTTGCGGCCGACGGCTTCCTGCTGGGTCCAGCCGAGGATGCGTTCGGCCTCGCGGTTCCAGTGAGTGACGACGCCGTCCGCGTCGAAGGCGCAGAGCGCGGCGTCCATGCCGTCCAGAAGGGCGGCCAGCAGCAGTTCGTCGTCGGGCCCGCCGTCGTCGTCACCGTCGGACGACGAGGATGCGTGGGTCTTGAATTGAGCGGACAACCAATCACCCCCAGCTCGACGCGCGATCACCGCTGCCTGCCGCTGCGCGCAGGGATCATTCAACTCGAACGTGACGCAGCGCACACGGGGTTCCACGAAATCGTTGCGGCCCCGAAATCGCTTGCGGCCGTGCGCGGCGCTGCCTAACGTGCGGTGCACACGAGAAAGGAGGTGATCCGGTAGATGAAGCACACCCGGACGCGTGAGGTGGCTGCGGCCTAGCGCCGACGCCACAGTGTGACGCCGGTGTCGCCGGCCAATCTCAATGCAGTCACCCGGCCCGCGGGCTCGTCGGACTCGTCCGACCGGCGCCGTTCGCCACGGCGAGCGGAGCAGCCCGCGGGCCGTCTGCGTTCACGGGCAGAGACGGTCGACCGTCCAGCAGCCGTCCGAGCCGTCCGGGCCGCCCGGTCCCTCCGGCCCCTGCGCGCCCTCCGTGCGTACGTAGCGCAGTCTGTCGTGCAGCCGGTTCTCGCGCCCCTGCCAGAACTCGACCGTCTCCGCACGCACCCGGAAGCCGCCCCAGCCCGGCGGCGCGGGTACGTCCTCGCCCTCGGGGTAGCGGTCGGCGAGCTGCTCGTAGAGTCTGTCGAGTTCACCCCGTGAGGCCACCCGCGAGGACTGCTCGCTCGCCCAGGCCCCCAGCTGGGAGCCGTGCGGCCGGGTACGGAAGTAGGCGACCGTCTCGTCCCGCCCGATGCGCTCGGCGGTGCCCGAGACGATGACCTGGCGGGCGATGGGGTGCCAGGGGAAGAGCAGCGAGGCGTGGGCGTTGACCTCCAGCTCCCGGCCCTTGCGGGAGCCGTAGTTGGTGAAGAAGACGAAGCCGCGCTCGTCGTACTGCTTCATCAGCACCGTGCGGGAGCTGGGCCGTCCCCGGGCGTCGGCCGTCGAGACGATCATCGCGTTGGGCTCGTGCAGTCCGGCGGCTGCCGCGTCGGTGAACCACCGGGCGAACTGGCCGTACGGATCGGGCGCGAGGTCCGCCTCCGAGAGCCCTTCGGCACGGTAGAGGGCGCGCATCGCGGCGGGGTCGAGGAGGGCCGGCGGCGTACTGGGGGCGGCGTCATCGTCAGCATCGGACACGCCCTCATCTTGCAACACGGCACATCGCGGCGTTGACGGCAGCACCCGCATGGACGCCGCCCCGGAACGTGTGCCTGAACTCACCCTTCCCCCGCATGTGGCGGACCCCCCAAAATCGGCTGTCCGGCCTCTGCGCCCCCGGACAAAGGATCACCGTTTCCGGTGGAGCGTGCGGATGACCGCCCGCTCCACCGGGCATGAGCGCCCTCGGGACGCAGGTCCGCCAGCCGCACCGCGCGGCGGCGGAACCGTCACGTCACGTCCCGCCCCGCACAGCCAGGGACGGGCAGCCGGCCGGGCCACGGCCGCGCTGCCGCCGCAGAGACCGCAGCACTGTCTGCCGACAACCTCATGAGGAGCCGCCTGATGTCCGACTTCGTACCCGGACTCGAAGGAGTCGTCGCGTTCGAGACGGAGATCGCCGAACCCGACAAGGAGGGCGGCTCGCTGCGCTACAGAGGCGTGGACATCGAGGATCTGGTGGGGCACGTCTCCTTCGGCAACGTGTGGGGGCTGCTGGTCGACGGCGGGTTCAACCCCGGGCTGCCTCCGGCCGAACCGTTCCCCATCCCCGTCCACTCCGGCGACATCCGGGTGGATGTGCAGTCGGCTCTGGCGCTGCTCGCCCCGGTGTGGGGGCTCAGGCCGCTGCTGGACATCGACGCCGAGGAGGCGCGGGACAACCTGGCGCGTGCCGCCGTGATGGCGCTCTCGTACGTCGCGCAGTCCGCACGCGGACAGGGCGTGCCGATGGTGCCGCAGCAGGAGATCGACAAGGCGGACACGGTCGTCGAACGGTTCATGCGGCGCTGGCGGGGCGAGCCCGACCCCAAGCACGTGGCCGCCGTCGACGCCTACTGGACCTCGGCGGCCGAACACGGCATGAACGCCTCCACGTTCACCGCGCGCGTCATCGCCTCCACCGGGGCCGACGTCTCGGCCGCTCTCTCGGGCGCGGTCGGCGCCATGTCGGGACCGCTGCACGGCGGCGCGCCCTCGCGTGTGCTCGGCATGATCGAGGAGATCGAGCGCACGGGCGACGCGGAGAGCTTCGTCAAACGCCAACTCGACCGCGGCGAACGCCTGATGGGCTTCGGCCACCGGGTCTACCGGGCCGAGGACCCGAGGGCGCGTGTGCTGCGCCGTACGGCCAAGGAGCTGGGCGCGCCGCGCTACGAGGTCGCCGAGGCGCTGGAGCGCGCGGCGCTGGCGGAGCTGCACAGCCGCCGGCCCGACCGTGTGCTGGCGACCAACGTGGAGTTCTGGGCGGCGATCGTGCTGGACTTCGCGGAGGTGCCCGCGCACATGTTCACCTCGATGTTCACCTGCGCCCGTACGGCCGGCTGGTCCGCGCACATCCTGGAGCAGAAGCGCACGGGGCGGCTGGTGCGGCCCTCGGCCCGCTACGTCGGCCCCGGGCCCCGTGACCCCGGGGAGATCTCCGGGTACGCGCAGCCGCCCGGCTGAAACGCCGCCGAACCGCGCACGGCCCGGTCGCGGCACGGGCCGTGCGGCGGTGTCAACTCACGCACGGTCCGCGCCGGTCAGCAGTGTAGCCGTGCAGGGCTCCGGCGCCTTCGAGCATGGCCGCGGTCCGCCGGTCCAGCTCCGTGCCCCGCTGAGCGATCGCCGCGCGGAGAGCGTCGCGGCTGCCCGTGGCGCGTAGGTCGTCCAGGACGGCGCGGATGCGGAGCAGCGGATAGCGGCTCTGCCGGAGCGTGCTGACGAGCAGCGCGTCACGCACGTCGGCCGCGCCGAAGCGGCGGTACCGGGTGCCCGCCTCGCGCCGGGGGGCCAGCAGCCCCGCGGACTCCCACACCCTCAGCGCGGACGTCCGTACGCCGATGTGTGCGGCCAGCTCCCCGATGCGCATGCCGGAGCGCGGCACCGCCGCCTCGTCCGGCCGGCGCCGTGCGATCTCCTCCAGCGCACGGCTCGCCGCACGCAGGGAGAGCCGCTGCTCGTGCAGCGCCGCGTGCGCGGCGTCGACGAGAGCGAGCGCGGCGGGAAGGTCGCCGGCGTGGACGGCTCTCATGATCTCCTGGGCGGCGTGCGGGCCGTAGCCCCGCACCAGAGCCCGGTGGGTGAGCAGGGCACGGCGGTGAGAGCCGGTGAACCTGCGGTAGCCGGACGCGGTACGCGCGGCGGGCGGAAGGACGCCTGCCGCCTCGTAGTTGCGGACCTGCTGGCTCGACACACCCGCCTCGCGTGCCAGATCGACGGGCCGCAGCCCCTTCTCCTCACTGCTCACCGGCCGCCCCTCCCGTCCTGCTGTCCCTGCCGCCCTGCTGTCCCTGCCGTCCTGCTGTCCCTGCTGTCCCTGCTGTCCCTGCCGTCCAGCGGCCCGATTGCACCCGGGTGTTGAAGGTTATCCGCACCCATTCCCTCAATGCCGCGGCCTGTTGGCGAAAAAGTCTCAACAGGTACTTCAATGAGAAACTTGAAGGCATGGATGCCGTGAAGGATTCCGCCAAGGAAGACGACCGTCCGACTCCCTCCGCGCGCCGGCCGGACGACTCGATCCGCATCGAGGGCGCGCGCCTGCACAACCTGAAGAACATCTCCCTCTCCGTCCCCAAGAACTCGCTCGTCGTGCTGACGGGCCTGTCCGGCTCGGGCAAGTCCACCCTCGCCTTCGACACGCTGCACCGGGAGGGCCAGCGCCAGTACTTGGAGTCGCTGGGCATGGTCACCGGCTTCGTCAGCAAGCCGTCGGTCGACTCGATCACCGGTCTGTCGCCCTCGATCAGCGTCGACCAGCATCTGAGCAACCGCAGCCCGCGGTCGACGGTCGGCACCGTCACCGAGGTGTTCACGTATCTGCGTCTGCTGTGGGCGCGCATCGGCCGCCGTCCGTGCCCCGCCTGCGGCACGGACCTTCCGCCCGCCTTCCACGTCGGAGGGGACGAACTCCCCGACGGCGAGGGCGGGTCACCGCCCGGCGGTGAACCCGAGGATGAGGACGGGAGCTGGGACGAAGGTCCCGCCGTGCCGTGTCCGCAGTGCGGGAAGCACGTGCGGGCGATGGTGATGGGCGACTTCTCCTTCAACAAGCCCGCCGGCGCCTGCCCCGGCTGCACCGGCCTCGGCACCGTCTTCCAGGCCGACGCGCACCGCCTCGTCGACCACGGGCGGAGCGTCGCTGGAGGCGCAGTCCTCGCCTGGCGTCCCGCCCTGACCGCCCACAACATCCCGGTCCTCGAGGCGGCCGCACGGCACTACGGGTTCACCTTCGACGCGGACACTCCGGTGGATCGGCTGACCGGCCCACAGCGCGACCTGCTGCTGCACGGCGTCGACAGCCCGCGCTTCCGGGGGCACTTCCCCCTGACCGCGCCGCCCGCCACGGTCTCCGGCGGACGCTTCGAGGGAGTCGTGACGAGCATGCTGCGGCGGTACGCCGAACGCATCGACGACACCGACTACAGGGAGAAGACCGAGCAGGCGCTGGTCAAGCAGGTCTGCCCGGACTGCGAGGGCACACGGCTGCGGGCGTCGAGCCGCACCGTCACCGTCGACGGGCTGACCATCGTCGACGCCGCCCGCCTTCCGCTGGATGAACTCGCGACATGGATCGACGCCCTGCACGAGAAGGGCACCGCCCAGGAGGAGTCCGTCACCGAACCGGTCGTGGCCGACCTGCGGGAACGCGTACGCCGGCTGGTCGCCGTCGGGGTGGGATATCTGACGCTGGAGCAGGCCACGCCCAGCCTGTCGGCCGGAGAGGCCCAGCGTCTGCGCCTCGCGGCACTGCTCGGCTCCGGACTCACCGGCGTGCTGTACGTACTCGACGAACCCACCATCGGCCTGCATCCCTCCGACGGCGCACGCCTGGTCGAAGTGCTGCGGCGGCTGCGCGACTTGGGCAACACGGTGCTCGTCATCGAGCACGACCTGGAGATTCTGCGCGCCGCCGACCACGTCGTCGACGTCGGTCCGGGCGCCGGGCGGGACGGCGGGCGCATCGTGGCCGCGGGCACGCCGGAGGAGGTCGCCGCGCACGCCGGGTCTCCCACGGCCGACTGTCTGTCGGGCCGGATCGCCATGCCCGTACCGGCGGCTCCGCGCAAGGGCGACGGCAGGTCACTGGTCGTGCGCGGGGCGCGGGCGCACAACCTCAGGAACGTCACCGCCCGGCTGCCTCTGGGGCTGCTGGTCGCGGTGACCGGCCCGTCGGGGTCGGGCAAGTCCTCGCTGCTCTTCGACGTCCTCGACCGCGCGGGCCGCAGGCACTTCCACGATGCGGGCGAGAGACCCGGTCCGCACGACGGTGTCGAGGGCTGGGAGCACATCGACAAGATCGTGACCATCGACCAGCAGCCCGTCAGCCGTGTTCCCCGCTCGAACGCCGCCACGTACTCGGACGCCTTCACACCGATACGCGAAGCCTTCGCCGCCACACCCGCCGCACGCGAACGCGGCCTGACCGCCAAGCACTTCTCGCCCAACACCCCCGGCGGCCGGTGCGAGCGCTGCGCGGGCTCGGGTGTCCTCAGCGTACAGATGCACTTCCTGCCCGATGTCGAGGTGCGCTGCCCCGCCTGCGGGGGACGCCGCTTCGGCGGTGAGGTGCTCGGCGCGCGCTACCGGGGCCACGACATCGCGCAGGTCCTGCGGATGACCGTCGAGGAAGCGCTCGGAGTCTTCGCCGACGTGCCGGGTGCAGCCACGCGGCTGCGGCGCATGCACGACGTCGGGCTCGGCTATCTGCAGCTCGGGCAGCCTGCCACGACGCTGTCGGGCGGTGAGGCCCAGCGGATCAAACTCGCGAAGGAGCTCGGCCAGCGCGCCACCGGCCGCACGCTGTACCTGCTCGACGAACCGACCACCGGTCTCCATGTCGCCGACACCGCACGGCTGATGGACGTGCTCCAGCGGCTGGTGGACGCCGGCAACACCGTCGTCACCGTCGAGCACGACGTCCATGTCATCCGCGCCGCGGACTGGGTGGTCGACCTCGGGCCCGCGGGCGGCGCCGCGGGCGGCGAGATCGTGGCCGAGGGGACGCCGGACGACATCGCGCGGGTGAGCGCGTCACGGACGGGGGCGTTCCTCCGGGACTCCTGACGGCGCAGGGAGGGCCCGGGAGGGGCAGGGAGGGCCCGGGAGGGGCAGGCAGGGCCCGGGAGGGGCAGGGAGGGCCCGGGGCCGTACGTCCGCTCAGCGGGCGGGCGTCGGCTCCTGGGCGTCCTCCCCACCGGGGCCTCCGCCCCGGTCGGGGTCCGCGAGGAACTTCCGCTCCAGCGCGGCCCGTTCCTCCTCGCTGGGGTCGCTGCCGAGCGAGTCGACCAGCGCGGAACGCGCCGCGTCGGCCTCCGGCTTGAGCAGCCCGATGCCCACGTACAGCACGAGCGAGGTGAGCACGGGGGAACCGACCGTGACCGCCTCGGAGGCGTCCTCGGCCACCCAGTACAGGTACGCCCACACGGCCAGCCCGCCCGCCCAGGAGACGATGGCGGCGAGGGGCCCCGTCCGCTTGAACCAGGGCAGCAGTCCGAGCATCAGCGGGATGGAGATCGGCCCCATCGTCGCCGCCACGATGCTGACGACGACGGTCATGATGAAGCCGTCGGGGTCGCTGAGGAGGGCGAGGGCCATGCTCGACGTCACGAACGCGACGGTCGTCACACGCGCGAAGAGCAACTGGGCACCCTGCGTCATCCGCCTCACCCGGGGGACGAGCACGGGCGCGAGGTCCCGCGTGATGACGGCGGTGATGACGTTGGAGTCGGAGGCGACCATCGCCATGGTGTGCGAGAAGAACCCGGCGAGGAGCAGACCGATCACACCGGTGGGCAGCAGTTCCTGGGCGAGCCTGATGTAGGACTCCTCGCCGTTGTCCAGGCCGGGGACGATGAGCGGCGCGGCGATCATCGGAACGAAGAGGATGAAAGGCCACACCAGCCACAGCGCGCTGGAGAGAAGCGCCGACTTGCGCGCGCGGGAACCGCTGGGCGCCGACATGTAACGCTGCGCCAGGTTCCACATGCCGCCGTTGTACTCGAAGGTCTTCACGAGCAGGAACGCCATGAGAAGCCCGGTGGTGACGGTGCCGGCGACCGGGTCGCCGTGCCCCTCCGGCAGGTCGTCCCACATGGTCCACAGTGTGGAGACGCCGTCCAGGTGGGCCATGACGGCGAAGAGCATCGCGAAGCCGGCCACGGCCTGGATGACGAACTGACCGAAGTCGGTGAGGACATCGGCCCACAGCCCGCCGAAGGTCACGTAGAACATCGTGCACACACCGGTCAGACCGATGCCCCATACGAGCGGAAGGTCCGCGAACCCCTGCAGCAGTACCGCGATCGCGACCCACTTGGCCGCGATGTCGACGACCTTCAGCGCCGCACCGCTGTAGGCGAGCACCTGCTGGGTGGGCAGGTTGTAGCGGACGGCGAGGTAGGCCAGCGGAGAGTTGACACCGTGCTTGGCGCGCAGCCGGTTCCAGCGGGGCGCGAAGAGGAACGCGCCGATGCCGACGCCGAGTCCGATGGTCAGCGGCCACCAGAAGTAGACGGTCACGCCGTAGTCGTAGGCGACGGCGGCGAAGGTGACGAACATGATTGCGCTGTAGCCCGACATGTGGTGGGAGATGCCGGAGAGCCACCAGGGCACGCGACCGCGGGCCGTGAAGAAGTCCGCGACGTTCTTCACCCGGGCCTTGGACCACACGCCGATGACCACCATCACGAGGAAGTACGCACCGACCACGACCCAGTCCAGTGGGGACATCACGGCTCCTCACGCCATCGACGTGTTCATAATTGTGAACGAATGCCAGGTCTATGAACCAAGTGCCGTCACCTTAGAAGTGGCCCCAAGGGCCGTCAATACTGCGCACATCAGCGGGAGAACGGGCCGGGAGGCACGGCACCCCGCGGTTCACATCCATGTCGATGAATCGGAGCCGCGGGGGTGTTGGAGGTGTGCCGTGCGTACGGCGGCTGTATGCAGAGGGTATGGCGCCCGTATGCGCACGGCATGAGTGCTGCATGGGCGCGGTGCACCCACCCGCACGGCACCCCCAGCAGGCGCCGCACGGCGCTCGTACACGCGACATGCGGCCGCTCGAACCCGCCCTCGTCCAGGCGGTGTACCGGCAGTACGGCACCCGTACACCGGCCGCGTCCCTTCCCGGACCGGGCGGTGCACACCGGCCGCACGCCGGCTGTATACCGCGGCGGCCGGTCCGTACCGGTACGCGCTACCGCCCGAGCGCGTCCCGGAGGATCAGACCCCACTGCGCGGCGACCCTCTCCCGCCGCGCGCTGTCGTCGGTCAGCAGGTTGGCCAGCCCGAGTCCGCGCGCCATGTCGAGCAGCCCCTGCACGGTCTCGCGCACCCCCGGCACCGACTCGTCGGCCTCCAGCAGCTCCACAGCCATCCGGTGCGTCTCCCGCCCGATCCGCGCCTCCAGCGCACTGACGCGCGGCCCCAGTTGGTGCTCGTTCGAGGCCGCGACCCACAGTTGCAGCGCGGCCCGGAAGAGCGGCCCGGTGAAGAGGGAGACGAGCATCTCGACCGCCGCCTGCGTGTCCGGCGGCGTCGGCAGCGTACGCAGCGCCTTGGAGCGCTCCTCGGCGACATACTCGACGGCTGCCGTGAACAGGTCCTCACGGGTGGGGAAATGGTGCTGGGCGGCACCGCGTGAGACACCGGCGTGTTCCGCGACGACGGTGACCGTGCTGCCCGTCCAGCCGTGCTCGGCCAGGCAGGTCACGGCCGACTCCAGCAGCCGCTGCCGGGTCGCGCGGCTGCGGTCCTGCTTGGGCGCGGCACCGCGGGCGTTCACGGCACCCATGCGGGCTCCCGTCGTTCGAGAAAGGCGGTCATGCCCTCGCGGGCCTCCTCGGATGCGAACAGCCGCGCGGACAGCTCCGCGAGGCTGTCGGTGTCCCTGTCGAAGACGCGCAGCACCTCCGCCGTGACCAGGCGCTTGGACTCGGCGAGCCCCTGCGGTGAGCCGCGCCGCAGCCCGTCGAGCACGGGCGCCAGCAGACTGTCCACGTCTTCGCCCGCCTGTGTCACCAGGCCGATGCGGGCCGCCTCCGCCGCGTCGAAGCGCTCGCCGGTGAGGTAGTAGCGGGAGGCCGCACGGGCGTCCAGCCGCGGCAGCAGCGGCATCGAGATCACGGCCGGAGCGACGCCGATGCGCGCCTCTGTGAAGGCGAAGGACGAGCCGGGTCCGGCCACCGAGATGTCGCAGGCGCCCAGCAGCCCCGTGCCTCCCGCCCGTACGTGGCCGTCCACACGGGCGACGACCGGCTTGGGCAGCTCCACGACAGCGCGCAGCACGGCGGCGAGATCTCCCGGGCTGCCGCTGCCCTCGCGCAGATCGGCGCCCGCGCAGAAGGTGTTGCCGGTGTGGGTGAGCACCAGGGCGCGGACGCGAGGGTCCTCCGCCGCCTGTTCCAGTCGCGTGTACAGCTCGCCGACGAGACGTACGGAGAGGGCGTTCCTGTTGTGCGGCGAGTCAAGGGTGAGGGTGGTGACGCCCCGTTCGTGGGTGCTGCGCACCAGCGGCTCGTCCGTCCTTGCCTCTTCGGCGGCTCGGGTCACTGCTCGCTCGTCCTCTCCGGTGTCCACATCGTCTCCGGTCTCTCCGATCTCTCCGGTGCCTCCGGTGTCTCCGTTGCCTCCGGTGCCCCCGGTCTCTCCGTCCACGGCTTCGCCGTCCCGCTCTCCCCCCCGTTCACCTACGGCTCACCTACCGCTGAGGTGACGGCGCGGCACCCGCCCGTGCCAGGCACCCGGGAGGGCGGACAGGTCGCCGCGCCGCGCGCGCCCGCTGCCGCGCCCTACGCCTTCGCGGACTCCGCGGCGCGCAGTTCGCGCCGCAGGATCTTGCCGCTCACGGCACGCGGCACGCTCCCGGTGAACTCCACCTGCCGCACCTTCTTGTACGGGGAGACCTGCCCGGCCACGTACGTCAGCACGTCGTCCACGGTCAGCCGCCCGCCCGCCTCGTCAGGCTGCCGCACCACGAACGCCTTGGGCACCTCGCTGCCCTCCTCGTCCGTGACGCCGATGACCGCGGCGTCCGCGATCGCCGGGTGTGCGAGCAGTACGGCCTCCAGTTCGGCCGGCGCGACCTGATACCCCTTGTATTTGATCAGTTCCTTGACGCGGTCCACGACGTGGAGCCAGCCCTCCTCGTCGACCCGCCCGATGTCCCCGGTCCGCAGCCACCCCTCTTCGTCGATCATTGCGGCGGTCTCGCCCGTACGCCCCAGGTATCCCTTCATCACCTGCGGGCCGCGGAAGAGGAGTTCACCGGCCTCTCCCACTCCGAGGTCCCGGCCGGGGTCGTCCAGATCGACGACGCGCATCTGCGTGCTCGGCAGCAGCTTGCCGACCGCTCCGGGCGGAGCGGAGGTGGTGTGCCGGGGCACCACATGGGTGCCGGGCGAGAGTTCGGTCATCCCGTACGCCTGCATCACCGTCGGCAGTCCCAGCCGCCGCGCGCAGGCGGTGGCCAGTTCGGCGTCCAGCGGGGCGGCGGCGCTGACGACCATCTCCAGCGAGGACAGGTCGTACTTCTCGACGTCCGGGTGCTTGGCCAGCGCCAGAACGATCGGCGGCGCGACGTAGAGGGCGTTCACGCGGTGCGTCTCGATCGCGGAGAGGAACTGGCCCAGTTCGAAGCGCGGCAGCACCACGACGGTCGAGCCGTTGCGCAGGGGCGCGTTCATCAGGGCCGTCAGCCCGTAGATGTGGAAGAAGGGCAGCACCGCCAGGAGCTTGTCCCCGGGGCCGCTGGGCGTCAGCGGATAGAGCTGGGCCAGGTTGGTGGCGATGTTGCGGTGGGTGAGCATCACGCCCTTCGGCATGGACGTCGTGCCGGAGGAGTACGGCAGCGCGGCCAGGTCCTGGCCGGGGTCGACGGTGATGTGCGGCTCGGGCGCCGTGGTCTCCCGCATGTCCAGTACGCTGCGGTGCCCCTCGGCACGGTCGCAGACGAAGATCTCCTCCACTCCGCCCGTCCACTCGGCCGCCTGGCGTGCGGCTTCCAGCAGCGGGGAGACCGTCACGATCCAGCGGGCGCCCGAGTCGCTGAGCTGACGCGCGAGTTCCTTGGCGGTGGCGAGCGGATGGACGGTGCTCACCGCCGCTCCGGCTCTCGTCGCGCCGTAGAAGACGGCGGGGAAGGCGAGCGTGTTGGGGCTGTGCAGGGCCAGGACGTCGCCCTTGCGCACTCCCGCCTCCGCGAGTGCGGCGGCGATGCGGCGGGAGAAGGCGTCGAGCTGCGCGTAGGTGAGGGACGTGCCCTCGACCCCGTCGATGAGTGCGGTGCCGCTGCTGCAGGCGCCGGCGGACCAGCCGAGGACGGCGTCGTGGATGGGCTCGTCGAGAACGGGGACATCGACGTACTCGCTGTGGAAAATCATGCGGTCCTCCCGGAGCAGCGGGCGTGGGCGGCGCCGGCTGGTGCGCCGGCGGTACGGCCAGGGGTGACCTCACAGTCTCCGCCCGTTCGGCCTTCGTCAGAAGGTCCCGCGCGGGAGCCGTGCACCGGAGGCGGGCACAGCATGCCGGGGACGGGCCAGGGTCAGGGGGCCAGGGGGTCAGGGCTGGGCGGTCAGGGCGGGCCCGGCCGGGCTCAGTAGGACTTGGGCAGGCCGAGCGTCCGGTGCGAGACGAAGTTGAGGATCATCTCCCGGCTGACCGGTGCGATACGGGCCACGCGCGCCGCCGTGATCATGGAGGCGAGACCGTACTCGCGGGTGAGCCCGTTACCGCCGAGGGTGTGCACGGCCTGGTCGACGGCCCGCACGCACGCCTCCCCGGCCGCGTACTTGGCCATGTTCGCCGCCTCGCCGGCGCCCATGTCGTCGCCCGCGTCGTAGAGAGCGGCGGCCTTGGACATCATCAGCCGCGCCAGTTCGAGTTCGATGTGGGCCTGGGCGAGCGGATGGGCGATGGCCTGGTGCGCGCCTATGGGTTCCTTCCACACCTGGCGGGTCCGTGCGTAGTCCAGCGCCCGCTCCAGTGCGTAGCGGCCCATACCGATACCGAAGGCGGCGGTCATGATGCGCTCGGGATTGAGCCCGGCGAAGAGCTGGAGGAGGCCCGCGTCCTCTCCCCCGCTCTCCCCGCCGACGAGCGCGTCGGCGGGCAGCCGCACATCGTCCAGGACGAGCTCGAACTGCTTCTCCGGGGCGGAGAGTTCCATCTCGATGGGGTTGCGGGTGAAGCCGGGTGCGTCGCGCGGGACGATGAAGAGGCAGGGCTTGAGCCTGCCCGTGCGGGCGTCCTCGGTCCGGCCGACGACGAGGGTGGCGTCAGCGATGTCGACGCCGGATATGAAGACCTTGCGTCCGGTCAGCAGCCAGTCCCCCGACTTCCGGTCACGCCGGGCGGTGGTGGTGATGCGGTGCGAGTTGGAGCCGGCGTCGGGTTCGGTGATGCCGAACGCCATCTTGCGGCTTCCGTCGGCGAGTCCGGGCAGCCACTGCCGCTTCTGTTCCTCGGTGCCGAACCGTGCGATGACGGTGCCGCAGATCGCGGGCGAGACGACGAGCATGAGCAGCGGGCAGCCGGCAGCACCCAACTCCTCCAGGACGATGGCCAGTTCGGCCATGCCGCTGCCTCCGCCTCCGTACTCCTCGGGGAGGTTGACTCCCAGGTAGCCCAACGAGGCGGCCTCGGCCCACAGTTCGTCCGTGTGCCCGCCTTCGCGGACGACGCCGGCGAAGTACTCACGTCCGAAGCGCTTGCCGAGCGCGGCGACGGCCGCTCGCAGGTCGCACTGTTCCTCGGTCTCCAGCAGCGCAGTGGTCATGACGACTCCTTGTGTGCGGGCGTGACGGGCGGTTCGGGCGCGGCGGGCGGTTCGGACGTGGCCGACGTTCCCGGCCGGACGGGGCCCGGGGGCCGTGCGTCCTCCGTGACGACCGCGAGCAGCGCCCCGACCTCCACCTGACGGCCGGGTTCGGCGTGCAGGCCGGTGAGGGTGCCGGATACGGGAGCGACGACCTTGTGCTCCATCTTCATCGCCTCCAGCCACAGCAGCGGCTCCCCGGCCTTGACGCTCGCGCCCACGGCCAGCCCGGGTACGACGCGTGCGACCGTCCCCGGCATGGGCGCCAGCAGCGAGCCGGGTTCGTTGCGCGTCTCCGGCTCCCGCAGGCGCGGCAGCACGGTCAGGGCGTACGAGCCCAGGGGCGGCGGCCCGTCGACGTGCACGAGGGTGCCGTCGCCGTACTGCGCCACCTCGAAGTCCCGCCGTACACCGTCGACTTCGAGGCAGACCCGGTCCGGCGCCGCGTGGAGAAGGCGCAGCCGCAGTGCGCTCAGCTCCTCGTCGTCCTCGACCCGCAGACCCTCCCGTGTGAGGCGGTAGCGGACCTCGGTCTCCTCCCCCGCGTGACCCGCGCGGTAGGTCCTGACCTGGGGCTGGGCAGGGACGTTGCGCCAGCCGCCGAGGCGGGCAGCGACGCTGCGGCCCGTGGCCCGGGTGCGCGCGGCGTCCGCCAGGGCTGCCGCGAGCGCGGCCAGCCGGGGGCCGGCGGCGGACGCGGCGGACGCGGTGAGTTCCGGCAGGTGCCTGTCGTAGAAGCCGGTGTCCAGGCGCGCGGCGGCGAAGTCCGGGTGACGCAGCGACCGCAGCAGCAGTTCGCGGTTGGTGACGGGCCCGTGCACGCGGGCGCGCTCCAGGGCGTGTGCCAGTTTGCGGACGGCCTCACGGCGGGTGGGCGCCCAGGCGATGACCTTGGCCAGCATCGGGTCGTAGTGCACGCCGATCGTGTCGCCGTCCGCGACGCCGCTGTCGAGGCGGACGCCGTCCGGGACACGGAGCCTGTGCAGCGTGCCGGTCTGGGGCTGCCAGTCGCGTGCGGGGTCCTCCGCGTACAGCCGGGCCTCGACGGCGTGGCCGCGTGCGGGCGGCGGTCCCGCCGGGTCGAGCTGCTCTCCCTCGGCGACGCGGATCTGCAGCGCGACCAGGTCCACCCCGTGCACGCACTCCGTGACGGGATGTTCGACCTGGAGGCGGGTGTTCATCTCCAGGAAGTACGCCCGCGCGTCGCCGGCAAGGGCCGCTTCCCCGGAGCCCGCGCCCGCGCCTCCGTCCCCGCCGCCGTTCGTTCCCCCGCCCCCGCCTGCGCCCGCGCCGGCGGCCTCGCCGCCGCCGGAGCCTCCGTCCGCGCCGGCCACCAGGAACTCCACGGTGCCCGCGCCCCGGTAGTCCACCGCCCGCGCCGCGCTCACCGCGGCCTCGCGCAGGACCCGGCGCACGCCTTCGTCCAGCGCGGGCGCGGGCGCCTCCTCGATGACCTTCTGGTGGCGCCGCTGCAGCGAGCAGTCCCGGGTGCCCAGAGTCCACACCGTGCCGTGCCCGTCGGCGAGGATCTGCACCTCCACATGGCGTCCGTGCTCCACGTACGGCTCGACGAAGACCTCGCCGTCCCCAAAGGCCGCCGCCGCCTCGGCGCGCGCTGAGGCGATCTCGCCCTCCAGGGCGCCGAGTTCGCGCACGATCCGCATGCCGCGCCCCCCGCCGCCCGCCGCCGCCTTCACCAGCAGCGGCAGGTCGCGCCCGGTCGCCTTCCCGGGCCGTACGGGCGTGAGCAGCGGCACACCCGCCTCGCCCATCAGCCGCTTCGCGCGTGTCTTGGACGCCATCGCCTCGATCGCCTCGGCGTCCGGACCGATCCACACCAGTCCCGCGTCCCGTACGGCACGCGCGAACCCGGCGCTCTCGGAGAGGAATCCGTAGCCGGGGTGGACGGCGTCGGCGCCTGCCGCCAGCGCCGCCTCGACGATCAGGTCACCGCGCAGATAGGTCTCGGCGGGCGTGTCGCCGGGAAGCCGCACCGCCGCGTCGGCTTCCTCCACGTGCGGGGCGTGCGTGTCGGCGTCCGAGTGGACCGCGACCGTGGCGATGCCCAGCTCCGCGCAGGTACGGAAGACGCGCCGGGCGATCTCGCCCCGGTTCGCGACCAGCACCGAAGTGATCATGCTCCCCGTCACCTCTCACATCCGGAAGACGCCGAAGCCACCGCGTACGCCCTCCACGGGCGCCGTGTGGATGGCGGACAGACACAGGCCCAGCACGGTGCGGGTGTCGCGCGGGTCGATCACCCCGTCGTCGTAGAGGCGCCCGGAGAGGAACATCGGCAGCGACTCCGACTCGATCTGCTGCTCGACCATCGCCCTCAGCCCGGCGTCCGCCTCCTCGTCGAACGGCTTGCCCCGTGCGGCGGCCGACTCCCGCATGACGATCGACATCACCCCGGCGAGCTGCTGAGGGCCCATGACGGCCGACTTGGCGCTCGGCCAGGCGAACAGGAACCGCGGATCGTAGGCCCTGCCGCACATCCCGTAGTGGCCCGCGCCGTAGCTCGCGCCCATCAGGACGGACAGGTGAGGCACCTTCGAGTTGGAGACCGCGTTGATCATCATGGCGCCGTGCTTGATGATGCCGCCCTGCTCGTACTCCTTGCCCACCATGTAGCCCGTGGTGTTGTGCAGGAACAGCAGCGGGATGTCCCGCTGGTTGGCGAGCTGGATGAACTGGGTCGCCTTCTGCGACTCCTCGCTGAAGAGCACGCCGCGCGCGTTGGCGAGGATGCCCAGGGGGTACCCGTGCAGCCGGGCCCAGCCCGTCACCAGGCTCGTCCCGTAGCGCGGTTTGAACTCGTCGAAGTCCGAGCCGTCCACGACCCGGGCGATGACCTCGCGCGGGTCGAAGGGCGTCCTCAGGTCGCCGGGTACGACGCCCAGCAGTTCCTCCTCGTCGCACAGCGGCGGCGCGGCGGGGCCCGGATCGCCGTGCGCCTTGCGCCAGTTGAGGCGGGCGACGACGCGGCGGGCCCGGCGCAGGGCGTCCGGCTCGTCCAGGGCGAAGTGGTCGCCGAGACCGGACACGCGGGTGTGGACGTCCGCACCGCCCAGCTCCTCGTCGTCGGCCTCCTCGCCGGTCGCCATCCTCACCAGCGGCGGGCCGCCGAGGAAGACCTTCGACTGCTCCTTGACCATGATGACGTGGTCGGACATGCCCGGGACGTAGGCGCCTCCGGCGGTCGAGTTGCCGAAGACCACCGCCACTGTGGGGATGCCCGCCCCGGACAGCCGGGTCAGGTCGCGGAAGAGAGCACCGCCGGGGATGAAGATCTCTTTCTGGCTGGGCAGATCGGCACCGCCGGACTCGACGAGGCTGATGCACGGCAGCCGGTTGGCGCGGGCGATCTCGTTGGCGCGCAGCGCCTTCTTCAGCGTCCAGGGGTTGCTGGCGCCGCCGCGCACGGTCGGATCGTTGGCGGTGATCAGGCACTCGACGCCCTCGACCACCCCGATGCCGGTGACGAGCGAGGCACCCACCGTGTAGTCGCTGCCCCAGCCGGCGAGCGGGGAGAGTTCGAGGAAGGGGGTGTCGGGGTCGAGCAGCAGCTCGATGCGCTCCCGCGCGAGCAGCTTGCCGCGTCCCCGGTGCCGTTGGACGTACTTCTCACCGCCTCCGGCGACCGACTTGGCCAGCTCGGCGTCGAGTTCGCCGATCCGCTCGAGCATGGTCCGCCGGTGTGCGGCGTACTCCTCGCCCGTCACGTCCAGCGCCGATTGCAGCACAGTCACGCCGCGACCAACTCCTCCGGTATGTCCATGTGCCGGGAACGCAGCCACTCCCCGAGGGCCTTGGCCTGCGGATCGAACCGCGCCTGAGAGGCGACGCCCTGCCCGAGGAGCCCCTCGATGACGAAGTTGACGGCCCGCAGATGCGGGAAGAGGTGCCGGGTGACGGGCAGTTCGGCGGCTTCGGGCAGCAGCCGGCGCAGTTCGTCCACCGTCAGTGTGTGCGCCAGCCACCGCCACGCCTCGTCGCTGCGTACCCACACCCCTACGTTCGCGCTGCCGCCCTTGTCACCGCTGCGCGCGCCCGCCACCTCGCCCAGCGGCATCCTGCGCGGCGCGCCGGCGGCGAAGTCGGGCAGTGGCGGCGGCAGTTCGGGTGCGCCTACGGGTTCCAGCTCCCGCGTCACGCGGGGCGCCGGGATTTCCTGGCGCCGCCCGTCGGGCAGCACAGCCACGTGCGGTACGCCGCGCGCGTCCTCGTAGGCGGCCTCGAACACCCCGTAGGGCGCCCCTTTTCCGGGCGGTGCCGTCACGTGGAAGCCGGGGATGCTCGCGAGCGCCAGCTCGACGGCCGCTCCGCTGACCGCGCGGCCCACCGCCTCCGCCGAGGGGTCCCGCACGACCATGCGCAGCACCGCGGCGGCCTCCTCCTGTACGGGCGCGTCCGGGCGGTCGGTGCGGGCGAGGCTCCAGGTCACCTCCCGGGGGCGCTGCCCGGCTCGCTCCAGCGCGTCCTCCATCTGCCCCTGTACGAGCGCTGCCTTGGCCTCGATGTCGAGACCGGTGAGGACGAAGGTCACTTCGTTGCGCCAGCCGCCCGTCCGGGTCAGCCCGACCTTGAGTGCGGGCGGCGGCGGTTCACCCCGTACGCCCTCGATCCGCACGCGGTCCCGCCCGGCGCCGGTCAGCCGGACGGTGTCGAGCCGGGCGGTCACGTCCGGGCCGGGGTAGCGGGCGCCCGCCGTCTCGTACAGCAGCTGCGCGGTCACCGTGCCCACCGTCACGGCGCCGCCGGTGCCGGGGTGCTTGGTGATCACGGACGTTCCGTCGCGGGCGACTTCGGCGACGGGGAAGCCGGGGCGGCGGACGTCGATGTCCTCCCGCGCGAAGAAGGCGTAGTTGCCGCCCGTCGCCTGCGCTCCGCACTCCAGGACGTGCCCGGCGACCACCGCACCGGCCAGTGCGTCCAGATCGTCCTCAGCCCAGCCGAAGTGTGCGGCTGCAGCGCCGCTGACCAGCGCGGCATCGGTCACCCGCCCGGTGACCACGACGTCGGCGCCGCCGCGCAGGCATGCGGCGATTCCGCCGCCGCCGAGATAGGCGTTGGCGGTCAGCACGCCCTCTCCCCACGAGCCGCGGGTGAGGACGTCGTCGCCCTCGACGTGCGCGACCGCGGCCGGCACCCGGACGCGTTCACTCAACTCCCGTACCGCCGCCGCGAGTCCGGCGGGATTCAGCCCGCCCGCGTTGACGACGATCCGCACTCCCCGGTCCCTGGCGAGGGCGAGCCCGGTCTCCAACTGCCGCAGGAACGTCCGTGCGTAGCCGCGTGCCGGGTCCTTCAGCCGGTCGCGGCCGAGGATCAGCATGGTCAGTTCGGCGAGATAGTCGCCGGTCAGTACGTCCAGCTCGCCGCCGGTGAGCATCTCCTCCATGGCGTCGAAGCGATCGCCGTAGAAGCCCGAGCAGTTGCCGACGCGCAGGACGTCGTCCGGGTGGGCGCTCATGCCGTCCCCTTGCGCTCACGGCCCTGGCCGGGCGGTCCCGCGAACGCCTGCGCGATCTCCAGCCACCGTGCGGCGTCCTCACCTTCGGCCCGTACGTCCGCGTCGGCGGGATGGACGCGCCGGGTCACCAGACGGCAGAAGGCGACGGCGTCGCCCGTCACCCGCTGTGCGCCACCGGCGGGCCCGTGCTGCCACAACTGGCCGCCGACGCCGGTCAGTTCGACCCGGAACGGCTCGGAGGGCGGCTGAAGTCCGCGCACCGCGTAGGCGAAGTCCCGTGTCCGCACCCCGATCCGTACGACGTGACGCAGCCTCACCGTCGGCTCCCGGTACGTCCCCAGTGCCTCGGCCACGTCCTCGCCGTGCGCCCAGGTCTCCATGATCCGTGCAGTGGCCATGCTCGCGACGCTCATCGGCGGCCCGTACCAGGGCAGTCGCCGCCCCCGGGGCACCCGGCCCAGCACCTCCAGCAGCTCCTCGCGTCCGGCACGCCAGCTTTCCAGGAGCCGCGCGGGCGGCTGGGCGGCACCCGCCTCGGCGCCCTCGTCGACGAACGTGCCGGGCGCCGCGAGCGCCGCCTGCGCGGCGCGCTGGAAGGCGGCCTCGTCCCTGGCGGCCAGCAGGCTCTGCCGGTCGGTCCAGGCCAGATGGGCGATCTGATGGGCGACGGTCCAGCGTGGCGCCGGCGTGGGCAGGGCCCAGTCACTCGGCCGGAGCCCGGCCACCAGCCGCTCCGCCGACTCGCCCTCGTCCCGCAGGTCCGCGAGAACGGCTTCGGTCACATCCGCCGCGTCGGCCATCGCCCCGCCCCTCCTCCGCTCGCCCGGCACACACGAGAGTGGCAGCGGGAAGAAAAACAAGCAAGCGTGCTTGCATTACTTCCCGGGGTGAATCCGCCAGCCGTGCACCGGACGTCGCGCTCCCGTCACTCCCCGCCCGTCACTCCGCGGGCGCCTCCCCGCGCGGACCTCGCCCTCGCCCCGCACGCTCCTCCAGCGCTTCGGCCAGGACCTCCGCGAGGTGACGGCTCGTGCGCCCGCCGAGCTGTTCGAGCTGGGTACGGCACGAATAGCCGTCCGCCAGCAGTTCCGCGTCCGGCCCCGCCTCCCGCACGGCGGGCAGCAGCTGATCCTCGGCGCAGGCCGCCGAGACCTCGTAATGCCCCTTCTCGAAGCCGAAGTTGCCCGCCAGACCGCAGCAGCCCTTGCTCAACTCCCCGCTCAGCCCGGCCCGTTCACGCAGCCGCCGGTCCGCCGCGTCGCCGATGACGGCGTGCTGGTGGCAGTGGGTCTGTCCCGCGACCGGACGGTCCACGCGGGGCGGCTCCCAATCCGGGGCGTACTCCTGGAGCGTCTCGGCGAAGGTGCGCACGGACTCGGCCAGCCGCCGCGCACGCGGGTCGTCGCCCAGCAACTCCGGGACGTCCGTACGCAGCGCCGCCGCACACGGCGGCTCCAGCACGGTGACCGGCAGCCCGGCGTCCAGGGCCGGTTCGATGTGATCCAGGGTGCGGCGCATGACCGTACGTGCCTCGTCGAGCTGCCCGGTGGAGACATACGTCAGGCCGCAGCACACCTGCTTCGGCGGCACCGTGACACGCAGCCCGGCATCCCGCAGCACCCGTACCGCCGCCGAACCCGCCTCGGGCGAGAGGTAGTTGGTGAACGTGTCCGGCCACAGAACGATCTGCTCGCCGGACCCGGACCCGGACCCTGCCCCGGCGCCGGACTCCGCGCCGCCTCCGGTCCAGACCCGGGGCCCGCCGCGCTCCCCGTCCCCGGACCGCTTGCGCCACCAGCGCGTGAACGGCTCCCGCGGCAGCGGCGGGATGTCCCGTTCGGGCGCGATGCCGCCGAGCCGCTTCGCGAGCGCGGCGAGCGGCCGGACGCGGGCGGCGGCGTTCAGCAGCGGCGCGGTGCGGCTCGCCCCCCCCAGCCGCAGCCACACCGGCAGCCGGCCCATCGAGTAGTGCGCCATGGGCCGGCGCCTGCCCTCGTAGTGGTGGTGCATGAACTCGGCCTTGTAGGTGGCCATGTCGACGCCCACGGGGCAGTCGCTGCGGCAGCCCTTGCACGACAGGCACAGGTCGAGCGCCTCGCGCACCTCCTCCGACTGCCAGCCGTCCGTGACCACTTCACCGGCGAGCATCTCGTGCAGCAGCCGGGCACGTCCGCGTGTGGAGTGCCGCTCCTCCCCCGTCGCACGGAACGAGGGGCACATCACCGACGCTCCCGCGTCCGTGTTGCGGCACTTGGCGACGCCGACGCAGCGCCGTACCGCCGCCGAGAAGTCGCCGCCGTCGTGCGGGTAGCCGAACTCCACGTCGACGGGCCGGCGCGGCAGCGGCTCGAAGCGCAGGTTCTCGTCGATGCGGGCGGGCCGCACCAGCATCCCCGGGTTGAGCCCGCCTGCCGGATCCCACAGGTCCTTGAAGCGTCCGAAGGCGTCGATCATCTCCTCCCCGTACATCCTGGGCAGCAGCTCGGCCCGCGCCTGGCCGTCGCCGTGCTCGCCGGAGAGCGATCCGCCGTGGGCGACGACGACGTCCGCGAGGTCGTGGGAGAAGTCCCGGAAGCGCCGGATGCCCTCCTCGCCCAGCAGGTCGAAGTCGATACGCACGTGGATGCAGCCGTCGCCGAAGTGCCCGTAGGGCAGACCGCGCAGTCCGTGCTGTCGCAGCAGCGCGCGGAAGTCCCGCAGGTACGCGCCGAGCCGCTCGGGAGGCACGGCGCAGTCCTCCCATCCGGGCCACGCCTCGCTGCCGTCGGCCATCCGCGTGGCCGTCCCGGAGGCGTCCTCGCGGATGCGCCACAGGGCGCGCTGGGCGGCGGGTGCCACGACGAGCTGGTGCGCGGTCGCACCGTCCGCCGAGGCGGCGCGGCACAGCCGGGCCGCACGGTCCCGTGCCGCCGCCTCGTCCTCCCCGCCGACCTCGACGAACAGCCACGCGCCGCCGCGCGGCAGGTCCGCCCTGGCCGCGTGAGAGACCAGGTCGTTCGCCATGCCCTCGACGGTCAGCGGCTCGTGCGGCAGCAGCCCTGCCGCTGCCTCGGCGGCGGCGCTCTCGTCGGCGTAGCCGAGCACGGCGAGCACCCGGGCACCCGGCGTCGCCACGAGCCTCACCCGTGCCCGCGTCAGCACGCCCAGCGTCCCCTCGCTCCCGGTGAACGCGCGCGCCCAGTCCTCGCCCTTCTCGGGCAGCAGCTCGTCCAGGGCGTAGCCGGAGATGCGGCGCGGGAGCCCGGGGAAGCCCGTGCGCAGCAGGGACAGCTCGTCCTGTACGAGCTTCCGTACGCCCTCGCGCAGCGCTGGGGGAACGCCGTCCCCGCCTCGGGCGAGCCGCATGCGCTGCCCGCCGTACCCGAGGACGTCCAGCTCGTGGACGTTGTCGGCGGTGGTGCCCCAGGCGACGGAGTGCGAGCCGCAGGAGTTGTTCCCGATCATGCCGCCGAGGGTGCAGCGGCTGTGCGTGGACGGGTCGGGCCCGAAGGTGAGGCCGTGCGGGGCGGCGGCGTCGCGCAGCCGGTCCAGGATCACCCCGGGCTGTACGACGGCGGTGCGGGAGCCGGGATCGACGGACTCGATCCGGTCCATGTGGCGGGTGAAGTCGAGCACCACTCCGGTCCCGGTGGCCTGCCCGGCGATCGACGTCCCGGCGCCGCGCGCGAGAACGGGCACGCCCCGCTCCCGGCACACGGCGAGGACCGCCGCGACGTCGGCGTCGTCACGGGGAGCGACGATTCCCAGCGGTACGCGCCTGTAGTTGGACGCGTCCATCGTGAACAGGGCGCGGGTGCCCGTATCGAAGTCGACCTCGCCTCCCACGTCGGCGCGCAGCGCCTTCTCCACGTCGCCGGCCAGGGCTTCCGTCCCCGCCTGCTCCTGCATACCGCCTGTACGCGCCGGGGTGTCCCGGGCCGCATTCCGTGCCTGTGCCATGGGTCCAGCGTGCATGCTCACGGGCCTGGGACGGCACCCCTCCCGGGGGTCCTTCCAGGGTCTTTCCCGGTGCCGGACCCTCCGCGCAGCGCGCTCGTCGCGGCGACCGTACCCGAGCGTCAACCACGGGTTGACGACACCCAGGTGTCAACCTACGGTTGACGCATGGTGAATCCCATCGGCACGACACACCCCGTACGGCTCGACGACCTGATCACAGCCATCAAGAAGGTCCACCCCGAGGTCCTCGACCAGCTCTCCGACGCGGTCGTCGCCGCGGACCACCTGGGCGAAGTGGCGGACCACCTGATCGGCCACTTCGTGGACCAGGCGAGGCGCTCCGGAGCCTCCTGGACGGAGATCGGCCGGAGCATGGGCGTCAGCAGGCAGGCGGCCCAGAAACGCTTCGTCACGAAGGCCCCGGGCGAGGCCCCGGACCTCGACCCCTCCCAGGGCTTCGGCCGCTTCACCCAGCGGGCGCGGAACGCCGTCGTGGCCTCGCAGAACGAGGCGCAGGCCGCCGCCAACGACGAGATCCGCACCGAGCATCTGACGCTGGGGCTCCTGGCCGAGCCACGGTCGGTCGCGGCGCAGGCGGTCACCGCACAGGGCGTCGACCTGGAGTCCGTACGGGAGACGGTGACCGCGGCACTGCCGCCGGCCGCCGCCGACGTGCCCGAACTGGTCCCCTACGACGCGGGAGCGCGCAAAGTCCTGGAACTGACCTTCCGGGAAGCCCTGCGGCTGGGCCACAACCACGTGGGCACCGAACACATCCTGCTGGCACTGCTGGAGTTCGAGGACGGCTCGGGCGTCCTGACCGGCCTCGGCGTCGACAAGGCCGAGGCCGAGGCCGAGATCACCGCGGCGGTGGCCGCCGCAGTCGCCGCCGAGGAACCGGAGCGCCTCTGACAGCGGCCGGAACCTCCCGGCTCCGAATCCGCTCAGCGTCCGGCGGTCTCCCGGCACAGCTCTTCCGGGAGACCGCGGGTGTCGATGCTCACGCCCCCCAGTACGCGCCCGCCGGCGATGTCGGCGGCCCGCAGGCAGTAGTGCACCCACATGTTGAACTGGATCTCCTTGGCGACCCGCAGCCGGCTGTAGAGGAGGTTCGCCATCCGGTCGCCGGCCCGGGACCACGCCTCGATCTCGAACCGCAGCACCCCGTCGGACTCATGCGCCCGGAACTGGATCTGCCCCGCCTCCAGGTGCCCCTGAAGGGTGCCGAACCGCATCGAGGTCCCGTCGCGGTGGAGAACCCGTACCGGCCCGTCCCAGGGCCCCGGCATCTGCACCCGGTACTCGTCGGCGACGCGCGTCGCCCCCTCCTCCCCCCGGGTCTTGTGGAAGACGGCGACGGTCCACGGGGCGGCCCGGTTCAGGTTCCTGGCCACCGCGTCCAGCAACTCCCGCGGCCCCATCCGGGAACCGTCGATCCGGACGCTGAAGCGGCGGTGGAACATCGGCCCGACGCCGTCGCCGAGAGCCTTGGTCTGCTCGTCGACCAGTTCCGGCGGCAGGGGAGGCGGAAGGTCGGCCGGGGCTCCGGGTCTGTCGCGGCGGTGCAGGGCCGTGACGCGCCAGAAGTACCGCCAGGTCACCAGCGCCATCCCCGCCGGAAGGCGCAGCAGCACTCCCGCCCGGCGCTTCGGCGAGGGCCCTCGCGGTCGTGCTCCACTCGTTGCGGGCATGACCCTTATGACAACATGAGAGAAATTTGTTCACCTTTCCAGATCGCCCGGTCGCCGGACGGGGCGGCGCGGGACAGGAGGCCGGATGCTCGCGGTGAAGGTCGTCCAGGCTCTGGGAGTGCGGGGCTGGCTGCTCCAGACCGCATCCGTTTCGTCGGTCGCGCTGTGCATCGGACTGTGGACCCGGGCCGGCTGCTTCGACCAGGAGGAACGTGCCAACGCGGAACGCCGGGCCCTGCTCGTGGGCCTGTGGGCCCCGACGCTGTGGGTCATGGGCCAGTCGCTGCGGGAGTTCGAGTAGCACCGGCCGCCGCCGGGTCTCCCGGCGGCACACCGGAGGCGGCCCCGTGAGGCGTGGATGATGCGTGAGCGACGGCTGTACCGCGCCGGCGCGGTCTCCGCACTGCGCGACCTGCGCGGCCTGGACGTCAACTACGCCCTGCCCGGCCCTGACCCCGACCCCGGTGAGGGCTGGCACATCGACACGCTCGTCCAGCCCCTCCCGCCGGAGGCCGCCGGGGAACCCGTCAGCGACGGCTCGTGGGAGATCGCCTGCCGCCTCGTGCGCGACTACCAGTTCGCGGAACCACGCATCCTGCGCTCCGTCTACAGAGCGGCGGACCCGCTGCCCGGCCGGGACATGCTCCTGGAGGTCCGCTTCTACGGTCTGCGCTTCGACATGGGCGTACGCGTCACCCATGTGACCGATGACACACGCGGCAGCGGCTGCTCCGCCCGGCGTGTGTGGGGCTGGGGCTACCGGACCCTTGAGGGACACATGGAGGAGGGCGAACTCAACTACGAGGTGGTCAAGCACCTGCACACCGGCGATGTGGATTTCGTCATCACCGGACACTCACGCCGTGCCCCCATCGGTCACCCGCTCATCAGACTGGGCTTCGCCCTGTTCGGGCGCCTGACCCAGCGTCGCTTCTACCGAAGGAGCGCCGGACGTCTGCGCCGGCTCCTCCTCGCCGAGCTGGGAGGTCTTCCTCCTGCGGCGACGGAGACCCACCCCCTCGCGGAGGGCGTCGTGATCGCTCCGAGCCGCTGACGGCGCCTTCCCCCACCCGGATACGGGCTCCGCTCCAGTGATCGGCGGCGTCAACGTGGTTGAAATCGCTGTGAACGGGAGACTCGTCGCTCTGCATCCGACAGCGCTGCATGGATGAAGGCGCCGGCAGTTGGGAACGCAGCTCCGCCGCCGACCCCTCCGCGTGGGCTCACGCCCTTCGCGGAGGGGATCCCGGCAGCGCTCCGGCCTGCGGGTTCGTCTCACCCGGTGGACCTCGTCCCGTGCCGCGCCAGGGGACGCACTAGGCTTCACCCGTGGCTGATCTCCAGATTCCCGCTGACATCAAGCCCGCCGACGGTCGATTCGGCTCGGGCCCGTCCAAGGTACGCACGGAGGCACTCGACGCCCTTGCTGCCACCGGTACTTCACTGCTCGGCACCTCGCACCGCCAGGCCCCGGTCAAGAACCTGGTCGGCAAAGTGCGCGAAGGCGTCAAGGAACTCTTCCAACTGCCCGACGGATACGAGGTCGTTCTCGGCAACGGCGGCTCGACCGCCTTCTGGGACATCGCGACGTACGGGCTGATCGAGTCCCGCTCGCAGCACCTCTCCTTCGGCGAGTTCTCCAGCAAGTTCGCCAAGGCGGCGAAGCAGGCCCCGTGGCTGGCCGAACCCACGGTGATCGAGTCGGCACCCGGCACCCACCCCACGCCGCTGGCCGAGGCGGGCACCGACGTGTACGCCTTCACGCACAACGAGACCTCGACCGGCGTCGCGATGCCCATCCGGCGCGTGGCGGGTGCCGACGAGGGCGCGCTGGTGCTCGTCGACGCCACCTCCGGCGCGGGCGGCCTCCCCGTCGACGTACGCGAGAGCGACGTCTACTACTTCGCGCCGCAGAAGTCCTTCGCCTCCGACGGAGGACTGTGGATCGGCGTCTTCTCCCCGGCCGCGATCGAGCGCGCCGAGCGCATCGCGGCCTCCGACCGGCACATCCCGGCCTTCTTCGACCTGGCGACGGCGATCGACAACTCCCGCAAGAACCAGACGTACAACACCCCGGCCGTCTCCACGCTCTTCCTGCTGGGCGACCAGCTGGAGTGGATCAACGGCCAGGGCGGCCTCGACTGGGCGGTGAGGCGTACGGCCGCTTCCTCGCGCGCGCTCTACGGATGGGCGGAGGACGCCAAGTCCGCCTCGCCCTTCGTCGCCGACCCGGCCCAGCGCTCGCAGGTCGTCGGCACCGTCGACTTCGACGAGGACGTCGACGCCGCCGCGGTGGCCAAGGTGCTGCGGGCCAACGGCGTCGTCGACACCGAGCCCTACCGGAAGCTGGGACGCAACCAGCTGCGCGTGGCCATGTTCCCGGCGGTCGAGCCCTCGGACGTCGAGGCGCTGACGCGCTGCGTGGACTACGTCATCGAGAACCTGTAGCGGCGCGCGACGCGCTGCGGAGCGGGCCCGGACGGCGCGTCCGGGCCCGCTCTCTTCCACGGTCTGCCAGGCCGGCTCGTACGGTCTGCCACGCTGGCTCGTACGGTCTGCCATGCCGGACCGCCCGGCCCTCCGGTCCGCCGCTTGCGGCTCCCGCCCTACGCCGACAGGCGCTGGAACTTCCGCACGGCGAGCGGCAGGAAGACCGCCGTGATGAGCAGCGGCCACACCAGGGCCATCAGCGCGGAGTGCTGCTCGATCCAGCTGTCCCCGGCCGGCAGCGGATTGCCGTACAGCTCACGCACGGCGTTCGACGTGGAGGAGACCGGGTTCCATATGGCGATGGCGCCCAGCCAGTCCGGCATCGCCGACGGCGGCGTGAAGACACTGGAGATCATCCCGAAGGGGAAGGCCACCGCGAAGAGGTTCCCGGCCGCTTCCTGGCTCGGGGTGACCAGGCCCAGCCAGACGCCGATCCAGATGAGCGAGAAGCGCAGCAGGAGCAGCAGGCCGAAGGCGTAGACCGTCGCGAACAGCCCTCCGTCCGAGCGCCAGCCCACCACGAGTGCGATCCCCGCCAGCACCATCAGGTCGAGGGCGGCGTGCAGCACGTCGGAGACGCCGCGCCCGGTGACCACCGCGGAGGGTGACATCGGCATGGAGCGGAAGCGGTCGGTCACCCCGCGTTCCTTGTCGATGACGACGCTCATCGCGGTGTTCATGAAGCCGAAGGCCATCGTCATCGCGAACATGCCGGGCATCGCGTAGTCCTTGTAGTCCACGCCCTCGCCGATGTCCATGGCACTGCCGAAGACGAAGACGAAGAGCAGGACGGAGACGATCGGGAAGCCCAACTGCCAGGCGACGAGCGAGGGTTGCTTGCCCAGGTGGATCAGGTCCCGCCGTACGATCGTCCAGCAGTCGGCCAGCGCCCAGTGGAGGCGGCGCTCGCGCTCGCTCCCGCCGGGGGCGCCGGGCGGGAGCGCGGGTCTGCCGGGGGCGGTCGTGGTCCCGCTCATGCGCCGGCCCCCTGCTTGTGCCCGGTGAGTGTCAGGAAGACCTCGTCCAGTGTGGGGCGGCGCAGCCCGATGTCCTCCACGGTGATGCCCGCCTCCTGAAGGGCGAGCGCGACGTGGGTCAGCGCGACCACGCCCTCGCCCGCGGGGACGGACGCGTGGACGCGCCGCTCGTCGAGGTCGGTCTCCGGCTCGCCGCCGTCGGCGGCCACGCGGGCGACGGCCTTGACGACGTCCGGGATGTCCCGTTCCTCGCCCGCGACCACTTCGACGCGGTCGCCGCCGATCGCCCGCTTCAGCGCGGCCGGCGTGGGCGTCCGGCCCGAGAAGGCGGACGAGGCGTCGGTGACGTTCCGGCCGCGGTCGATGACGGCGATCCGGTCCGCGAGCTTGTCGGCCTCGTCCAGGTAGTGCGTGGTCAGCACGACGGTGGTGCCGGTCTCGGTCAACGACCGTACGGCCTCCCACACTTCGCTGCGTCCACGCGGATCGAGCCCGGTCGTCGGCTCGTCCAGGAAGAGCACCTCGGGTGCGAGGATCATGCTGGAGGCGAGGTCGAGACGGCGGCGCATGCCACCGCTGAAGCCCGCGCACTGCTTGTCGGCGGCCTCGGTCAGTCCGAACTGCTCCAGCAGCTGTGCGGCCCGCCGCCGTGCCTGCTTGCCGCCGAGGTGGAAGAGCCGGCCGAACATCTCCAGGTTCTGGCGGGCTGTCATGATCTCGTCGACGGCCGCGTGCTGGCCGGTCAGGCCGATGCGGCGGCGCACCTGACGGGGCTCGCGCGCCACGTCGTGGCCGCCGACGCGGGCGCTGCCGCCGTCGAGACGGATCAGCGTGGACAGGATGCGGACGGCGGTCGTCTTGCCGGCACCGTTCGGACCGAGAAGGCCGAAGACGGTGCCGCGCGGCACGGCCAGATCGAAGCCGTCCAGGGCGTGCTTGCCGCCGTAGGTCTTGCGCAGTCCCTCGGCGAGCACGGAGAACTCCTCGGACGGACCGGCCACAGGCGTGATCACAGCAGCTCCCTCCCTGGTGACGTGCGGATCGGGCCGCACGGGAACAAAACTGGGTACGGTGTACTCACAAAAAACAGCGTACAGCGCACGCGGAATTGCGCAAGCCCTTTAGGATGGCGGCCACTATGCGGACGGTGACGAGCGCGAAGAGGCCGGCGATCACGACGAGAACGGCGCGGACGCCGAGAGCGGCGAGAACGGCGAGAACGGCGCGGACGCGGAGCACGACGCCGACGCGGAGCACGGCGGGCCCGCCCGCGCCCCCGGGCAGCAGCGCATGACCACGGAACACAGCGGCAGTGGTGACATCACCCGCAGCCTCGAACTGCTCTGGAGCGGCAAGGAGCAGCCCAGCCGCGGGCCCAGGCCCGGACTGACCCTCGACCACATCGTCGTCACCGCCGTCGGCCTCGCCAACCGCGAGGGCCTGCCCGCGCTCTCCATGCGCAAGGTCGCCACAGAGCTGGGCGTGGGCACGATGACCCTCTACCGCTACGTCCCCGGCAAGGGCGAGCTGCTCGACCTGATGCTCGACCACGTCAACGGCCCCGGGGAGGACCTGGAGCAGCACCGCGGCAAGGGCTGGCGCAACGCCTTGGAGATCAGCGCCGAGGGCTCATGGACGCTCTACACGCAGAACCCCTGGCTGCTCCAGGTCAACCAGGTACGCCCCGTCCTCGGTCCGAACTCCATGGCCGGCTTCGAGCTCGCGCTCGCCGCCCTCGACGACGTCCCGCTGACCGGGCAGGAGAAGGTGCGCATGCTCACCACTCTGGACGCCTACATGGTGGGCGTGGCACGCACACACGTGCTCCAGCAGCAGGCCGCCGCCCAGACGGGTCTCTCCGACGAGGACTTCTGGACGGCCCAAGTCCCCTATCTCGAACGGGCGATGGCCAGCGGCGCCTACCCGCGGATCGCGGCGCTGCCCGAGGACTCCTTCTCCACGAGCGGCGAGGAGGCGATGCGCTTCGGGCTGCGGGCGCTGCTGGACGGCTTCCAGTCACTCATCGACGGCAGGAAGCGGGAGTGACGGCAGGGGCACACGGGCCCGCTCAGGTCCTGGCGGCAAACGGACCGTGAACGGCGGGCCCGTGCCGCGGCTGCCCGGCCGGCCGCGCGAACGGCGCTGAACGAGGGGCCGTACAGCCGCCGTGGACGACGGCCGCGCGCCCGGCTCACTCCCCGCGGCGGCGGAAGAGCCGCCGCAGGCCCAGCCACAGACCGACGAGGGCAGCGACGGCGGCACCGCCGACGACGACCTCACGGTCGGCGCCCTCGCCCCCGCCGGACGCCGCGCCGTCCCCGCCCTCCGCGTCGCCGCCGTCCGTTCCGCCGTCGCTGTCCGCGACGCTCTCCGGGAGCAGTTCGCCGTCCAGCTCCAGCGGGTCCACGGAGCTGGACCTGCCCTCGGAACCGCACATCAGGGTCCGGCCGTCCGGGGTGAAGGTCACCGACTCCCCCTGGCCCGCCATGGGCACGCTCACGGGACGGTCGAGCGGCTCGGGTCTGCCGTCCCGCCAGCGGAACATCTCCCCGCCGAAGTAGCTCCGCAGCATCAGGCGGGTGCCGTCCGGCGAGAAGGCGCCGTCGGTCGCCCACACCTCGGTGGGGGCGATCCGCTCGAAGGTGTTCACGCCCGAGGTGGAGAGCCGCTCGGGACCGGCGTAGATGCCGCCCTTCTTCTCCTGGCTCTTGCTGGCGATGTACGCCCGTCCGGTCTTCGGGTGCACCATCAGCGACTCGGCGTCACGCGGCCCGTCGGCGTAGCGCACGGTGTAGCGGTCCGGCGTCACCGTCACGTCGCGAAGCTGCTCCGGCTCCTCGAAGCGGTAGATCCACACCTCGCTCCAGGTGCCGTTCAGGTTGTCGCCGATGTCCCCCACGTACACGTTGTTCTCCGGGCCGATCGAGATGCCCTCCACGTCGCGGGGCTCGATGCCGCGCAGGGTGACGGTCGCGACGGTCCTGCCCGTCGCGGAGTCCACCGCGTAGACGTAGGGGCCGTCGTCGGAGTCGTTGTGCGTCCAGTAGATCCCCTTGTGCGTACGGCTCGCGGCGAGCCCGCTCGATTCGGTGATGCGAGGGCTCTCGATACGGAAGGACCGTGGGCCCTCCTCCCCGGAGTCCGCGGCAGCCGGGGCGGCGGGCCCCGTCACGGCCCCGAGAGCCAGTACACCCACTGCCGCGAGAGCGCGGCGCACATCGGCAGACATGCTCACCAGTGTCCAGCATGCGGCGGCCACCGCCGGGACACGAAGTACGGCCGGGCATGCGGGCCTTGCTTCGAGCCCACTCCAACGGATTGGCTTCCCGGCATGGAGTACACGAAGCTGGGCCGCACCGGTCTCACGGTCAGCCGGATCGTCCTCGGGACGATGAACTTCGGACCGCAGACCGACGAGGCCGACAGTCACGCGATCATGGACGCCGCACACAGTGCGGGCATCAACTTCTTCGACACCGCCAACGTGTACGGCTGGGGCGCGAACAAGGGCCGCACCGAGGAGATCATCGGCAGCTGGTTCGCCAAGGGCGGCGACCGCCGCGAGAAGACCGTGCTGGCCACCAAGGTCTTCGGGAACATGGGCCCCGAGGGCGAGCGCTGGCCCAACCGGGACCGCCTCTCCGCACTCAACATCCGCCGCGCCGTGGACGCCAGCCTCAAGCGGCTGCGCACCGACCACATCGACCTCTACCAGTTCCACCACGTCGACCGGGCGACCCCCTGGGAGGAGGTCTGGCAGGCGATCGACGTCCTCGTCCAGCAGGGAAAGATCATCTACGCCGGCTCCTCCAACCACGCGGGCTGGCACATCGCGCAGGCCAACGAGACGGCGGCACGCCATGGCACGTACGGGCTCGTCAGCGAGCAGTGCCTCTACAACCTCGCCGAACGCCGCGCGGAGATGGACGTCATCCCGGCCGCGCGGGAGTACGGCCTGGGCATCATCCCGTGGTCGCCGCTGCACGGGGGACTGCTGGGCGGCGCGATCCGCAAGGAGACCCAGGGCGGCGCCGGGCGCACCGCGTCGGGGCGGTCGGCGGACGCCCTGTCGAACACGAAGGTGCGCGAGCAGGTCCAGCGGTACGAGGACCTGCTCGGCAAGCACGGCGTGGAGCCGGGCGAGGCCGCCCTCGCCTGGCTGCTCGCGCAGCCGGGAGTGACCGGCCCGATCGTCGGTCCGCGGACGTCGGAGCAGCTGGATTCGGCGCTGCGCGCGGTGGAACTGAAGCTCGGCGAGGAACTCCTGGAGTCCCTCGACGAGATCTTTCCCGGGCCCGGGCCCACGCCGGAGGCGTTCGCCTGGTAATGGCGGCCCTTCCGGTGACCGGTCCGGGCTGCCGCTCGCGGCCCGGACCGGCCCCGTCCACAGCGCCCGGCACCGGGCACCGGGCGCCGGGCACGCAGTACGTCCTGTCCGGCAGGCTCTGCCCTCGCCGGGGGGCAGACCCTAGGCGCCGACGGCTGCCGCGACGGCCACCACGATGAGCATCAGCACGAGCACACCACTCACGATGCGCGTCCTTGTCTTGGTATTCACGCCATCCACCGTAACCGGACGTCCGACCGGCCCAGCGGCCAGGCCGCCACCTGTTCGTACCGGGGCTGCTCGCCCGGCCGGCCGCTGCGGGGCGGTTCGCTGCGTACGAGCGCGATCTCGTCGGCCGTCCAGGGCTCGCCCCGGAAGGGCTCCAGGGCCTCGGCGCAGGGACGCAGGCCGGCGGCAGGAGGTGCCGACGGACGGACCCTGGCGACGGTGAGGTGTGCGTGGAAGCGACCGGGCTCCTGCGCGCCGAGTCCCATGCGGCGCCCGGCGGCGGAAGTGGTGGCGGCGAGCCTCCGCAGTGCTTCGGCGGCTCCGCCCTCGTCCGGCTCCCCGGGCACGGGGGCGATCCCCGCCCACAGCGTCCTGTCCCCGAAGCGGCCGGACCCGGCGATCCGCAGCCGCAGCGGCCGGCCGCGCCGGGCGGCACGTGCCAGCCGGACGGTCAGCTCCGGCAGGCGCTCCTCGGGCACCTCGCCGTAGAAGGCGAGGGTGATGTGCCAGCCCGCCCGGTCCGTCCAGCGCAGCTCCCCCGCCCCGTCCGCCGAACGCAACGCGGCCACCGCCTCGGCGAGTTGGCCGGGGCCGTCGAGGACACGGGCGGGCGGGAACAGCGCCGCGAAGAGTCTCATGCGGCAAGCATGCCCCCGTCGGCGCGTGGACGCGGAAGGAGTGCGGTGTCCCGTCAGAGGAAACGGCGCAGGGGCCGTGTCGCCGACTCCTGCAGGCGCCGCGCTGCGGACCGGCGCTTCCACCTGCCGGGTTGGATGCGTTTGCTCGCGGCCAGGTCCTCGGTGAAGTGCTCGTCCAGTGTCCCCGTGAACGCCTGGTCCATGACGGCGAGCATCACTTCCTCGTCGTGGTCGAGGGAGCGGCGGTTGACGTTGGTGGACCCGACCAGCGACACCACACCGTCGATCGTGATGATCTTGGCGTGCAGCATGGTCGGCTGGTACTGCCAGACCCGCACGCCCGCCTGAAGCAGCTGCTCGTAGTAGCGCTCGGCGGCGATCCGGCACACCCGCTTGTCCGTGTGCGGGCCGGGCAGCAGGATGTCCACCTCGACGCCGCGACGCGCGGTGGCGCACAGCAGTTCGGTGAAGTAGTCGTCCGGCGCGAAGTAAGCGGTGGCCAGGCGGACCCGCTCGTGTGCCGACTCCAGTACGACCCGGAGCAGGGTCTGCATGTCCTGCCAGCCGAAACTCGCCGAGCCGCGCACCACCTGCACGACGGAGTCGCCCGTGGCCTCGTGCTCCACGAACCGGTCGCTCTCGTCGAAGAGTTCGCGGTGGCACTCCGCCCAGTTCTGCGCGAACGCGGCGCTGATCCCGTCGACGGCCGGGCCGCTCACCTCGATGTGGGTGTCACGCCACTCGTTCTCGTTCCGCGCGTCACCGCACCACTCCTCGGCGATGCCCACCCCTCCGGTGAATGCCGTCTTCTCGTCGACGACCAGCACCTTGCGGTGACAGCGGTGGTTCTGCTTCAGCGGCGAACTCCACAGCGGCTTGCGGAACCACACCACCTCCACGCCCGCCTCGGCCATGTCCTTCAGCAGGTGCTGCTCGATCGGCCGGCTGCCGAACGCGTCGAGCAGCAGCCGCACCCGCAGCCCGTTCCGCGCACGGTCGGCGAGAGCACCGGCGAAGTCGCGGGCGATGTCGCCCCGCCAGTAGACGAACGTCATCATGTCGACGGTGTGCTGCGCCGAGCGGACCGCCTCCAGCATCGCCGGGAAGATCTCGTCCCCGTTCCGCAGGATGCGCAGCCGGTTGCCCTCGGTCGCCGCGATGCCGATCAGCCGCTCCAGCCGTCTGCGTATGCTGTGCATGCGCTCCGCGGACCCGGTCTGCGACGAAGGGGTGTCATCCGCGGACACCGGTTCGGTAAGACTCATGACCGTCACCATACGGACTGTCGCATTCACACGATGGTGGTCACCCGGTCACGCTTGCGTGACGACGTCCCGTTCCTCCTGCCGTCCCCTCCTCTTCGTCCCCGCCCGGGCCCGACTGACCGGTCACCGGGGCCTGTTCGGATGCCGCCGCGCCGCCCGCGGCTTCCTCCCGCGGGACGAACGTCACATGACGGTGGCCGCGCCGCAGGTCCAGCCGGAGCCTCAGGCCGCCCGCCCGTGCCAGCGCCAGTCCGACACCGACGGCGATGACGGCCGAGATGACACCGCCGGACAGGAAGCCGATACGGGCGCCGAAGGTGTCGGTGATCCAGCCCATGAGGGGCCCGCCGATGGGCGTGCCGCCCACGAAGACCATCATGTAGAGGCTCATGACCCTGCCCCGCATCGCGGGGTCCGCGGCGAGCTGGACGGTCGAGTTGGCGGTGACGTTGAACGTCAGGCCCATGATGCCGATGGGCGCCATCAGCGCGGCGAAGAGCCAGAAGGACGGCGAGAGCGCCGCCGCGGTCTCCAGCACGCCGAAGAGGAGTGCCGCCCCCGCCATCAGCCGCAGACGGGACCTGCCGCGCCGCGCGGACAGCAGCGCACCCGCCACGGAGCCCACCGCCATCAGCGTGTTGAGCAGGCCGTAGGTGCCCGCGCCCTCCTCGAAGACCTTGTCGGTGAAGGCCGTGAGCCAGATCGGGAAGTTGAAGCCGAAGGTGCCGATGAAACCGACGAGCACGATGGGCCAGATCAGCTCGGGGCGGCTGCGTACGTGACTCAGCCCCTCACGGAGCTGGCCCTTGGTGCGCGGGGCGCGTTCGACGCTGTGCAGCTCGCTCGTACGCATCAGCAGCAGGCCGGCGAGAGGGGCGAGGAAGGAGAGGCCGTTGAAGAGGAAGGCCCAGCCGCTTCCCACGGCGGAGATCAGCACACCGGCGATCGCGGGGCCGACGAGGCGCGCGCTCTGGAAGTTCGCGGAGTTGAGCGAGACAGCGTTGCGTATCTGTGCGGGCCCGACCATCTCGGAGACGAACGTCTGCCGGGTGGGGTTGTCGAGCACCGTGGCCAGGCCGAGCACGAAGGCCAGCACGTAGACGTGCATGACGTGCACGTGTCCGCTCAGCGTCAGCGCGGCCAGCGCGAGGCCGGTCAGGCCCATCACGGACTGGGTGATCAGCAGCAGCCTGCGCTTGTCGCAGCGGTCGGCGACGAGCCCGCCCCAGAGGCCGAAGAGCAGCATGGGCAGGAACTGCAGAGCTGTGGTGATGCCGACGGCCGTGGCCGAGCCGGTGAGGCTGAGCACCAGCCAGTCCTGGGCGATGCGCTGCATCCAGGTGCCGGTGTTGGAGACGGCCTGGCCCATCGCGAAGAGGCGGTAGTTGCGTATGCGCAGGGAGCTGAACATCGACGGCTTGGCGGCCTCCTTCTGCACGGACGTGGGGTCCGGCGGGGAGGCGGGCGTCGTCGTCCTCGGGTGCTGCTCGTCGTGGGTGGGTTCGTCATCGGGCGCGGGTGCGGAATCTGCTCCGTTTCCCGTACGCAAATCGGGTTCGCCTCCTCATCCTCGTCGTTCTCGTCCTGGTGTCCTGCTCCTCATGAGTGCGCCAGCTTCTCCAGCACGGGCGCCGCCGCGCGCAGCCGCGCCCACTCGTCCTCGTCGAGCTGACCGGCCAGCTCGGCCAGCCAGGCGTTCCGCTTCTCGCGGCTGGCGGCGAGCATCGACTCGGCGCGCCCGGTCTGCGTGACCGTCTTCTGGCGGCGGTCCTCCGGGTGCGGGTCCAGCCGGACCAGCCCCTTGGCCTCCAGCATCGTGACGATACGTGTCATCGACGGAGGCTGCACGTGCTCCTTGCGGGCCAGCTCACTGGGTGTGGCCGAGCCGCAGCGGGCGAGCGTGCCGAGCACCGACATCTCCGTCGGGCTCAGCGACTCGTCCACCCGCTGGTGCTTGAGGCGCCGCGAGAGGCGCATGACTGCGGTGCGCAGAGCGTTCACAGCGGCCATGTCGGGGTCGCTGCCGGCGGGGTGCGCCGTGCCGCGCTCGGACGATTCCGGCATGTCATTAGCCTAACTCATTACCCGGCCTAAAGACCAGTCGGGGCGGAGCCCGCCACTGTCTGACGCCTCACACATACGAGTGAGTTCGCACGGAATTCTGACTCGCCGGACCCGTCCCGGGCGGGACGGTGGACGCATGACTTCGATGACCTCGAAGGTGCTCAGCCTGCGGATGGACGGTGACCTGTTCGACCGGCTGCACGACCACGCGGCCAAGCGCGGCATGAGCGTCCAGGACTATGTGATCCGCACTCTCGTGCGCGACGACTTCGACGAACGCTTCCATGCCTCCGTGGAGGAGACGGAGCGGCTCCACGGCCCGGCGGACCGTACGGGCGGCGCCGGGGCCTCCCGCCCCTGAGCGGTGACCGGCGTGACCGGCGCGACCGGCGCGCAGAGAGGGAGCGGCCCGCGCCCGGGCTGCGGGTGACCGAGCCGGCACCGACGAAGCTGCCCGCCGCACGCGGATAGGCTGGGCCCGACCGACGAGCCGACCTGCGAGCGTGAGAGGGAGCTGCGGCGATGGGCCTCTTGGACCGGTGGACCAACGGCGAGCGCGAGGCCCCCGAGCCGCTGGAGGGCCCCGTCACGGGGACGGTCGTCACCGGCATCGCCGTGTGGTCCGTGCTCTTCCTCGCCCAACTCCCCTTCTACGGCTGGTACGAGGACCACGGGCACACCTGGTTCATCTGGACCTGCCTCGCCGGAGCGGGCCTCGGGCTGATCGGCCTGTGGTACGTACGGGTACGCGAGCGGGCCGCGCGGCGCTCCGCGGCGGAGCGGGACGCCGAGCCGCCCGCCACGTGAGACCCCCGGCCCCTGGCGCGCCGCCTGCGCGGGGAGTGTGCCGAAACTGACCTGCGCCGTGCGGACCTGCGTATGATCGCCACTCGGGCATGTGCCCATCAGCCGGCTGAGCCGACGGTGCATCACAGGTCACCCTGAGTGGAATTGGGGCAAGCATGGGCGACGCGGAGAGTCCGCATCCCGAACTGGAGCAGCTGCGCCGGGCGATGGAGACCCGTCCGGTGATCGACCAGGCGCACGGCGTGCTGATGGCCGCCTACCGCTGCGCGCCTCCGGTCGCGTGGGACGTACTGGTTGCCGTCTCACAGCACACCAACGTCAAGCTGCACAAGGTCGCGGCGGCGCTGGTGGCCAGCACCCAGGGTGAGCCCCTGCCGGAACCTTTCAGCGCGGCACTGAAGGCAGCCCTGCACCGCACCGCCCGGCGGGAGCCGGGGCCGGGGCGGGAGTCGCAGACCCCGCCGTCACCGCAGACCGCACCGTCGCCGCAGACCCCGCCGTCGCCGCCGGTCCCCGAGGGCGCGTAGCGAACTGGGGCCCGGCCGTCCCGGCGCGCGTGAATCCGGACAACAGGTACTTGACGCCCGTAACGTCTCAGGAATGACAGAGCGGTCGGCCGGGCGGCCCGCTCCCGGCACGGGGCGGGGACTGAGCACGGCCGAGGTCGAGGCCCGGAAAGCGCGCGGGGAGATCAACGACGTCCCCGCGCGCAGCAGCCGCTCGGCCATGGACATCGTCCGCGCCAACGTCCTCACCCGCTTCAACGCGATCATCGGCGCGCTCTTCCTGATCATTCTCGTGGTCGGCCCGATCCAGGACAGCCTGTTCGGATTCGTGATCCTCGCCAACACCCTCATCGGCATCGTCCAGGAGCTGCGTGCCAAGAGGACCCTCGACAGCCTCGCCGTCATCGGAGAGGCGCGGCCGACCGTCAGACGGGACGGCGAGGCCCTCTCCCTCGCGCCCCACCAGATCGTGCTGGGCGACGTCATCGAACTCGGGCCGGGCGACAAGTGCGTGGTGGACGGCGAGATCACCGATTCCGACAGCCTGGAGATCGACGAGTCGCTGCTGACCGGCGAGGCCGACCCCGTACTCAAGCAGCCCGGTGGCCGGATCATGTCCGGCAGCTTCGTCGTCGCCGGCAGCGGAGCCTTCACCGCGACCCGCGTGGGCCGTGCGGCCTACGCGGCGCAGCTCGCCGAGGAGGCGTCCCGCTTCACGCTCGTCCACTCCGAACTGCGCAGCGGCATCGACACCATCCTCAAGTACGTCACCTGGATGATCGTCCCCACGGGGATCGGGCTCGTCCTCAGCCAGCTCGTCCTGGCGGGCAACGACATCGAGGGCGCTGTCCGGCGCATGGTCGGCGGCATCGCGCCGATGGTGCCCGAAGGGCTGGTGCTGCTGACGTCGATCGCCTTCGCCATCGGTGTCGTACGGCTGGGGCGCAAGCAGTGCCTCGTTCAGGAGCTGCCCGCGATCGAAGGGCTCGCACGGGTCGACGTCGTCTGCCTCGACAAGACGGGCACGCTGACCGAGGGCGGCATGGACGTCACCGAGGTACGCGTCCTCCCGGACGGCGCGGTCGGCGACGGGCCGGCGGACAGCGCGTACGTGCAGCGAGTGCTGTCCGCGCTCGGCGGGTCCGACCCGCGCCCGAACGCCAGCATGCGCGCCATCGTCGACGCGTACCCGCCCGACGGCCCGGGTCCGAGCGAGGTCCCGGGCCCGTCCGGACCCGACAGCCCCGAAGAACCCGACAGCCCCGACGGCTCCGTCCCGGACGGCTCCCCCGGCGCACCCTGGACCACCGCGCAGACGCTGCCGTTCTCCTCCGCCCGCAAGTACAGCGGCGCCACCTTCGTCGAGCAGGACGGCGCAGCCCGTACCTGGCTGCTGGGCGCCCCCGAGATCCTGCTGCCCCAGGGCCACCCCACGCTCGCCGATGTCGACAGGCTCAGCCAGGACGGGCTGCGCGTCCTGCTGCTGGCCGCCACGCACGGCCCCCCGGACGCGCCCGGGGCCGCGGACGGCGCCGTGCCCGCCGCCCTCGTCGTACTGGAGCAGCGGCTGCGCCCCGACGCGGCCGACACACTGCGCTACTTCGACGAGCAGGACGTCGCCGCGAAGGTCCTCTCCGGCGACAACGCCGTCTCCGTCGGCGCCGTCGCGGGCAAGCTCCGGCTTCCCGGCGCGCAGGCCCCCGTCGACTCCCGCCGCCTCCCCGAGGACCCCGACGGGATGGTTCAGGCCCTGGAGGAGGGGACCGTCTTCGGCAGGGTCTCGCCGAAACAGAAGCAGAACATGGTCACCTCGCTCCAGGCGCACGGCCACCATGTCGCCATGACCGGCGACGGCGTCAACGACGTACTCGCCCTGAAGAACGCCGACATCGGCGTCGCCATGGGCACCGGATCCGAAGCCACCCGGGCCGTCGCCCAGATCGTGCTGCTCAACAACAGCTTCGCGTCCCTCCCTTCGGTGGTGGCGGAGGGCCGCCGCGTCATCGGCAACATCGAACGCGTCGCCCACCTCTTCCTCACCAAGACCGTCTACTCGGTGCTGCTCGCCGCGCTCGTCATCGCCTGGCAGGTGCCCTACCCCTTCCTCCCCCGCCATCTGACGCTGGTCTCCTCGCTGACCATCGGCATTCCCGCCTTCTTCCTCGCCCTCGCCCCCAACCGCGAGCGCGCCCGGCCCGACTTCGTCCGCAGGGTCATGCGGTACTCCGTGCCCGCCGGGCTCATCGCGGGAGGCGCCACCTTCGCGGTCTACCTCGTGGCCCGGTACCGCTACACCGGACCCGGCTCGCTGGCGGCCGAGACGAGCGTGGCGACGCTGACCCTCTTCCTGATCGCGATGTGGGTGCTTGCGATCGTCGCCCGCCCCTACACGTGGTGGCGGATCGCGCTGGTGCTGACGATGGGACTGGGCTTCCTGGCCGTACTGGCGGTGCCCTGGCTCCAGGACTTCTTCGCGCTGAAGCTGGTGGGGACGGTCATGCCGTGGACGGCCGTGGCCGTGGCCGGGGTGGCGGGATCGGCCCTGGAGGCCGCCTGGCGCTACGTCGGCCACAGCCGCGGCGGCACCCGGGGACGCCGGAGGCGGGACCGGAAGGAGTCACCGGGCGCCGGGGGCCGGTGACCGTCCAGGCCACTGCGCCGGCGCCCCTCCCGGCGGGGGTCTGCCCCTCCCGGCGGCTCCATGCGTATCGACCACGAACGCTGTCGGCACTCGTGATCAACACCTCTAGAAGGCGTGCCATCGCACCGCCGTGTCCCCCTCCCGCAGAGAAGCCACACGGCGGGCGAACTCGCGGCTGGCCGCCGGGTTCCCCGGCGCGTGCTGCGCCACCCAGGCGCAGCTCGCCGTCTCCCGCGCGCCCCGCAGCACCGCGCATCCGTCCCACTCGCGTACGTCCCAGCCGTAGACGGTCACGAAGTCCGCGTAGCCGGCGGCGGAAAGTCCGTACCGGTCCAGGCTCAGGGCGAGGACCGTCAGGTCGTGCTCCCGCATGTCGTCGGAGAACGTCTCCAGATCGAGCAGGACCGGACCGTCCGGGCCGGCACGGACGTTGCGCGGGAGCGCGTCCCCGTGGAGGGGCCCCGGCGGCAGCACGGGAGCCAGCTCCTCGACCGCGGCGCCGAAGTCGTCACGCCGCGAGAGCAGATAGGCCGCGTCGCCGGCGGGCACCGCGTCCCCCGCCAGCCGAAGCCACCGGTCCACGCCGGAGAGCAGATCGCGGCGGGGCAGCGCGAAGGGCGCGGGAGGCAGGGCGTGGACGAGCCGCAGCAGCGCGGCGAGATCGCCGGGCCCGGCCTCGCGTACGGGCTGGGGCAGGCGCTGCCAGAAGGTGAGCGGATGCCCTTCGACGACGGTGACGCCGGGCCGCGCCGCCCGTACCGCGGGCACGCCCCGCTCCTCCAGCCACGCGGCGACCCGCAGTTCACGCTCCGCACGCGGGTACAGCCAGGGCCCGCGCCCGACCCGCACGACGACGGGTTCGGGGCCGTCCAGGGCGAAGACGGCGTTCTCGCCGAGCGCGAGCAGCCCGGCGTCCTCGCCGCGCTCACCGGCAGCGGCCAGCAGCGCCCGTGCCCGCGCCTCGGTGAAGGGCGCGGTCTCCTGCGTGCTCACCCGGTGAGGCTAACCGAGCTCGAACGTGCCGTACGCCGGGCGCCCCGCCCACTTGTAGGTGTGGATGGCGACACCCGTGCCGGTCGTCCTGGAGTTCGCCAGCTCCATCGCCGTGGGCAGCGCGCCGTCCGCGAACAGCCGCTTGCCCGTGCCGAGAACGACCGGGTAGATCAGCAGCCGCAGCTCGTCGATGAGGTCGCGCGCCATCAGCGACCGGGCGAGCCCGCCGCTCCCGTGGATCTGCAGCTCGCCCTCCGGCTGCTTCTTCAGCGCGGCGATCTGCTCCACCGCGTCCTCGCGGAGCACGGTGGTGTTGTACCAGTCCGCGCTCCGCAGGCTGGTCGAGGCGACGTACTTGGGCAGGGTGTTGAGCCGCGAGGCGATGGGGTCGTCCGGGTCCGTGACCCTCGGCCAGTGGGCCGCGAAGATCTCGTACGTGCGGCGTCCGAGCACGAAGCCGTCGGCCAGTTCGAAGCATTCGCTCATGAAGGCGCCCATGTCCGCGTCGGCGTACGGAACCAGCCAGCCGCCGAGGCCGAAGCCTCCGCTGGTGTCCTCGTCCGGGCCACCGGGCGCCTGCATGACGCCGTCCAGCGACAGGAAGGTGGTGAGCGTGAGTGAGGTCATACCGGACAGACCGCGGGCGGGGCCGGAACTCATCGGCGCTCACGGCCGGACGGGCCGTGGCGTCAGCGGCCCGTCCGGCCATCAGCCGGCCGGCCCGTCAGTCGAACCAGCGCGCCCGCTCCAGCTCCGCCACCCGCTCGGGGTCCTCCAGCAGAGCCGCCACCTCGAAACGGCGGCCCCACTGACCCGCCGCCCAGGCAAGCCCGGCGGCGACCCCCTCCAGCGTGGCCGCGTGCAGGACACCGTCACCGGTCAGGCGCCAGTCCACGTCGGTGCCGTCGACGACGAGTTCGTCGTGCTCCCGGTACTCCTCCGGCGCATCCGGCAGCAGCGCACGAACCGCCCTCGGCACCTCCCGCGGCGTGCCCTCACCCGACGCCGCAGCGTCCACCGCGCCCGGCACCACCTCGCTCAGGCGCCGTACCTCCAGCACGGCGGCCAGCCCCCCGGCGTGCGCGGGCGGTACGGGAAGCAGGGCACGCTCGCCCGCCAGGGGGATCAGGTCGGGCGCGTCCGCGACGACGGCCTCGTCCGAGGGGACGACCTCCACGGTTCCCGAACCGGCGCGTACCGCACGCAGCTCGGCGGGCAGCGTCACCTCGTCGGGGTCCATCACGGCCAGCAGGCCGTACAGACCGTGCAGTTGGGCGTGCCCGGCCTCCGACTCCGGCTCGGCGAGACGTCCCAGCAGCTCAGCGGCGCCACCGGGCTCCTCCAGCAGCGCGGCCGCGGACGTACGGATGCCCAGTGCCCGCAGCAGCCCGGGGTCACCGAACCCCGAGGCGTCCGCCTCCTCGTACAGCCCGTCCAGCAGCGGATCGCCGCCCGCCGCGCGCAGGCCCGCGGGACGCCGGCCCTCCAGCACGGGATGCCCGCGCAGCCACCACGCGGTGTACGGGCGCACGGTCTCCGTACCGCCGTCCGGCAGCACCACCCTCACCGGCGCGGTCAGCGCGTCACGCAGCGGCGGCTCGGCGAGCATCGCCAGCACCTGCGGCCAGCAATCGTCGTCGACGAGGTCCAGGTCGCGCACGGCCACCAGTTCGGCCGCGACGGGCGGCAGGGCCGTGGCGCTCTCCGGAAGCTGGTCCAGGACGTCCTCGCACCACACGTCGACCGCGTCCAGCAGACCGGCGTCGTCGGGCTCGGCGAAGTCGCCCTCACGAGGCTCCAGTTCGTCGGGGTCGAGCACGACATCGGTCGCGCGTACCAGGGCGAAGCCGGCCTGCACGCCCACGGCGGTCAACGGCTGCGAGCCCCATCGCTCCGTGAACTCTGCGTCGCAGGCAGCAAGTTCACCTTCGCGGATGACGTTCTCGAAGGGGCTGCCGGGAAGGACGAGTTCACCGGCGGGGGCGAGTTCGCCGTCCTCGTCGGGCAGCGCCAGCGCACCCAGCCACGGCTCGTCACCGGGCGCCAGGGCCGCGTCCCGCACCAGCCCCAGGACCACCTCGGCCAACTCGTCCGCGTCGAGGGGACCTTCACCCTCCTCGCCGAACCCGTCGTCCCAGGACTCCTCGGCGTCCAGCGAGGCGGCCACGGCGGCACGCACCTGCGGCGTGGTCAGCACGGCGCGCGGCGTCGCACCTGTCGCACCGAGCTTCTCCAGCAGGGGATGCGCGGCGTCCGTGTGTGCGACCTTCAGGCCCAGCCGCGCCAACTGCCGTGCCCGGTCCGGCTCCAGGGTGCCGCCCGGCAGCGGCATCAGCACGTGCCGCGGCCCGACGGTCGTGCGTCCCCCTGCCGCGAGCGGCACGGGAAGCCCGGTGAGCCGGTCCGGGTCGACCCCGGCGAGCGAGTCGTACAGCCGCCACCACCACTCCGGTGAGCGCTGCACACCCGCGAGCCGGTCGATCACCTCACCGAGCGGCACCCGCGCCACATCCAGCGCACGCAGCTCCGTACGCCGCTCCAGCCCCGCAGGCAGCAGGCTCGGGAACAGCTCCGCCAGCACGCCGACGGTGGCGGCCCCCGCCCCCTCCACGATCTCCGCCTCACGCGGGCGCAGCGCGAGCGGCTCGCCGTCCTCATCCGTGCCGGCACCCGCGAGGAACGGCACGGACGGCAGCTTCGACAGCAGCAACTGCCGCAGCTCACCGTCGAGTTCACTCTTCCCCAGCGGGCCCGGAACCAGCGGGACCAGCCCGCCCGAGACGGGACGCCACTCACGCAGCAGCCGCACATACGTCTCCGCCGCACGGCCCAGCAGGAACCGGGTCAACGGGCCCGGAGCGACATGCCGCCGTGTCGGCTCCAGCGGGAAACTCCCGATGAGCAGCGCGGGCAGACCCAGCGGCTCGTCCGTGGGCGTCGGCGCATGCAGGTACGGCACCGTGGGCGGCGGCACCGGAGCCCCGTCCTCCACCGGCACCGCCCAGGTGACCGACCATGCGGGCCGCATCCGCTCCTCGACGGGACGGTCGGCGAGCAGCTCCTCGTCCACGACCCCGCTGTCCCCCGCCACGCGCCAACGCCGCACCGACCGCGCGCCGTTGCCGTCCTCGTGGCGGATCTCGACACACGGACCGTCCTCATGGCGCGTCAGCGTCCTGACTCCCCCGCCGGGGGACTCCACGACGACCTCGGCGAGACCCGGCAGCGTCAGCAGCAGCGCGTCGTCCACCGCGTTGAGCAATCGTTCCGTCAACTCGTGCGCCGCGGCATCGCGCAGAGGCAGCACCACCGCCGTCTCGTACCCCTCCGGGGCGGTACCCTCCGCCGGCAACGGAAGCCGCAGCAACGGCGCGTGGCCCTCCCTGCGACGCAACTCCTCACCGAGCGCGGGCACTTCCTCCGCCCCGCCCACCACCAGCTCCCGCGCCTCCGCGAGCGACCAGCGCACACCGCCGCCACGGCCGACGACAGCGGGCTCGTCACTTACCGCGAGCACGGCGGAGAACCCCACACCGAACCGCCCGACGGTCGCCGCGTCCTCCGCGTCCCGCTTGGCGGACGCGCGCAGTGTGGAGAGGGACTCGACGCCCGTGTCGTCCAGCGGCGCCCCGCTGTTGGCCGCGACGAGCACGCCCTCCCGCAGGGTCAGCCGCAACCGTCCCGGTGTCCGCGCGCGTGCGGCGGCATCGGCGGCGTTCTGGGCCAACTCGACGACGAGACGGTCCCGGTAGCCGCCCAGAGCCAGCTCCTGCTCGGCGTTGGCGTCCTCACGGAAACGGGCGGGCGAAGCGGCCCACGCGTCCAGCACACCCCGGCGCAGCCGCGCGGTCCCGAACACGTCCGCCGGTGGTTCCGACTGGCCCATTGCCGCCTCCTTCATCACGCCCTGCCCCGCGTACCCCGCCCGGCGACGGTACGGCATACGGGGCGCCCTTCGCGGGGGCGGTTCGCTCGTGCGGGGTTCCGGTGCGGTGCCGGGTGCCGTGTCCGGCGGTGGTGGGTGCGGGGTGCGCCGGGGTGTGTGGTGGGTGCGGGGGCGTGCCGCTGCGCGCGTGACTCCGGGACGGCATGATTTCCGGCCCGGCCCCGGAATTATCGAGGGCGAAGCTCACCAACACCGGGCCGCAAATCACGCTTGAGTGTCCCGGAGCCACCCGCTCCGCGTCCCACCCCCTCCCGCCCGTTCCCCGGCTGCCACACTCTCCCGGACCCGGACCCGGACCCGGACCCGGCAAGGCCCCTGGCCCCCCTGCACACGAGGGGCATCGCCTGCGTATGAGACTCCGCACCCCTGAATGACCGCCGAGTTCCCCGCGTGCGGGCCGAGCAGCCCCCGGGGGGAGGGCCGCCGACGGACAGGAGGGGGTGGGACGCGGAGGGGTGGGTGTCCGGACACTCAAGCGTGATTTGCGGCCCGGCGAAAAAGAGCTCAGCCTCGATGTTCCGGGGCCGGGCCGGAAATCATGCCGTCCGGACATCCATCCCGCAGCGGCACACCCCCGCACCCACCACCGGCCACGGAACCCCGCACACCCGGCTAGGACAACTCGTCCGCCCGCGTCTCGTCGATCACCGGGGGCGGCGGCTGCGGCGTCTTCGGCATCACCGCGGCCTCCGAGTGGCCCCCGCATCCGTACGACAGGGACACCACGTGCCCGTCCGCCGGGCTGTACTCGTTGGCGCACACCCCGAACGCCTGCCGCAGCGACCCCACGAGGGGCACGAGGAAGCCGCACGTCACGCAGTTCGCCGGAGCGGACTGTGCCATGGGCGTCGCGGCCCCGTACTCCTCCTCCCAGCGGTCCGCGGCGGTGCGCAGCCCGTAGCGGGACAGCACGCGCGGGCGTGCCATGCCCAGTTCCGCCGCGACCGAGGTGATCGTGCCGCGCTCCGGCGGCGGTGCGACCTCGGGCGCGTAGGTGCCGGTGTCCGCGTCCTCCGCCTCGTCGGTGTCCTCGGGCGCGGGCGGGGCGGTGACGGCGCCGTCGGCGAGACCCGCGGTCTCGTCGCCCGCGTAACCCGGTTCGAGGCGCAGGTCCTCCGCCTCGGTGGGCAGCAGGTCGCCCGGCCCGAGGTCGCCGGGGCGCAACCGCTCGCTCCAGGGGACCCATTCGGGCGCGAGGAGGGCGTCGGGACCGGGAAGGAGTACGGTTTCGTCCAGTGTGACCGTCTTCGCCCGCGATGCGCGGGTTACGGTCGCGGCCCAGCGCCAGCCGCGGTACGCGGACTCCCGGCACTCGAAGAGGTGGGTGACCACGCGGTCCCCGTCGGCGACGACTTCGACGTGTTCGCCGACCGTCCCGGGAGCGGCGGCTCGCTGGACGGCCTCCCTCGCGAGTTCGACGGCCTCGGCGCAGAGCCGGTCCGGGGCGGGGGCGCGGCGGGCACGGCCACTTCGCGTCGCGGCACTCATGCAGCACTCACAAGAATCGTCTCTCCTACGCCATAGCGCCGTTGTCGGCGTGCACTGCCGTAGCGCGGCCGTGGAAGGGACGGGCGGGATGTGGACGGAGCGGGACAGGGGAGCCGCTTCGACGTCCGCGCCCCGCTCGGGGCCGTGCGGAGCGCACCGCCGACCACGCTACCCCACCGGCCGGGCAGTGGTCGTCGAGGGATTGAGTGCCCGGCCCTTCCGGCGTGGACCGGCCGCATCCGGTGCGGCTTGTGGGGCAGACTGAAACTCGTGGCTGCCGAGCCCCGACGTCTGCGTCAAGCGCTGTTCGGAGCCGCGCGTGCCGTGCGACGGCCACCCGCGGCGGTTGCCCGTCGCCTCCGGCGCTTCACGCACGCGGAGGGGGCGGGCGAGTCCGGGCTCGGCAAGCTCATCGAGTTGCACGCCGTCAACTCGGCGGGCGACATGCTGATCACGGTCGCTCTGGCCTCCACCATTTTCTTCTCCGTCCCCACCGGCGAGGCGCGTGGCCGGGTCGCTCTCTATCTTCTGGTCACGATGGCTCCGTTCGCGCTTCTGGCGCCCGTGGTGGGGCCGTTGCTGGACCGGGTGCCGCACGGGCGGCGGGCGGCGATGGCGGCGTCGATGCTCGCCCGTGCGCTGCTGGCGCTGATGATGGCGGGGGCGGTGGGGACGGGTTCGCTGGAGCTGTATCCGGCGGCGCTGGCGGTGCTGGTGTCCTCGAAGGCGTACGGGGTGGTGCGTTCGGCTGTGGTCCCGCGGCTGCTGCCGCGGACGTTCTCGCTGGTGAAGGCGAATTCGCGGGTGACTCTTGCCGGGCTCCTGGCCACCGGTGCGGCAGCTCCGCTCGGTGCGGGGCTGCATCAACTCGGTCCGCCCTGGCCGCTGTACGGGGCTTTCGCCGTCTTCGTCCTCGGTACGTTCCTCTCCTTCACCCTTCCGCCCAAGGTCGACTCGGCGAAGGGCGAGCACAAGGCGCGGCTGGCGCCGGCCGTGGTCTCGCTCAGGAAGCGGACGCAGGGCGAGGCGGCGCGGGAGGACGACGGCGGTGCGCGGGAGCGGCGGCCGGGGCTGAGGACGGTGGGTGCTCCGGTTCGCAGCGCGCTGATCGCCAATTCGTCGTTGCGCGGACTCTCCGGTTTCCTCACCTTCTTCCTCGCCTTCTTCCTGCGTGACCAGCCGCTGAGCGGCCTGACGGGGGCTTTCTCGCTGGGGCTGGTCGCTGTCGCGGCGGGTGGGGGCAACGCGCTGGGTACGGCCATCGGCGCGTGGCTCAAGTCCCGCGGCCCGGAAGTGATCATCGCGTGTGTGCTGGGGTGTGCGCTGACCGCGGCCGTCGTCGCGTCCGCGTTGTTCGGGACGGTGACCGTGGCCGCGGTGGCGGCGACCGCCGGTATCGCGCAGGCGCTGGGCAAGCTGTCGCTGGACGCGCTGATCCAGCGGGACGTGCCGGAGGAGGTGCGTACGTCCGCGTTCGCGCGTTCGGAGACGCTGATGCAGATGTCCTGGGTGGTGGGCGGTGGTCTGGGCATCTCGCTGCCGCTGATCGCGCCGCTGGGGATGGGTGCGGGCGCGGTCGTGGTGGCGGTGGGGCTGGTGCTGTCGACGGGGAGTCTGGTGCGTGCCGCCCGGCAGGGGTCACCCCGCCCGCGTACCGTCTGAGCAGCGCTCTCAGCGGGGGGGGGTTCGCCGCCTGTGCGGCGGTCCGGCGGCACCACCCCCGCGCGGTCCGGTGGCCCCGGCCCGGTAGCCTGCCGCCATGAGCTACGCGATCTCCCGGCGGGGTCTTCGTTCTGCCGCTGCCGTCTGTGCCGCCTCTCTCGGGCTTGTCCTGCTCTCGGCGTGCCAGAAGCCGACCCCGCTGGTGACCGCGACCGTCAACAGCACGACCATGACGACCGAGGCGGCCTGCTACGACGAGGGCCGGGCTCTGCCGTCCGGTGAGGCGAAGAAGTGCCTGGGCGAGAAGGCCGGCAAGAGCATCGAGGTCGGGCCGGGCGACAAGCTCCGTGTCGGCGTCGAACCGGACACGGCGGAGAGCGGCTGGCTCCTGGTCGTCGACGGCCGGCCCGCGATGGCGGGCCCGGTGAAGAAGACGTACTACACCTTCAGCGGTGACTCGCTGCTTCAGCAGCAGGACGAGCAGGGCCGCACGACGATGAAGGACTCGGCTCGGGTGAGCGTCGCGCAGATCGACGACGGGGACTTCAAGGGCGTGTGGCACCTCGATGTCCGGAACTCCGGCTGACCGGCGGGCGGTCCCGGTGAGCGGGCTCACGGCGCCGTGAGGGTCCTGGTCGTCACAGCCGTCGCGGCGGAGCGGGACGCCGTGGCGTCCGGTGTGACGGGCGGTGCGCCGTCGGGGAGTTCACCGTCGGCGGTGGCGCTTCCCGGCGGGCTGACCCTGCACCGTGGCGACGCGGGTACCTCCGGCCGGCTCGTCGTCGACGTCCTCGCCGCCGGTGTCGGCCCCGCCGCGGCGGCGGCCGGCACGGCCACGGCGCTCACCGCCGCCGCGTGCGGCGGCGCACCCTACGGCCTCGCTGTCTCCGCCGGTATCGCCGGCGGGTTCGCGCAGCCTCCCGGCGGCGCCGTGACCGCCACCTCGATCGTCGCCGCCGACCTGGGCGCGGTCACGCCGAGGGGTTTCGCATCGGTGACGGAGCTGGGTTTCGGCGCCGCCGCGCACACCCCGCCCGAACAGCTCGTACGGGCGGTCGCCGGGGCCACCGGAGCGGCGGCCGGACCCGTGCTCACCGTCTCCACGGTGACCGGGACCGCGGAGCGTGCCGGGGAGTTGGCGGCGCGGCACCCGGGAGCGGTGGCCGAGGCCATGGAGGGCTTCGGCGTCGCCGAGGCGGCGGCCGCGCACGGGGTCGCGGTGCTGGAACTGCGTACGGTCTCCAACCCCGTGGGCGCGCGCGACCGGGACGCGTGGCGCATTCCCGCCGCGCTGAGCGCGCTGAGGGACTCCTTCGCCGCCGCCGGGCCGGTGCTGCGAGCATGGGGGCCATGAGCACAAGCGGCCACGACACGTCCCGGAACCCGGTGAGCATCGCTTTCTCGCCGTGCCCCAACGACACCTTCGTCTTCGACGCCTGGGCGCACGGCCGGGTGCCGGGCGCGCCCCCGGTGGAGGTCACCTTCGCCGACATCGACGTCACCAACGGCATGGCGGAACGCGGCGAGCTGGATGTGCTGAAGGTCTCCTACGGAATGCTGCCGTGGGTGCTCGACGAGTACGCGCTGCTGCCCTGCGGCGGTGCTCTCGGACGCGGCTGCGGCCCGCTGGTGCTCACCCGCGACGCGCTGAGCGCCGCGGACCTGCGCGGCAGGACCGTCGCGGTGCCGGGCGAACGCTCCACCGCGTATCTGCTCTTCCGGCTGTGGGCGGCACAGGAGGTGCCGGGCGGCGGCGTGGGCGAGGTGGTCGTGCTGCCGTTCCACGAGATCATGCCCGCGGTGCGGGACGGCAAGGTCGACGCCGGGCTGGTGATCCACGAGGCCCGCTTCACGTACCAGGAGTACGGGCTGCGGCGGCTGGCCGACATGGGCGAGCACTGGGAGTTCACCACGCGGCTGCCGATCCCGCTGGGCGCCATCATCGCCCGGCGCGCGCTCGGCGGGCCGATGCTGCGCGCGCTGGCGGCGGCGACACGCGAGTCGGTGCGGATGGCGTGGGAGGACCCGGAGGCGTCGCGTCCGTACGTGCTGGAGCACGCGCAGGAGATGGACCCGGCCGTCGCCGATCAGCACATCGGGCTCTACGTCAACGAGTTCACCGCGGATCTCGGCGAGGACGGCCTCGCCGCGGTACGCGGTCTGCTGACCCGTGCCGCGGCGGAGGGTCTGGTGCCCCCGCTGGCCGACGACGCGCTGGCCTTCCCCTGAGCGGCGGGGGCCGGCGGGCTCCCCGGCCGCCCCGTCAGACGTCGAGCTGGTCGGCGACGGCCCGCAGCATGCCGGCGATCTTGCGGCCGTGCTGCTTGTCGGGGTAGCGGCCGCGTTCCAGGGACTGGGAGACGCCGTCCAGGAGAGTGGTCAGGTCCTGGACGATCGAGGCCAGTTCGTCGGGCTTGCGCCGCTGCGCGGCGGCCACGGAGGGGGCCGCTTCCAGCACACTCACGGAGAGGGCCTGGTCACCGCGCTGTCCGGCGACGACGCCGAACTCGACCTTCTGGCCCGGTTTCAGCGCATCCACACCGCTGGGCAACACGGAGGAGTGCACGAACACATCGCCGCCGTCGTCGCGGGAGAGGAAGCCGAAGCCCTTCTCGCTGTTGAACCACTTGACCTTGCCGGTAGGCACGTCTGTCCTCGTCCTCGTACTGCCGGGCAGCCTCGGCTGCGTCCTGAAAAGCTGTGTGATCTCGTCCGAACATGGCTCCGGAGAGCACTTGAGCGGGCCTCTCGACCCGCTCCCCACCAAGGCTGATCCCCCGGTGCCCGATGGCAGGCTGCCGCCGAGCGGTCCTCCGTACAGCTGCCCACCGATCTACCCTGGCGGCGTGAACACTGAAACGTCCCGCGCCGGTGATCTTCTCGTACGAATCGGCGGCGTCTTCTTCCTCGTCGGCGCCGTCGCCACACTCGTCACCGTGGCTCCTCTCTTCCTCGGCACCGAGCCCTTCCCCGCACCCGCCTATTTCGTGTGCATGCTGATGGCCGTGGGCTTCGTGCTGGCCGCCGCGGGGGTGCTGCGCACGGCCGCCCGTCAGCGGCGCGAGGCGCGCTCCGCGCTGAACCCGTCCCGGTAGCCCCGGAACCAGGCGGGGAAGCCGGGCAGCCCTTCGGGGAGTACGACGTCGGCGCCGGCGGCGCGCAGCTCCGCCGCGTCACAGGGTCCGGTGGGGACGGCGACCGAGAGCGCCGCGGCCGCTCTGGCGCCCCGTACGTCGCCGGTGTGGTCGCCCACGTACACGCTCGCGCCGTACTCGCGCAGCGCCTCCGCCTTGGCCTCGGCCCACAGCCAGCCGGCCACGGCGTCCGGCTCGATGCCGAGGTGTTCCAGGTGCAGCTTCGCGTTCGGCTCGTGCTTGGCGGTGACGACGACGGCTCTGCCGCCCGCCGCCCGTACGGCTTCGATCGCCTCGCGGGCGCCCGGCATGGCGAGGGCGGGCTCGATCCCGTACGCCGGGTAGAGCTCGCGGTAGAGATCGCTCACCTCCTCGATCCGCTCGTCGGGGAACCAGTGCGCCAACTCCTGCTCCAGCGGCGGCCCGAGGCGGGTGACGGCCAGATCGGCGTCGATCCGGGTGCCGGTGCGCGCCGACAGCTCCACGTAGGCCGCCCTGATACCGGGACGCGAGTCGATCAGCGTCATGTCGAGGTCGAACCCGACGGTGGGCCCCCCGGCGCTCGGCGGGGGCGAATGGGCCGCGGGACGGCCGGTGGTGCCGTACGGGTGCGAAGGGTGCGAAGGGTGCGAGCCGTGCGATGCCATATCGAACATTCTGCCTTGCCCGTACGCCGCACATCGCGGCTGCTCATGGCTGTCCGGCCTGCGGTGTCCGTCGTGCGGACGGGACGCCTCCCGCGCACGGCGCCCCGTTCCGGAGGACCGGCGGCGCTCGTACCGGAGCCCGGGCCGGCCGGGAAGCGGCGTCCGGCGCGCGACGGCCCGCCGCGACGCCCCCGCGTGACCGCCGAACGCCCTCCCGGTCACAGCCGCGTGCGCTCGGCGGAGCGTGGATCGTCCACGGTGGTCCCGCTGTTGAGGATGCCCGCCATGGCACGGGCGCGCCACACCGCCGTGGACTCGTACAGCGGCTCGCCGGTGTCGACGGTGGAGAGCAGCACACCGGTCCGGTTGCGCGGCAGCCGTCCCGTCGTGACGCCGTCGGCACGGACGAAGAACGCGCCCCAGCAGCTTTCGCGGGCCGAGGAGTTGGGGCAGCTGATCCAGACATGGTTGGCCGCCGCCTGCGCGGTCATCGTCGCCGGCATGGTGATGCCGGGATATGTGCCGCCCGGGTTGAGGCGCAGCACGTCCTCGCCGATCTCGGCGCGGATCGCGGCGATCTTCTCCGGTGTCACGTGCCCGGCGTGCTAGGAGTGCAGGACGAGTTGGACGTCCTGCCGCCGGTAGTCCCTGTACAGCTCCGGATAGCGGTAGTCGTTGCAGATCAGGGCACCGCATCTGACTCCCTTGACGGTGAAGACAGTTGAGTGGTCACCGGGGGTGTAGTGCGCCAGATCGCCCGTCGTGCCGTCCGCGTCGCCGGAGCAGAAGCGCTTGTCGTAGCGGTCGGCGAGGCGGCCGTCCGCGTCGATGACGTAGAGGCTGTTGTGCGGCTTGTGGTCACCGGTGAGGCGGTGCGCCGAACCGAGCACCGTCCACAGCCGCAGTTCCCCGGCGAGTTCGGCGACGCGCCGGGCGCGGGCTTCGAGCAGTTCCCAGCGGAATCCCGCGTGGTCGGGGAAGTCCGTGCCCGCGTAGCCGGACAGACACGCCTCGGGGAAGTGGACGAGATCGGCGCCGCGCTCCCTCGCGTACCGCATCTGCCGCATGACGTGGCGGCTGTTGCGGTCGATGTCGGCGTCCACCGGGAACTGGCAGGTCGCCACCGTGAGCCTGGCCATCACTCAGGATCGCACCGGCCGCGCCCCGCGTCACCGGCTTTACGGCCGCGTGCCCGGGGCCGGTCAGGACGGCGGCACCGCCTCGCCCTCCCACTCCCCCTACCGCGCGCGGAGCCTCTTCCCCCGCGCGGACTCAGCCCCTCGGACGCCGGGCGCGCCAGACGAGGAACAGCGCACTGGCGACCGCCGCGATCCGCAGCAGCACCGGCCACGTCCCGGACAGCGCCTGGCTCAGCCCTTCACCGCCCTGCGCCACGCGCTCTCCCCAGCGGCCGTCCATCCGGCCCCACAGCCACACGAGCGTGCCGCCCGCGACCACACCGGGCATGCCCGCCGCGGCCCACTTCGCCTCCGTACGGCTCAGCCGCGGCGACCACCAGGCAGCGAGCCAGCCGACCCCGAGGGGAATCAGCGAGCCGGCCACGGCACCGGCCACCAGCAGCAGCGCGGCCGCCCACTCCACGACCCCGCCCGTACGCGGCCCCGAGGAGCCGCCCCGTGGGCGGAAGGGAATCCCGCCCGGCCACAGCACCCTCCGCCGCACGCCGCCGCCGGTCTCTGCTTCCTCGCCGACGGCCGCGCCGCCCCGCTCCCCGCCGGGACGCGGCGCGGGGACCTTCGTGGTGCCGACGCCGGCACCACCGGCACCGGCCTTGATCCCGCCCGCCTTGTCGGGGTCCTGCGGCGGCTTGAACAGCTCCGGCAGCTCGATGCCTCCGACGAAGCCGGGGACCGTCTCCCCGGCAGCGCGTCCGCCGCCGCCCCCGTCCCCGAACGGACTGGTGTCGACACGCCACCAGTCGGGGTCGGACTCCTCCGGGCCCAGCTCGTCCATGCCCGCGAGATGAGGGGCGGAGGCCCCCCGGGACGCGGTGGCGGGCGGCGGCGCCGGCGGTTCCGGCCGGGAGGAGCGCCCGGGAGCGGCGCGCTTCCACAGCGAGATCTTCTCCTCCTCGCCGAACCGGTCGTCACCGTACGGTTCTTCACCGGACCGGCCTTTGCCGAAGAGGTCCTTGCCGAAGAGGTCCTTGCCGGGTCGGTCCTTGCCGAAGAGGTCCTTCGCCGGCCCGCCGGCCCTGTCGGCGCCCGACCCCTCCCGCGGCCCCGGGACCTGCGTACCGGCCCCCGGCGCACGCCCCGAGGTGCCGCCCCCTCCGGCGGCACCCGCGACGACGTCCTCCGGCTTGCCCAGCCGGGAGAGGATCTTCCGCACGGCCGCCTTGCTCTGGGCGCCGCCCTGTTCGGCACGCAGCCGGTCGATCTCGGTGCGCAGCCCGCCCACCAGCCGCGCCCGTTCGGCCGCGGTCATCGACGTACCGTGAGCCAGGTCGCCGATCCGGCTCAGATAGTCGAATACGAGCTGCTCGCTCTCGATCCCCACCAAATCCCCAACGACTGCGTGACTTTGGCGCCTGCCCTGCCGCTTTCCAGGCTCGATGACGACGGTACCGTGCCCCGCCGCCGACGGGACGAGGGCGACCGCCCGGAACCGCCCCGCTAACGTGGTGTGGATGAGCACCGAGCAGACCGGCGGCAGCGCCGCCCCCCGTACGCTCGCCGACGACCTGCGCTCCCGGGACGACCGGGCCCTGGCGGAACTCCTGCGCACCCGCCCCGATCTGCTCTCCCCCGTGCCCAACGACCTCACGCAGCTCGCCACCCGCGCCGGAACGCGTGCCTCCGTCGTCCGGGCGGTCCAGCGGCTGGACCGCTTCGCGCTGCAGACCGCGGAAGCCATCGCTGTCGCCCCCGACCCGTGCCCCCGCGCGACTCTCGAAGGGCTGCTCGCGGGCGACCAGCCCTGGGGAGGCGGCGACCCGGCCCACCACGTCGCGGACGAGCTGCCCCGCGCCCTGTCCGCGCTGCGCGCGCAGGCCCTGCTGTGGGGCGACGACGAGCGGCTGCGCCTCGTACGCACCGCTCGCGAACTCCTGGCTCCCAGCCCGTCCTCGCCCTCCCCCACCGGGCTCGGCCCGACCCTCGCCGAGGCGACGGCCGGAATGTCGCCGGGACGCCTCCAGGAGATCCTCGCCACCACGGGACTCCCCGCCACGCACGACCCCGTCAGTGCTCTCGCCTCGCTGACCGCCCTGTTCACCGACCGCGTGCGCATGGCCGTCCTCCTCGGCCAGGCCCCGCCCGAATCGCTCCTCATGCTGGACAAGCTGCGCTGGGGCCCGCCCTACGGTTCCGTGCAGAGCGACGCCCCGTCGGCGCCGGTGACGTGGCTGCTCGACCGGGCCCTGCTGGTGCGCTCCTCGGCCCGTACCGTCGTCATGCCCCGTGAGGTCGCCCTCCACCTGCGCGAGGGCCGTGCGCACCGTGACGTCGAACCGCAGGCCCCACCCCTGACCGCTCTGCGCGACCACCCGGTGGAGACCGTCGACGCGACGGCCGCGGGCCAGGTCCTCGCCGCGCTGGGCACCCTAGAGGACCTGCTGACGGACTGGGAGTCCGATCCTCCCTCCGTGCTCCGCGCCGGCGGCCTGGGCGTGCGCGACCTCAAACGCACCGCCACGGTGCTCGACCGTCCGGAGCCGGAGGCGGCCTTCTGGATCGAACTCGCCTACGCGGCGGGCCTGCTGGCCCCCGACGGCGAACCCGAGGAACGCTACGCCCCCACGCCGGCCTACGACGAGTGGCTGCACCGCCCGGCGCACGAACGCTGGGCGCACATCGTCGTCCGCTGGCTCACCGGCACCCGCGTCGCCGGGCTCGTCGGCACCCGCGACGCGAAGGGACGCGGCATCACCGCGCTCGGTCAGGGCCTGGATCGGGGCCTCACCGCCGACGTGCGCCGCCGCACACTGGCGCTGCTCGCCTCGCTCGAACCCGGCACGGCACCCTCCCAGCAGTCCGTCCTCGCCCGGCTGCGCTGGGAACACCCGCTGCGGGGCGGCGGCACCGGCGTGCCCGCCGGAGCGGAGGCCGCCGCCGGAGCGGGCACGGACGACATGCGCACGCAGATGGCCGAATGGGCGCTGCACGAGGCCGAGTTGCTGGGCCTCACCGGACGCGGCGCCCTGGCCTCCTACGCACGGGTGCTGCCCTTCCCCGAGGCCGGCGCCCGTACCGCACCCGAGCTGGAGACACTGAAGGCCACCGCATCCCGCGCCGCCGGGGATCTCGCGCCGCTGCTGCCCGAGCCGCTGGACCACATCCTCCTCCAGGCCGACCTGACCGCCGTCGCGCCCGGACCGCTGGAGCGGCCGCTCGCCGCGGCGCTCGGCACCCTCGCCGACGTCGAGTCCAAGGGCGGCGCGACCGTCTACCGCTTCACACCCGACTCCGTACGCAGGGCCCTCGACGCGGGACGCGGCGCCGGCGACATCCACGCCTTCCTCGCCGCCCACTCCCGTACACCCGTGCCCCAGCCCCTCAGCTATCTCGTGGACGACGTCGCCCGCAGGCACGGCCGCCTCCGGGTCGGGGTGGCGTCCTCCTACGTCCGCTGCGACGACGACGCGCTCCTGACCGAGATCCTGGCCGACAAGCGGTCGGCTGCGCTGCGCCCCCGCCGCCTGGCTCCCACCGTGCTGGCCTCACCCCTCCCGCCGGACCAACTGCTCGCCAGGCTGCGGGAGATGGGGTACGCGCCCGCCGCGGAGTCCGCCGAGGGCGATGTGCTCGTCGCCCGTGCCGACGCCCACCGCGCGCCGCCGCGCACGGCCCCCGAACCGGTGCCGGACGGTCCCCCGGTGCCGGACGCGGCGCTGCTCACCGCTGCCGTACGGGCGATCCGCGCCGGCGACCACGCGGCGACAGCGGAGCACAAGCCGCGGCAGACTCCCGGACGTGCGTCGCGGCCGCCCTCCAAGGAGGGCGAACTGCCCCGCACTACCTCCGCGGAGACGATCGCCGCGATGCAGGCGGCGGTGCTCTCGGGAGACTCCCTGTGCATCGGCTACGTCAACGCGGACGGCGCGGCAGCCCGTCGCGTGATCGCACCGGTGCGCGTCGAGGGCGGCTTCGTGACGGTCTACGACCACACCGCGGACGAGGTCCGCACCTATCCGCTGCACCGCATCACGGGCGCCGCCGAACTCGCCGACAGCTGACCGGGGCGGCCCGGAACACGGCCCGCCGGGCTGCCCACCGGCCAACCCGCGGTCCTGTCCACCGGCCCCGCTGCCCGCCCGCACCCCGGGGGAGCGCCGGACGGAAGGACCCGGGGCCCGGCGCTCAGGCCGCCCGGGGCCGACTTGGGCCGACCGGGGGCCGACGCGGGCCGACGCGGGCCGACCGGGGCAGCGGCGCACCCCGCCGTGCTCAGCCCTGCCGGGCCGCGCCCGCCGGCCACACCACGTCGACAGCCAGTCCGGCACCGCGCGCCCCGGCGACGAGGCCGGCCGTCGTACCGGCCTTCTCCTCCGACCCCGGATCGCCGTCCCAGATCGCGACGAGCCGGTCCGCACGCTCCACCAGTACGGCGTTCGCCGCTTCGTACGCCTTCCGGCTCACCGTCTCGTACGGCAGCACCACCACCTCGTCGGCGGCCGCGGTGAGCCGGTCGTAGGTCTCCGCGTGCTCCGGCTTGACCGTCGCCGTCCGGTAGTCCCGGCTGGGAAGCACCGCGACGAGCCGGCCGCCCGCCGCGAGCACCGACTCCGCGAACAGCGAGTCGGCCCCGGCCGCCACGCACGACAGCCCCACGAGCCCGGAGGGCTCGAACATGCGCAGCAGCCGCTCCAGTTCCGCCCGTACCAGCGGCACCGTCTCCTCGGACAGCTCCATGTGCCCGGTTACCGCAACTTTCGTCGCCATCCCGGTCGCTCTCCTTCGTCAGTTCCTTCAACGCCCCTCGGACACGGTCACGCATCCCACACGGACCACTACACCTTGAATCAGGACGTATTACCGTATGGCCGCCTGAGCCTCCTCCGTGGCCACACGCACGGCAGGCGCCCGTGTGGCCGTGCGCACCCGCGATGGCGGAATCCCCCCGGAGGGCCGGCCACCGCTCCGCACGCCCCCGCGGCCGCCGCACACCCCCGCAGACGCCGCAGCACAGCGAAACGCACCCATGGGGCACACTGGACGATTGACCCGCATGCGGGTCCCGCACCCGCGAGACGGAGGAAGCACGCGTGAACGCCGGTCCCCTGATCGTTCAGAGCGACAAGACCCTGCTGCTGGAGGTCGACCACGAGCAGGCGGACGAGTGCCGCCGTGCCATCGCCCCCTTCGCCGAACTGGAGCGGGCACCGGAGCACATCCACACCTACCGGCTCACGCCGCTCGGACTGTGGAACGCGCGGGCCGCCGGACACGACGCCGAACAGGTGGTCGACGCGCTCGTCGCGCACGCCCGCTACCCCGTGCCGCACGCCCTCCTCGTCGACGTGGCCGAGACCATGGCCCGCTACGGGCGGCTACGGCTGCTCAAGCACCCCACCCACGGGCTGGTCCTGGAGAGCAGCGACCGCCCCGTGCTGGAGGAGGTGCTGCGCTCGAAGAAGGTGCAGCCGCTCGTCGGCGAACGCCTCGACGCCGACACCGTCGTCGTGCACCCCTCCGAGCGGGGCCAGATCAAGCAGGTGCTGCTGAAGCTGGGCTGGCCCGCCGAGGACCTGGCCGGCTATGTGGACGGCGAGGCGCACCCCGTCGCGCTGGAGGAGGACGACTGGGAGCTGCGCCCGTACCAGAAGCACGCCGTCGAGGGCTTCTGGCACGGCGGCTCGGGCGTCGTCGTGCTGCCCTGCGGCGCGGGCAAGACGCTGGTGGGCGCCGGAGCGATGGCACGGGCGCAGGCGACCACGCTGATCCTGGTCACCAACACCGTCGCCGCACGTCAGTGGAAGCACGAACTGGTGCGCCGCACCTCGCTCACCGAGGACGAGATCGGTGAGTACAGCGGTACGAGGAAGGAGATCCGCCCTGTCACCATCGCCACGTACCAGGTCGTGACGACCAGGCGGAAGGGCGTCTATCCGCATCTGGAACTGTTCGACTCCCGCGACTGGGGCCTGATCGTCTACGACGAGGTGCACCTGCTGCCCGCGCCCGTCTTCAAGTTCACCGCGGACCTCCAGGCGCGGCGCCGTCTCGGACTGACCGCGACGCTCGTGAGGGAGGACGGACGCGAGTCCGACGTCTTCTCCCTCATCGGACCCAAGCGGTTCGACGCTCCGTGGAAGGAGATCGAGGCGCAGGGCTACATCGCTCCCGCCGACTGCGTCGAGGTGCGCGTGAGCCTGACCGACGCGGAACGGCTGGCCTACGCGACGGCCGAGACCGAGGAGAAGTACCGCTTCTGCGCGACGACCGACAGCAAGCGGCGAGTGACCGAGGCACTGGTCAGGCGGCACGCCGGCGAGCAGACACTGGTGATCGGGCAGTACATCGACCAGCTCGACGAACTGGGCGAGCACATCGGTGCGCCCGTCATCAAGGGCGACACGACCAACCGTCAGCGCGAGAAGCTCTTCAACGCCTTCCGTACGGGCGAGTTGAGCACTCTTGTGGTCTCCAAGGTCGCCAACTTCTCCGTCGACCTGCCGGAGGCGACCGTGGCCATCCAGGTCTCCGGCACCTTCGGTTCCCGGCAGGAGGAGGCCCAGCGGCTCGGACGCGTCCTGCGGCCCAAGGCGGACGGGCACGAGGCGCGCTTCTACTCCGTGGTCGCCCGCGACACCATCGACCAGGACTTCGCCGCACACCGGCAGCGCTTCCTCGCCGAGCAGGGCTACGCCTACCGGATCGTGGACTCCCAGGATTTGCTGACCGGTGACGGCGGACCGGCGGCGGAGCCGGCGCGTCCCTCCGAGAACCCGGAGGACGCCGGGGAGAGCGGCAACCCCGCGAACCGCGGGAACGGCGGGGCGGGCCCCGAGGCCGAATAGCAGCGCACAGCCACAGCCGTCAGCAGTGCGAGAGCCAGCAGCGGGTACGGCGAGGTCAGCGGCTGCGCCCACCACGCCGCCCGGAGGTCCAGGTCGCCCTCCCTCGGCAGCCACCACAGGGTCCGCGCGGTGAAGAGCGCGTACACGGCCACGGCCGCCGGCACACGCCACGAGGCCAGCAGCACCACGAGCGGCACGCACCACACCCAGTGGTGCGACCAGCTGACCGGGGAGACGAGCAGCGCCGTGGACGCGGTGACCAGTACGCCCCAGCCGTCGAGCCCGTGCCGCACACACAGGCGACGCGCCAGCAGCAGTCCGGCCACGGCGACCACGGCGGCGGGCAGCAGCCACAGCACACCCGGCTCGGCGGTGTGCGCGAGGCGGGCGGTCATGCCCTGGAGCGACTGGTTGTCGACGATCCACGCCTTGCCGACCCGTCCCGTCTCGAAGATCCGCCGGGTGAAGAACTCCACGCTGGCCGCGGGCAGTACGAGCGCACCCACGGCGACGGTTCCCGCGAAGCCGGCGAGGGCGCAGAGCCCCGCCCGTACCCGCCCGGTCAGCAGCAGATGGAGGGCGAAGACCGCGGGGGTGAGCTTGATGCCCGCCGCGACACCGACCGCGAGCCCCTTGCCGCGCGCACCGTCCGGGCGTCCCATGTCCCACAGGACCAGGCATGCGAGCAGCAGGTTGATCTGCCCGAAGACGATCGTCTGGTAGACGGGTTCGAGCCACAGCCCCGCGGCGGCCGCGGCGAACAGCACCGGCAGCCGGCGTCCGCGCGGCAGGTCCGTGAAGCGCAGGGAGAGGTGGACGAGGAGCACGAGCAGCGCGCAGTTGGCCGCCAGGAAAGCGATCTTCAGGGTTGACAGCGGGACCCAGCCGGTCGGTACGAACAGCAGCGCCGCGAAGGGCGGATAGGTCGCAGGTAGCTTCCACTCGGTGACCGTCAGGCCGTACAGGTCGCCTCCGCCGGCGACGGCCCGGCCCTCGGCGCGGTAGACGAGCAGGTCGGCCATGGGGAAGCGGTGGACCGCGCACAGCACGGCCAGGGCGGCGACGGAGAGGCCGAGGACGGCGGCGGCCGCGTGACTCCGGGGGAGGAGCGGCAGCCGGGGGGCTCTGGTGGCACGGGAGTTGAGGTGCGCGGCCTGCCCTGTCACCTGTGCGGTCTCTCCTTCGCGGTCTTCTGCGGACGGCGGGCGGGGCACGTCGGTGCGGTCCGCCCGGCCGATTCCGTTCCGGCTGGTGACCCTAGCTGTGGCCGGGCGTCGCGAGCCGGTGAACCTTCCCGGCCACAGCACCAGCACCAGCTCCCGCGGGGTCGCCCGTAGCGACGCCCGCACTCGCTCCGCGCCGGGCGACCCCGGCCCGGGAAAACCCGTGGCGCCGCTCACGCGTGCCGCACTAGGCTTCCGCGTCTGCCGCCTCCCGGACAGGGAAGGACCCCGGCCGCTCGGAAACCGGCCGGATCTCTTTCACCCGTACAGCGATGCGCCGCGCTCGCGGCGTACCGCACCTCACGTGTATCCGCCGGAGGCAACACCGTGTCCGCCCCTGCCCCTTCCGTGTCCGGCCCCGCACACAGTCCACTGGACCACGAGCGGGCGCATCTGGCTGCGTCGCGCGCCGCGCTGCGCGCAATGCGCGAGGACGCCGAGGCCCTCGACATCACCGACGTCACCGCGAACTGGGTCAACGCCCAGGCCCTGCGCGCCGGTCTCGACGCCCGGATCGCTTCCCTCGCCGACCTGCTCGGCACGCCCCTCTTCTTCGGCCGCCTGGACTTCCGCTCCTCCGACAGGCCGTTCCACATCGGCCGCCGCCACATCCACGACACCGACGGCGATCCGATGGTGATCGACTGGCGCGCGCCGGTCTCCCGCCCCTTCTACCGCGCGTCCCGGCAGGACCCCCAGGACGTCGCGCTGCGCCGCCGGTTCGGCTGGACGGGCGGGGAGCTGACCGCGTACGAGGACGAACAGCTCGGCGACGGCGGCCCCGGCGAGGAGGCGAAGACCTCCCGGCTGCTCCAGAGGGAGATCGAGCGGCCCCGCGTCGGCCCCATGCGGGACATCGTCGCCACGATCCAGCCCGAGCAGGACGAGATCGTACGGACGGGTCTGGAGGCCTCGCTGTGCGTGCAGGGCGCGCCGGGCACGGGCAAGACCGCGGTCGGCCTGCACCGGGTCGCGTACCTCCTCTACACGCACCGCGAACGGCTCGCGCGCACCGGCACCCTCGTCATCGGCCCCAACTCCTCCTTCCTGAGCTATATCGAGCAAGTCCTGCCCGCGCTGGGCGAGTTGGCGGTGCGACAGGCCACGGTCGCCGAGCTGGTGGCGCACGTACCGGTGCGCGGAACGGACTCCCCCGTGGCGGCCCGCGTCAAGGGGGACGCGCGCATGGCCGAGGTGCTGCGGCGCGCGGTCCGCTCGGGCGTGAGACTGCCTCAGGAGCCGTGCGTGGTGGTGCGCGGCTCCCGGCGGTGGCGGGTTCCCGCCCACGAACTGGCGGAGCTGATCGAGGAGTTGCAGGCCCGGGACATCCGCTACGGGGCGGCGCGCGAGGCGTTGCCCCAGCGGATCGCGCACCGCGTGCTGGTGCGCATGGAACAGGCGGGGGAGGCCCCCGACGACCGGGTGCAGGACGCGGTGGCGCGCAGCACCGCCGTCAAGGCGGTGGTGAAGGCGAGTTGGCCCCAGGTGGACCCGGCCAGGGTGGTGCTGCGGCTGCTGAGCGACCCGGAGTTCCTCGCGGCACACGCCGGTGGCGTCCTCACCGAGGAGGAGCAGCAGGCCGTCGTGTGGGCGAAGCCCGCCCGCGGGGTGAGGTCCGCGCCGTGGACGGAGGCGGACGCGGTCCTCGTCGACGAGGCCGCCGACCTGGTCAGCCGTACGGCCTCGCTCGGTCATGTCGTCCTCGACGAGGCACAGGACCTCTCCCCCATGCAGTACCGCGCGGTGGGACGGCGCTGCACGACGGGCTCGGTCACGGTGCTGGGCGACATCGCCCAGGGCACGACGCCCTGGGCGACGGCAGGCTGGCGGGAGGCACTGCACCACCTCGGCAAACAGGACGCCGCCGTCGAGGAGTTGACGCTCGGATTCCGCGTGCCGCGCCAGGTCATCGCCTACGCCTCGCGGCTTCTTCCCGAGATCGCGCCGGATCTGCGGGAGGCGACCTCGGTACGGGAGTCGCCCGGGGACTTCACCGTACGGGCGTGCCGGCACGAGGAGTTGGAGGAGACGGTCGTGGCCGCCTGCCGCGAGGCGCTGCTGCACGAGGGGTCCGTCGGTCTGATCGCGGCACCGGCGCGCGTGCCGGCGCTGGCACGCGCGCTGGACGCGGCCGGGCTGACACACCTCGCGCCCGGGTCGGAGACCAGCGCGGAAGCCCGGCTCACGCTGGTGCCCGCCTCGCTGGCCAAGGGCCTGGAGTACGACCACGTCGTACTGGATGAGCCCGCGGCCGTCGTCGGCGGCGAGCCGGATGCGCGTACGGGCCTGCGCCGGCTGTACGTCTGCCTCACCCGGGCGGTCTCGGGCCTGGCGGTCGTGCACGCCACCGCTCTGCCGGAGGCCCTGACCTGCCCTGGGGTACGGGCGTGACCGGAAGCCGCACCACCGAGCTGCACCGTGGTCACGGCCCCGGGCTGCGGGGCGGGCCGCCCGGCGGCGTCAGCTGTCCGCCAGGGCCGCGCCCAGCGGCGTGTGCTCGTAGCGGACAGCCCGGCCGACACGGGCGCGGGTGACCAGGCCGGCATCGCGCAGCACCGCCAGATGGCTGCCGACGGTGCCCAGGCTCAGGCCGAGCTGGGCGACCAGCTGTGTCGTCGTCGCGGGCACGTCCAGCGCGCGCAGCACGTCCGCGCGGCGCGGGCCGACCAGCCGGCTCAGGGCCTCACCGCCCGGTGCGCGTGCCACCGGGCCGAGCAGTTCCGCGATGCCCCGGGCGGGATAGACCAGGGCGCAGGGCCACGGCGGCTCGACGTAGCTGATCAGAGTCCCGAACACCGTCGGCATCAGCAGCAGGCCCTTGCCCGCCAGCCGGTGCCGGTCCCACTCGGTGCGCGAGCCCTCACGCACCTCGATGGTCCCGGCCTGCCCCTCGGAGCGCCATCTCACCCGCGGGTCGAGATCGGACAGCGCCGCCGCCCAGCCGTACATCGCCAGGTGCCCGGCGCGGTGGATGAGGTCACGCTCCAGCACTGCCCGCAGGCGCGGCCAGTCCGGCTCGACCAGCGCCTGCCAGCTCGCCTCGAGCGCATCGGCGAGCCGCGGTACCACGTCCGGCGCGTCGAGGACTCGCTGCACGTGACGTGGCGGCGCCCGCAGTCCCGCCAGGTTGCGGGCCAACTCCAGGCGGGCGCGGCGCAGCGGTGTGGCGCGCACGACGGCCAGCTCAGCGGCGAAGTCGCCACCGGAGCCCGACGGCGGCGGATGGATGAAGTCGGCGTTGTAGCCGCCGCGGCGGAACAGCGCCGTCAGCGCCCCGACCGCGGGCACCTGCCGGCGCAGCCGCTCGTAGCAGGGCGCGACGCGCTCGGCCCACGGCCGGAGCGGTCCGGCGGCCTGCATGCCGGCTGCGACGCGCAGCGCCTGCATCGCCTCGCCCAGCGGCGAGATCGCGTAGCGGGTACGCGCCAGATCGACAGGCCCTACCTCGATGGCCAGCATGTTTCGCCTCCACACGAAAGCATAGTCACCGTGGCCGGGCTGCCGTGATGCTCCCGGCCATGACCACCTCTCCCTCCGCGTCACGCCCTGCCACCTACCGCGAAGTCTTCGCTGTGGGCCAGTTCCGCGTGCTGTTCGGCAGCTACACGCTCTTCCTGATCGCCGAGACGGTGCGGATGCTCGCCCTGTCCGTGACCGTCTACACGGCAACCGGGTCGCCGCTGATGTCGGCGCTGGCGTTCGCGGCGGGCTTCCTGCCCTACGCCGTGGGCGGCGCGCTGCTGCTGGCTTTCGCCGACCGCTGGCCCCCGCGCGCCGTCATGACCGGCTACGAGGTGCTGCGCGCCGCGGTCAGCGCCGTGCTCGCCGCCGGTCTGCTGCCGGTACCGGCCATGCTGGCGCTCGTGTTCGTCACGGGGCTGCCCAGCGCCGTCGCCTCCGCTTCGCGCACCGCCCTTCTTCCCGACCTCCTGGACGGCGACCGCTACGTGCTCGGCCGTGCCGTGTTCTCCATGGCGGCCGGCGGCACGCAGGTGCTCGGCTTCGCCGCCGGCGGCGTGCTGATCGCCGCTGTCGGCGCGCCGGGCGCGCTCTGGATCACCACCGCGATCTGCCTGGTCTCGGCGGGTCTGCTGCAACTGCGCCTGGCCTGCCACCCACGCCGCCGCACCGGGGGTTCGCACGGCATCAGCGAGACCTGGCAGGTGAACCGGGCACTGCTGGGCCGGCCCGCGGTCCGGGCGCTGCTGCTGGCGCAATGGACGGCTCCGGCGCTGATGGTCGGCGCCGAGGGGGTGCTGGTCCCGTACGCCGCGCAGGTCGGCGTGCCCGACGCGGCGGGTCTGCTGTTCGCCGCTGCCGCCGCCGGAATGTTCGCCGGCAACCTGATCGTCGGCCGTCTGGTGCGACCTGCGGGCCGGGAGCGGCTGGCCCGCCCCCTCGCGCTTGTGCTCGGGCTGCCGCTGCTGGGGTTCACGCTGCACCCCGCACCGGAATACGCCGCCGTCCTGATGGCTGTGTCCGGTTTCGGTGTCGCCTACCAGCTCGCACTGGCCCGCAGGTTCCTCGACGCGGTGCCCGGGACGCAGCGCGGTCAGGCGTTCGGCCTGCTGCTGACCGGAACGATGACACTGCAGGGTCTGGCCGCGGCAGCCGGAGGCGCGCTGGGCGAGGTCGCCGCCCCGTCGCTGGTCGTCACGCTGGCCGGTGCGGCCTCGGCCGTCGCCGCTCTGCTGTCCTGGCGGACGCTGTCACCCGCACGGCGACCCTGACCGCCGCCCATGTGGGCCGCACGGCGGCCTTGGCTGTCTCGCGTGGGCGCCGGTGCGGGTGTGGCAGGGACGTGAGACGCTGACCGGCCGGTCGGCCGGGAGGAGCGGGCGCCAAGAGCTTGATGAAATCGTTTTCTCGCCTTTTCCGCACAGCCTTCTCCCTGTGCATGCCTGTGGAAATGGGCGTCGGCCACACCCGGGGCCACGGAAGAAGACGGAAGGACCCCCGCAGCGGAAGCCTCCCGGCGCCCATGAGTTGAAAACCATTTCAGACGTCCGTAAGGTGCGGCCCACGGGGTGCCGGGAGAGCACGCACAGCCGGGGGCCACGCGCCGTCCGTCGTGCGCGAGGGCGTTGAGGAGGCCCTGTGGCGACCATCAGCGACGTGGCACGGGCCGCGGGGGTCTCACCCGCCACCGTCTCCCGCGTCTTCAACGGCGGGCGCGTCACCGACACCCGTGCGGAACGGGTGCGCAAGGCCGCCGCCGACCTCGGCTTCTCACCCAACCGGGTCGCACGCTCCCTGCGCACGCAGCGCGCCAGTGTGATCGGGCTCCTCGTCCCCGACATCGAGGACCCGTTCTTCACCACGCTCGCCCGCGGCGTCGAGGACGCCGCACAGCGCACCAACCTCTCGGTCGTCCTGTGCAACACCGACGGGGACGTCGACAAGGAACGCCGCTACCTGGACGTCGCGCTCGCCGAGCAGATGGCGGGCATCGTCGTCGCACCGGCGTCCCGCAGGGACACCGACCTCTCCGCCCTCACCACCCGCGGCGTGCCCGCCGTCGCGGTCGGCCGCGGCCCGCGCACGGCGGCCGTCGACGCCGTGACAGCCGACGACAAGGGCGGCGGTGAGGACGCCACCGCCCACCTCCTCGAAGCCGGATACCGGCGGATCGCCTGCGTCGCCGGTCCGGCCGGCGCCCCCGCCTGCGAGGACCGCCTGGCGGGGCACCGCGCAGCCCTGCGGGACGCGGGCACGGACGAGGAGTGGGTCCGCGTCTCCACGCGGCACGCCGGCCCGGCTGACGACGGCGGCCGTACGGTGATGCGCGAACTGCTGTCCCTTCAGACGCCGCCGGACGCGGTGTTCGTCGCCGACGGCATGATGACGCTCGGCGTCCTGGAAGCGCTGCGCGAGGCGGGAGCCGAGCCGCCCGGCTTCGGGGTCCTCTCCTTCGGCGACGTGCCCTGGGCGTCCCTGGTCCGGCCCCCGCTGACCACCGTGCGGCTTCCCTCCTACGACCTGGGCGTGTCCGCGGCCGCGCTGCTCCAGGACAGACTGGCGGGCTCGGACAGGCCGTTGCAGACGGTCGTCCTGCGCACCGCGCTGAGGCCCAGGCAGTCCACGAGCGGGCCCGAAGCGGGACGCTGACAGCCCGCGGGCACCCAGGGGTGGGAGTGCTCGTGCCCGAGGCGTCCTCGGCGCGCGATTGTCAGTGGGCGGTGAGAATCTGACTCCCTCCGGGACCGCCGAAGGGAATCGCAATGATCACCACTGAGTACGCCGTGGGCTCACCGTGCTGGCTCGACCTCGGTGTGCCGGACGCAGCCGCGGCGAAGACCTTCTACTGCGGAGTGTTCGGCTGGACGTTCCAGCCGTTCGCGGCGGAGGGGGAGGACCACGGCTTCTTCCAGTCCGGCGGGAAGACCGTGGCCGCGCTCGGCCCGCTGGACACGGGGGCCCGCCCGGCCTGGATGATCTACTTCAGCACGCCCGACGTCGACGCGGTGGCCGCCACGGTGCGCGAGACGGGCGGCGAGGTCCGGCTCGACCCTTCCGACGTCGACGGTCACGGGCGTATGGCGCAGTTCAGCGACCCGCAGGGCGGTCAGTTCGCGGCATGGCAGCCGGGCAGGACGGCCGGGCTGGAACTCGTGGACGCGCCGGGCTCCCTGATGTGGGTGGAGCTGCACACCACCGACGCCTCCGCGGCCAAGGACTTCTACGGGGGCCTGTTCGGCTGGGACTTCTCCGACATGCCGCTTCCGGGCGGCGAGGCGGGCGCGTACACCGTCATCGGCCCGTCCGGCGGCGGCCAGGAACGCATGCACGGCGGGCTGATGGAGCTGCCGGCCGAGGCGCTCACGCATTCGGGCGGGCAGCCCTACTGGCATCCGGTCTTCCACACCGCGGACTGCGACGCCGCCGTCGCCGAGGTCCGGGAGCTGGGCGGAAGCGTGGCCATGGGACCCGAGGACGCCGAGGGCGTCGGGCGGCTGGCGGTCTGTCTGGACCCGTTCGGGGCGGACTTCGTCGTGCTGACGCCGCCTCCCATGTGACGGCTCCCCCGGGGGGATTTCAGGTCTCCCCGGGTGGTTTCCGCGCACGCTCCCGCACGGTGCCCGGGCACGGTGGACGACCGCGCGGGGGACAGCGGTTCACGAGCCCGCCGGGCGGTGCCCCTGTACGGGGGTGGGCACCGCCCGGCGGGGTACGCCCCGCCACGCGGGGAGCGGGGCGTACCCACACCGCACACGCGCACCCCGGTGGAGCGGCGTAGCGTCGGGCGATGCCCTCCGCCACGTACCTTCTGCGCGGCCCCCGGGTCGCGATCCGCCATGTGACCGTGCAGGACCGCGCGGAGCTCGCCGCGCTCTCCCGGCAGAGCACCGGACTCCACGGTCCCTGGATGCCGCAGCGGGAGATGACGCCGGAGGCCTTCACCCGCTATCTCTCCCGGTTCGAACAGCCCAGCCATGAGGGCTTGTTGATCTGCCTGTGCGACACGGGCGAGATCGCCGGAGCCGTCAACATCAACAACATCGTCCGGGGCGCACTGCAGAACGGCACTCTTGGCTACGTCGCCTACAGCTCCACGACGGGCCGCGGCTACATGACCGAGGGGCTGGGCCTCGTGGTGCGGTACGCCTTCGACGAGCTGGGCCTGCACCGGCTGGAGGCCAACATCCAGCCGGGCAACACCCGTTCCGCCCGTCTCGTCGCGCGTCTGGGCTTCCGCCTCGAAGGGCACTCCCCCGCCTTCCAGTTCATCGACGGCGCATGGCGCGACCACGACCGCTGGGCGCTCACCGCCGAGATGTCCCCTGCCGCGCCGCCTGTCGGCGAAGGGGACCGCAACGGGCCGTGAGACGGGCGCTGCTGACGACGCGGCGGGGCGCGACGGACGGTCCCGGGCGCGGGGCGGGCCCCGGCGCCGCACGGCACGGGGCACGCGGCACGCGGCACGCGGCACGCGCCGCACGGCACGCGGAGGATCGTCATCCGCCCGGCGCGCTCCACTCGTCGAGCACGTCACGCCACACCCCGACCGTGGCGGCGTCCACCGGCCCGTCCCAGCCGTCCGTGCGGGCCGCGCCGCCGATGTGGAAGGCGGTGAGGCCGGCCCGCGCCAACTCGGGGACATGTTCCAGCCGGAGGCCGCCGCCGGCCATGTTCCGTTGGACGTATCCGGGTTCGTGCGCTGCCGCCCGCGCGGCCTCCATGCGCAGGACCTCGCCTCCGGCGTCCACGCCGTGCGCCGAGCCGGCCGTCAAGTACGTGTCGAGACCCGGCAGTCCGGACAGTGCCTTGCGCAGCTCGGCCCGGTCCGCCGCGCGGTCGATGGCACGGTGGAAGGTCCAGCGGCATCCGTCGATCACCTGGGTCACGGCTTCGACCGCGCGCAGGTCCGGGCCGCCGCTCTCGTCGAGGAAGCCGAGTACGAACTCCTCGGCACCCTCGGCGCGCAGTCGTTCCGCGCGTGCGCACAGTCCGTCGAGCGCCGCGTCGCCACCTGTGGTGAAGCCGCCGCTCTCGCGCAGCATGACGCGCAGGGGGAGGCTCACGGCGGCACGGACGCCGGCGAAGGTCCGGTGACTGGGTGTGAGGCCGTCGGAGGCCATGTCGGTGACCAGTTCGAGGCGGTCAGCCCCTCCGGCCTGCGCGGCCCGCGCGTCCTCGGCGTCGAGTGCGATCACCTCGAGAATTGGTCTAGACATGTACGCACTGTTTCACACGCCCCGCCCCTCCGGAAGACGGCATCCGGCCGAGTGGACAATCGCCCCATGGCGACAACCGACGAGCCCAAACCGGAGACGCACGAGCCTCTGCTGCGCCGCTGGATCCAGCTCCTGATCAGCGCCCGCCACGGCGAGCAGCGCCCGGACCCGGAACCGTACGGCCGGAATCTGCTCTCCCGCTGGTCGGAGCCGCAGCGCCGGTACCACACCGCCGACCACCTCACCGCCGTTCTCGACCGCGTCGGCGAACTGGCCCCGCACACCCCGGAGGCCGACGTCGACACCGTCCTGCTCGCGGTCTGGTTCCACGACGCCGTCTACCGGCCCGACCGCAGCGAGAACGAGGAACGCAGCGCCCGTCTGGCCGAGCGCGCCCTCACCGAGGCCGGGGTCGCCGCGGAGCGTACGGCGGAGGCCGCCCGCCTCGTGCGCCTCACCGTGAGCCACGACCCGGCCCCCGGGGACGCCAACGGGGAGCTGCTGTGCGACGCCGACCTGGCCGTGCTGGCGGCGGCGCCCGGGGAGTACGCGCGCTACGCGGCCGCCGTCCGCGAGGAGTACGCCTTCGTGCCGGACGACCGCTTCCGCTCCGGACGGGCCGAGGTGCTGCGTCAGCTCCTCGGCATGCCACGGCTCTTCCGTACCTCCTACGGGCACGACCACTGGGAGGCCAGGGCCCGCCGCAACCTGGGGACCGAGATGGAGCTGCTCGGCGCGGGCCCCGCAGCGGCCGGTGACTGAGCCGGGCGGACTTGCCTCTCGTCCCGGTTGCCGCGACAGTGAACTGCCCGCCGGGCCGGGCGCAGCCGGTCCGGGGCGGGACCGACGCCGGGCGACCGGCGTGAGGGGGAGGACACGAGCCCTCCGGAACGGCGCACCAATGCACGAGCACAGCACCCAAGAGGCCACTCACCACGGAGGATTGCAGGCCCGTGGGCACTTCTTCCGCCACCGGCGAGGACACACCCGAGCCGTCGTTCGACGACGTCTTCTGCGGACTGCTGCACCGGCTCTACCGAAGAGCCGCGATGCTCGCGGGATCGCGGCAGACGGCGGAGGACGCCGTGCACGAGGTGTACCTCAAACTGGCCGCCAAACCCGAGAGGTTCCTCGCCCACCCGGAGCCGTACGCGTACGCCTTCTCGTCGCTGCTGAGCGTGATGCGTGACAGCTGGCGGCGGGAGCGGCGGCAAGTCCTGGTCGCCGACGTGGAGTTCGCCGGCGACGCGGGTACGGCAGGGGTGGCGCCCGGCCGGCGGGCGGACGACGGCGGCCTGGAGCAACGGGCCTCGGAACTCGAAGTCGTGCGTCTGCTGCGTCAGTTGTCGGTCCGCCAGGCGGGCGTGGTCATCCTCGTGGACCTCGACGGCTACACGCTCGACCAGGCCGCCAAGATCCTCGGTCTGCACCGGGGCACGGTGGCCGTGACCCGGCGGCGGGCACTGGACAAGCTGCGAGGCGCGTTCCCCCGGCGCGCGGGCCGGTCGAAAGGAGAGCGGCATGCGTGCTGAGGACCGTGAAGAGGCTGCCGCGGCCCTCCGCGAGCGGCTGCGGGCCGCCGAGGCCGGGATCGAGGTGCCGGAGGGCCTGTGGGAGCGGGTCCGTGCGCCGCGGGACGAGGCCGCGGTCGTCACCGCCGGACGTCCGCGCCGCCGTCCGGTGCCGTTCGCGGTGATCGCCGTCGCCGCGGCGGCGGTGGCACTCGTCGTGTGCGGTACGTGGTGGCTCGTCTCACCGTCCGGGCCGGGTGACGGTACGCCCCCGGCGGGCTCCGAGGGGGACGCCGTCACGCTGCGCGTCCACAACGCCGAGAAGCCCTGCCGGGATCTGCACACTCTGGAGTGCTCGCTGCGGCTCGCCGAGAACCCGTACGTGCTCTACGCGGACGCCGGGAACGCGGCGGGCCGCGTCTGGCACGGCGACCGTCTCCCGGCCGACTGCGTGGTCACGGACGGGCAGCTGGTCACGGACGAGGAGGGCCTCTCGTCCCGCCGCTGGTACCGGGTGGAGAAGACGGAGGACGGCGAGCGCATCGAGGGCTGGCTGCCGGGCGTCCGCACCCGAAACACCACCGAGATCCCGGTCTGCTCCGGCACCGAGAAGCCCCCGCGCGCGGGGAGTTGAGAACACGGCCGGGGCCGCACCCTCGTGCGCTCTCCGCGGCGCCCCGGCGCCCGCACCGGAAGCGGCGCCGGGACGCCCGGGCGGGGCACCGCGGCCCGCAGGCCACGAGCCACCCGCCACGGACGCCCCGGCACTCCCCCGATGCTGCACGCGGCCGCCGGCCACGCCGCCCCGCCCGTGCGGGCAGGACATCCGCTACACGTACGCGGAAGCCCTCCCGTACGACACGGCCGGGTGAGACCTGCGTCACATCGCACGTGCGGGCTCCGCGTGAGCCGTACGGGTCCGCCGGGATGCCGTCCACCGCACCGGGCGCACCATTGACACATGGAGCTGATCGACGCCTTCGACGCAGCGTTCACGGAGTGGGACCGCCTCGTCCACGAGGTCCGCGACGACCAGTGGGAGAACCCCACCCCCTGCACCGACTGGAACGTCCGGGATCTGGTCAACCACCTGGTCGGCGAGCATCTGTGGGCACCGCACCTGCTGAGCGGCGAGACGATCGCCGATGTCGGCGACCGCTACACGGGTGACGTGCTCGGCGACTCCCCCGTGGCGGCGTGGGAGAGGGCGGGCGGCGCGTCCCGGTCCGCGTTCCACCGCAAGGGTGCACTCCACGGCGACGTCCACGCCACCGGCGGAAAGATCCCGGCCACGGACTACGCCTGGCAGATGACGAGCGACCTCACGGTGCACGGCTGGGATCTCGCGCAGGGCATCGGCAGGCGGTCGCGGATGCGCGACGAACTCGCCGACGCAGTGCACGCGCACGTCGAGCCGCAGGCCGCGGGCTGGCAGCAGGCCGGGATCTTCGACCCGCCGGTGCCCGTGCCCGACGACGTCGTGCCGCAGGACCGGCTGGTGGCCCTGCTCGGCCGCCGACCGTGAGCCGAGCGCCGGGCGGCGGAATGCGGAGGCGCTGACCCGTCGTTGGTACGTCACATGCCTGCCAACACCGAAGCCGGTCCGGGTCCCGGCCGTCCGAACCCGGCCGCGGCGACGGTGACCGACAGCGGCACCGGCCCCGGCACGGGTATGCCGCCGGGCGGTGCCACCTCCCGGGTCCGTATGCCGGTGTCCGTGCACGTCCTGGGGCTCTCGGTCTTCGCGCTGGGCACCTCGGAGTTCATGCTCTCCGGCCTCCTCCAGCCCGTCGCACGCGATCTGGGCGTCTCCATCCCCCAGGCGGGTCTGCTGATCTCCGCCTTCGCGGTCGGCATGGTCGTGGGCGCCCCCGTGCTCGCCGCCGCGACCCTGCGGCTGCCGCGCCGTACGACCCTGATCACGCTGCTCGCCGTCTTCGGACTCGGTCAGGTGGCAGGCGCCCTCGCCCCCTCCTACGAGGTCCTCTTCGCCTCCCGGGTCGTCAGCGCGCTGGCCTGCGCCGGCTTCTGGGCCGTGGGCGCGGCCGTCGCCGTCTCGGTTGTGCCCGTGAACGCGCGGGCCCGCGCGATGGCCGTCATGGTGGGCGGGCTGAGCATCGCCAACATCGTGGGAGTTCCCGCCGGTTCGCTGCTGGGGCAGCACCTGGGCTGGCGGTCCGCGTTCTGGGCCGTGGCGGTCATGTCCGCCGTCGGTCTGGTGGGCGTGGTCGCGATGGTTCCCCGGACGCGGGTGCCGACCGGCGAGAACCGGCCCCGCCTCCGCCGGGAACTGCGCGTCTACGCCGACGGGCAGGTGTGGCTCACCGTCGTCACCATCGCGCTCAACGCCGCGGCCGTCTTCGCCGTCTTCTCCTATCTCGCGCCCCTGCTGACCGAAGTGGCCGGGCTGCGGGAGAGCTGGGTGCCCACGGTGCTGGCACTGTTCGGGCTCGGCGGGCTCATCGGCACGGCCATCGGCGGACGGATATCCGACGGGCACCTCTTCGGCACCATGCTCGGCGGCGTCACCGCCTCGACCGTCGCTCTGACACTGCTCGCGCTGCTCGCCCGCAACGCGGTCGCGGCCGTCGCCCTCGCCCTGCTGCTGGGGATCACGGCCTTCATGACGGCCCCCGCGCTGAACGCCCGTATGTTCGACGTCGCCGGAGCGGCCCCCACACTGGCCGGCGCCACGACGACGTCCTCCTTCAACATCGGCAACACGGTGGGACCTTGGCTGGGCGGCCTGGTCATCGACGCCGGCTGGGGCTACCGGACGGTCGCCTGGACGGGTGCGGCGCTCGCGGCGGCCGCGATCGGCGCGACAGCTCTCGCCGCCCTCGCGAACAGACGCACGCCGCGCGCCCCGCTCGGGGCCTGAGCAGGCCCGCGTGCCGAAGGGCCGGCGCGCTGAAGGGCCCGCGAACAGGTCGTTCCCATGTGCGGCGTCCCGCGCCGGCGTCCCGTGCGCGGCGTTCGCGCCCCGGCACCAGTGGACGTCCCGGCAGCCGTCACCGCCCGGTCCCGCGCCTCCTCGGACGCCGCAGACCCGCGTCGGTGAGCCGTCGCAGCAGCTCCTTGCAGCCGACCTCCACCGCACCCGCCTGAACGGCGGCGCCGTAGCGCTCGCCCGGTACGTCGTAGTGGTCGCGGTCGAACGCCCGGCGCGGACATCCGATGGCAGCGGCGAAGGCGTGCAACTCGTCGTAGGAGACATCGCTGACCAGATGCGACCACACAAGCCCGCGGCCCGGCCATACGGGCGGATCGATGTAGACGGTCACCGGATCACCGGGCCCGCGCGGACCGCGCGTGCGGCCCGGACCGGCCGCCTTGCCCGGACCGGCCGCATCCGCCCCGCGGCGACGGCACCACCGTGACCGCGGTGCCGTCTCAGAGCCACTTGCCCAGTGCCCCCACCCGCGCCACGGACGTCATGGTCTTGCTGCACACCCAGTGCGGGTCCTCGCCGAGGTCCGGCTCGATCTCCAGGGCGTGCGGATCGGACCCGAGACACACGGGGCACAGGGGCCACCTGCCGTACCGGTCGAGCAGCGCGTCCTGCACGTCCTGCGCCACCAGTCCGTTCACGAAGGCGGCACCGTCCGGCCACTGCTCGACCCACCACCTGCGGTGGGCGACGGCTTCCTCCACCAGCGAGACCACATCGGCGTCCGCGACCTTGCCCGCCTCGAGGTCGGCGAGCACGAGGGCGCGTGCCGCGTGGAGTGTCTGCTCAAGCTGGTCCATATATCCATTGCACCAAAACGCTGGGCCGTCCGTGGAGGGGCCCTGAGATCCACCGCGGAACGCGCGCGGAAGGGCTTGACGGGCCCCGCGGCCGAAAATAATCTCCACCGATGACTACCCACCTGAAAGAAAGTTCCGTGAGAGGCGGCAGAGCGCACGGGAGACCCCACGGCAATGGCGCCGTGGCCCCGTCCGCCGCCCGTCCCGCCCCGGGGCCGCCCGCCCCGGGCGCCCTCGCCGCCAAGGTGCGCACGATGGCGCCGTCGATGACGCGCTCCATGCAGCGCGTCGCCGAGACCGTCGCCGCCGACCCCGCCGGATGCGCCCATCTGACCGTCACGGGTCTCGCCGAGCGCACCGGCACGAGCGAGGCCACTGTCGTACGCACCTCACGCCTCCTCGGCTTCCCCGGCTACCGGGACCTGCGTCTCGCACTCGCCGGGCTGGCCGCCCAGCAGGAGTCCGGAGCGGCCCCAGCCGTCACCGCCGACATAGCGGTGGACGACCCGATCTCGGAGGTGGTGGCCAAGCTCGCGCACGACGAGCAGCAGACGCTCGCCGACACGGCCGCCGGTCTCGACACCGTCCAGCTCGAAGCGGCGGTCACGGCTCTTGCCGCTGCGCGCCGCGTCGACGTGTACGGGGTGGGCGCCTCCGGCCTGGTCAGCAAGGACCTCGCGCAGAAGCTGCTGCGCATAGGCCACGTCGCCCACGCGGAGGCCGACCCGCACCTGGCCGTCACCAACGCGGTGCAGCTGCGCGCGGGAGACGTCGCGATAGCCATCACGCATTCCGGCCGTACGGTCGATGTCATCGAACCCCTGCGGGCCGCCTTCGACCACGGGGCGACGACCATCGCCATCACGGGCCGCTCGGACGGGGAGGTCGCGCAGTACGCCGACCACGTGCTGACCACCTCCACAGCACGCGAGAGCGAACTGCGCCCGGCCGCGATGTCGAGCCGTACCAGCCAACTGCTCGTCGTCGACTGTTTGTTCATCGGCGTGGCGCAGCGTACGTACGAAAGCGCGGCCCCCGCGCTCTCCGCCTCCTACGAGGCACTCGCACACCGGCACTCGCCGCGTCCGCGCTGACCACACGGACACCGCGCACCGGCGCGACGCCCGGCCGGACCCGGTCCCGGCCCGGCACAGCGCCGGTCATGCCGCACCGCACCCCGCAAGTGACCCCGATCCGCAGTTCGCTCGCCAGCCAGAAAGAGCCGCTCCTCTCCATGACCTCCACCGCCGACACGCCTTCCTCGTACAGCTCCTCCTACGGTGATCTACGCGCGCAGCTGGAGACGCTGACCACGGAGGCCTTCCGCAGCGACCTGTCCGAAATCGACCAGCTCCCCACCCTGGAGATCGCAGAGATCATGCAGGGCGAGGACGCCACCGTCCCCGCCGCCGTGCACACGCAGCTGCCGCGGATCGCCGCCGCCATCGACGCCACCGCCGAGCGGATGGCCCGCGGAGGCCGCCTGATCTACGCAGGCGCGGGCACCGCAGGACGCCTCGGTGTGCTCGACGCCAGTGAGTGCCCGCCCACCTTCAACACCGATCCGGCCGACGTCCTCGGGCTCATCGCGGGCGGTCCCGGCGCGATGAGCAACGCCGTCGAAGGCGCCGAGGACAGCAAGGAGCTGGCCGCCGCCGACCTCGACGAGCTCCAGCTGACCTCGGACGACACCGTCGTGGGGATCTCGGCCTCCGGCCGCACCCCGTACGCGGTCGGTGCCGTGGAGTACGCGCGCAACACGCACGGCGCGCTCACCGTCGGCCTCTCCTGCAACGCCGACTCGCCGCTGGGCGACGCCGCGGAGCAGCGCATCGAGGTCGTGGTCGGGCCCGAACTGCTCACCGGCTCCACCCGGCTGAAGGCCGGTACGGCGCAGAAGCTGGTCCTCAACATGCTCTCGACCATCACCATGATCCGTCTGGGCAAGACGTACGGGAACCTGATGGTCGATCTGCGGGCCTCCAACGACAAGCTGCGCGCCCGCTCCCGCCGCATCGTCTCCCTCGCGACGGGTGCCGACGACAAGACGATCGAGGCCGCTCTCACCCAAGCGGACGATGAGGTGAAGAACGCGATTCTGATCATCGTGGCCGGTGTCGACGGCCGTACCGCCGCCCGGTTGCTCGCCGAGGCGCGCGGTCACCTGCGTGCTGCGATCCGCGCCGCGACGGGAGAGGGCTGACAGTGGAGCCAAGCGGCTGACGAATCACGGACCGACCGGAATCAAGGCCACGCCCGCCGTCCGCCAGGGCAGCACCACCTCCCCGGCAGCGCGGCGGACAGCACCGACCACAGCAGCACAGCAGGACAGCAGCACGGCAAGCACCCGCCGCGCATGACGGCACCGCAGTACCGCCTGACGACGGGACCGGCGACGATCACCCGATCGCACCGGTCACGTCAGGTGGCGTCGTCCGGCAAGAGATTGGTCAGCGCGCTCGACCGCCCACGCTCCGGGCCAGCCCGGACCGCCAGAGAGCGACGGCGCCACATGAGCAAAGACCAGAACCGCCAGACAGCCGAGGCCCTGCTCCCTCTCGTGGGGGGCGCGCAGAACGTCACTTCCGTCACCCACTGCATGACCCGGATGCGGCTCGGCCTGGCCGACCGCTCGCTGGTCCAGGACGCGGCGCTGCGGGAACTGCCCGCGGTGGTGGGGGTTGTCGAGGACGACGACACGTACCAGATCGTGCTCGGGCCGGGGAAGGTGGCCCGCGTCACCCCCGAGTTCCGGTCCCTCGTCGAGGGCGGGCAGACGCAGGCCGCGGCCCCGTCCGCGTCGGCGTCCGCGTCCGCGTCCGGTTCCGCTCCGGGGCCCGCGTCCCCCCTGCCCGCCACCGCGGAGGAGCTGGCCGAGCGGGGCGCCGCGATGCGCGCCGCGCGCAAGCGCCGGAACGCCACACCGGTCAAGCAGATGCTGCGCCGTGTCGCCAACATCTTCGTACCGCTCATCCCCGCCCTCATCGGCTGCGGCATCGTCGCCGGGATCAACGGGCTGCTGACGAACCTGGTCAGCAGCGGCAGCGCCCAGTGGGCCTCCGGGATCGTCCCCGCCCTCACTGCGATCTCCACCGGCTTCATGTCGCTGATCGCCGTCTTCGTCGGCATCAACACCGCCCGGGAGTTCGGCGGCACGCCCGTCCTGGGCGGCGCGGCGGCGGCCGTCATCGTCTTCGCGGGCGTCTCCGACGTCTCCGCCTTCGGGGAGGATCTCGCCCCCGGGCAGGGCGGCGTCCTCGGCGCGCTCTTCGCCGCCCTGCTCGCGGTGCACGTGGAGAGGTGGTGCCGCCGCTGGGTTCCGGAGTCGGTCGACGTACTGGTCACTCCGACCGTCACCGTTCTCGTCTCCGGCCTCGTCACGCTCTTCGGCCTGATGTACGTGTGCGGGCTGATCTCCACCGGCATCGGCGATTTCGCCAACTGGCTGCTCCTGCACGGCGGCGCGGCTGCCGGCTTCGTGCTCGGCGCCCTGTTCCTGCCGCTGGTGATGCTCGGCCTCCACCAGGCGCTCATCCCGATCCACACGACCCTGATCGAGCAGGACGGCTTCACCGTCCTGCTGCCGGTGCTCGCCATGGCGGGTGCGGGCCAGGTCGGTGCGGCCGTCGCCGTCTACCTCCGGCTCCGCCGCAACACCTCGATCCGCAAGACGATCAGGTCCGCGCTTCCGGCCGGGCTGATGGGTGTGGGTGAGCCCCTGATCTACGGCGTCTCGCTGCCGCTCGGCAGGCCCTTCATCACGGCGTGCGCGGGCGGAGCCGTCGGCGGGGGCGTGGTCGGCCTCTTCCACCAGCTCGGCACGTCCGTCGGCTCGACGGCCATCGGCCCGTCAGGATGGGCCCTCTTCCCCCTGCTCAAGGGCAGCCACGGGCTCGGCGCGATCGCCGGCGTGTACGCGCTGGGCATGGCGGCGGGTTACGCGGCCGGCTTCCTGGTGACGTACTTCTTCGGATTCAGCAAGCAGATGCTGACGGACCTGAACGTCGCCCCGGAGACGGAGGGCACGGCGAGCACCGTCGTCGCCACCGGCGCGGCACGGGCGCACGCCCGTGAGGACGACGACGGCGGCGGGACCGACGGCGGCGAGGACGGCGGCCCGGGTGGCGACGATGACGACGCCCCGGGCCGCGGTCCGGGCGAGCCGAAGCAGCCGGTGGGCGTCTGACGCGCAGAGGCGGGCGGAAGGGCCGCGAGCACCGGCCGTTCCGTCCGCCTCCGTGGTCCCCCCTTCGGATGAGGCAGCACGTATCGGCCCGGGTACCGGGTGTCGAGCCCGAGTCCGGCGTCACCGCGAGTTGGCCCCGCGCCGGCGCCCGGCGCGCTCACGGGAGAGGCGGGCCGGCACGTCTCACAGCGCCAGCAGCCGCTCCGTCGCCTCCTTGTACCGGCGCAGGGCGAGGCGCAGTTCCTCGGTGTCCGTGTGGGCGTGACCGCTCTGCCAGGGCTCACGCATCGCCAGACGGCGGCGGGCGAGGGCGTCGGTGAGGAGACCGGCGGCCTCCTCCAGGACCCCGTCGGCCTCCTCGACGGCACGGCGCGGCCCGTCCACGAAGCCGCTGACGGCCTGGTGGAGACGGGCGGTGAGGCGGTCGCGTTCGTCCCGGCCGAGGAGGGGGCCGGCCGGGACGGACTCCTCCCGTGCCGGGTGCCGCGTACCCGCGGGTCCGTCCGGTCCGTCCATGTGCCCGTCCTGCTCGGCGCCGGTCACGGGAGCCGCAGCCGGGGCGGGCGGTGCGTTCGGCGCGGGAGCCGCATGCGACGGGGCGGGCGGCACGGTGGGCGGCGCGGCATCGGCGGACGTCGGGTTCGTGGCCGAGCCCGGGTCGGCGCGGACGGCTCCCCCGGGGGGACGGCCCGCGGCCGGGGGCGGCGGAGGTGGCGGGGGAGGCACCGCCCCGGGCGGGGGCGGCGGGGGCGGTACGTTGCTGCCTGTGCCGCCGGTTCCGGCGGCGGGCCGCTCGTCGAAGCCTTCCCTCGTCACGAAACCTCACGTCCCCTCACACCACGGCGTCCGGAGTTCAGCGGCTTGCCTGCGGGCCCGTCATGGGTCAGCGGACGTCCGGTGCGTCCGCTCCGCCCGGGGCGCTCCGCCCCTCCGGTGTGTTCCGCCACCAGTGCGTCGAAGAAGGCGCGGGCCTGAAGCATCGCTTCGCGCATCTCCTCCGTACCGGTACGGCCGGCGGCTGCCGCCTGAACGCGCCGGTAGCCGTCGATGTGGTGCGCGTGGTGGACGGAGAGCGCCTCGATGTGCTCGTCGTGTCGCTCCGGTCCCGGGAACCCGCGCGCCTGCGCGAGCGCCCCGAGCAACTGGTCGGCCTCGGCGAGCGCCTGGCCCGGCGAGTCGACGAAGTGCTCCTGTGCCGCCGTCCAGCGGGTCACGTACTGCTCCCGTATGTCCGGGGGCAGCGTGTGCGGAACTATGGAGCCGTACAGCTGCACGCGCCGGCCGAGTTCCTGCTGGGCGGCCTTGGTGTCGCCGTTGTGCCGTGCGAGCACCCGGTCGTACTCCGGTCCGAAACGGCGCTTGAGGCTGCCGCTGCCGGGCCTGCCGAATCCCGTGCGGCCCATCCGGACCGTGGCGGCGATCGCGACGGCCGCAACGGCCACGATCAGAACAATAATCACAACTGTGGACACGATGACCTACCCCGAGCTTTCTACTCCAAGCGGATAGTTCACAACCGGGTAGCCCTGCTGCCGCCGTGCAAACCGGCTCCCCCGGGACGCGGTTGGCCGCACGGCGAGTTCGCCGCCGGGAGCGGCTGCGCGGATCATGGGTCCATGGACGCAGCCAGCGACGGACCGGTCTCCCGCCCGCGCGTCACGGTGCCGCGCCCCGCGGCGTTCTGGCTGGTGGCGGCGGCGTTCGCGGTGACGATGATGGGCACCACCCTGCCCACGCCGCTGTATGTGCTCTACCAGGGCGAACTGCGCTTCTCCACACTGATGATCACGGTGATCTACGCCGTGTACGCGGTGGGAGTGCTCGGCGCCCTGCTGCTCTTCGGCCGGGTCTCGGACCAGATCGGCCGCCGGCGTGCCCTGCTGCCGGGTCTGGCCGCCTCCATGCTCAGCGCGGTGGTCTTCCTGGCGGCCGATGATCTGGTGCTGCTCTTCACGGGACGGGTGCTGTCCGGGCTGTCGGCGGGCGTCTTCACCGGTACGGCCACGGCCGCGCTCGTCGACCTGGCCGGCGAGGAGAACACCGAGCGCGCCAGCCTGGTGGCGACGGCTGTGAACATGGGCGGACTGGGCAGCGGCCCGCTGCTGGCCGGGCTGCTCGCCGAACTCGCCCCGGCGCCACTGCGTCTGCCCTACGCCGTCGATCTCGTCCTGCTGGTCCTCGTCACGGCCGGGGTGTGGTGGTTCGTGCCGGAGACGGTCGAGGGTGCCGCCCGCCGTCCGCGGCTGAGGCCGTCCAGGCCCGGTGTGCCGCCCGAGGTGCGCGGCGTGTTCGTACGCGCGGCGACCGCGGGTTTCGCGGGGTTCGCGGTGCTCGGCCTGTTCACCGCGGTCGCACCGTCATTCCTGGGGGAGGTGCTCGGCCTGCACAGCTTCGCGCTCTCCGGGAGCGTCGTCGCCTCGGTCTTCGCCGCCTCGACCGTCGGACAGATCGTGCTCGTGCCGCGGTTCGGGGAGGCGTCGCTGCCGGTGGGCTGTGCGGGGCTCGTCGCCGGGATGGGCCTGCTGACGGCGGGACTCGCCCTGGAGTCCTTCCCGCTCGTCCTCATCGCGGGGATGGTGGCGGGGCTGGGCCAGGGTATGAGCTTCCGCGCCGGTCTGACAGCCGTCAACGCAAGGGCACCGTTCGCCCAACGGGCCGGTGTGGCCTCGACGTTCTTCGTCGTCATCTACGTCGCGCTGTCGCTGCCGGTGATCGGCGAGGGGGTCGCGACCGACGCGGTGGGGCTGCGCGCGGCCGGTATCGGCTTCAGCGTCGCGGTCGCCGTGCTGGCCGGGTCGGTGCTGGCCGCGCAGGTACGGGCGGGGCGAGGGGCCTGACGTGCCGCTGCGGGGAGCGGTGTCAGTACCGCACGTGCTTGCCGCCGTCCACGATCACCGTCTCGCCGGTCACCAAGTCCATTCCCAGCAGCCCGAGTACGGCCTGCGCCACATGGCCTGCTTCCGCCGTACGCCGAAGCGGGACGCTCCTGCGTTCGGCCTCCGCCCGCTCGGCGAAACCCTCCTCTCCGTGCAGACCGGTCTGCCAGCGGGTCGCGACCGTGCCGGGGGCGACGGCGTTGACGCGTACCTCGGGAGCGAGGGCGCTCGCGAGGTTCCGGGTGAGCTGGAGCATCGCCGCCTTGCTCACGCCGTAGGCGATCGACGAACCGCCCGCGCGGTAGGCGGAGATGGAGGAGATGTTCACGACCGCTCCCCCACTCTCGCGCAGCGCGGGCGCGAACGCCCGCACGGTACGGAAGGCCCCCACGACGTTGACGTCCAGCAGTTCGTGCCAGATGTCGTCGCCCAGCCCCTCCAGGTCCCCCTCGGGGACGGGGCGGGTGGTGCCCGCGTTGTTGACCAGTACATCCACCCGCCCGAACCGCTCCAGCACCTTCTCCGCGAAGCTCCGCACGGCCGCGTCGTCGGACACGTCGGCCCGGGCCGCCACGATCTCGCAGCCCCGTGCGGCCCCCTCACGGGCCAGGGCGTCCGCGGCGTCGGCCGACCGCGTCCAGCTCGCGGCGACGCCGCGCACGCCGGCGTCCGCGAGGGCGAGAGCCGTGGCCCGTCCGATGCCGGTGCAGCCGCCGGTGACGACGGCGACCTTGTCCCGCAACTCCATGGCTCCTCTGCCTTTCCCTCGTCCCTCGTCCGTCCGCGTCCGTGTCCGTTCTCGTCCCCGGCCCGTCGCCCGTCGTCAGTCGCCTGTCGTCAGTCGGACTTCGCCGCGGGCGGCGTCCCTCCCGCCGGAGCAGGTCCGCCGGGGCTCGCCGGTGCGTACTCCTCCAGTGTCACGTCCATCTCGCGGGACTCCTTGGAGTAGAGGAACGCGATCAGGGAGACCACGGCCGTCGCCGCCATGAACACCGCGACGAGCCACGGGTCGCCGTCCGCGTAGCCCAGCAGCGCGGCCGCGATGAACGGTGAGAAGCCGGCGAGCGCGGCACCGATCTCCCGGGAGGCCGCGAATCCCGTGTACCGCACGCGCGCCCCGAACAGCTCGGCGTAGAAGGCGGGTTGTACGGCGATCATCGGCGCCAGGCCGAGCGAGGTGGCCACGATCATCGCCAGCCAGATGACGACGGGGACGCCGGTGTCCAGGAGCATGAAGAACGGATACGCGAACAGCCCGGTGAAGATCACGCTGAAGAGGTTCAGCGGCCGTCGTCCGATGCGGTCGGAGAGGCCGCCGTACACCGGCTGCAGGGCGATGACGACGAGCCCGAAGGAGATCACCCCGGTCAGGGCCACCCACCTGGGCTGATCGACCTGCACCGTCAGGTACGACACGGAGAACGTGGCGTAGATGTACACGACGGAGGTGTCGCAGATGTGCGCGCCGATCCCCACCAGGAAGCTGCGGGGGTAGCGGCGCAGCGCCTCCCTGATCGGGAGCCTGACCACTTTCTGCTTCTCCTTCATCTGCGTGAACACCGGGGATTCGGCGACTCGCAGACGCAGATAGAGCGACACGGCGATCAGCACGAAGCTGAAGAGGAAGGGCAGCCGCCATGCCCACGCCTGCTGGGTCGCCTCCGGCAGCAGCCCCACGAACAGGAAGACGACCATGCCGAGGACGAGCCCGATCTGCACGCCCATCTGAGCGAACGACGCGTAGAAGCCGCGCTTGCGGGCGGGTGCGTGCTCGGCGAGGAGCGTCGAGGCGCCGCCGAACTCGGCGCCCGCACCCAGCCCCTGGAAGACGCGCATCAGCGTGAGCAGCAGCGGGGCCGCGAGACCGATCGAGTCATAGGTGGGCAGGAGACCGATCAGGCCGGTGGACAGCCCCATCACCAGCGTCGTCAGTACGAGCGTCGAGCGGCGCCCGATGCGGTCGCCCAGCGCCCCGAAGAAGAAGCCGCCGACGGGGCGGAAGACGAACCCGACACCGAAGGTGGCGAGGCCGATGAGCGTGCCCATGGCCGGGTCGTCCTGGACGAAGAAGAGGTCGTTGAAGACGAGCACGACCGCTGTGCCGTAGATGAAGAAGTCGTACCACTCGAGCGCGGTGCCGACGACGGACGCGGTGACCACGCGCCGCAGTTCGCTGTCGGTCCGTATGTTCCTCGTGGTGGGGGGTGGTGGTGCTTCCTGGGACATCGTCGTCTCCTCAAGGATCTGCGTGGTCCCCCTGGTCGCCGTACGGTCCGGGCTTCCCGCCGTCCTGGCCGTCCCCGTCGGCGGTGCCCTTGAGCGCCAGCAGTTCCTCCCACGTCCGCTGCGGAAGCGGGATGCCGTGCCGGCGCCGGTACTCCTGCGTTCGCTCCTCCGGCTCCCCCGGAACCAGTACTTCCTCCCCGCCCTCGGACGGCTCCGTCCGGGCCAGCTCCGCGCAGAACTCCTCGGTCTGCGCGCGGAATTCGGCGAGCGGGACGAACGCGTCGATCCGTACGCCGATCAGCACCGTGCCGAAGTGGCCTTCGTAGCCGGGCATGCTGGAGATGCCCGCGCGGCTGAGCAGTCCGCCCACGATCTCGATGACGACGCTCAGCCCGTATCCCTTGTGACCGCCGAAGGGCAGCAGCGCACCGCCCCGGTAGAAGTCGCCGGGATCGCGGGAGCCCGCGCCGGCGGAGTCGAGCAGCAGCCCCTCCGCCACGGACAGTCCCCGCGTCCGGGCGAGGGCCAGCTTGCCCTCGGCGACGGCGGCGGTGGCCCAGTCCATGACGAGCGGTGCCCGCCCCTCCGCGCGGGGCAGCCCCCACGACATCGGGTTGGTGCCCAGACGGCGCTCTCTGCCGCCGTACGGGGCGACCGTGGCGTCGGCGTTCGAGAGCGCGAGGGCCACCAGGCCCGCGTCGGCCAGCCGGGCGGTGTACTCGCCGAGCCTGCCGATGTGGTTGCAGTTCTCCACGGTGACGACGCCGACGGCGAACTCCTCGCACAGCGAGAGCAGTTCGCCGGTGGCGAGGCCGGCGGCGAGCTGCCCGAAGGCGCGCTCGCCGTCGATGACGGCGGTCGCTCCCCGGCGGGAGAGGAGGCGTCCGGTCCGGGCGGGGTCGATCAGTCCTTCCCGTACGGCCGCGAGGTAGCCCGGGAGCCGCCGCACACCGTGCGAGTCGTGTCCCAGAAGGTTCGAGGCCACCAGCGAGTCCGCCACGGAGCGCGCGGACCGAGGCGCAAGGCCGGCCTCTTCCAGCAGCTGTGCCGCCAGCCCGGTCAGCTCCCGCGCACCGGTCGACCGCTCTGCGTCGCTCCCTGTCTGCGTACTCACACCACTGCCGCCTTCGTCACAGCTCAGTATTCCGTGTGAAGGAATTCCGTTCCGGAAAACCTGATGTGCCGAGATGCTGCCACAGCCCCGGACGGCTGGGAACCCACCGCGCAGCAGGAAGACACGGCGCACCTTTTGCGCAGTTTTCCGGGCATTCCTGCCTTCCGTGTACGCGGAAGGCACGCTACGGGGCTGGCTAGACTGGGGCGATGGCCAGTGAGGCGCGGCGTACGGCGGCGGACAAGACGCTCGACGTGCTGGAAGCCCTGGCGCAGCACCGGAGCATCGCGGAGATCTCCGAAGTCACCGCACTGCCCAAGCCCACCGTCCACCGCATCCTGCAGACCCTCGTCGAGCGCGGATTCGCCCGCTACCTGGGCCGCGGCAGCTACGCCACCGGCCCCCGCATACTCACCCTCGTCGGCAGTCACCAGCGCGAGGTCGACCTGCCCAAGCAGGCGTGGCCGACGCTGGAGGAACTGCGCGAAGAGACGGACTGGACGGTCCACTTCGCCCTGCTCACCGGCGACGAGGCGGTGTACGCGGCCAAGCTGGAGGGCGACAAGCCCTACCGGCTGGCCTCCCGCGTGGGTATGAGCCTCACGCTGCACTCCACGTCCGTGGGGAAGTCCGTACTGGCCTCCCTGCCGGAGGAGTCGGTGCTCGCGCTCCTCAAGCGCACCGGCATGCCCGCGCGTACGGACCGCACGCACACCGACCCCGCGAAGCTGCTCGACGAACTCGGGACCGTCCGCGAACGCGGATACGCCGAGGACCACGAGGAGAACGAGTCCGGTGTCATCGCCGTCGGCGCACCCGTCTTCGACCACTCGGGGCTGGCCGTCGGCGGCATGAGCGCCGCCACCCTCAGCACCTTCTCCGACGCCGCGTCCCTGACCCGGAGCGGGGAGGCCGTCGCCGCGGCGGCCAAGCGCTTCTCCCTGACGCTGGGCGCCCCCGCGCACCGCTGCGGTCTCACCCCGCGCCGGCCTGATGCCGTATGACGCCACCCCGGCGGCCCTCCGGGCGGACGGCGTCCCGGTGGCCGGTGCTCCTCGCCGTACTGCTGACCCTGCTGGGTGGCTCCGCCCTCTCCGCCCCGGCTCCCGGCGGCACGAAGGCCGCCGGCAGCACGCTCTCGGCGGTCTTCGGGCAGGACGCGCACAGCACACATGACGACGGGTACGCCCACCGTCCCGCCCAGAACCTGGCGCACCTGCGCGGCCTGCTCACGCACCCGCCGCAGACCGCCGAGCACTCCGCCCCGCCGCTGCTCACCGCCGGGCAGCAGGAGGAGAAGGCGCAGCGCGGTTCCGTAGCGCCGCCGCGCACCGCCGTCACCGCCGCTCACCTCACGCAGCACCCACCCCGGCACGGCCGGGCACCGCCACTTCGCACAGGCATCTGACACCTCACCATTCGTCATCCCCGCCACCGCGGCCCCGCACCGGGGCGCGGTGCGTCTGTGCTGGAGGAAAACCCCATGACTCGCGCCAACAAGGTGCGGGCGCTGGTCGCGCTTGCCGTGACGGCACTCGCCGCGATCATCGCCGTGACACAACAGCCCCGCCTGGGCATCGATCTGCGCGGCGGAACGCAGATCGTTCTGGAGGCCCGCGACTCCGCCGCCGCGGACGCGACACCCGCGACCACCGACGACACGATGGAGGTGCTGCGCCAGCGCGTCGACGCGCTGGGCGTCGCCGAACCCACACTCGTACGCTCCGGAGACACCCGCATCATCGTCGAACTCCCCGGACTCCAGGACCCGCAGGAGGCCGCCGAAGTCCTCGGACGTACGGCACAGCTCACCTTCCACCCCGTGAAGGACGCGCCGCCCAAGGACTCCGCGCGTCCGCAGCTCGGCCGCGCCGCCATGACCGGCGAGCAGGTCGACTCCGCCGCGGCGTCCTTCGACTCCCAGCAGGGCTCGGGCTGGTTCGTCGACATCGGCTTCCGCGAGGCGGGCAGGGAGACCTGGTCGGAGCTGACGGGTAAGGCCGCCTGCTCCCCCGCGGGCGATCCGCAGCGGCGGGTGGCGATCGTGCTGGACGAGAAGGTGATCTCGTCCCCGCAGATCGACCCGGACGTCGCCTGCGGCCAGGGCATCGCGGGCGGGAACACCCGGATCACGGGCAGCTTCAGCGAGCAGGAGGCTCAGGAACTCGCCACGCTCATCGAGGGCGGCGCCCTTCCGGTGCCGGTCGAGGTGATCGAGCAGCGGGTCGTCGGTCCCACGCTGGGCGCCGACGCGATCGACGCGAGCGCGTGGGCCGCGGTGATCGGCACGCTGCTCACCTCGGCGTTCGTCGTCTGCGTCTACCGGCTGCTCGGCGCGCTCACCGCGGTCGGCCTGCTGTGCTACGGGCTGATCTCCTACGCGGCGCTGCTGGCGTTCGGGGCCACCCTGACCCTGCCGGGCCTGGCCGGGCTCGTCCTCGCGATCGGCATGGCCGTCGACGCCAACGTCCTCGTCTTCGAACGGGCCCGCGAGGAGTACGCGACCGGGCGGGGCCGGAGCATCCGTACCGCGGCGGCGAAAGGCTTCCGCGGCGCCTTCGCCGCGATCGTCGACTCCAACGTCACCACGCTGCTCGCGGCGCTGCTGCTGTTCACCCTCGCCTCCGGGCCCGTGCGCGGGTTCGGGGTCACGCTCTCGATCGGGGTGCTCGCCTCGATGTTCAGCGCCCTGGTCGTCACCCGGGCGCTGGCCGAGTTCGCGACGGGCCGCCGTGCCGTGCGCGCCCGCCCGAAGGTGACGGGACTGACGGGGCTGGGCCGTGTACGCACCCGCCTCTCGAAGCGGAACCCTGACTGGATGCGGCACGGCCGCCGCTGGCTCGCCGTCTCCGCCGCCGCCCTCGTTCTGGCCGTCGCGGGAATCGTGCTGCGCGGCCTGGACCTCGGCGTCGAGTTCACCGGCGGCCGGCTGGTCGAGTACTCAACGGCCACGGCCGTCGATCCGGAACGGGCACGCACCGCGCTCGCCGACGCCGGCCTGCCGGACGCACTCGTACAGAGCTCGGGCGGTGAGGAGATCTCGGTGCGCGCCGAGAAGCTCTCCGACGCCGAGCAGGAGACGGTGCGTTCGGCGCTTGCCGGGCTGGGCGGGGACGCGGAGAAGGTGCGCGACGAGATGTTCGGACCGAGCCTCGGCGACGAACTGCGCCGCAACGCGCTGACCGCACTGGCGGTGGCGCTCTCGGCCCAGCTGGCCTACCTGGCATTCCGGTTCCGCTGGACCTTCGCGGCGGCCTCGGTGCTCGCGCTCGCCCACGACGCCGTGCTGGTCGTCGGGGCGTTCGCCTGGCTGGGCAAGCCCGTCGACGGAGTCTTCCTGGCCGCGCTGCTGACCGTCATCGGCTACTCGGTCAACGACTCCGTCGTCGTCTTCGACAGGGTCCGCTCCGAGTGGCATGCGGGACGGAAGAGCCAGGACTCCTTCCGCGGCGTCGTCAACAGCGCGGTCGTACGGACGGTGCCGCGCACCCTCAACACGGGCGTCGGTGCGCTCGCGATCGTCGCCGCGCTCGCGGTGCTGGGCGGTGACTCGCTCAACGACTTCGCCGTCGCCCTGCTGATCGGCGTCGCGGCCGGCTCGTACTCGTCGCTGTTCGTCGGTGCGCCGCTCGCGGTCGAACTGGAGGCCCGCAGGAACGTCCCGCCGCCGCGTCCTCCGCGCGGACCGGCCGCGGGGCGGCGGAGGGAGAGGCCCTCCGGGGACAACGGCGCCCGCGTCTGACACCGGCACGTGCCCGTACAGGCACGCGCGCGCTCGCACACCCGCGCACACGCCGAGGGCGGCATCCCTTCTCCGGGATGCCGCCCTCGGTACGTGAACTCCCGCCGGGGGAGCGACCACTGACCGCCGCGCGATCAGAAGTCCATGCCACCGCCCATGCCACCGGTCGGGTCGGCCGCACCCGCGGCCGCCTTCTCCGGCTTGTCGGCGATGACGGCCTCCGTCGTCAGGAACAGCGCCGCGATCGAGGCGGCGTTCTGCAGCGCGGAACGGGTCACCTTGGCCGGGTCGTTGATGCCCTCGGCGAGCATGTCGACGTACTCACCGGTGGCCGCGTTCAGGCCGTGGCCCGGCTTCAGGTTGCGCACCTTCTCCGTCACGACGCCGCCCTCGAGACCGGCGTTGACCGCGATCTGCTTGAGCGGAGCCTCCAGGGCGTACTTGACGGCCTGGGCGCCGGTCGCCTCGTCACCTTCGAGGTCCAGCTTCTCGAAGACGCTGGCCGCCTGGAGCAGAGCCACGCCACCACCGGCGACGATGCCCTCCTCGACGGCGGCCTTGGCGTTGCGCACCGCGTCCTCGATGCGGTGCTTGCGCTCCTTCAGCTCGACCTCGGTGGCGGCACCGGCCTTGATGACGGCGACGCCGCCGGCCAGCTTCGCCAGACGCTCCTGGAGCTTCTCGCGGTCGTAGTCCGAGTCGGAGTTGTCGATCTCGGCACGGATCTGCGCGACGCGGCCGGCGACCTGGTCGCTCTCGCCCGCACCGTCGACGATCGTGGTCTCGTCCTTGGTGATGACGACCTTGCGGGCGCGGCCCAGCAGCTCCAGACCGGCGTTCTCCAGCTTGAGGCCGACCTCCTCGGAGATGACGGTGCCACCGGTGAGGATGGCGATGTCACCGAGCATGGCCTTGCGGCGGTCGCCGAAGCCCGGGGCCTTGACGGCGACGGACTTGAAGGTGCCGCGGATCTTGTTGACGACCAGCGTGGAGAGCGCCTCGCCCTCGACGTCCTCGGAGATGATCAGCAGCGGCTTGCCGGACTGCATGACCTTCTCCAGCAGCGGAAGGAGGTCCTTCACGTTGCTGATCTTGGAGTTGACGATGAGGATGTAGGGGTCCTCGAGCTCCGCCTCCATGCGCTCCATGTCGGTGGCGAAGTACGCGGAGATGTAGCCCTTGTCGAAGCGCATGCCCTCGGTGAGCTCCAGCTCCAGCCCGAAGGTCTGCGACTCCTCGACGGTGATGACGCCTTCCTTGCCGACCTTGTCCATCGCCTCGGCGATGAGCTCGCCGATCTGCGGGTCGCCGGCGGAGATGGAGGCCGTGGAGGCGATCTGCTCCTTGGTCTCCACGTCCTTGGCCTGCTCCAGCAGGGCGGCGGAGACGGCCTCGGTGGCACGCTCGATGCCGCGCTTGAGGGCCATCGGGTTGGCGCCGGCGGCGACGTTGCGCAGGCCCTCCTTGACGAGCGCCTGGGCCAGGACGGTCGCGGTCGTCGTGCCGTCACCGGCGACGTCGTCCGTCTTCTTCGCGACCTCCTTGACCAGCTCGGCGCCGATCTTCTCGTAGGAGTCCTCGAGCTCGATCTCCTTGGCGATGGAGACACCGTCGTTGGTGATCGTGGGGGCGCCCCACTTCTTCTCCAGCACGACGTTCCGGCCCTTGGGGCCGAGCGTGACCTTGACGGCGTCGGCGAGCTGGTTCATCCCGCGCTCGAGGCCGCGCCGCGCCTCCTCGTCGAACGCGATGATCTTGGCCATGTGAAGTGGTCCCTCCCGGACTGGGGATCCCCCTGCACAACCAGGGGACGGGTAATACCGGACCGCGCTGGCGCCCGCGACGGACGGCCCGCAACCGTGTGGTTCCTTGCTCCACCGGCGAAACGAGCCTCACCGACCCGGTCCTTGACTGTCACTCTCACTCGTAGAGTGCTAACGCAATGATTAGCACTCGACCCCTGCGAGTGCAAGCGCCCTGGGCAGCACGCCGGGCGATCGGGACACACCGCCCGCACCGGGAGAGAGCGCACACGGCACGCGGCCCCGCCCACGCCGGCCCTGGCCACGGCCCGGAGGGCGCAGTTCCGCGGCCCACGCCGGAGGGGCCGTACCCCTGCCGGGGTACGGCCCCTCCACACGGCTGTGTTGAAGCTCGTTGAAACTCTGCGCAGTTCGGTCGGCGCTCAGGCAGTCACACGGACCATGTCCGCCTGCGGCCCCTTCTGCCCCTGCGAGATCTCGAACTCGACCCGCTGCCCTTCGTCCAGGGTGCGGTACCCGTCCATCTGGATCGCGCTGTAGTGCACGAACACGTCCGCACCACCGTCGACCGCGATGAAGCCGTATCCCTTCTCCGCGTTGAACCACTTGACGGTGCCCTGAGCCATGCCCAACTCCCCTATTACTGGCCCTTGCACGGGCCCGCACTTCACGAACCCGGGTCAGACCCCACCTCCGGCACCACGTCCGGAAAGGGCGGAGGCGTGCGCCGGAAGGCGTCGACCGCCGCTGAATGTATCTGGACGGACGCCCTCTGCAACAGGTCATGAGGACGAGAATTCTGAGCCCCCGGAGAGGGGTCGAATGCCCGCGATCCAAGAGGAATCGGGGCAAGCGGGGCCAGGCATAGGGCACCAACACGACAATTGCGACCAGGAATTCACAGGCAAGTTGTCGCGTTCTCATATGCGCCCGGCACGTGCCCCGGCCGGTCACGGGGATGGGATCGTGCGCAACCCTATCGCGTCTCCAGACACGGAACCGCCCCCTCCGTTTTGCGCCCTGCCTGGAGGAGGCGGTCCGACGCTAGGTCAACGGCGCCGGCCGCGGAGGGCCTTCACCGACCTCTCACGACCTCAGCAGCCACCCGCCACGGCCGGGATGATGGAGACACCCGCGCCGTCCGGGGTCGGCGTCTGAAGACCCTGCTCGAAACGGACATCGTCGTCGTTGACGTACACGTTGACGAACCGGCGCAGCTTGCCGGAGTCGTCCAGCACGCGCGCGCCGATGCCGGTGTGGTTCTTCTCCAGATCCGCCAGCACCTCGGAGAGGGTCGCGCCCTCGGCGCTGACCTCGGCCTGGCCCCCGGTGTAGGTGCGCAGGATGGTCGGGATACGGACGTTCACGCTCATGATGCGAGACCAGCCTCTCGGAAGGAGTCCAGGTTGGGACGGATGACGGCGGACGGACCGGTGGTCGGCGCCACCGCGTCCAGGGTCTTCAGGCCGTCACCCGTGTTGAGGACGACGGTGGTGAGGGACGGATCGAGCCTGCCCTCCTCGATCAGCTTCTTCGTGACGCCGACGGTGACACCGCCCGCCGTCTCGGCGAAGATCCCCTCGGTCCGCGCCAGCAGCTTGATCGCGTCGACGATCTGCCCGTCGTCGACGTCCTCGACCGCACCGCCCGTACGGCGCGCGATGTCCAGCACGTACGGACCGTCGGCCGGGTTGCCGATGGCCAGCGACTTGGCGATGGTCTGCGGGCGGACGGGGCGCACGACGTCGTGCCCGTCCTTGAAGGCGCGGGAGACCGGCGAGCAGCCCTCCGCCTGGGCGCCGAAGATCTTGTACGGCCTGTCCTCGACGAGACCGAGCGCGATCAGCTCCTTGAGTCCCTTGTCGATCTTCGTGAGCTGGGAGCCGGAGGCGATGGGCACGACGAGCTGGTCGGGCAGCCGCCAGCCGAGCTGCTCGCAGATCTCGTAGGCGAGGGTCTTGGAGCCCTCCGCGTAGTACGGACGGAGGTTGACGTTGACGAAGCCCCACCCCTCGCCGGCCGGGTCGCCGATCAACTCCGAGCAGAAGCGGTTGACGTCGTCGTAGTTGCCCTCGATGCCGACCAGCTGACCGCCGTAGACAGCGGCCATGACGACCTTGCCCTGCTCCAGGTCGTGCGGGATGAACACGCACGAGCGCAGACCCGCGCGCGCCGCGGCGGCGCCGACGGCTCCCGCCAGGTTGCCCGTCGAGGAGCAGGAGAGGGTCGTGAAGCCGAAGGCACGCGCGGCCTCCACGGCGATGGCGACGACGCGGTCCTTGAAGGAGTGCGTCGGATTGCCCGAGTCGTCCTTGATGTGGAGGGAGCCGGTGACGCCCAGCTCACGGGCGAGCCGGCCGGCGTCGACGAGTTTGGTGAAGCCGGGGTTGATGCTGGGCTTGGAGGCCACGTCGGCGGGGACGGGCAGCAGCGGCGCGTAGCGCCAGATGCTGTCGGGGCCCGCCTCGATGCGCTCACGCAGCCCGGCGGGGTCGCCGCCGGGGAAGTCGTAGGCGATCTCCAGCGGCCCGAAACACTCCTCGCAGGCGAAGACCGGGCCGAGCGGCAGACGCTTCCCGCACTCGCGGCACGAGAGACCCGCGGCGGGGCCGAGCGACGGACCGGAGCCGGGTGCGGAGGCGGCGGAACGCTCGGGAGCAGCTTGAACAGCCATGATGTGGCGAGGCCCTTTCTCCTCATCTTCCTCATGACGTATCTCGCCAGGAGACGGACTTGGCACCTTCCCTAGCCGGGAGCCTCGCACTTGACATCAGCTTGGCGCTGTACGCGAGACCGGCTGGAGGGTTGCCGGGGCTTCAACGGGCCGTTCCCTCTGCCCCTCTGGATGAGCGGTGTGAAGTTGTCGACGGTGACGGCGCGGCACTGCCGCGGTGGCCGCCGGACGGACCCGGCGTGCGGTCGTCATCCGCGTTGTTCAAGACTGTAACCGACGGACCTGACCATTGAGACAGCCGTCCGAACCGCGAGACGGACCACGACGGGTCACAGGGAGTAGTGCGTGCTGGAGGAAGTCGAGCAGTGGCTGGGCCGGCGGTCCTTCTCGTCGGCCGATCGTCCCCTGGACGGGCTGCTGGCGGCAAAGCGCGCGTCGGGCACACGGGTGAGCGTCGTGCTTCCGGCGCTGAACGAGGAGCCGACCGTCGGCACGATCGTGTCGGTGATCCGGCGCGAGCTGATGCCGCCCCCGCCGGCCACGCGGCTCGTCGACGAACTGGTGGTGCTGGACTCCGGCTCCACGGACCGTACGGCCAGGACCGCGGCCGCGGCGGGCGCCCGGGTGGTCCACCGGGACGACGTGCTGCCGCGGCTGCCCGCGCTGCCCGGCAAGGGCGAGGTGCTGTGGCGTTCGCTGCTGGTGACGAGCGGCGACATCGTCTGCTTCGCCGACGCCGATCTGAGGGACTTCTCCGCCGGCTTCGTCTCCGGCGTCGTCGGGCCGCTGCTGACCGACCCCCGGCTGCGGCTCGTCAAGGCCATGTACGACCGTCCGCTCGGCGACGACCCGGCGGGCGGCGGACGCGTCACCGAACTCGTGGCACGCCCCCTGCTCAACCTCCACTGGCCGCGGCTCGCGGGCTTCGTGCAGCCGCTGAGCGGCGAGTACGCGGCCCGGCGCTCACTGCTGGAGACGCTGCCCTTCCCCGTGGGGTACGGCGTGGAGCTGGGCCTCCTCGTCGACTCGCTGCACGCCGCCGGGCTCGACGCCCTCGCCCAGGTCGACGTCGGCGTACGGCGCCACCGCCACCAGAGCGGGCAGGCTCTCGGCCGCATGGCGGCCGCGATACACCACACGGCACAGCTGCGCCTGGCACGGGGCGGCCACCTGGTCCGTCCGACGCTGACCCAGTTCGAACGCGACCGGCAGGGCGGCACACGCGGCGGCTTCGCACCGCGCAACCACTCCGTGGAGACGGTGGAGCGGCCCCCGATGCGCGAGATCGCCGAGTACGCGGCCCGCCGCGCGGCGTAGCCTTCGTCACGTTTGCCTGGATCTCCCGGCGGCTAAGCTCCGGCCATGGTCGTCGAACGCGCTTCCCAGCAGGTACAGGCCCGCGTACTGGTCGCGTCCAACCGGGGGCCCGTCTCCTACTCGGTCGCCGGCGACGGCTCCCTGTCCGTCAAGCGCGGCGGAGGCGGCCTCGTCTCCGGGCTCTCCGCGATCGGGGCGGACGGCGGGGACGACTCCGGCGGGGGCGGGGACGCCGTCTGGGTGTGCGCGGCGCTGGGCGACGGTGACCGGGAGGCCGTGCGCCGTACGGACGGCAGGCTCGACCCGCGGGAGACCGGCGGCCAGGCCGTACGGATGCTGGACATTCCCGCCGGCACCTTCACCGCCGCCTACAGCGGTGTCGCCAACTCCGTGCTCTGGTTCGTCCACCACATGCTCTACCAGACGCCTCTGGAGCCCTCCTTCGACGCGGAGTTCGAGGAGCAGTGGGCCGCGTACGAGCGCTACAACGCCGCGTTCGCCGACGCGCTCGCCGAGGACGCCGCCCCCGGCGCGAGCGTCCTGATCCAGGACTACCACCTGACGCTGGTGCCCGGTCTGCTCCGCGAACGCCGCCCCGACCTGCGCATCGGTCACTTCTCGCACACACCCTGGGCGCCGCCGGACTACTACCGGATGCTGCCCGACACCGTGGCGGGCCACGTGCTGCGCGGCGTCCTCGGCGCGGACCGTGCCGCGTTCCTGACCAGGCGCTGGGCCCAGGGCTTCGCGGACTGCTGCGTACGCGTACTGGGCGCCACCACCGCGGTGAACGGGACGACGGGCGAGCTGGAGGTCACCCTCGACGGCCGTACGACCCGCCTGGGAGTGCACGGGCTGGGCGCGGACGCGGAGTTCCTGCGCGAGCGTGCAGGGCGGGACGACGTCGAGGAGCGGATCGCCGCACTGCGCGAGGAGATCGGCACCGGCCCGGACGGGCAGCCGCGCCGGGCTCTCGTCCGCGTCGACCGCACCGAACTGTCCAAGAACATCGTGCGCGGGCTGCACGCCTACCGGCGCCTCCTCGCTGAACACCCCGAGTGGCGCGGGCGGGTCGTGCACCTCGCCCTCGCCTATCCCTCGCGGCAGGACCTGGCGGTCTACCGGGACTACATGGCCGAGGTCTCCCGCGTCGCCGACGAGATCAACTCCACGTACGGCACCACCGGGTGGACCCCGGTCGTGCTGTTCCTCAAGGACGACTTCGCGCGCTCGCTGGCGGCCTACCGGCTGGCGGACGTCGCCCTGGTCAACCCGATCCGGGACGGGATGAACCTCGTCGCCAAGGAGGTTCCCGTGGTCTCCGACGACGGCTGCGCGCTGGTGCTCTCGCGTGAAGCCGGCGCGTACGAGGAGCTGGGCGAGGACGCGATCGTGGTCAATCCCTACGACATCGCGGACACCGCCCGCGCGCTGCACGAGGCACTGACGATGGAGCACGACAGGCGGGCGGAGCGCACCAAGCGTCTCGCTGCGGCCGCCACGGCGCTGCCGCCGACGCGCTGGTTCCTGGACCAGCTCGACGCGCTGCGCGGCGGCCGGACCGCGTAGGGGCAGGGCGTAGGGGCAGGGGCAGCAGGCGGTCGGAGCGGGGACGGGCACCGGGAGGCGAGTCAGCCCCGGCCGCCGCCCTCGGCGATCATGTCGGCCAGCGCGGCGAGCAGTCGGACGACTCCGGCGGGGCCGTCCACCACGATGTCGGCACGGTCGGCGACCTCGGGGACGTGCTCGTCCGTCCCGGCGCCTCCGCTGCACACCAGCAGGCCCGGTACGCCCGCCTCACGCAGCTTCTCGACCGCGACGAAGGCGGCCAGGTCTCCCAGGTCGTCGCCCGCGTACAGCACGGCGCCGGCGCCGACTTCGCGTACGTACTCCTCCAGCACGGCACCCTTGTCGATGCCCGGTGCCCGCAACTCCAGCACCATGCGGCCCGGTTCGACGACCAGACCGTGCCGGTCGGCCAGCGCGAAGAGGGGGTCGCGCAGCAGTTCGAAGGCTGCTGCCGGATCTTCCGTACGCCGCGTGTGCACCGCGACCGCCCGGCCCTTGTCCTCGGTGGAGGTGCCGGGAGGAGCATCCAACTCGTCGAGGAGGCCGGGCAGTTCCGCACGCACCGCGGCGATGCCCGGCGGCGGCTCCACGGCGCTGACCGATCCGGTTGCCGCGTCCCAGCGCTCCGCGCCGTAGGCACCGAGCACGGTCAGATGCTCCAGCCCTTCCGCCTCGCCGAGTCCGCTGTAGCGCACGGCCGCCTCGGCCGGACGTCCGGTGATGACGGCCACCGCCCGCAGGCTCGGCGCGAGCCGGGTCAGCGCGGGAACGGCACCGGGGTGGGCTCGGGCGTCGTCGGGGTCGGGGACGATGGGTGAGATCGTGCCGTCGAAGTCGAAGGCGACGAGGGCGCGTTGAGGTTCCCCGACGATCGCGGCGAGCCCTTCCCGTCCTTCGGCGGTACGGGGCGTGGGTACGGCGTCCATGCGGAGACCTTATCGGGAGGCGGGCCGCAGGACGGGGTCAGCGCCGGGCGCGTTGCGCCTCGCGGCGGCGGCGGAGGCGGTTGACGGTCACCGGGTCGTGAGCCAGGGCGTGCGGGTCGTCCAGGAGTGCGTTGAGGAGCTGGTAGTAGCGCGTGGGTGACATCTCCAACTGCTCGCGCACGGCACGTTCCTTGACGCCGGGCGCGGACCAGCCGCGGCGTTCGAAGGCGAGTACGGCCACATCGCGTCCGGAGAGACCGGCCGGAAGCGAACGGGCGGCACCGTGGGCGGCGCCGGCGCTGTGGGCGGCGTCGGCACTGTCGGCTGCGGCGGTGGCGCCGACGGAGTGACAGCCGGAGTCACCGCCTGAATCTCCGCCCGGGTCACCCGGGTCACCGCCGGCCGCCTGCGGAGGCGCCACGTCCCCGCCCCCGGTCTCGCCGCTCTCCCCCATCCCGCTCATCCGTCCAACCTAACGCCGGCGTCCGACAGCCGGCCGGGTCACTTCGCGCTCGCCTCCGACTCCAGTCGCTCCGCGGTGCGCTGGATACGGCCGAGCACCTCGGCCGGGTCGGTGTCCTGCTCGACCACCCTCCCGGCGGATTTCTTGATCTCCGCGCTCACCCGCGACCAGGAGACCTTGCCCACCGGATAGAACTCGGCGCCGATGAGCTGGTCCTGGAAGCGGCCGAGTTCCTTGTGCTCGGGTGCCGCGCGCATCAGTTCGTTCGCCGAGGTGGTGACCGGGAGAAGTCCGTAGCGGTCGGCGAAGGCGTAGTGGTTCCGCTCGTTGAAAACGAAGTCGAGGAAGGTGCCTATCTGTTCGCGTCTGTCGTTCTCCTTGAAGGCGATCACCCAGTCGGCGACGCCGAGCGTGCCGCCGGAGGGCCCCTCGGTGCCGGGCAGCACCGCGGTGCCGTACTTCACGCCTTCTCTAGCGGCCTCCTTCAGCAGCTTGGGATGGCCGTTGAGCATGCCCACCTCTCCTCGCCCGAACGCCTCGAAGAGCTCCTGGCGGTCGGTGCCGCCGGGGTTCTCATTGGTCAGCCCCTTGCTCACGAGGTTGTCCCGCAGCCAGTTGAAGGTCCGGATGTTCCCTGCGGCGTCGACGGTGTAGGTGCCCGCCCTGTCGGTGTAGGCGCCTCCGCCGCTGACCATCCACATCAGCATCTCGGCGGGCGCCTCCTCCGAGCCGAGCGGCAGACCGTAGGGGATCTTCACCCCCGCCGCCTTCAACCGGGCCGCCGCACGGGCCAGTTGGGCCCAGTTCTCCGGCGGTGAGTCGGGGTCGAGGCCGGCCTTCTTGAAGAGGGTCCTGTTGTAGAACAGCACCCGCGTGCTGGCGGCGAACGGCATGCCGTACTGCACCCGGGCGACGGTGCCCGCCTTGGCCAGTGACGGCAGGAAGTCGGCCTGTACGGGTATGGAGAGCAGTTCTGCGGCGTTGTGGAGCTTGTCCTGTGCCGCGAAGTCGGCGTACGAGCCGAGCTGGGCGATGTCCGGCGCGCGTCCGGCCTCGACCATTTTCGCGACTTTACGGTCCACGTTCTTCCAGCTGTGGACGGCGACGTCGACGGTGATGGCGGGGTGCTTTTGATGGAACTTGCGGGTCAGCGCGTCCCAGTAGCCCTGGGAGCTGTCGCCCCGCCCGGGGGTGCCGTAGTCGGCCGCGACCATCCTGAGCGTGACGCTCTCCGCGCCCGCCCCGGCACCGCATCCCGCGGACGTGAGCCCGGCGCCGCCCGCCAACCCGGTGGCTGCCAGGCCAAGGAACTTCCGACGCTCCACAGCAACTACCCCTCAGACCATATGAATCGGCATCACGCCGCGCCCCCCACCCCCCGTGTCCGGTCCGGGCCAGACGTGTACGGAACAGGAGTCTCCACCGCCCCATGCCGAAGGTCTACGCCAGCGAACATATCGCTTTCACAACATCCTTGGCGTGTTTGATCCGCTTCATCCGTTACATGCACCGAAGACGCCGGTCACGCCGATTTCCCTCCCGTCACGGGACAGGGCACCGCAATCCGTTTCCAGGAAATGCACAAGAGATCCCACGAGTGGACTAGACCTGTTGCCCGCTTTCGCGGGACACTGACCCGGTGATCCACACTCCTGACCGGAAACCGGAGTACGTCCTCGCCCTCGACGTCGGCGGCACCGGGATGAAGGCCGCCCTCATCGGCCCCGGCAACGAGCTGCTGCACGAGGCACGCCGCACCACCGACCGCGGCGGCGGCCCCGACGCCGTCGTCGGCGGAATCCTCGACTTCGCCGCCCACCTGCGCGCCTACGGCACCGACCGCTACGGCACCGCACCCGCCGCGGCGGGCGTCGCCGTCCCCGGCATCCTCGACGAGGCGACGGGCACCGCCGTCTACGCCGCCAACCTCGGCTGGCGGGACGTACCGCTGCGCACCCTGCTCTCCGAACACCTCGGCGGCCTGCCGACGGTGCTCGGGCACGACGTCCGCACGGGCGGTCTCGCCGAAGGCCGCATCGGTGCCGGAAAGGGCGTCGACCGGTTCTTCTTCATGGCGCTGGGCACGGGCATCGCCGGGGCGTACGGGACCGGCGGCCGTATCGAGCCGGGCGCGCACGGGAGCGCGGGCGAGATCGGCCACGTGGTGGTGCGTCCGGACGGACCGCTGTGCGGATGCGGACAGCGCGGCTGCCTGGAGGCGGTCGCCTCCGCCTCCGCCGTCGCCCGCGCGTGGGCCGCCGCCGGCGGTGGCCCGGACGCCACCGCCGCCGATGCCGCCGGGGCCGTCGTCTCCGGGGACGAGAGGGCAGTCGCCGTCTGGCGCGACACCGTGGACGCGCTCGCCGCGGGAACCGTCACCGCACTCACCCTGCTCGACCCGCGCACGGTCGTCATCGGCGGCGGACTGGCCGAGGCGGGCGACACCCTGTTCACACCGCTGCGGGAAGCCGTACGCGCACGCGTCACCTTCCAGCAGGTCCCCACGATCGTCCCGGCGGCCCTCGGGGACGCCGCAGGCTGCCTGGGCGCGGGACTCCTCGCCTGGGACCTACTCTCCGCGGAGGTTGCGAGCCGATGAGCCCCAAGAGCCGGCGCACGGTGCTGACCGGTGCCCGTGTGGTACTCCCGAACGGTCCGGACGGCGGTCCGGACGGCGGTCCGGACGGCGGCGGCGCACTGACCGTCGAAGACGGCGTGATCGCCGAGAACGTTCCCGGTGAGGCCCCCACGCTCGACCTGAGCGGCCACTGGATCGTCCCGGGCTTCGTCGACATGCACGTGCACGGCGGCGGCGGCGCCTCCTTCTCCGCCGGCACCGCCGAGCAGGCTCTGACAGTCATCGACACCCACCGGCGGCACGGCACGACCACGATGGTCGCCTCCACCGTCACCGGCGAACTCGGCGACCTCGCCCAGCAGGCCGGAGTGCTCAGCGAGCTGGCCGAGCAGGGCGACCTGGCGGGCGTCCACTTCGAGGGCCCCTTCATCTCACCGCAGCGCTGCGGCGCACACGACCCCGCGCTCCTGCGCGACCCCGAACCGGCCGAGGTGCGCAAGCTCCTCGACGCGGCGCGCGGCAGCGCGAGGATGATGACGCTCGCACCGGAGCTCCCCGGCGGGCTGGAGTCCGTACGGATGCTCGCGGACAGCGGTGTCGTCGCCGCCGTGGGTCACACGGACGCCGCCTACGACGCGACGGTGGCCGCCGTCGACGCGGGCGCCACCGTCGCCACCCACCTCTTCAACGCCATGCCCGTCCTCGGCCACCGCGCCCCCGGCCCCGTCGCCGCGCTGCTGGAGGACGAGCGGGTGACCGTCGAGCTGATCAACGACGGCACCCATCTGCACCGCGCCGTGGTGGAGTTGGCCTTCCACAGCGCGGGCGGTGACCGTGTCGCGTTCATCACCGACGCGATGGGCGCCGCGGGCATGGGTGACGGCCGATACCCGCTCGGCCCGCTGGAGGTGGAGGTGCGCGAAGGCGTGGCCCGGCTCGTCGAGGGCGGTTCGATCGCCGGGTCGACCCTCACCCTCGACCAGGCTTTCCGGCGTGCCGTCACGGTCGACGGGCTCTCCGTGCAGGCGGCCGTACGCGCGCTGTCCACCAACCCCGCGCGGCTGCTGGGCGTCGCCGACCGCACCGGCTCGCTGGAGACCGGCAAGCACGCCGATCTGGTGGTGCTCGACGCGGACTTCGAACTCACCGGTGTCATGCGACGGGGCGAGTGGGTGGTCCGCCCCGGCGCGGAGTGACTTCTCGCGGGGCGCCCGGCCCACCCGTCCGGCGGGTCGGGACAGGGCGAGCGGGACGGGGCGAGCGGGACAGGACGGACGGGCCGAGCGGAGCGGGACGCCGACAGTGCGGTCCCGGGGGTCGCGACGCGATCGGCCGAATGGCATGATCGCTCGCGCGCCGGCGCCGCCGGCTTCCGGCACGTCCGCGCACACCCCCCTCGCCCCGTCCCCGTGGAGTGGTCTCCGGTGATCCTGACGGTCACGCTCAACACCGCCCTGGACCTGACCTACCGGGTGCCCAGGCTCGACGTGCACGGCTCCCAACCGGTGCGCGAGGTGCAGCAGCGCCCGGGCGGCAAGGGCCTGAACGTGGCGCGGGTGCTCGCGGCGCTCGGTACCGGGACGGTCGTCACCGGCTTCGCCGGCGGGCTCACGGGTGCGGAGGTACGCGCCCTGCTCGCGCGGGAACCGGGTGTCACCGACGCGCTGGTGGAGACCGGAGGCAGTACGCGGCGGACCGTGGGCATCGTCGACGAGAGCACCGGCCGCACGACACAGCTCAACGAGCCCGGACCGCACATCTCCCCGCCGGAGTGGGCCGACTTCCAGAGCTCGTACACGCGGCTGCTGCGCGGTGAGCCGACCGGGAGCCCATCGGCGGACGGCGGCCCGGCCGAGGCCGTCGCCCTGTGCGGCAGCCTCCCTCCGGGCGTACCGGTCGGCGCGTACGCACAGCTGATCCGGGAAGCGCACGCCGCGGACGTACCGGTCGTGCTCGACACCAGCGGGGAACCCCTGCGGCGTGGCCTCGCCGCCCGCCCCGACCTGGTCAAGCCCAACACCGACGAACTCGTCGGGGTGACCGGCACCGCCGAACCGCTGCGGGCGGCACGGGCGGCCCAGCGTCGCGGGGCGCACGCCGTCGCCGCCTCGATGGGCCCCGACGGCATGCTGCTGGTCACCCCCGACGGCACCTGGCAGGCGAGCCCGCCCGAGTCACTGGCGGGCAACCCCACGGGAGCGGGCGACTCCGCCGTGGCGGGGCTGCTCTCCGGGATGGTCGAGGGGCTCTCGTGGCCGGACCGGCTGGCGCGTGCGGTCGCGCTGTCCGCCGCGACGGTACGGGCGCCGACAGCCGGGGAGTTCGACGGGGCGGTGCACGCCGACCTGCTCTCACGGGTGTCGGTCACCAAGCACAGTGAGAGCGCGGCGGGCTGACCCCACCGGCTCAGCGGGGGACCGGACGAGCGGAGGGAGCGGGGAGGGCGGGTCACCGCCGGCGGGCTGCCGCGCGCCTGTCGCGGGCCGACTGCCGCGGGCCGGACCGTCGGGGACCGGACCGCCGCGGGGAGGGCTGCCGCAGGCCGGGCTGCCGCGCTCCGGCTAGCGCTCGACCTTCCCGGCCTTCAGCCAGACCCGGTCGAGATTGAAGTCACACTTGTTCCCCTGCTCGCAGGAGATCTTGAAGCTGTTCTGGCCCTTCTTGAGCTGGACCCAGGCGAAGGTCTGGGTCCAGCCCTTGTCCCATTCGCCCTTCTTGGCGTTGCCGAAGTTGGACATGTTGAGCGGCTGCTGGCGCGGCTGCCCGTTGACGGCCAGCGTCGAGTCGGCGTCCTGGCCGGGCACTCCGTAACGTACGAAGAAGGTGTAGGTGCCGTCCTTCGGGACGTCGTCGACCGTCCAGGTCGCGGAGGCGCCGCCGTTGTTCATGCCGGCGACGTACGCGCCGTCGCGGCCCTGGGCGTTGGGGACGTCCTTCGCCACTGCGGCACCGCCGTTCAGCGCGAGAGTGGCGGCGTCCCGCTTCTTGCCGATCATCTTGCCCTTGCGCAGCTTGTCCGAGTCGGGCTTGTTCTGCTCCCGCTCGTCCTCGCCCTCCTGGCCGCCGGCCGGGGCTTCGGGGGAGTCGCCCGCCCGGTCGCCCTCGTCGCCGCCGTTGAAGTAGATGGCCGCGCCGATGCCTATGACGACCGCCGCGACGACCGCCATCGCTCCGACGAGAAGGCCGTTACGGCTGCCGCCCCGGCCGGAGCCGCGCCCGCCGTGCCCGCTCCCGTTGCCCTCGCCATGGTGTTGAGCGGCGACACGGCCGCCGGGCATCGTCTCGGGCGCGGCATAGTGCGCGTTGGGCTGCTGGGCGCTCCGGCCCCCGTGCTGAGCGCTGTACTGGCTCCCGTACTGACTGCCGTACTGGCTGTTCTGCTGGGCGCCGTACTGGCTGTTCTGCTGGGTGCCGTACTGGCGCTCGCCGACCGTACGGACCTGGTTGTACGAGCGTCGAGGAGTACCGGGTTGCGGTGCGGCCGAGCCGTCACCGCCCTGCTGCCGGTAGAGGTAGGCAAACGGGTCGTCGCCCCCCGGCGTCGCACCAGTGCCTTCGTTCTCGGCGGTCATCCCCTGTCACTCCCTACTGCGTCACGTATCCGGCCGAGCCTACCTCCCCGGGGTGATGTGCACGCCAACGCCGGAATGATCCGGGGGCGACGCGCACGTGAATGTCTGTGGCCACGTCAGCTCCGCACCGCCCCGAACCGGTGCGCTGTCCGGGCGGCTATCCGGCCCGCCGGTGCCCCTTGGAGCGGGCCCGCTTCTCCACGTACATGCGCTGGTCGGCCGACTGCAGAACCTCTTCCGCGGACATGCCGCACCCGGCCCAGCCGATGCCGAAGCTGGCGCCCACACGCACCGCGCGGCCGTCCACCCGGATCGGCGGGATGATGGCGTTGCGCAGCCGGACCGCGAGGTCCTGGGCCTCGGCCGGGCCGAGGCCGTCGGCGAGCACGACGAACTCGTCGCCGCCCATACGGGCCACCGTGTCGTTGTCACGCACTCCGGCCGAGAGCCGCCGCGCCACCTCGACCAGGACGGCGTCGCCGCAGTTGTGCCCGAACCGGTCGTTGATCGACTTGAAACCGTCGAGGTCGCAGAAGAGAACGGCGAGGCCCTTCTCCCCCGTCCCCTCGCCCTTGGGCGGCACGGCGTGCGTGTGGTGCGGGTCGTACATGCCCGTGGAGCGCAGGACCCCCGTGCCCGCGTCGTCGAAGTTGAACTCGGGGAGCGCCCCGGTGTCGTGTCCGCCGAGATCTGTGTGTGCCACACCGGAGATGGCGGGGCCCGGACGGCCGCAGAGCCGTCCGTTCAGCCGGGCGCGGAGTTCGGCGCTGTTGGGCAGGCCGGTGAGGGAGTCGTGGCTGGCGCGGTGGGCGAGCTGCAGCTCGTGCCGCTTGCGCTCCTCGATGTCCTCGACGTGGGTGAGCAGGAAGCGCGGCCCGTCGGCGGTGTCGGCCACCACGGAGTTGCGCAGTGAGACCCACACGTACGACCCGTCCCGCCGGGCCAGTCTCAGCTCGGCGCGGCCACCCTCCGCGGACGTCCGCAGCAGCGTCCCGATGTCCTCGGGGTGCACGATGTCGGAGAAGGAGTAGCGGCGCATGGCCGAGGCCGGGCGGCCCAGGAGCCGGCAGAGGGCGTCGTTGATCCGTATCAGACGTCCGTGCTGTTCGCCGCCCATCTCCGCGACGGCCATCCCGCTCGGCGCGTACTCGAACGCCTGCCGGAAGCTCTCCTCGCTCGCGCGCAGAGCCGACTGCTCCCGCTCCAGCCGGACGAGCGCGCGCTGCATGTTGGAGCGCAGCCGTGCGTTGCTGAGGGCGATCGCGGCCTGCGACGAGTACAGCTGAAGGGCCTCACGCCCCCAGGCGCCGGGGCGGCGGCCGTTGCGCGGCCGGTCGACCGAGAGGACGCCGAGCAGTTCGCTGTCCGAGGCGTACAGCGGCGCGAACAGGCGGTCCATGGGGTGCCAGTCGTCGGGGCCCTGCGGCGCCGGACCGGCGGTGTGCCACTGCGGGACGTCGTCGTCGTCGAGTACCCAGCCCTCGGTGTAGGGGATGAAGCGGAGGTTCCCCCACTGCTCGCCCATGGACAGCCGGCGTTCCCAGGACTGCCGCGGCCCGACGCGGCCCGCCATCATCGCCTCGGCGCCCTGGCTGCCGGCGACGGCGGCGACGACGAGGTCGCCCTCGGGGCGTACGAGATTGACGGCCGCGATCTCGAATCCGAGCCCCTCGACCACTCCGTCCGCGACGGTCTGCAAGGTGTCGGCAAGACTGCGCGCTGTGCTCAGCCTCGCGACGACGAGGTGCAGCTGGCGCAGGCTGGCAAGGCGGACATAGGGCTCCGACTCGGTTTCCATCGCCCTCCCCCTGAGCCTCGTACGTCAACTCCAGGTGTACGCGGGACGTCATTGTCCGACTGCCACGGCCACTGAATCACAGCGAGCTGTTCTCCAGGTACACAGGGTCAACAATTATTGCCCGCTGTGACTCAAGTCACAACTGTATGCAGCCTGTTGACTCCTCTCCGTGTGAGGCTGTCACACCCGGGGCCACCAGGTCGAAGCGTCCGACGAAGGGCCCGGTCATGAGACGGTACGGCGTTACCGGAGCGTAGAGCGCCGAATGCGCCCCTTTTCGCGCCCCAACTCCCCTTCTGTGCGCCCCCCGCGGGGACGGAAGCCCGTCCCCGTGCACCGGCACCCCCGCAGCGTGCCTGCTCACAGCGCCGACACCGGATGTTCGCGGCGGCGCCACCCGCAGGACACGGATCGGTCACGACCGTACGCGCCCCTCCTGGGCCGCTGGTCCTGGTCCCGGAGCCTGATGCATGGGGTGCAGGCCAGCGGTTAGCGTTCTTGACGTGTCCTATGCAGTGCAGCAGCAGACGAACCCACCGGCGGCCGACCCGATGCCCCATGCTGACAGGGTGAGCGAGGACGAGTTCCGGGCTGTCATGGCACGGCTGGCGGCAGGTGTGGTGCTGGTGACGGCCTACGACCCCGACGACGGCCCCGAGGGTTCGGACGTCGGCATGACCGCCACCTCCTTCATGTCGGTCTCCCTCGACCCGCCGCTGGTCATGGTCAGCGCCCGCGAGGGGTCGCGGATGGACGAACTGCTGGAGCGCAGAGCCCTGTGGGCCGCCTCCCTGCTCACCGAGGACCAGCGCCAGACCGCGGGCCGCTTCGCCATGAAGGGGCGGCTGAGCGACCGGCTGCTCTTCCGCGAACTCCCGCACACGCGCGGGGAGGCCGCCCACGCCCCGCTGGTGGACGGAGCGCTCGCGACCGTCGAGTGCAGTACGGAGCAGCGCGTACGCGCGGGCGACCACACGCTCGTCATCGGACGGGTGCTGGCCACCGGACTTCCGCAGGTCCCCGGCGGGCCGCTCACCTACTACCGGGGCAGATACCACTCACTGTCCCGGCAGGGATCCTGATCCGGAGGGGTTGCGTGACGGGCGCGCGACATCGGCCCACGCCCCCTCATCACCAGTCGCGGCCCGAGCGTCCCCGCTTGAGGTCGCTCCGCTGCTGCTTCTTCCGCAGCCGCCGCTCATTGACCCCGCGCGGGACCTTCTTCTTCCGCCGGGGACGCGGGGGCGGCGCGGTGGCCTCCGCCAGCAGCGCGGCCATCCGCACGCACGCCGCCTCCCGGTTCCGCCACTGGGAGCGGTGCTCGCCCGCGCGCACCACCACGACGCCGTCGCCCACGAGGCGGCCCGTGCCGGCCAGCCGCTCCAGTGCGCGTTCCTTCCACACCTCGGGGAGCGCCTCCGTGGCCGCGAGGCCGAACCGCAGCTCCACGCGGGTGTCGCTGGTGTTGACGTGCTGCCCGCCCGGGCCCGAGGAGCGTGTGAAACGCCACACCAGTTCGGCCTCCGGGAGGGAGACCGAACCGCGGATGACGTAGGGCGAGGGCATACGTCCATGGTCGCGCCTGACCGCACCCCGAGTCACCCGCCTTTTCCGGCGGCCGTAACAGGGCCACGTCCGGCAGGGCCAGGTCCGGCAGGACCGATTCCGGGAGGACGGCGGGGCGGCCGCAGCCGTGCGGGGCCCAGGAAAGCCAAGAACGTGAAGAATGCTGGAACCCGCCCCTCCATCGCCTGCGTTGTGCAATGTGAAGAACCACACCCGAGAAGACTTCACCAACAGAAGGGCATCCCCATGGCTGTAAGCCTGTCCAAGGGCGGCAACGTCTCCCTCACCAAGGAGGCGCCGGGCCTGACGGCCGTCACTGTCGGCCTCGGCTGGGACGTCCGCACCACCACGGGCACGGACTTCGACCTGGACGCGAGCGCGATCGCCGTGAACCCGGAGGGCAAGGTCTACTCCGACGGGCACTTCGTCTTCTTCAACAACAAGACGACTCCCGACCAGACCATCGTGCACACCGGTGACAACGTCACAGGTGAGGGCGAGGGCGACGACGAGCAGATCAACGTCAACCTCGCGGGCCTGCCCGGCGACATCGACAAGATCGTCTTCCCGGTCTCCATCTACGACGCCGAGAGCCGCAGCCAGAACTTCGGCCAGGTGCGCAACGCCTTCATCCGCATCGTCAACCAGGCGAACCAGACGGAGATCGCGCGCTACGACCTGAGCGAGGACGCGGCCACCGAGACCGCCATGGTCTTCGGCGAGCTGTACCGCAGCGGCGCGGAGTGGAAGTTCCGCGCGGTCGGGCAGGGTTACGCCTCCGGCCTCGTCGGCATCGCCCAGGACTTCGGCGTCAACGTCTGACGCGCGCTCAGGCGCTCGCGCGGACGCGCGGAAGCTCACGCGGACGCGGCTACGGGCGGTGCTCCCCCTCGGTGGGGAGCACCGCCTCTGCCGTCTGCGCCTCCCTCTGCGCGCGTGACCCGGGAGGGGAAAGCACCTCGGCCCGTGACACGATCGCCCGCGTGCTCGACATCGGCTACTCGCTCTCCCGGCGCTTCCCCGACCCGCCGCAGACGGACTACGCCACGGCGGACGTACGGGCGTTGCGCCACGACCTGTTCAACGGGGACTTCCACCTCGCCGACACCTCGACGGACCGCGAGGTGTCCACATCCTGGGGATGGCTGCCCGTACTGGACTTCGCCTGGGCCCTGTGCGACGTCACCGAACAGCTCGACGCGGACCCGCGCGGCAGCCGCGCTCCCGGGCCGCAGCGCGCCGAGATCGACTTCACCGAGAGCACCGACCGGCTGCGCTTCGAGCGCCGCTTCGGCTTCGTCGACATCCAGGCCGACTGGACGGCCGGCGAGGGCGGTCCGCCACTCGGCTTCCAGCACGCCGAACTGCGCCGCGAGGCCCGCGACTTCCTCCACGACCTGCTGGCCGACCTGACCGACATGCACGAAGGGCTCGCGGACAACCCCGCGGTGTGGACCCTGCGGGCACGCTTCCCCCGCGTACCGGACGGTCGCTGACGCGCCGCCGCACCGCCCGCCGTGCCGCCCCCATCCGCCGCAATCCCTGCGCGCGGGCGATGACTGTCCGTGCTCAGCTCCCGACCCGTACACCGATCTCGGCCGCGAACGCCGGTGCCAGGTCCATCAGCTGGGCCGAACTGATCACCGCTCCCGCCAGCCGGCCGACACCCGCCGCGATCTCCAACTCGGCCGCTTCCCGCAGATCGACGTCCTTCAGCGTGGCCTGCGTGAAGTCGGCGCCGCGCAGCACACAGCCCGGGAACGCCACCCTTTCGAGCGTCGCCCCGCCGAAGTCCGGCTCCACCAGCACACAGTTCTCGAAAGTGACGTCCACCAGCCCGGTCTGGCGCAGACTCATGAAGTCGATCTTCCCGCCCCGCACGAGCACCCGCGACAACCGCGCCCCGTGCACCTGAGTGCCGCCCAGCCGGGCGTCGAGCACCTCCACGTCCCGCAGTTCGGCACCGGCGAGATCCGTACCGACTCCGGTCACGCCCTCCAGCACGCTGTCCAGCAACCGCACGCGCCGCCACCCGGCACCGTCGAGCGGGCAGCGGCGAAGCGCGCAGTCGAGGAACGTCGACCCCGCGCAGTCCGTGCCGCTCAGATCCACCCCCTCGAAGCACACCCCGTCGTGGTCCCCGTCCGGGCCGGGGCCGGCCACGGCACCCGTCCCCCGCGCACCGACGGGCCCCGCGGACTCACCCGGCTCGTACGGCCGCAGCTGTGGCAGCCGGACCTCGGGGAGCCGGGGAGACCTCACCGCGTCGGTCCTCTTCCTCGTCGTCCTCGCCATCGCCTCATGGTGCTCCCCACCACTGACAGCGCACCCACCGACAGCGGGGCCGCCGCGCGTTCACCGGCGCACGCTCACCGGCACTCGCTCACCGGCACGCACCCCCCACCGCCGCCGCGCTGCTCGCGACCCGCGCGGCGCGGCGGCGGCGAACCGGCTCCGGCCGTGTACGAACCCCGGCGGGGCTCAGCTCTTCGGCCTGCCGTACTCCGTCGCCATCGTGCCGGCGAAGTCGTACATCACGACGGGCTCGTCCCCCACGACCCAGGCGTCGTGTCCGGGCGCGCACACGAACACGTCGCCCGGACCGACCTCGGTCTCCTGGCCGTCGTTCATCCGGATCCGCATCCGTCCCCGGACCATGAACCCGTTGTGGTGGACCTCGCAGCTCGCCGTCCCGACGATCGGCCCCACCGATTCGGTCCAGCGCCAGCCGGGCTCGAAAGTGGCCACGGCGAAATCCAGACCGGTGAGGTGCAGTGCCTCGATGTGTCCCCGGGGAAAGTCGCGCCGTTCGTCGGCCTTGTCGACCGTCTTGACTTCCATCATGGGGTTTACCTCCAATCGCCCCCTCCTGCTCATTCCATGGTGCTCCGCGTCCCGCACGGGGCACGAACACGTTCCGTGAACGGACGTCACAGAGCTGCTGACCGCGGCCACCCGGCGGGCCGCCGAGTACGGGCACGCGCGCCTGTGGCCTCCCGGGGACGTCCCGGGAGGCCACAGGCGGGAGGTGCATACCGGCGCACGAGGCGCCGGGACGGTGCTCAGCCGGTGGCGAGCACCTTGAGGCGGTCGTAGGAACCGTTGAAGCGGTTGCGGTCACCGACCGTCTTCCCCGTGGAGGTGTACTGCCAGATCGTTTGGAACGGCCAGCCTCCGGGCAGCTCCCCGACGGTGGCGCGCCAGCTCGGGATCCACAGGGGGCTGGTGCTGCTGAACTTCTTCGAGTTGCCCGTGCACGTCTTCCACCAGGTGGTGGAGGTGTAGATGACGGGGTGCCGGCCCGTCCGCGCGTGGTAGGTGTTGGAGAAGTCGGAGATCCAGTTCACCATCGCCGCCTGGGACTTGCCGTAACAGGCGGCGCCGTAGGGGTTGTACTCCATGTCGAGCGCGCCGGGCAGTGTCTTCCCGTCGCGTGACCAACCGCCGCCGTTCGAGACGAAGTAGTTGGCCTGGGCGGCGCCGCTGGAGTTGCTCGGCAGCGCGAAGTGGTACGAGCCGCGAATCATGTCGTTCTTGTACGAGCCGTTGTACTGCTGGGCAAAGGTCGGGCTCTTGTAGGTCGTGCCCTCGGTCGCCTTGATGTAGGCGAAGCGCACGCCTTCCTTCCGCAGCGTGGCCCACGGCACGCTGCCGTTGTGGCTGGAGACGTCCACGCCTTCGACGGATGCGGAGAGAGGCCGTGTGGGCGCCGTGGAACCGCTTTCGGGAATCCCCTCGTTCGCGCTGATGGTGGAGCCCATCCAGTCCTTCTCTGGGTGAGCCGGTCGCTCACCGTCGCCCTCCGCTCCGGCCGTGCCTGGCAGCGCGAGGAGGAGGGCGAGGGCGGTGAGGAGTACGGCGGGGGACCCCACCGTGCCGCAGAGGGCACGGCGCGACGGGCCGGACCTGGGCAGTGGCATGCGTGCCTCCGTAGATGTCGATGAGTCGCGCGGCAGCAGTCTGAATGTAACGGGGCAAAGTCATATTAAATGGACGCCTCGCCGTGCAGCCTCCGCGAGATCGGCACGCTGGGAATCACCGCATTCCCGCCTCCACCGGGCCCTGGCCGGATGGACGAACGGACGCTTCGCCCTCCATGCCGCGGCACCCTCGTACGGCCCAGCAGATCGCGCGCACCGCAGCGCCCTGTGCACCAATGAGATGCATGGCGTCACAGAGGGAAGAGCGGCCCGTCGTCCCCGCCCCGGAGCCCCGCCCCGGCGCCGGCCATGTGCCGGCGGCCGGGCCCGGAAGTCCGCGAGCGGTGAGCCGCGCTGCCGGGCGGCGGAGGTCCCCCGTGCCCCCGGGACGTCCGGACGCGTCGCTCCCGGCCGTCCGCACACATGCGCGTGCGGTGAACCGCCTTCGTGGAAACGCGCATCGCGGGTCCCGGACTCCCCACGATTCCGCACGCGGAACAGCGCAGCGGCAGGACCCGAACCCGCGACACAACGGACAAGCAGCCGCCCGAAATTCACGACGGACCGGGATGGACTCATGAGTGACAGCCCGAAGGCCGCCCTCGCGGCCAGTATCGCCGGGGGATATCTCCTCGGCCGCAGCGGCAAGGCCAAGCTCGCGCTGACCGTGGCCGCCTACCTCGCCAGCAACAGGCTCCGGGCCAAGCCGCAGGAACTCCTCGCGTCCGGGGCGGGCAGGCTCAGCGAGTCGCCCGAAGTCTCGAAGCTGATCGACCAGTTGCGCAGCGAAGTGCTGACCGTGGGGCGGCAGGCGCTGAAGGCGGCGGCGGACCGGCGGCTGCAGTCCTTCGCGGACTCACTCGCCGACCGTACGAAGTCGATGGGTGAACTCGTGGACGCGGCGGCCGAGGAGTCCAAGGGCGGGCAGGACGAAGAGGACACCGAGGAGTCCGAGGGCAGGCAGGACGACGAGGAGGAGCAGGAGGAAGAAGAAGAGGAACCGGAGCGGAGGCGGACGGGCGAGCGCGCGAAGTCGCAGAGCAGAAAGCCCTCCAGACCCCGACGTGACACGGCCCAGCAGGCGCCTCCCGCGAAGAGGGCAGCGAAGAAGACCGAGAACAGGCCCGCGAGGAAGGCCGCCAAGAGGGCACCTGCCGAGTCGTCCCGTCGCCGGAGGTAGAGGTCATGCCGCAGAACGTGTCGGAAAAGAGCGCCGGGAACTCCGACGGCGGCTCGGGGCTCGACCGGGTACGTGAGGAACTCACCAACTACCTGATGGCAAAAGCGAGCAACGTCGTGAGTTCGGCGGGCGGGAAAGTCAGCGGCCTCGCGGAGAAGGCCGCCGAGGGCGGGGGCTCCGGCAGCGAGATCCCCAAGATGGGCGCGCAGTTGCTGAAGGGCGAAAGCCCGGCCAAGGCCGTCGGGGGCCAGGTGGCGAAGAGCGTGAAGGACAAGACCGTGGAGAAGACCAAGGAACTCTTCGGCGGGGGCGGCAAAGCGGGGACCAAGAAGGTGACCAACATCATCGAGGTGATCGATGTGGGTCTTCCGCTGCGCCGGGTGTACGACCACTGGACGGAGTTCGAAGAGTTCAGCAGCTTCATGAAAGGCGTGGTGGAGGCATCGCGCGAGGATGACGTCTCGTCCAACTGGACGCTCAAGGTCGGCCCGTCCAAACGCAGTTGGAAGGCGACAGTCCTGGAGCAGGTGCCCGACAACCGCGTGGTGTGGAACTCCACGGGCGAACGGGCCACCACGCACGGCTCGGTCTCCTTCCACGAACTGACGCCGAATCTCACGCGGATCGTGGTCGTCGTGGAGTACACACCCGGCGGGTTCTTCGAGAAGACCGGCAACATCTGGCGCGTCCAGGGGCGAAGGCTCCGCCTCGACCTCAAGCATTTCCAGCGGTACGTGACGCTGGGCGTGCAGGAGGTGCCGGAGGGCTGGCGCGGTGAGATCCGCGAGGGGGAGCTCGTGCGCAGTCACGAGGACGCCCTGGCCGAGGAGGAGAAAGAGGACGACGAGGACAAGAACCAGAACAGGGACGACGACGAGGGAGAAGGGGAAGAGGGGGACGAGGAGGAAGACGACCAGGACGAGGACGAAGAAGACGACGACGAGTACGAGGACGACGAGGACGACGACGAGGGCCGGTGAACGGCCACCGCCGGGCTGCGGGGCCCCGTCCGACCGAACACCGGGATGGGCGGGGCCCCTGTCGTGCCGCAAGCTGTGGAAGGCCCGTTCACGAACCGGGAGCTTCCCGGCGCGACGTGGCAGGGTGTACGCATGTGCGGCAGATACGCCTCGACTCGCAGGCCGGAGGATCTGGTGGACCTCTTCGAGGTCGACCGGTGGAGCCCGGAACAGGCCCTGGCACCGAACTACAACGTCGCTCCCACCGACGACGTGTGGGCGGTGCTGGAAGCGGCAGACCGTGAGACCGGTGCGGTCGAGCGGCGGCTGCGGCCGCTGCGCTGGGGCCTGGTCCCGTTCTGGGCGAAGAGCCTGAGCGTCGGCGCCAAGATGATCAACGCCAGGATGGAGACCGTCCACGAGAAACCGGCCTACCGCCGGGCGTTCGTGAAGCGCCGCTGCCTGCTTCCGGCCGACGGCTTCTACGAGTGGCAGACCGTCCCGGCGACCGGGACCAGGAAGGCGTACAAGCAGCCCTACTTCATCACCCCGCAGGACGGTCAGGTGATGGCGCTGGCCGGGCTGTACGAGATCTGGCGCGACCCCGAGCGCGACGAGGACGACCCGCAGGCGTGGTGGACGACCTGCACGGTCATCACCACCGACGCCACCGACGCGGCAGGCAGGGTCCATCCCCGTATGCCGCTGACCATCGCACCGGACGATCAGGCGGCGTGGCTCGACCCCGCGCACCACGAGCCGGACGAACTCCGCGCGCTGCTCACCTCCCCCGGCGGCGGCGACCTGGACGCCCGTGCGGTCTCAACGGCGGTCAACAACGTCCGCAACAACGGCCCCCACCTGCTGGAACCGGCGGAAACCGGCAACTGAACCCGCCGTCCGCGGCCGTCCCGGGCCGCTGGCCAAGCTCCGCCCCGGCAGGGATCTGGCGGCGCGGGGCCACTGCCGGGCGGGAGCGGCGCCCCCGCCCGGCAGCGCGGCGTCAGCGCAGGGTGCTGCCGAAGCGCGCACCCGCGACGGGGCCACCGACGTCGCCGGGGCCGAACGCCACCGCGCCGGCCGTCGTCAGACCGTCGCCCGTACCGGGCAGCGACCACACGGCTCCGGCCGAGGCGTTCTCCTCCACCGAGGAGACGTTCAGGTCCCGGTGACCGTCCCCGTCGACGTCCTTGAGGGCGCAGGCGGCCCCGAACTCGTCGCCCGTCTCGGCGACTCCGGGCACACCGGCCGTGTCCTGGTGCACGACCTGACTGCCGGTGCCGGTGACGCCGGAGGAGCTGCCGTGCAGCAGCGCGACCGAGCCGGCGTCGTCGTGCCCGCCGAAGTCCTCCCCGCTGATGCCGAGGGCGACCTCCGCGCGGCCGTCGCCGGTGACGTCGGCGACGGAGACGCAGGAGCCGACCCGGTCGCCGTCCTCCTGCGCACCGTAGAAGCCGGGCAGGCTCTGGTCGAAGGACTGCTCGCGCCCGGACGGGCCCGAGGGCGAGCCGAAGACGACGGTGACCTTCTCGTCGGCGTCGGTGCTGCCGAGTACGACGTCGTCGTAGCCGTCGCCGTCCACGTCGCCCACATCGCTGTCGCCCCCGTCGCCGACCGAGCCGAAGTCACCCACGGTGCCCGTGCTCTTGAAGCCGGCCGTACCGCCGAGCAGGACGTGGTTGCCCCACACCCCGTCGCCCTCGTACGCCCAGATCGCGATGTCCTCGCGCCCGTCACCGTTGACGTCGCCGACGGACCGGGCCGTGACGGGACCGCTGATCGACGAGGGGCCGTCGACGCACGAGTCGTCCTCCGCGCAGCCCGGGCCGTCGTCGCCGTAGCCCCACCACTCGGACCTGTCCATGAAGTCGAGCGTTTCGGCGGGCGAGCCGTCCCTGGCCACCGGGCCCTTGAACAACGCGCCCGGCTGCGTCACCGGGTCGTCACCCGCGACGTCGGCGTCGCCGAACAGCGCCAGGTCGGCCTTGCCGTCACCGTCGAAGTCGCCGATCTGCGGCGAGTGCCCGTACCCGTCGAGGGCGGTGCCCCCGGTCGGCCCGGACGGCGAGCCCCACACGATCACGCTGCCGGAGGGCGCGTCGGCGGAGCCGATAACGATGTCACCGAAGCCGTCACCGTCCAGGTCGCCCGTGCTGAAGGTCTTGCCGAACTGCTGCTCGGCGGCGGCCGATCCGGGCACGCCACTCGTCGAACGGCTCACCAGCTTCTTGCGGGAGGGGTCCAGCCCGTCCGCGGAGCCGTACGTCACCGCCACATAGCCCGCCTGCGCCTTGCCGGAGACCGTGCCTGAGGGAGCACCGGAGACGAGGTCCGCGTAGCCGTCACCGTTGATGTCGTCCGCCGGGGCCGCGGCGGGCGCCGGGGCGGCGTGCGCCTCCTGCGGGGTGAGCGTCCAGGCGCTCAGGCCGCCCGCAACGAGCAGTGCGGCGGCCAGCGGCGCTGCGGCACGGACCGCGCGCCCTCCGCGGGCGGTGCGGACATCGGCACGTCTTAAGGGTGTCATCACGAGAGTTCCTCCGAGTTGTCCAGTCCATCCGCATCAGGAGACACACCTGACCCCTGAGTTGGTTGCACCTGACAGCTACCGAAGTCACCGACCCTGCCGGGGATCTGCCGTCAGGAGACGATGTCCTTCCGCCCGAAGTGCCGGAAGGCGAGGGCGAAGAAGACGACGGCGAAGGACGCCGACAGCGATGTGCCCTTGATCATGCCTGCCCACTCCGCGTCCGGCTGGAGGGCGTCCGCCCACGCGTACTGCCAGTGGGTGGGCAGGAAGTCCCGCAGCGATCCCAGCGCGGTGATGGAGTCCAGGATGTTGGACAGGATCGTCGCCCCCACCGCTCCGCCCACCGCGCCGAGCGGGGCGTCGGTGACCGTGGAGAGCCAGAACGCGAATCCGGCCACCGTGAGCTGGCTGACGAAGACGTACACCACGATCACGCCCAGCCGCCCCACTGCCGTGTCGGCCGGGAGCGAACCGGCAGTCGTCAGTTCGAGGTCCCCCCAGCCGTACGCGAGTGAGCCCACCCCGAGCGCGACCGCGGGCAGCAGGACGACGGCTGCCGCGCTGAAGGCCAGGGCGACCGTCATCTTGCTGAACAGCAGCCGGGCCCGGGAGACGGGTGCGGTCAGCAGGTAGCGCAGCGAGGACCATCCGGCCTCCGAGGCGACGGTGTCGCCGAAGAAGAGAGCCACCGGCACAGTGAGCAGGAAACCGCTGGAGACGAAGATCGCGGCGAGGGAGAAGTTCACGCCGGAGGAGGTCGCCACGTCCAGGAGCGAGGACTCCCTGTCCCTGCCGTCCGGTGTGCCGCCGAGAGTGAAGGCGGCCCAGATGACCACCGGCAGGATGCCCATCACCGCGAACGTGATCAGGGTGCGGCGGCGCAGGAACTGCCGTACCGCCTCCACGCGGAGGGGCAGTGTGGCGGCAGCCCGGTATCCGGGGGCGGCCGCGGTGGCCGGGGCGGTGTCCGGGACGGTGTCCCGGGTGAAGCCCGTGGACCCGGGGGCGCCCGGGGAGGAGCCCCGGGTCTCGGTGGTGCCGGTCATGCGGGGTCTCCGATCAGGGTGAGGAACGCGTCCTCCAGGCGACGGTGCGGGCCGATCCGCTCCACGGGGACGTCGAGGCGCAGCAGTTCGGTGAGCAGTTCGTGCACCGGCATCCCGTCCAGGCGTATCAGCAGCCCCACGTCGGCGGTCGGCGCCGGTTCGGCCGAGGCGACCCCCGGCAGTTCCGACACCTTGGCGGCTGCCGCTTCCAGTTGGGCGGCGCTCATGGCGCTCGCGGCCACCAGCAGGGTGTCGCTGCCCCCGGTGATCTCCTCGACCGGTCCGGCGGCGATGAGCCTGCCCTTGTCCATCACGACGAGGTGCGTGCAGCTGAGTTCCACCTCGGAGAGCAGATGGCTGGAGACGATCACTGTCCGTCCGGTCGCCGCGTACCGCGACACGACCGCCCGCATCTCGCGGATCTGCGGCGGATCGAGGCCGTTCGTCGGTTCGTCGAGGATCAGCAGGTCGGGAAGGCCGAGCATGGCCTGGGCGATGGCCAGGCGCTGCCGCATGCCCTGGGAGTACGTCCGCACGGCACGGTCCAGGGCCTCGCCGAGGTCGGCGATCTCCAGGGCCTCCTCCACATGGGCGTCGGCGGCCGGACGTCCGGTTGCCTGCCAGTACAGCTTCAGATTGGCCCGGCCGGTCAGATGCGGCAGGAAACCCGGTCCCTCGACGAAGGCACCCACCCGGGAGAGCACCGCCGAGCCCGGCCGTACCGGATGTCCGAAGACCCGTACGGTCCCGGCGTCGGGCCGGATGAGACCCATCATCATGCGCATGGCGGTGGTCTTGCCCGCGCCGTTGGGGCCGAGCAGGCCCAGCACCTGGCCGCGTTCCACCCGTACGGACAGATCCTTGACGGCGTAGCGGTCGGCCGAGCCGCGGTAGCGCTTGGAGAGTCCGGAGATGGTCAGCGGCGACTCCGGCGACTGCGGCCCCTGGTCGTCGTCCCGGCGGCGGGAGCCGTTGGAGCGGGTGAGCAGCAGCCATGCCGCCAGCGCCAGAGCACCCGCCGGCATCGCCCAGACCCAGGCCGGCATCCCGGCCTGCCCGGTGTCCAGCGCCGCGTCGGTCGGCACGGTCAGCTCGGCGCCTTCCGGGATGGAGACGCGGTACGTGGCGGGCTCCGCCGGGGACGCGTAGCCGAGGTCGGTGGTGGACAGGACCAGACGCAGCCGGTTCCCGGCGGCGAACTCGTGGTCGACCGCGGGGAGCTGAACGGTGGTGGAGCTGCCCGAGTCCGTCACGCGCAGCGGTGCGACGAGCTGGTGGGGCAGGGACGTACGGCCGTCGGGCCGCACGTCGTACAGCTTGGCGAAGAGCACCGCGCCGTCCTTGGCTTCGGTGCTGACGGTGATGCGGGTCCTGGCCGCTCCGGTCAGCCGCAGCTCCGACGCGAGCGGGGCCGATTCGAAGGAGGCGTACTGGCCGGGGAAGTCCTGGGTCAGTGACAGTCCGCCGCCCAGATCGGGCAGGCGGGAGAGCGCCCCGATCCCGGGCACGGCGGACACGGCGGGCGGTGCGCCGCCCGCCGGGTTGGACACCTTCTGCGTGCGCCCGGTGAGCTCCACGGGGCGCTCGGACGTCCCGTCGAGCCCGGGGTAGCGGTCGGCGTCGGCGCCGCGCTGCACGGTCCTGCCGTCGGTGGTGTCGACCCCTCCGGTGCGGGTGCTCCGGAAGGCCGGGCCGGTGTCGGCCGCGCGGTCCTTCTTCAGGTGCCGGTCGAACCAGGCGGTGGTGCGGGCCTCGAGCCGTGCGGTCTCCTGGTCACCGCCGTCGTGCCCGCCGGAGGACCAGTCGACGGCGACCGGCGCACCGTTGGCGGAGACCGCGCGGGCGATGGCGTCACCCTGGTCGAGGGGGAAGAGCGAGTCGTTCTGGCCCTGGACGACCAGCGTCGGCACGTTGATGCGGTCGGCGACCGAGGACGGGCTGGAGCGCTCGAGCAGTTTCGCCGCGTCCTCGTCCGAACGGCCTGAGACCGCGGCCTTCTCGTAGACCTGGCACAGTTCGTCGGTGAAGCGGCAACCGCCCTGCCGGCCACCGGCGGTGGTGAAGAAGACACCGGCCCACAGCTTCTTGAACACCCCGCCCGGGAAGAGGGAGTCCTCCAGGTCCCACCAGGTGATCTGCGGGGCGATCGCGTCGACCCGCTTGTCGTTTCCGGCCGCGAGCAGGGAGATCGCCCCGCCGTAGGAGGCGCCCGCGATGCCGGCCCTCGGGTCGCCCCCGGCGTCCTGGAGCACGTCCTCGCGCCCGCCCAGCCAGTCGAGCAGCCGCCCGACGTCCGCGACCTCGCGGTCCGGGGCGTTGAGCCCGATCTGCCCGGTGGAGCGGCCGAAACCGCGCGCGGACCAGGTCAGCACGCGATAGCCGTCGCGGGCGAGGCGCTGGGCCTGGGCGGTCATGTCGTCCTTGTCGCCGCCGAAGCCGTGTGCGAGCAGCACGGCCGGGCGAGGTCCGGAACCGCCGGCGGTGAAGTAGGAGGTGTCGATTCGGACCGTCCGCTCGCTGCCCGGGGTCTCGGGCATGGAGATCACGCGGTCCTGGCGGCGGACGGGTGCTGGTTCGTCGGCGGCTGCGAACGTCACGGCACCTCCTGCGGCCAGCAGCAGGAGGACGGTGGCCGCAGCGGCCAGCCGTCGGGACATTCGGGGAAGCAGGCGCACGCGGTGATCCCTTGACGAACGAGGCGGAATGGTGTGCCGCAGGGGGCAGCGGCGGCACACCGGATCGCCCCACTCTCCCCCACTGTGATCGGCAAAACGTCCGCCCGAGGGTGGGTCTTGCGTACTGCACCGGCAGTACGCCGCCGAGTGATCTCCTCCTCGGGCGACCGCCCGTGCCCCGGCCCCATCCCGGCCGCGGCGGGGCAGCTCGCCGCGGGGTCGAGCGGCACATCCCGGCCTCATGCAGCAGGACGGACTTGCCATTCCTATCGATACTCAATAGATTTCTATTGCTATTCGACGACGGGAGTGATGATGGGAAAACTGACAGTGCTTGCGCTGCGCGCCGTGATGGTGGCCTTGCTCGCCGGATCGGTGTTCGTCCAGGCGGTGATGGCGGCGATGCTGACGGGCGCCATGCAGGACAGCGTCCCCGCGGACCACCGCACTCCGACCCTGGTGATCATGCTCCTGTTCGTCGTCACGGTGCAGGTCGTCCTGTTCGGCGTATGGCGGTTGGTCACGATGGTGCGGCGCGGAACTGTCTTCTCCCACGCCGCGTTCCGCTACGTCCACGTCGTGATCGGCGCTTTCGTGACGGCCGCGCTGCTGGTGTTCGCGCTCGGGGTGGTCCTGGCGCCGGGCGAGGCCGTACCCCCGGGTGTCGTGGCTCTGCTGGGCGGGATCTCCCTGGCGGTCTTCGGCGTCGCGCTCATCGTGCTGGTGCTGCGGATGCTGCTCGCCCAGGCCCTCGCACGCGACGTCGAAGCGTCGCGGCTGGGGGCCGAACTGGCCGAGGTGATCTGATGCCGATCGCCGTCGACATCGACGTGATGCTGGCCAGGCGGAAGATGTCCGTGGGCGAACTGGCGGACCGGGTGGGGATCACACCCGCCAACCTGGCGGTGCTCAAGAACGGCCGCGCCAAGGCGGTGCGCTTCACCACGCTCGCCGCGCTCTGCGCGGTGCTCGAGTGTCAGCCCGGAGACCTGCTGCGCTGGGAGCCCGAGAACCCCGAGGACGGGGAGCGGACGGCACACGGATCCGGAGAATCCGCCCCGGCCGGATCCTCGCCGTGGTGACCGCAGCCCCGGTGGGCGGGCCCCCGCACACCGTCACCGGTCACCTCGCCGGCCGGCGGCGTCCACACCACTCACCCGCGCGGTCCCGGACGCCGTCGCACCACCCGGCGCCGGCCGGTTCCTGCCGCGCACCGATGACGGACTCCCGAGGGACAGGGCACGCCACATGACCACAGCCGACCTCTCCCACGGGCACGGAGTCACGGACAGCGCCGACGTACTGGTGGTCGGCGCCGGACTGGCCGGGCTGAACACCGCCACGCTCCTCGCCCGCCAGGGCCACGACGTGCTCCTGGCCGAGCGCCGGACCAGCCTCGCCGACGCGATCCGCACCACGGGAATCTTCGTACGGAAGACACTCGACGACTTCCCACTGCCCCCCGACTGCCTCGGACCACCGATCCGGCGCGTGATCCTCTACCCGCCCGGCCTGCGCCGCCCGGTCAGCCTCACCAGCCCCCGCGACGAGTACCGGGTGGGCGACATGGCGCCGCTCTACGAAGCATCTGCCGCCGCCGCGACCGACGCCGGCGTACGGGTGAGGCTGGGCACGCGCTACGCCGGACGGCACGGCGACAGCTTCCTCCTGGCAGGCCGCGACAGACCGACCGTGGTCCGGGCCCGCTTCGTCGTCGGCGCTGACGGAGCCCGCTCAAGAGTCGCCCGTGACCTCGATCTCGACCGCAACCACCACCTGATCATCGGCGCCGAAGAGGTCTACGAACTGCCCGGAAGCGACGAGCCGCCGACGTTCCACTGCGTACTCGACCCCTCGCTGGCCCCCGGATACCTGGCCTGGGTGGTCAACGACGGGAAGCACGCCCATGTCGGCGTCGCAGGCTATGCCGACCGCTACCCGGACGGACTTCGCAGGGCCGTGGAACGGTTCAGCGACTCGGCGCCCGGACTCACCGGCGTCGAACGCCCCGGAACGGTGGAGCGGCGCGCGGGCCCCATCCCCGTCGGTGGCCTGCTGCGCAGGATCAGTTGCGCCGAAGGGCTTCTCGTGGGGGACGCGGCAGGCGCGGTCTCCCCGCTCACCGCCGGCGGCCTGGACCCGTGCCTGCGGCAGTCGGAACTCGCGGCGGAGGTGATCGACGACGCACTGCGCACCGGAAAACCGGACACGATGACCGGCTACGACGGCGCCGCGCTGCGCACCCGGTTCCGCGGACGCCTCATGCTGCGCCGGGGACTGGCCCAGGTACGGACGCCGGCCACGGCAGCGGCGGCGTTCACCCTGCTGCGCACACCGCTCGGCAAGGCGGCGGCAAGCCGGGTCCTCTTCGGCGACAGGTCCTTCCCCGACCCCGCGCGCAGGTGAATCCCACCACCTGCCCGTGGCGATGACTTCCGTCCTCCCACCGAACTCGCCGCACCGCCTCACCAACGGGTCACCCCCTGGCCGCCGGTCCCCGATCCTCGACGAAGGCGGCGACGCCCTCGTACTCGCCACGGGGCGCTCGGCCTGCTGTCCCGTATTCCAGGAGGAGCAGACCGTTCGGTGTCGCCTCGTGGTGGACCAGGCGGAGACCGGACGGGGCGCCCGGTCCGGACAGAAGGCGCCGCCCGGTCCGCAGCACGGTGGGCGCGACCACGAGGCGGAGCGTGTCGACCAGGCCCGCCGTCAGGAGCGCGTCGCCCAGGCGGGCGCTGCCGTGGATCTGCAGTTCCCGTCCCGGTCGTGCCCTGAGAGGGGCGACTGCCTCGACCGCGTCGCCCCTGAGCACGGTCGTGGGGTTCCAGGTCCCCGTTCCGAGGGTGTTCGAGACGACGTACTTCGGCAGCGTGTTCATCCGCTCGGTGAACGGGTCGTGCGGGTCGGTGATCTCCGGCCAGTCACGCGCGAACGCCTCGTAGGTGCGCCGGCCGAGCAGCAGACCGTCGGCGAGGTCGAGCCAGTTGGAGGCGCGCTGGACGAACGTCGCGTCGATATGGGGCACGAGCCAGCCGCCACCGGTGAAACCGCCGCTGGTGTCCTCGTCCTGTGAACCGGGCCCCTGGCTGACCCCGTCGAGCGTGACGAACGCGGTGAGGGCGATCTTCATCTCCCGGCCGTGCTCTCGGCGAGCGCGGCCAACTGGCCGGCGACCGACCCCCAGCCCTCGGCGAAGCCGAGCTCCTCGTGACGGGCGCGCGCCTCCGGATCACCGTGCCGGACGACCATCCGGTAGTCGGTGCCGTCCGGGTGATCGCTCAGCGTGACCGTGGCGGTCATCGCGACCGGGACGGGATGCGCGGGACGCCATGTGCCGTCGACCGCGTTGGTGAACACGATCCGCCGCAGTTCGTCGACGGCGAGGAAGCATGCGTCCAGGTGCGGGACGAACTCGGCCCCGTCGTCGCTCAGCCGCGTCGTGAACGCCCCGCCGGGCCGCAGCTCCAGGCGGTCCACCCGGCAGCGGGACGGAGCCGGGACCCACCACTGCTCAAGCCGGGACGGATCGGTCCACGCTCTCCACACGGTGGCGCGCGGGGCGCGGATGATCCGCTCCAGGCAAAGGTCGAGGTCGGGATTCACTGACTGTTCTCCTCCGGGTCGGTGACGAACTGTTCGAGTCGGTCGGTGCGCTCCTCCCATATCCGGCGCTGCTCCGCGAGCCAGTCGCCGACGAGGCCGAGGCGCTCGCGGTTGAGCTCGCAGGTGCGCACACGGCCGGACTTGACGGTGCGGATGAGCCCGTTCGATTCGAGGGTCCGCACGTGCTTCATGAACGAGGGGAGAGTCATCGGGAACTCGCGGGCGAGGTCGCCGACACTCGTGGGTCCGCGGCCGAGGCGGCGGACCACGGCGCGCCGGGTCGGGTCGGCGAGGGCGACGAACACGCCGTCCAGTTGCGCCGAATACTGTGCCATGTGGCTAAGTATTGCGCCGGGCAATGGCAGGTGCAAGGGCCGACCGCGTAGCGGGCCGACGGGCGCCCGCGAACGTACGGACGGGCCCGGACCGCAGACCCGGACCGCAGACCCCGACGGCAGACCCCGACCGCAGACCCCGACCGGCTGCCGGCGCTCAAATCCTCCCTGCGGGCAGCGGCTGTCGCCCCCGAGGCAGCGCACCGCCGGGGAGAGCGACCACCGTGGAGGTGTCAGCGGCCCGCCGGGCGGTCCCCGCGCAGCGCCTCGGCGGTGGCCGTGCCGGTGACGCCGGCGACGGGGCCCTGGTAGAGGATCTGCCCGCCGTGCTTGCCGGGGCCGGGGCCCAGATCGAGCATCCAGTCGGCGCGCCGGACGACATCGAGGTTGTGCTCGATCACCACGACCGTGTGCCCCTGGTCGACCAGGCCGTCGAGCAGACCCAGCAGGGTGTCGATGTCCTGGAGGTGCAGGCCGGTGGTGGGCTCGTCGAGGACGTAGAGGGTATCGGCGGCGGACTCGCGGAGCTCCTTGGCGATCTTCACACGCTGGCACTCGCCTCCGGAGAGGGTCGTCAGCGGCTGGCCGAGGCGGAGATACCCGAGCCCGACTTCGTCGAGGTGGCGCAGCGCCCCGGCGATCGCGCGGTCCGGGAGCCGGCGGACGGCCTCGCTGACGGTGAGGTCGTCGATGTCGGCGATCGAGAGCCCGTCCACCGTGTACCGCAGAACCTCGGGCGTGAAGCGGCGCCCCTGGCAGGTCTCGCAGACCGTCTCCTGTTCCTCCATGAAGGCCAGGTCGGTGCTCACGGTCCCGAGGCCCTTGCAGTCCGGGCAGGCACCCTCGGAATTGGCGCTGAACAGGCCGGCCGTGACGCCGTTGCGGCGGGCGAAGAGCTTGCGGACGGGGAAGGCGATCCCGGTGTAGGTGACGGGGGTCGAACGGCGGTTGGCGGTGACCGGCTTCTGGTCGATGACGACGCAGTCGTGCCGGTCGGCCAGTTCGCCCGCCAGGCTGCTCTTGCCGGAGCCGGCCACGCCGGTGAGCACGGTCATCACACCCGTGGGGATGTCCGCGGTGACGTTCCTGAGGTTGTTGCGCGTGGCGCCGGCCAGCGTGATGCGCCCCCTCGGCGTGCGCGGTTCGTCCTTCACGGGCCGGTGCTGCCTCAGTGCGGCCGCCGTGGCCGTCCCCGCCCGGCACAGCCCGTCGAAGGAGCCCTGGTACACCAGCGTGCCTCCCTGCTCGCCCGCTCCGGGTCCGACCTCGATGACCTGGTCGGCGACGGCCATGACCGCGGGATCGTGCTCGACGACCAGGACGCAGTTGCCCTTGTCCCGCAGCTGCCGCAGCAGCTCTGTCATGGAGGAGACGTCGTGGGGGTGGAGCCCGACGGTGGGCTCGTCGAAGACGTAGATCATCTCGGTGAGGCTGCTGCCCAGGTGCCGGAGCGTCTTGATCCGCTGTGACTCGCCGCCGGAGAGCGTCGTGGTGCCGCGGCCGAGGTGGAGGTAGCCCAGCCCGATGGTGACCATCGCCCGGAGCCGGTCCGTCAGCGCCGAGACGACCGGCGCGACGCTCGCGTCTCTCACCCCCTGCACCCGCTCCGCGAGCTCGCTGACCTCCATCCGCGCCATCTCACCGATGGTGCGGCCGAGCACGGTGGCGCTCCGGCTCTCCTCGCGCAGCCGGTCCCCGCGGCACTCCGGGCACTCCTCGGAGCGCGTGAACGCGGTGAGCGTCCTCTTCTTGCGTTCGGACATCTCCTCGGAGCCGCGCAGATGGATGCGCTCGAACCGCTCGACCATGCCCTGGTAGTCCTCGGGCAGCTTCTCCGCCACTGCTCCCGAGGCCCCCTTGCCGTACAGCAGCGCGTCCCGCTCGTCCGGGCTCCAGTCGCGCAGCGGCGTGTCGAGCGGGAACAACCCGATGTCGGCGAACTTGGAGTACCAGTAGCCGCCGGCGGCGAACCCGGGCAGCAGCACGGCGCCCTCCCTCAGCGACTTGTCCGGGTCGGTGAACCGGTCCACGGCGCTGGCCACGACCTCGCCGAGGCCCGAGCAGGCGGTGCACATGCCGGACGGGTCGTTGAAGGAGAAGCGGGTGGCCTCGCCGACGTGCGGAGTGCTCGACCGGGAGAACAGCAGCCGCAGGTAGGTCCAGATGTCGGTGACCGTGCCGACCGTGGAGCGGACGTTGCCGCCCAGCCGCCGTTGGTCGACCACCACCACCGGGGAGAGCCCCTCGATGTGCGCGACCTCGGGGCGGGCCCGTTTCGGCAGACGGTTGCGGACGTAGGGCGGGTAGGTCTCGTTGAGCTGACAGCCGGCCTCGGCGGCGATCGTGTCGAAGACCAGCGACGACTTGCCCGAGCCGGAGACGCCGACGAAGACCACGACCTGCGCGCGGGGCACATCGACGTCGAGGTGCCGCAGGTTATGGGTACGAGCTTCGCGAATCCGGATGCTGTCGTGCGTCATGACCAGGACCCTAGGAGGTGATGTGGCCGGAAAAAGGCCGCAATTCTTGGCAGACTGCACTCGTGGCAGACGTGACGCAGCGGACCCTCGCACTGCTGGTGATGTTGCAGTCGGGAAAGAAGTTCTCCGGTGAGGAACTGGCGGCCCGGCTGAACGTTCCCCCGCGCACACTGCGGCGCGACATCGGCCGGCTGCGCGGCCACGGATACCCGGTCGAGACCCAGCCGGGCCCGGGCGGCTACTACCGGCTCGCCGCCGGTCAGGCCATGCCGCCGCTGGTGCTCGACGACGACGAGGCCATCGCCACGCTCCTGGGCCTGGCCGCGCTCGGCGCGACCGGCAGCGCGAGCGAGGGCAGCATCGACGATGCGGCGATCCGCGCCTACGGCAATGTGGACCAGTACCTGCCCAGACGGCTGCGTCCCCGCGCGTCCGCGCTGCGCGCCAGCCTGGAGACGATGCCGACACCCGCCCCCAGCACGAGCGCGGAGACCCTCAGCTCGCTCGCCGAGGCGATCGCGCACGAGCGGCTCGTGACGTTCCACTACGTCGGGGCGGACGGGAAGGCCACCACCCGCGAGGTCGAGCCGCACCGTCACATCCACCTGCATCAGCGCTGGTACCTGCTGGGCTGGGACACCGACAAGGAGGACTGGCGCGTCTTCCGTCTCGACCGCGTCGCCGAACTGCGGGTGCGCACCCGCACGTTCACGCTGCGACCGCTGCCTGCAGAGACCGGCATCGACTACCTCCGGGAGGGCATCGGCCGTGACCGGCAGCGCGTGGTGCTGACCATCGACGCCCCCGTCGCGCAGGTGGCCGACGCGTTCACCCGCCAGGACGTCGACCTCACGGCGGCCGGGGAAAGCGGGACCCGCGCCGTGCTGATGCTGGATTCCTGGCAGTGGCTGCTGCCTGCGCTCGCCTTCCTCGACGCCGACGTCACCGTCGAGGAACCCGGGGAACTCCGCACGGCCCTGCGGCACTTCGGCGCCCGCCTTGGACGCTCCTGACTGCCCGGCGGTGGTTCGCGGACCGGCTGGGCCTCTCAGCCTGCGCACATGCCTCTACCTCGCACCCCGTTCGAGCGCAAACAGAGGCATACTGGTACATGTAAGTACAAGAAGGTGTGCGCCGTGTCTGACACAAAGCACTTCCCAGCGCCAGCGGCTGCCCGACGGCCTGCCGAATCAGAGCGTGCCACGCAGTCTCCCCCGCGCTCCCAGCAGGGGCAGGCGGTTGACGCACCGCCGCAGCCAGAGCAAGGGGGCCTCTTCCCTGAATCGCCTGCGCTCTCGAAGAGGTCGTACGCCGCCCCGTTGAGCTACGTCGGGATTACCCGAAGGATTTCGGCCCGGATCAAACGCGTGGGCGCGAACGGACCGTGGGCGGCGTGGCTTGCCTGGACCCTGGGCATCATCGCCATTCTGCTCGGCTGGGTTCTCGTCACGGTTTGGTACGCGGTCATCCTGCTGCTCTTCGACGTCTTCTTGATCCCGTACCGGCTGATCCGGCGCAGCCAGCGGAAGCGGGAACAGCTGCAGCAGGCCGAACTCGCGACCATGCAGGCAATGATGATCAACCAGCAGCGCGCCCTGAACGAGCGCAAGCCGCCACAGTGACCGGGCGGTCAGCCGACGGGGGCATGGACCAGCGGGCACCGTGACGGACACCGGCGATCGTTCGAGTTGCTGTACTTCGCTCCCGTACGCACGCCAGAGGCCCCGTTCCGATCATGGAACGGGGCCTCTGAACTGGCACTTTCGGGTGTGTCCAACGAACGGCTCTGTCTCACTTGCGGTGGTGACGGAGAGCGATGGGCTTCGTTGATGTTGTATGCATGACATCAACGAGCTTGTGAGTACGGTGTTTTCAGGGTTGTCTCCGCTGGTCATCGAGGATGTGCTGGATGAGGGTCGGCGGATACTGGTGCGGGCGCGGACGCCGTGCGGTACGGCTCCCTGCCCGGACTGCGGGGCTCGGTCGGGCCGGGTGCATGGGTATCACGCACGGACCGTCGTGGACGTTCCCGTTGACGCCCGGCGAATCGTGGTCAGGGTGTGGGTGCGCCGGTTGGTCTGCCCGACCCTGGGCTGTCGCCAGACGTTTCGGGAACAGCTCCCCGGGGTCCTGGAGCGCTATCAGCGCCGCACACCGCGACTGTCCGCGCAGGTGGGGGCCGTGGTGCGGGAGTTAGCGGGCCGGGCCGGTTCCCGGGCACTGTCCGTACTGGCTGTAGTCGTCTCTCGGCACACCGCCCTGCGCGCGCACTGATGCAACTGCCGATACCCGAGAGGCCGGTGCCCCGGGTTCTGGGGGACGACTTCGCCCTGCGCCGCCGCCACAACTACGCCACCGTCCTGATCGACGTCGAGACCTGTGAACGTGTCGACGTGTTGCCCGGCCGCACCGTCGAGGCGCTGGAAGGGTGGCTGCGTGAGCATCCGGGCGTCGAGACCGTGTGCCGGGACGGCTCGGCCGCCTACGCCGAGGCGATCCGCCGGGCACTGCCCGAGGCGACACAGGTTGGTGACCGGTGGCACATCTGGCAGCGGCCCGCCACCCCGCGAGGGCGTGCAGGCCACCACGACCCGTCAGCGATGGCATCAAGTCCATGACCTGCGCAAATGTGGAGTCGGCCTGCTGGAATGCGCACGCCGGCTGAACCTGTCGTTGAACACGGTCAAGCGCTACGACCGTGTCACCGAGCCGGAGCGCCTCATCCGTGCCCCCAAGTACCGGCCCACTCTGGTGGACCCCTACCGAGATCATCTACGGCAGCGACGCGAGGAAGACCCGGCCGTGCCCGTCCTGCACCTGTTGCGGGAGATCAAAGAACTCGGCTATCGCGGGAGTTCCAACCTGCTCCACAAGTACATCAACCAGGGACGCGTCGAAGCTGAACGCCCCGCGCTGTCCCCGCGTCGCCTCGCCCGCTACCTCCTTACCCACCCCGATCACCGCAAGGAACACCAGCGGGAACGGATCGAGGCCGCTGCCACCGCCTGCCCGGAAGTATCTGCCCTCGCCAGGCTGATCAGCGCCTTTGCCGCACTGCTGAGGCCCGCCGAGGGGAACGCCGAGCAACTCAGCGCGTGGATCACCACCGCGCAGGCCGAGCACCTGCCCCACCTGCACGCCTTCACCCGCGGTCTCGAACGAGACCGCGCCGCCGTGAACGCCGCCCTGACCAGGGCATATCACAACGGCGGCACCGAAGGCGTCAACAACAAAACGAAGCTGATCAAGCGACAGATGTACGGCCGGGCCGGATTTCCCCTGCTCCGCCACCGCATCCTCCTGGGATGACTTCGCTCTCCATCACCACCGCAAGTGAGACAGAGCCCAACGAACGGTTGATCTGCGGTTATTGGTTGGTCAGCGGCGGGCTGTGGAGAGCCGGCGTCCGAGGACGAACTGATCATCAAAGAGCGGCTGGCAGAGCAGTCCTGGGATGGCCTTGTTTCCGCCGCTGTGCAGCACTGCGCCCTTGTGTGCGCCCCTTGCGGCACCGTTAGCGTCTCGCCCTTGTTGTACGCGCGATCGCTCGCCGCAGGGGGGAACACGGTGAAGGACGCAGCAGAGGTACTGAATGATCTGACGAAGCCCTGGAATGTGCAGGTGAATTCGAACGCCGCGCTGAGCGGAGCCGTGGCGTCCGCCGCTGCGAAGGATGACGAGCAGCGGAGGGAAGACAAGCGTGAGCCGCTGCGGCGGAAGCCGGGGCTGCGCGGACTCTCTGCTAACGAGATAGGGCTTTCGGTCAAGCTGACGCCGTGGGAGGTACTGCACGCCTTGGGGCGCGCGACCGTGCTGGCCCGGCAGGGAGCAGGGCGAGGGCTGGCCGAACATTGGGGCTGCCTGAAGTACTGCCAAGCGTTGGAGGGTAGTTCCGGACACTACATGGCTGTCTCGGAGGAGGGTCTTAACCCTGCCCGTCACTACAAGACGGTGCAATCGGGGGAGTTGGGCCTCGGCTTCGCCCTCGCCCTGGCTGAGCGCCTCGTGCGGAAGTGGTACCCGGATCATTCGGTGTCGGTCGTCGACGCGGGAATCGCGCTGCAGGCCGGGTGGGCGTTGGTGGGTAAGGATGTCAAGCGGCGCGACTGGGTCCGACTGCGTCCGGACTTCTTCCTGGAGGCCTGGAAGCCAGGGGAGCCGTCGAGGGTGTTCCCTGTCGCGTGCAAGGGCAGCCACGGAAAGACCTCATATGCGTTCACCCAGCTAGCGAACGCGTCGGCTCAGGTCGAGGCGGTGCATATGGGGCCGTGGGGGCAGACGCCTTGCATAGTCACCTCGACGGAGCTTCTCGGTCAGGGCGGCATAACCATCCATGTCCTGACCGCTCCTGGCGACGGCACCTTGCACGTGGCGCCAGAGGGCGCCGGGACGGATGCCAATCAGAGCCTTGAGGATCGGAACATCTATCCCGACGTGCGCATCCCCGCCGACGGTGGTGACGAGCAGCGCGTGAGCGGCTTCCAGGTGCTTCCGGACGACAACGCCTGGTTCCGGCGAGCACTACTCAGGGCGGCAGCGGCCGGGCTGATGGCGTTCACGGGTGGCGGGGAACCCACCGCGCAGTACCTGACCAAGCGTCAGGGACAGCGCCACTTCAAAGGTTTTACCCACGCCGGGACCGGGATCGTCCAGGACATCGATCCGGAGATCCGCGGAATCCGGTTCATCGGCACAGACCACGTCTTCCGGCTAAACGGTAGGCGCGTGGAGGCGTTCTCCGGACTCGCAGCGGGCCTGTTCAAGCATCTCCACGACGGAGACGTTGAGGGGTACCGACGCGAGGCGCACGCTCTCCGGTCCACTTGGCGCTCAGCCCAAGGCAAGGACGAGTACAACGGCCCCGTCTCAATCCGAGAGGACGGCACTGTTATGGCGATGCAGTTGCTGCCCGAAGTGCGGCGAGCACGTCGCCGAAGGATCGGCACCTGACTCCCAGCCATGCCGGTCGGGAACGAGAACAGACAACGAGGAGTGGGGACATGGCAGACAGGGTCCGTCCGTGGCGGCTTGCCGTACTTGCCGGCGGAGACGCGCTGCGGCAGGAGCGACTTACCCGGGACCTGCTCGACACATTGCGGGGCTCAAGCATCCTGTCTGTCGGTTTCGTCGAGGCGGAAGAGACCGTCGAAGCCGGTCGCAAGAGCGCAGGGCTGGGCGACGTGGCGCTCTGGGCGGCCGCAGCGACAGCCGTCGCCCGCCCCGGATCCCAGGTCCTAATAACCCTGATCAAGGAATGGTGCGCTAAAGAACGGCACCGCCAAGTCGAGGTCAGCTACGGGGGCAACGCGGTCACGATCAAGGGTCGCCCAGACGCCGCTCAGGAGGAGATGGTCCGCGAATTCCTCAACAAGGTGGCGAACGACGGCAATGCCGGAGCCCCAGACGACGCCCGGATAACAGGGGGCGCCGAGTGACTCGACTGGTCCGGCGTCGCGCACTGCTGATTGGCAACGAACGCTGCGACGACGCCCGGTTCGGACCCCTCCCATCCACACAGGCCGACATCTGGCAACTGCGCCAAGTCTTGGAGCACCGAAGCATCGGTGCCTTCTCCTCCGTGACGCTCCTGGCTGACCTGACCGCCGACGACATGCGGCAGGCAATCAGCGAGTTCCTCGAGAGCTGTGAGCCCGACGAGCTGGCCCTCGTGTATGTCTCCGGACATGGCGCCCGACTGGCCCACTCCGGCGGGGAGTTTCACTTCATTGCCACGGACACCGACTTCGATCGGATCGCCGAAACCGGCGTGAGTGCCAGCTTCGTCAACGAGCAGCTGGAACAGTGCTGGGCCCCGCAGAAAGTCATGTTGATCGACTGTTGCCGCAGCGGTGGTTTCACCGTGGGCCTGCGCACCTCCGACAAACACGCCCGTTCGATGGCGAAGTCCGCCGAAGAGGCTCTGCTGACCAGCCGTGGCGTCTACGTGCTGTCCTCCTCTCGGGCCGGTGAGGACTCCTACGCCGACGTTGCTTCGTCTGACGATGTGAAGCCGTCGGACTTCACTGGCGAGGTGATCGAAGCCCTGCGCACCGGGAAGGTGGGCAAAGACGGCAGCGGCGAAATTTCGGTGGACGACTTGTTCAGCTACGTCAACCGGCGCATGCGGGCCCAAGGAGGACGCCAAGTGCCGGTGAAGTCTGCCCACGGCGTCGATGACCGCATAGTCATCGCCAGCTGCCCACTCGGCAGCGCTCCACTCCTCAAGCCGCTCAGTGGCAGGACTGTCATCCAGCAGAAGGAGAAGACGCGGTCGCAAGCACCCAAATCGGCCCGCCCACAGCCCACTTGGTCCGACCTGATGACGTACTTTCAGGAGTGCGTACTCGCCGATGACACCGAGATGCCGCTCATGTCCGTCGGCGCACCAGATGCGTCGTACGTATGCCTGTCAGGCGAGGAACGCTTTCTGACCGGCGATGTCGACGATGACGGATGCACGGCGCTTCCCCCCGAGGCGGCCGCCCTCATCGAGTCGGCCACGGAGCAGGATGCCGAACTGTGGGCCGGATATCCGGCCGTAGTCCTCAACGGACCGCGCGGATGTCAGCCCTGGCGACACCCGAAGTTCGCGCCCCTTCTGATGCGCCGCGTAGAGATCGTCATTACAGACGGCGAGGTGCGCCTGAAACCGTACGGCCCCGTCCAGCCGCACCCACGTCTCGCCCGCGACTGGCTCGGCGACGAGGAGGCAGCGCAGCTGGCCAATACCTACCAGCCCAGCTGGCATCGGGGGCAGCATGACCGCGTAGCCGTCGACGTACGCAACCTGCTCACTCAGGAGTTCGAGTTGCCTTGCGTCCAGGAACCGCGCCCTGACGGGCTCGCCGACCACATCGACATCCGCACCCCCGGTCACGGCGCCCGCAACAGCGCGGTCTTGTTCACCGCTCTCCCTAATACGAAAACCACCAAGAAGCTCATCGATGACTTCGGGAACATCGCGGAACAGCGGGCTCGCATTCGTTCGACAGCACTCGCCGCGCTGTCCCCCGACCCTGCAGAACGGGCCCAGGCACTTGCGCTCACCGAGCCGCTGCCTCACCTCGTAACCCCCTTACCCTGCAACGAAGCCCAGGCCGCAGTCCTTTCCTCGGCGATGACTCACCGCCTGACCGTGGCGACCGGGCCACCAGGCACGGGGAAGAGCCAGCTGGTCTCGAACCTCGTGGCCACCGCCGTTACGAGTGGCCAGACCGTCCTGGTGGCGTCCAACAACAACGAGGCCGTGGATGAGGTCTGGCGCCGCTGCGAAAAGCTCGTCCCCGCCAGTGTGGTGCGCACCGGTTCAGCATGGGCAAAAACCCGGGACTACACGGAGACGGAGGCCGCCGCCTTACAGGCCTTGCGTGCTGCAGCGGCACCCGCCCACAACACGACGACGGCAGCCATGGACGTCAGGGTGACAGGCGATCGGCTGACCCGTGTGCGCCTGGAACTCTCCCGTGCAGCAGGGGCCGAGCAGGAGTTGCGACGCGCTGGCGAGCTGCGCGAGGAGCACGCCCACCAGCTCGGACTGACCGTGCATGAGCTCGTCGATCTTCTCCGTGGCACCGCGAATCTGGACGAGATTGCACGCAAGTCGGCACGGCTCGCGCGCTGCCGTGTCCTAGGTCGGTGGCGGCGCAACCGTCTTCTGCGCCGATTCGGTCTGCGATACGACGGCGACCTCAATGCGCCGTGTCTCGCACTTGCCAACTTCACGGTCGCAGAGTCGACCTGGCGAGAGCTGTACGGGGACGCTTCCCGCATCGTGGACGCTGAACTTGCCGCCCAGCTGGAAGAGGCCGAAGAGTCCGTGCGGAAAGCCTCGCACACTCTGTTGACGAGCACCGTCCTCACCAACGCCCGCGGAGGGCGGCAGCGGATCCTCAGTCTGCTGAATGGTCGAGACAGCGGCCGCAGCGACTGGCCCGCGGTTAAGGAGGTCCTCCCCGCCGCGCCTGGCTGGGCCGTCACCAGTCTGTCGGTCCGCCGCTTCCCACCCGATCCGGCTCTGTTCGATCTGGTAATCGTCGACGAGGCCAGCCAGTGCGCAATACCGCACGTCATGCCCCTGCTCTTCCGGGCCCGGCGCGCACTGGTCATCGGCGACGCCATGCAGCTGCCACACATCGCCAAAACCGGACCGGAGCGCGAGGCCCTTATTCGTCACAAGACCAGCCTCCGTGCCGACTGGCTGGAAAAGCACCGTCTGTCCTACCGGCGCCACTCCGCTTTTCACGCGTCCGAACGCGCAGCCGGCGGCGCTTTGCTCCTTGACGAACACTTCCGTTGCCACCCTGATATCGCCGCAGTCTCCAACGAACTCTTCTACGACGGTGATCTGGAGGTTCTCACCAACACTCGAAACCGTCCCGCCCTGCCTCACCCAGCGATCTTCTGGTCGCACGTAGCAGGAAGGGCCGCTCGCGGGCGTTACGGCAGTTCCTGGGTCAACGGCGACGAAGTCGATCGCGTAGAGCAGTTCGTCGACGACCTGCTCAAACGCCTGCCCGGGGAAGCCACTGTCGGGCTCGTGACACCCTTCAAGGGGCAGGCGGACGAAGTGCGCAGTCGGCTGCGGCTGCACGACCCGGAGCGTCTACGCGTCGGAACGGTACATACCTTCCAGGGTGGTGAACGCGATGTAATGGTGTTCTCACTCGTCGCAGGAGAGGGCATGTCGCCTAATGCAATCAGTTGGGTCGACAGCCAACTCAATCTCTGGAACGTTGCCATCACGCGGGCGCGCACACACCTCATTGTGATCGGCGACGCCGATCTCTGGCGCAAACGAGGCGGCGTCGCCGCCACATTGCTGGATGCTGCTGGCGCGGAGAACTCCGAGCGCCGGCCGAACAAGAACGACGACCTGTTGAAGCGCCTCTACGAGTCGCTGTCCCAGCAGCGGGGAGCCGACATCGTGCTCGGCGGACGAGTCAACGGGCACAGGGCGGACGCGGTCGTACTGAACGGAGAAGATGGCAGAACCGCCGTCTTGCTCGACCGGGGCCCGGACGATGAGGTCGATGCGGCACGCCACCTCCGGCTGATGCTGCACCGACGTAGTCTGCTGGACAACAGCGAGAACCGCGGCACCGCCGTCCGGCACCCAGCTTGGAAGCTGTACGACACCGAGGCTGGGTGGCCTCGTCGCATGTGACGGCTCTGTCGAAGCGCACTTACACTCCGTGACCACCGGCGCTTCTTGGCGAGCCAGTCATCTAACCCCTGAAGATCGTCAGCGACGTCTGTTGGCATCTGAATTAGCAACCAAATTAGCACCCAAGATCAAAGAGGCCGGTTCCAAGATCGGAACCGGCCTCTGACCTGCTGTTTCCCTGGAGCCGCCTGTCGGATTCGAACCGACGACCTTCTGTTTACAAGACAGATGCTCTAACCAGCTGAGCTAAGGCGGCGGGGCGTGCGCGAGCAGTCTACCCACTCCGCCGGGGGCCTCCGCGATGCGGTTTCGTTGCTGTCCGAGTGCTGACAAGACGCACACGGGCGGGATAGCGTCACCGCACGTTCACAGCAGTGAAACACACTCCCTTTACGACGGATCGTCCGGCACGTACCTGCCGGTGAAGGAGACAACATCATGGCTACGGTCACGTATGACCAGGCAACCCGGATCTACCCCGGTGGCGACAAGCCCGCCGTCGACAAGCTGAACATCGGCATCGAGGACGGCGAGTTCCTCGTGCTCGTCGGCCCCTCCGGTTGCGGCAAGTCCACCTCCCTGCGGATGCTCGCGGGCCTCGAGGACGTCAACGAAGGCGCCATCCGCATCGGCGAGCGCGACGTCACGCACCTCCCGCCGAAGGACCGGGACATCGCCATGGTGTTCCAGAACTACGCGCTGTACCCGCACATGAGCGTCGCCGACAACATGGGCTTCGCGCTCAAGATCGCCGGCGTGAACAAATCGGAGATACGCAAGAAGGTCGAGGACGCCGCCAAGATCCTCGACCTCACCGACTACCTGCACCGCAAGCCCAAGGCGCTCTCCGGCGGTCAGCGCCAGCGTGTGGCGATGGGCCGCGCGATCGTGCGTGAGCCGCAGGTCTTCCTCATGGACGAGCCGCTGTCCAACCTCGACGCCAAGCTCCGCGTCCAGACCCGTACGCAGATCGCCGGCCTGCAGCGCCGCCTCGGCATCACCACCGTGTACGTGACCCACGACCAGGTCGAGGCCATGACCATGGGCGACCGGGTCGCCGTCCTCAAGGACGGGCTGCTGCAGCAGGTCGACACCCCGCGGCACATGTACGACCGCCCGTCGAACCTCTTCGTCGCGGGCTTCATCGGCTCCCCCGCCATGAACCTGGTGGAGGTGCCGATCACCGACGGCGGCGTGAAGTTCGGCAACAGCGTCGTGCCGGTCGAGCGCGAGGCGCTGTCCGCCGCTGTCGACAAGGGCGACAAGACCGTCACGGTCGGTGTCCGTCCGGAGCACTTCGACCTGGTCAACGGCGACGGCTCGGACAAGGCCCTCACGAAGGACGAGCCGGCCGGTGTGGCCGTCAACGTCAACGTCGTCGAGGAGCTGGGCGCCGACGGGTACATCTACGGCACAGCGAAGGTCGGCGACGAGGAGTGCGACCTGGTGGTCCGCGTCTCGGGCCGTCAGGTGCCGGAGAAGGGCGCGGTCGTGCACGTGGTGCCGCGCGGCGGCGAGACGCACGTCTTCTCCAGCTCCAGCGGCGAGCGCCTGAGCGACTGAGCGCCGGAGAGCAGACCGCTGAGGGCCTGAGGGCCCGACCTCTGAGCCGGGCCCGGGTACGCGCGTGACGTGCCTGCCCGGGCCTGCACGGGCCGCGCACCCGGTGATCAACTCCTGGGCGCGCGGCCCTTTTTGACGTCCGGGGGCGCCCGCGCGGTCCTCAGCGTCAACACCGGCCCGGCAGTTCGCGGTCCGCCGTCGCTCGACAGAGTGACCGAATGTCGCTGAAACACTACTCTTCGCTACGATGGTCCGCGTGAATCACGCAGCCCGCCGTATCGGCCGATCCCTCGCCCTCGCTCTCCCGGTCGTCCTCGTCCTGTCCGGAACGGTCGCGGTCGCCAGCGTGCCCTGGGTGACCTCTCCCCCGGAGCAGCAGGTGCTCACCGCGTCCTCCCGCGAGGCGTCCACGAAAGCCACCCCGCGCGCACCCCAGGAGGTGCTCCGGGACCGTCTGGTCGCGGAACTGCAGGAGAAGGACCCGGGGACGGCGCTGACCGGCCTCCAGCGGGAGATGGCCCGCAAGCCCTCCCTCGCCGGGCACTGCGCGTCGATCGCGCGGGCTCTCGGTCGTGCGGCGGTGCAGAAGTACGGCAGCGTGCAGCGCGCGAACCGCTATTCGCGCCCCGTCTGCGACACGTCCTTCGCCACCGGCGCCGCCCGGACGCGGTGACGCCGCGCCGCGGCTCCTTCATGTTCCGCAGCCGCGGGGTGCCGCCGGACGCATAGGGTGCGCTGCATGACGCAGCCCCTCACCCAAGCCGTGATCCTGGCCGGAGGCCAGGGGACGCGGCTGCGGCCTTACACCGACGACCGTCCGAAGCCGATGGTCGAGATCCCCGGAACCGGAGTTCCGATCATCGGCCATCAGCTGGCCTGGCTGGCCGCAGAGGGTGTCACCGATGTCGTGGTCTCCTGCGGTCACTTGGCCGAGGTGCTGCGGGACTGGCTCAGCACGGCATCGCTTCCCGTCCCGTCCGGCCCGTCCGGCCGGGGGGCCCCGGAGGAGCGAACTCCCCTGCGTGTCGATGTCGTTGTCGAGGAGGAACCGCTCGGACGTGGGGGCGGGCTGAAGTACGCCGCCGCGTCGCTGCCCCGCCCCGACGAGCCCTGGTACGCCACCAACGGCGACATCTGGACCCGCTTCCCGCTGCGCGAGATGGCCGCTTTCCACGCCGAGCGCGACGCCGTCGCCACCCTCGCTCTGGCCCGTCCGCGTATCCCGTGGGGGGCCGTGGAGACGGACCGGTTCGGCCATGTCCTGGACTTCATCGAGGCCCCGCCCTCCCCGTATCTGGTCAACGCGGGTGTGTACGCCTTCTCCCCGTCCTTCGCGGGGCTGCTGCCGGACCGTGGCGACCACGAGCGCACGACGTTCCCGCGGCTCGCGCGGCAACGGCTGCTCGCCGGCTTCCCGCTGCCGCAGGGTGCGTACTGGCGTGCCATCGACACCGTGAAGGATCTGACGGAGGCCGCAAGGGAGTTGAGGGAAGACTCCGATCACGGTGGGGAGAGCGGTCGGGACGACGGCGGTGCACCGTACGGTCCGGCGTCCGGCTGAGGAGGACTCGCAACCGGACGCACATCCGCGCGCAGCGCCCGGCCACACCCCGATCGCGCACCCCGACTCGGCGCCCGGCAGCAGGCGGCGCGCCCCACACGTAAGGGGCTCGCTCCAGGAGCGAGCCCCTTACACATTCGCTGATGCCCCACTGAGTCAGCCAGGGGCATCAGCGCGGGTCAGCCCAAGAGGCCGCCCAGACCACCCCCGCTTCCGCCCGAGGACGAGCCGCCGCCTCCGCCACTGGAGGCCGAACCGCCGCCCCCACCACCGGAGTTGGAACCTCCGCTGCCAGTGCTGCCCCCGCCGGAGGCGGCGGCAGCACCGCCCGTCGTGGCCTGCTCCCCCGGATCCGACTGCTGCGGCGGCCGGCCGCCCGGGACCGTCTGCTGCGGCGCCTGCACGGTCTCGCGCTGTCCGGGCTCGGAAGCGCCGCTCTCCCCCCGCTCCCCCGGCGAGGCGGACGCCGAGGGACCGCCGGAACGGCGGCTGTCCGGGCCGCTGTTCGCGCCCTGCGTCTCCTGTCCCTCCGTGGGCCGGCCACTGTCCGTACGGTCGCCGGGGCCCTCGGGATGCGGCGAACCGGGCAACTGGTTCGTCGGCGGCTCACCGGGCTCCGGCACGGTCGCCGTCTGCGAGGAGCGCACAGCGCCGCCCAGCATGGAACCGGTCAGCAGCGCAAGCCCCACCACGACCGTCGCGATCACGCTTCCGCGGCGCAGCACCCGGCGCCGCAGGTCCCACAGTTCGGCGCGCGGCCCCAGTTTGCGCCAGGCGTCGGTGGCCAGCCGTCCGTCGAGCGAGTACACGGGGGCACCGGCGATGACGAGGGGGCTCCACGCGGCGAGGTAGATGATGTCGGGTGCCTCGTAGGCGGGGCCGCTGCTCCAGCTGACCGTCATCAGCAGCGCGGCCGACAGCAGCGCGCCGACGGAGGCGGCGAGCCGCTGCCAGAGCCCGCACACGGTCAGTACGCCGATGATGATCTGTACGAAGGCGACGGTCAGCCCGGAACCGACCGGGTGCGCCATGGCGAAGCCGTGCAACGGGGTGGCGACGGCCCAGGGGTCCAGGGAGCCCAGCCACGTCACCATCGAGCCGCTGTCGCCGCCTTCGAAGTAGACGGGGTCGCACAGCTTTCCCATTCCGGCGTAGACCGAGATGAACCCGAGGAAGATCCGCAGGGGCAGCAGCACGCCGCCGAGGCTGGTACGGCGCCCCGGGTAGTACGCCTGACGCCGCGCGGCACCGGCCGCGCCGGCCTCGAAGTCCCCGTCGTCGAAGCTGTCGTCGAAGCCGTCGTCGAACCGGTCGTCACCGAAACGGTCGTCGCCGGAGCGGAGTTCGCTGCCGTAGCGCCCGTAACCGCCCGTCCGTTCGTCGTACTCGCCGGGCTCCGGGGCGTCGAAGGCGCCGCGTGCCGGGCGTACCCCGTGCAGCAGCGGCTGCGGCTGCGTCGTCTCGGACGGGCCGGGCTCGCGCGGAGCCACCACGCTGCGCGAGCTGTCGCCCGGGAACCCCCGGAACCCCGGGGAGCCCGAGGGAGGAGTGTCCTCGTCGATCCGCGGCAGCACCTGAGTCCTGGAACCGGCCGGCTCCCGGCTGTCCGTACGGACGGAGTCAGCACCGCCGCTCCGGGCGGCCGGCCCGCCGCGCGCCGAGGATGCGCCGAACTCCGGTTCGAAGCCGGACCCGGACGCGGAGGCGGCCCCGGACACGGAGCCGGATGTGGGACGGGAGCCGGACGGTGTCAGCTCCACCCGGAAGCTCGCGTGGGTGGCGACGACTGCCGCGGGATCGGAGGGGACCTTCACCGTGCTCAGGACAGGTTCGTCGTCGAAGAAACCGCTCGGGTCTCTCCTCGGGGTGTCCCCAGGGTGCCTGCCCGAGGGGTCGGGCGTACGGGGTGTTCTGGTGTCCACACTCCTCTAACCGAGTGACGGACGCTTAAGACACTGCCTTGACCGTCGCGATCTGTCCGAGGCCCGTCAAGGCCGGACGGCAGCGGACGGTCCCCCGGCACCGCACCCCGCCTGACCTCGTGCGAGGCCCAACGCGGGCCCGTCCGCCGCCTGTTCGTCCCCTCAAACAGGTCCAGGCCGGTCCAGGGGCGGACCCGGACAGGTCCAGCCGCTCAGGACGCGCACGCACGCCGCAAGCCCGCCGGCCGGAAGCACACCCGCCGTGAAGCCCGTCAGCTCCGCCTGCGGCTGGCCTCGTAAAGCACGACACCGGCGGCCACACCCGCGTTCAGTGACTCCGCACCGCCGGGCATCGGAATCCTCGCCCTCACGTCGCAGGTCTCGCCCACCAGCCGGGACAGCCCCTTGCCCTCGCTGCCGATGACGACGGCCACGGGCCCGTCCAGCGCCTCGACCTCGTGGAGTTCGACGTCGCCGTCCGCCGCCAGGCCGACGACCATCAGCCCCGCCTTCTGGTACGCCTCCAGGGCACGCGTGAGGTTCGACGCCCGCGCGACGGGCGTACGCGCCGCCGTGCCCGCGGATGTCTTCCACGCCCCCGCCGTCATCCCCGCGGCCCGCCGCTCGGGCACCACGACACCGTGCCCGCCGAAGGCGGAGACGGAGCGGACGACCGCGCCGAGGTTGCGCGGGTCGGTGATCCCGTCGAGCGCGACGATCAGCGGCTCCTCGCCCTGGTCGAAGGCCGCCGCCGGCAGGTCGTCCGGGTGGGCGTACTCGTACTCCGGGACCTGGAGCACCAGGCCCTGGTGGTGCAGCCCGTTCGTCATCCGGTCCAGCTCGGGCTTGGGCGCCTCCAGCAGGTGGATGTCACGGCTCTCGCCCGCGAGGCGGACGACCTCGCGCACACGGTCGTCGTTGTCGATGAACTGCTGTACGTACAGAGCCGTGGCCGGGACGTTCTCGCGCATCGCCTCCAGGACCGAGTTGCGGCCCACGACGAGCTCCGAGGTGCGCTTGCCGGTCCTGCGCTGCGGACGTCCCTGAGCGCGCCGCGACTTGGCCTGCGCGGCGCGCTGCTTGGCGTGCCCCTTGCGCATCTCGGCGGGCGGCGTGGGGCCCTTCCCCTCCAGGGAGCGGCGGCGGTTGCCGCCGCTGCCGACCTGGGCGCCCTTCTTGTTGGATGTACGCCGACTGGGGCGCTGGCTGTTCCCGGCCATCGGGGCACCTGCTTCTCTGCTTGGTCCGCCGCCCGCGGGCTCCTGTGCGGTCACGGCTGCTTCGGTCTCCCCGGGCCAGGGGCCGGGGAACATCTCGTCCCGGGCATTATCCCGGAGAGAGTGGCTTCCCGAAGAAGTGGATCAAGACCGGCCCGCACGGACGCACGGGACGCAGGGGACGCACCCCGCGGCGAGGGCGCTCAGTGCGGTCCGCTGTCGCCGCCCAGCTCCCAGCGCGGCCCGGACGGAGTGTCCTCGATGACCAGGCCCGCCTGCTTCAGCTCGTCGCGGATGGCGTCCGCCGTGACGTAGTCCTTGCGGGCACGGGCGGCCTGCCGCTGGTCCAGTACGAGGCGGACTAGGGCGTCGACGGCGTCGCGCAGCTCGCCGCCCCGCCAGGCGTCGGCCTGCGCCGACTGCCAGCCCTCGTCGAGCGGGTCGAGGCCGAGGATGCCCAGCATCGCCCGTACGTCCGCGTACGCCTTCGCCACGGCGTCCTTGTCGTCCTCGCTCAGCGCCGCGTTGCCCTGGCGGACCGTCGTGTGCACGACGGCCAGCGCCTGCGGGACGCCGAAGTCGTCGTCCATCGCCTCGGCGAACGCCGCCGGGACGTCCGTCGCCACGGGCACGTCGCGCACGGTCTCGGCCGCGCGGTGCAGGAAGCCCTCGATACGGCCGAAGGCGGCCTCGGCCTCGCGCAGCGACTCCTCGCTGTACTCGATCGTGGAACGGTAGTGCGGGGTGCCCAGGTAGTAGCGCAGGACGATCGGACGCCAGTGCTTGACCATCTCGCTGACCAGCACCGAGTTGCCGAGCGACTTGCTCATCTTCTCGCCGCTCATGGTGACCCAGGCGTTGTGCGCCCAGTAGCGCGCGAACTCGTCGCCGTAGGCCTTGGACTGGGCGATCTCGTTCTCATGGTGCGGGAAGACCAGGTCGACGCCGCCGCCGTGCAGGTCGAAGGCGGAGCCGAGGTACTTGTGCGCCATGGCCGAGCACTCCAGGTGCCAGCCGGGACGGCCGCGGCCCCACGGCGTCTCCCAGCTCGGCTCGCCCGGCTTGGCGGCCTTCCACATGGCGAAGTCGCGCGGGTCGCGCTTGCCGGTCTCGCCCTCGCCCTCGGGCTGCAGCAGATTGTCCAGCTCCTGGTTGGAGAGCTGGAGGTAGCGGTCGTAGGAGCGGACGTCGAAGTAGACGTTGCCGTCGGCCGCGTAGGCGTGACCCGAGTCGATGAGCGCGCGCATCATCTCGGTCATCTCGGGGACGTGGCCCGTGGCCCGGGGCTCGTAGGTGGGCGGGAGGCAGCCGAGGCCGTCGTAGGCGGCGGTGAACGCACGCTCGTTGTCGTAGCCGATCGACCACCAGGGGCGGTCCTGCTCCGCCGCCTTCACGATGATCTTGTCGTCGATGTCCGTGACGTTGCGCACGAACGTGACGTCGTAGCCGCGGTGTGTGAACCAGCGGCGCATGATGTCGAAGTTGAGCCCCGAGCGGACGTGCCCGATGTGCGGGGGAGCCTGCACCGTGGCGCCGCAGAGGTAGATCGAGACGCGTCCCGGTTCGAGCGGGACGAAGTCGCGGATCTGCCGGGCGCTGGTGTCGTACAGGCGAATGCTCACGCGACCAGGGTAGTAGGCCGGTGGAGCCGCGCGCCCGGCCCACCGGGAACACGCGGCAGCCCGTGACATACGTCAGCCCGGGACGTCCGGCGCCGGGGTCAGAGACGCCCTGCGACCTTGCGGGGCGTGATGCGCACGACGACCCGCTGGGCGTCCTCCTCCGAGCGGGGGTTGAAGGCGGCGTAGTCCTTCCCCACGTACTTCTGGGCCAGTTCGTCGATCAGCTCCCGGCCGCCGTCCGTGGTCATGGCTGCGGTGCCGCGGATCTCGGCGTAGGAGTACGGGGCGTCGGCCGGCTGCACCACGACGCTCACACGCGGGTCGCGCCGCATGTTGAGCGTCTTGCGGCGGTCGACGGTCGTGGAGATCAGCAACTCGTCGCCGTCCCGTTTCACCCATACCGGCGACACCTGCGGGCTGCCGTCGGGCTGGATGGTGGCGATGGTCACGAAGACAGGGGTGTCGAGGACCTGCTTGAGGGTGTCGGAGAGCTGTGCTGCCACGGCTGTTGCCTTCTCTCGGTAGACGTACGGCGGCCAGGCCGCCTCCAGTCTGCCAACTCCGGCCCGCCCTCCGGTGTTCCACGGCCCCGTGGCGCTCACCCGGACGATGCCCGCCGGCCGCGTTCCCCGTGCGGTACGGGCCGGCCCCGCCGGGACGGCTGCCGCCCGCTGTGCCCCTCACGCCTCCGGTGAGGAGACCGGCACCACCAGCGCCGGCACCACCAGCGCCGTCGCCATCGCGGCCAGCCCTTCGCCCCGGCCGGTCAGCCCCAGCCCGTCCGTCGTCGTGCCGGAGACCGAGACCGGTGCTCCCACCGCGTCCGAGAGCGCACGCTGGGCCTCCGCCCGGCGCTTGCCCACCTTCGGCCGTACGCCGATCACCTGGATCGCGACGTTGCCGACGGTGAAGCCCGCCTCCCGTACGAGCCGTGCCGCCTCCGTCAGGAGCGCCACCCCGGAGGCACCGGACCACTCCGGGCGGCCGGTGCCGAAGTGCGCGCCGAGGTCGCCCAGTCCGGCGGCGGAGAAGAGGGCGTCGCAGGCGGCGTGGGCGGCGACGTCACCGTCGGAGTGCCCCGCCAGCCCGTGGCTCTCGTCCTCCCACAGCAGACCCGCGCACCACAGCTTCCGCCCTTCCTCGAAGGCGTGCACATCGGTGCCGATGCCGACCAGCGGCAACGGGGCGCCCGGAGCGGGCCCGGCCGCAGCAGCCTCAGAAGCCATCGGTCGCACGCCTCCTCGCCAGTACGGCCTCGGCCAGCATCAGGTCCAGAGGCCGTGTCACCTTGAACGCCTCCTCGTGCCCCGGTACGGCCACGACCTCGACCCCCATCCGCTCCACCATGCCCGCATCGTCCGTCGCGCCCTCGCCCTGAGGCAGCACCTGCTCGTGCGCCGCGGCGAGCACTTTCAGCGAGAAGCCCTGCGGGGTCTGCACAGCCCGCAGCCGCGACCGCTCCAGGGTGCCGGTGACCGGCTCGGGGGAGCCGTCCGGGCGGGGCTCGACCTCCTTGACGGTGTCGGGGACGGGCAGCGCGGGCACCACGGCGGGTGCGCCGTCTCGTACGGCGGCGGCGACCGCGTCCACGGTGTCGACCGGCACGAGGGGGCGGGCGGCGTCGTGCACGAGGACCGTTCCGATGTCGTCCGGGAGCGCCGCGAGACCGAGGCGTACGGAGTCCTGGCGGGTTCCGCCACCGGGCACGACCAGGACGTCGGGCAGGGTGTGCTCGTCGAGCAGGTGACGGACCTCTTCGGCGCCGTCCGGCGGTGCGACCACGATGACCAGGGACACGGCGCGTGCGCGGGCCATCGCGCGTACGGCGTGCACCAGCATGGGGGCGCCGCTCAGGGCGCGCAGCGCCTTGGGGGCTCCGGGGCCCAGCCGCAGTCCGCGCCCGGCGGCGGGGATGACCGCGGCGGTGCGGTGCCCGGAGCGTCCCTCACCGGCGGCGTGGGCGGTGCCGGGCTCGGCGTGCGTGGCCGGGCCGGACGGCACTCCGTCCTGAACGGAATGCGACTCGCCCGCGGATTGAATTGACATGGGTTGCACGTTCAGGTTTGTGTCCTCAGCCGGGGTGGGTATGGCCACAGCGTGCCGGGCGCGAAGCCTTGACCGGCCCTTCCGTGACACCGGTCGAGGCAGTTGCCCGGGCCCGGCACGCTCTCAGCGGCCTGGGTGAGCGCTGTGCGGCGGGCAGTGACGAGGTTACTGAACGCTGCCGGAAGCCGCTCAGGCACCCTGTCCATACCCGCCCCGACATGACGCGGTGTCTTCGGACATGCCGCAGGTGTTCGGGCATGCCGCGGGTCTCGGACATGCCGAAGCGCCCGGCGACGGACGATGTCACTCGGGCACTGCGGCACAGCCTTGCTCCACTGCTGCGGTGCTGCTGCTTGCTGGGCTTGCTGTTGCTGCCGGCTTGCTGTTGCGGGGATCACTGCTCGATACGCCCCCGCCGAACGGCACCGGGGGGCGGTGCTCTCACGCGGTCAGGACGCGAGAACCTCGTCGAGCAGGGCCTCCGCCTTGTCCTCGTTGGTGTTCTCGGCGAGAGCCAGCTCGCTCACCAGGATCTGGCGGGCCTTGGCGAGCATCCTCTTCTCTCCGGCGGAGAGTCCGCGCTCGCGCTCACGGCGCCACAGGTCGCGGACGACCTCCGCCACCTTGATGACGTCGCCGGACGCCAGCTTCTCGAGATTTGCCTTGTAACGCCGGGACCAGTTGGTCGGCTCCTCGGCATACGGTGCGCGGAGCACCTCGAAGACCCTGTCCAGCCCGTCCGAACCGACCACATCGCGCACGCCCACGAACTCGGCATTGTCCGCCGGGACACGCACCGTCAAGTCGCCCTGCGCTACCTTCAGAACCAAGTAGGTCTTGTCCACGCCTTTGATCTGGCGAGTTTCGATGGCCTCGATCAGCGCGGCCCCGTGATGGGGATAGACCACGGTGTCGCCAACCTTGAACGTCATGTGTCAGGTACCCCTTCCGTGACTATCCAGAGTAACACGGAATCGGGCTCTTCTGAATGGCGTTTTCGCAGGTCAGGCCGCATCTCGGGGCTTGACAAGGAGGCCCGTCACGTGCTGCGGACCGCGCTCGTGAGCGGGTATTCGCAGGTCGGGGCACCTGCGTGCGCGGGGTGAAACACAACGGACACGACCGAAGAAGACACAACAGAAAGTGTCTACTGTCCGTTTTGTCCGGCTGTAAGTCGTCGCCCGTTCGGCCCCCTTCAGCCCTTCACCGACTTTCTCAAGAATTGATCAGCAGTTCCGCTGATCAATTCACAACCCGTTCGCATTCTTTACCGGGAAACGCCCGCCGGCGGATGCCCCCGCGGCTCCCGGCGTACGCCCACGGGCCCCCGGAACCCGCCGCGAGGGAGGGTCGGGTGCGGGCCGCGGCAACGGGCTCGGTAACCTGAGCGCGCCACAGATCGACGTCGCACGTCCCGACGTGAGATGACGCACCCGCCCCGGGTGCGAAACCCTGCCCGCCGCGACCGGCTCGAAGTTCGGCCGCCAGAGTTCGCCCAGGAGTTGCCGCCGCCGTGAGCAGCAGCATTCGACGCGGCACCCTCGCCGCCACCGCCCTCGCGCTCGCCGTCGTCACACTGTCCGCCTGCGGAGCGGGGAGGAACGCCGAGACGCTGGAGATCAAGCCGGACAATGCCGCGACCTCCGTCGGCGATGTCAAGATCCAGAACGCGAACATCGTCACCTCGCCGGATTCCGGTCCCTCCGCCGTGACCGCCCGGATCTTCAACGAGGGCACGAAGGACGAGACTTTGAAGTCCGTCACCGTCAAGGGCTCCGGCGGCCGCGTGGAACTCAGCCCGGCCGGGGGAGAGAAGACCCTGACCGTTCCGGCGGGGGGCTCGCTGGCCCTCGGAGGCAAGGGCAACGCCTCTGCCGTCCTGCCCGGGAGCGCCGCCGGCTCGGTGAAGGACGGCAACGCACAGTCCGTCTCCTTCGACCTCAGCCGTACGGGCACCGTGAGCCTGCGGGCGACGGTGGTGCCGATGACCGGGGACTACGAGAAGTTCGGTCCGACGGCGGCGCCGTCCCCGAGCGCACCCTCCGGGTCGCCGTCGGAGTCGCCTTCCGGTTCGCCTTCGGAGAGCCCGTCGGACGAGGCGTCCTCGCCCGCTCCGGACGGGACGGAGCAGGCCGACGAGGCGGATGAGGCTGCCGGGGACGGCGAGAGCGGGGCGGAGAGCCACTGACGGCCCGTCCCACATGAGTGGACGTGAGCGAGGGGCCTTGTCCGTACGGTCCGTACGGACAAGGCCCCTCGCTCACGGCGTTCCGCGGCGGTCTACGGCTCGAACTTGTACCCCAGGCCCCGCACCGTCACCAGATAGCGGGGGGCGCCCGGATCGGGCTCGATCTTGGCGCGCAGGCGCTTGACGTGGACGTCGAGGGTCTTGGTGTCGCCGACGTAGTCCGCGCCCCAGACCCGGTCGATGAGCTGCATCCGGGTCAGCACGCGCCCCGCGTTGCGCAGCAGCATCTCCAGCAGGTCGAACTCCTTCAGCGGCAGGTCGACCTTCCCGCCGGCGACGGTGACGACGTGCCGGTCGACGTCCATGCGCACCGGCCCGGCCTCCAGAGCGGTGGGAGAGACTTCCTCCGGCTCACCCTGGCGGCGCAGCACCGCCCGTACGCGCGCGACCAGCTCACGCGAGGAGAAGGGCTTGGTCACATAGTCGTCGGCTCCTATCTCCAGTCCGACGACCTTGTCGATCTCACTGTCCTTGGCCGTCACCATGATCACGGGGACGTTGGATCGTCCGCGCAGCTGACGGCAGACCTCCGTACCGGGCAGCCCCGGCAGCATCAGGTCGAGCAGCACCAGATCGGCGCCGTTGCGTTCGAACTCGTCCAGCCCCTCGGGCCCCGTGGACGCCACCGCGACCTCGAAACCCTCCTTTCGGAGCATGTACGACAGTGCGTCGCTGAACGATTCCTCGTCCTCGACGACGAGCACTCGGGTCACGGGAGGACCTCCGGGGCGGATTCCAGGCTGCGAAGCGATTCGCGCGGCGAGGTGGATGAAGAAGAGGGCCGCGGACCGTGGTGGTCCGGGGGTGTGTGCGGGTGTGCGCGGTCCGGGGAGGTGCCCGGCGCGGGCCCGTCCTCCCCGTCCCCGTAGGGCCGCTCCCCGGCCCCGAGGTCGTCGTCGTCCTCGGGGTAGGCGGAGCTGTCGACGTCGGTGGGTTCCTGCAGGGCGCCCGAGAGGCGGCCGCGGCCGCGGCGCTCCTCCTCGGCGCGCTCACGGGCGCTGCCGGCCTCCGGCAGCCGCAGGGTGAAGGTGGAGCCCTGTCCCTCGGCGCTCCATACGGTGACCTCCCCGCCGTGCGAGGCGGCCACGTGCTTGACGATGGCGAGGCCGAGGCCGGTGCCTCCGGTCGCGCGGGAGCGGGCGGGGTCCACCCGGTAGAACCGTTCGAAGACCCGGTCCTTGTCGCGCTCCGATATGCCGATGCCCTGGTCGCTCACGGATATCTCGATCAGCTCCCCTCCGGGTGCGGCGACCCTGCGCCCCGCGATGCCCACGCGGGTGCGGGCGGGGGAGTAGTTCACGGCGTTCTCGACGAGGTTGCCGAGGGCGGCCGCGAGCTGGCTGCGGTTGCCCCACACGAAGAGTCCGTCGGTGCCGCCGGCGGCGAGGGTTATGTGCTTGCTGCCGGCCGACTGGCGGCAGCGGTCGACGGCCTCGGCGACGAGTTCGCCGACGCCGACCGGCTCGGAGTCCTCCAGCGGGTCGTCGTTCTGGACGCGGGAGAGGTCGATCAGTTCCTGGACGAGGCTGGTCAGCCGCGTCGACTCGTACTGCATGCGGCCGGCGAAGCGCTCGACCGCCTCCGGATCCTCCGCCGCGTCCATCACCGCCTCGGAGAGCAGGGACAGCGCGCCGACGGGGGTCTTCAGCTCGTGGCTCACGTTCGCGACGAAGTCGCGGCGTACGGCCTCTATGCGGCGGGCCTCCGTGAGGTCCTCGACGAGGAGCATCACCAGCCGGGAGCCGAGCGGTGCGACGCGGGCGGAGACCGCGAGGGCCTCGCCCCGGCCCGTGCCGCGCCGTGGCAGGTCCAGCTCCACTTGACGTATCTCACCGTCCCGGCGGGTGTCGCGGGCCATTTGCAGCATCGGCTCGACGGCGAGCGTCCCTCCGCGCACCAGCCCCAGGGCGTACGCGGCGGAGCTGGCCTTGACCACCGCGTCGGCCTCGTCCAGCACGACGGCCGAGGAGCGCAGCACGGACAGTACGGTGTCGACTCCGGGAGGGAGCACGGGTTCGGTGTGCAGCGAAGAACGGGTGGGACGGGACTGCTCGCGTTCGCTCCAGCGGAACGCCAGCATGGCGATCACACCGGTGCACACTCCGGCGATCGCTGCCGCTGCGGCGACGGCCGCATTCACGTTCATGTCTCCAGGCTATGCGCGTCCCGCGACCCTGCCCCAGTGGAATCCTGAGCAGCTCGAACACTCGTCCCTCAGAGTTCACCTCTGTGTCGTGACTGGTTCACTTGGGAGGTCGACGGCAGACGCATTTCGGACGGAACGTGGGAGCGTGGAGGTGCCATCGGCCCTCTGCCGAGAGAGCCATGCGAGGGAAGGACAGTCATGCGGGACGCGTACCACGAGGAGCTGGACTCGATCAGCGACAGTCTGGTCGAGATGGCCCGGCTCGCCGGCTCCGCGATCGGCCGCGCCACGACGGCGATGCTCGACGCGGACCTGAAGCTGGCCGAGAGCGTCATCGCTGCGGACGAGAAGGTCGACGACCTGCAGCGCGGCCTGGAGACCCGGGCCATCCAGCTGCTGGCCCGGCAGCAGCCGGTCGCGACGGATCTGCGGATAGTCGTCACCTCGCTGCGGATGAGCGCCGACCTGGAACGCTCCGGCGACCTGGCACAGCACGTCGCCAAGGTGGCCCGGCTGCGTTTCCCGGATTCGCCCGTACCGCGCGATCTGCAGGCGACGCTGCTGGAGATGGGGCAGCTCGCGCAGCGGCTGATGGCGAAGGCGGCCGAGGTGATCATCACCAAGGACGTCGATCTGGCGCTGCAGCTCGAGCACGACGACGACAAGATGGACGACCTGCACCGGACGCTCTTCCAGCACCTGATGGACGACCGCTGGCAGCACGGAATCGAGACGGCGGTCGACGTCACGCTGCTCGGCCGCTACTACGAGCGCTTCGCCGACCACGCCGTATCGGTCGCCCGCCGCGTCGTCTATCTGGTCACCGGCGACTACGCGGACGAGATCGACCCGGCGATGGCCGGGGCGAACGACGGCACCGCTCCGGTCGAGGGGTCCTGAGCGCGCGCCGGGGCGCACGTGCGGGGGCGGGCCTGTTCGGGGCCTGTCGGGGGCCAGTCCGGGCCAGTTGAGCCAGGCGGGGAGCGTCTGTCCGTGCCGGGCGCGGACAGGCGCGTTGCGGCTTATGCGCCGACGCGCCCTTGATGCGCCCGTGGTGCCCACCGGAGGGTGGGCGGGGAACCGGGGACGCAGAAGGAGACAAGCCATGGCTGCTCACACCGATCCACGTCCGAGCCCCGCACAGTCCGGGGACCGGCCGGCACCTCACGTCCTGGGAGCGTGCGGATGCGGCCCGGGGTGCAGGTGCGGATGCCAGTCCGGCGGCCCCTGCAGCTGCGGAGGCAGCTGCGGCTGAGCCTCCGGGTCCGCCGAGGCCGTCGGCGCACTCAGCCCCGTCGGGCCGCGCGCCGCCCTTCAAGCCGCTGAGGACCCTGCCCGTTTCGAGGCCCGGTTCGGCCAGGCAGAGCTCTCAGCTTCGAACAAGCCCCCTGCCCGCGGAACGAACCGCCGGCAGGGGGCTGACCATGGGCTGTGCGAGGAGAGGCCGCTGCTTCCGGCGCGGCGGCACGCGACCCGTTCGAGGGGCCCGTGATCGCTGCGGTGCCGGGGACCGCCTCCCGTACGCCGGGAGCCTGCGGGGGCTCTGCCCGCCGTCACCGCGATCAGGGCGTGCCGTGCGAGGACGGCTCGGGGCCGGACCAGTCCAGGCAGAGCACGGTGGCGTCGTCCCGTGGGTCGTGTTCGGTGACCTCCAGCACGGATTGCGTCAGGGCGCGCATCGCTTCACGCGGATGCAGATGTCCGGTCTCTTCGATCAGACGGCGCAGCGACTGCTCGTGCCCGGGCGGCTCGAACATGCCGTCGGTGAGCATGACGAGACGGTCGCCGGGACGCAGATCAAGGCTCTGCAGGTGGTACCGGGTATGGGGTGCGATACCGAACGGCAGGTCGACGACGAAGGGGATCTCCTCGACCCGGCCGTCCCGCAGCACCAGGGGCCAGACATGGCCGGCGTTGATGAACTCGGTTCGTCCGGTCTCGAATTCGACCCACAGCAGTTGTCCCGTCACCATCGCCTGGGCACCGTGCTCGGCGAGCGCACTGGCCACTTGGACGGTCCGTCCGACAACCGAGCGGTGCTCGCGCACTGCGTGGGCGAGCACCGCCTCATTGGCGGCTTCTGCCTGCGCCGCGAGACCGAGACCCGCGCGGCGTGCGTTGCGCAGGGCTCCGACGACGACGGTGGCCAGCAGCGCTGCCCGTACGTCGTGACCCATGGCGTCGGTCAGGGACATGTTGAGGCCGTGACCGTTGAGGATGTAGTCGAAGGTGTCCCCGCCGACGTCGGCAGCCGGCTCCAGTGACCCGGCGATGACGAAACGCCCGGCATCGCAGGTGAAGGACTCGGGCAGCAGGCGGTGCTGGATCTCCGACGCCTGGGACAGACGAGTGGTCCGCCTCCCCCACTCGTACAGATCGGTGAACCGCCTGTTGATCACCACGACATACGCCAGCACGCGGCTGGCCTCTGTGATGCGCTCCAGCGTGGGCTGGTCGGGGGGAGCGGGAAGGGTCAGTTCCAGGAGACCGATCGCGTCGCCGCGGTCGGTCACGGGCGCGACGACCCGGGTGGGCGGATCTGCTGCGCCTTCCGCGGACTCCGCGGTGGTCACAGACATCTGCTGGGAGCGGATCACACGCTCGTAGAGCGTGCCGGGCAGTGCGAGGGGTGCGGGCGCGACGGTGCCGCCCTGTTCGATCGATCCCGTCAGCCGGACCACGGCGTTGCCTCCGAGGTCCGTGATGAGGAAGGAGACCTCCTCGGCGGAGAACTGCTCCCGCAGAACACCCGCGAGCACCGCGACCGACTTCACCGGCTGCGCCTCCTGCACCGCAGCCAGCAGGTCGCCCACCCAGCCCACGCTGTGCGCCACTCGCTGCGCCCTTTCCCTCGGCGGCCAGGGAGTCCTCCGTCGGGTGCGCCCCGCCGGGGGCGGCCCGGGCGGAAAGCTCCGCTTCCGGGAAGGATGTGCCGCACGGGGCTCCGCCGCCACCCTGGCGGTCCGTCGGGGTGAGCCGGAGTGAGGCCGGGGCCGGTGTGGGGCTTCGAGCTGGAGCTGCTTCGGGCCCGCCCGACGGGCGGGCCACCAGGCCGCTCACCACGGAATCAAGCCCCCTGCCCGCAGCAGAGCCGCGGGCAGGGGGCTCCTCCGTGCCGTGGTGCTACTTCTTGCCCTGGTTCTTGACCGCCTCGATCGCCGCCTTCGCCGCGTCGGGGTCGAGGTAGGTGCCGCCGCGGGTCACGGGGTGGAAGTCGGCGTCCAGTTCGTAGCTGAGGGGGATGCCGGTGGGGATGTTGAGGCCGGCGATCTCGTCGTCCGAGATGCCGTCGAGGTGCTTGACCAGTGCACGCAGGGAGTTGCCGTGCGCGGCGACCAGGACGGTGCGGCCCGTGAGCAGGTCCGGGATGATGCCGTCGAACCAGTACGGCAGCATCCGCGCGACCACGTCCTTGAGGCATTCGGTGCGCGGGCGCAGCTCGCTCGGCACGGCCGCGTAGCGCGGGTCGCCGCTCTGGGAGAACTCGGCGCCGTCCGGCAGCTCGGGCGGCGGGGTGTCGTACGAGCGGCGCCAGAGCATGAACTGCTCCTCGCCGAACTCCTCGCGGACCTGCGCCTTGTCCTTGCCCTGGAGCGCCCCGTAGTGGCGCTCGTTGAGCCTCCAGGAGCGGCGGACCGGGATCCAGAACCGGTCGGCGGAGTCGAGGGCGAGCTGTGCGGTGCGGATGGCCCGCTTCTGTACGGAGGTGTGCAGCACGTCGGGGAGCAGCCCGGCGTCCTTGATCAATTCGCCGCCGCGGACCGCCTCCTTCTCACCCTTCTCGGTCAGGTTCACGTCCACCCAGCCGGTGAACAGGTTCTTCGCGTTCCACTCGCTCTCTCCGTGCCGGAGGAGGATCAGCTTGTACGGTGCGTCGGCCATGCGGTGCACCCTACTGGGTGTGTCCGGAGGCGATATCCGGCCACCCCTTAGTGGCGGCCGGACACATGTGTCGGTGGCGGATTCGTCCCTACGGTCACGCCATGACCCCCGAGAACCCCGCAGCTCCCAAGAGTTCGGAGCCCACCGCCGCGTCATCGTCCCTGCGCCGCATCGTCGCCGCCAGCCTCGTCGGCACGACGATCGAGTGGTACGACTTCTTCCTCTACGGCTCGGCCGCCGCGCTGGTCTTCAACAAGCTGTTCTTCCCCGATTCCGACCCGCTCGTCGGAACACTGCTGGCCTTCCTCACCTATGCCGTCGGGTTCGCCGCCCGTCCGATCGGGGCGCTCGTCTTCGGGCACTACGGCGACCGGATCGGGCGCAAGAAGCTGCTGGTGCTCAGCCTGCTGCTGATGGGCGGTGCGACGTTCGCGATCGGGCTGCTGCCCACGCACGCCGCGATCGGTTCTCTGGCGCCCGTACTGCTGACGACGCTGCGCCTGGTGCAAGGGTTCGCGCTGGGCGGCGAGTGGGGCGGCGCGGTGCTGCTGGTCTCCGAGCACGGGGACGCCAAGCGGCGCGGCTTCTGGGCCTCGTGGCCGCAGACCGGCGCGCCCGCGGGGCAGTTGCTGGCGACGGCGGTGCTGGCGGTGCTGACCGCGCTGCTGTCGGAGTCGGCGTTCCTGAGCTGGGGCTGGCGGGTGCCGTTCCTGCTCTCGGGTGTGCTGGTCGTCGTCGGGCTGTGGATCCGGCTGGCGGTCGACGAGTCGCCCGTCTTCAAGGAAGCGCGTGCGCGGGCGGAGGCCCGCAAGGCCGAGGCGGCCCGGACCGGTGTGGAAGCGCAGGTGGAGCGTATGCCGCTGGTCGCCGTGCTGCGCTTCCACTGGAGGGACGTGCTGATCGCCATGGGCGCGCGGATGGCCGAGAACATCAGCTTCTACGTCATCACCGCGTTCATCCTCGTCTACGCCACGAACGAACTGGAGCTGTCCCAGCAGACCGCGCTCAACGCGGTGCTGATCGCGAGCGCGGTGCACTTCGCCGTGATCCCCGCCTGGGGTGCGCTCTCCGACCGTCTCGGAAGGCGTCCGGTGTATCTGCTGGGGGCGGTGGGGACGGGCCTGTGGGTCTTCCCGTTCTTCGAACTGCTCAACACCAGGAGCTTCGGTGCCATCGTGCTCGCGGTGATGGTCGGGCTGGTGCTGCACGGTGCGATGTACGCGCCGCAGGCGGCGTTCTTCTCCGAGCTGTTCGCGACCCGGCTGCGCTACTCCGGGGCGTCGATCGGTGCGCAGTTCTCCTCGGTGGTGGCCGGTGCGCCGGCACCGATGATCGCCACCGCTCTGCTCGCCGCCTACGGCAGCTCCACGCCGGTCTCCCTGTACGTGATAGCGGCGGCGCTGATCACCGCCGTGGCGATCCTCTGCGCGAAGGAGACCAAGTCGCGGGACCTGACGAAGGTCGGTGAGGAGGACGCCCTCGGCGCTGCGCTCGACGGCGGTCCCGCCGGGAGCACCGCCTCATCTGCCGGACCGGCCGACCGCTCCCGCGAGTCGGTGCAGCCGTAGCGCGAGCTGCGTCTCCAGCGCACGTTCCGGTGACACCCAGTCGTCGCCCAGCAGCCTGGCCACCCTCTCCAGGCGCTGGGCGACCGTGTTGACGTGCACGTGCAGCTCGTCCTTGGCGCGGGCGGGGCTCATGCCGCACGCGAAGTACGCCTCCATGGTGGCCACCAGATCGGTGCCGCGCCGTGCGTCGTAATCGAGGACCGGTCCGAGCGTGCGCCGTACGAAGCTGCCGACGTCCCGGCTGTCGGTGAGCAGCATGCCGATGAACCCGAAGTCCTCGGCCGCCGCGCCCTGGCCGGTGCGGCCGAGCAGCCGCAGCGCGTCCACACAGCGCCGCGCTTCGGGGTAGGCCGCCGCGACAGCGCCGGGCTGCGCCGCGGGCGCGGTCACGGGTGCGGAGGACCCGACGGTGACCGGGGCTCCGGCGGCGACGCGGAGTTCGGCGGCGATCTCCTGGGCGAGCCCGGAGACCGTCGGCGGGCGTGCCGCGTGGTCCCGGGAGCTGTCGGTGAGCGGCAGCAGCAGGACGGTGCCACCGTCCCGCGCTGCGGCCAGCCCGCGCCGGGTGACGGCCAGATGGGACGCGGCGGCCCACAGGCGCTGCCGTCCGAGGCTCTCCTCCGCCTCCGCTCCCGTGTGCCCCTCCAGCCGCGCGCTGAGCAGTACGTGCGGGGCGTCCAGATCGGCGTGCAGCCGGGCGGCGCGGTCGCGCAGCAGCCGGGGGTCGTGGCTGGTGGCGTCCAGCAGCTCGTCCAGCAGCTCACCGCGCACGCGCTGTTCGGCCTCACTGGCGGAGCGGCGGGCGAGCAGCAGCAGGGACGTGACCATGGCGGCGCGTTCGAAGGTGCGCTGGTCGACGGGGGCCAGCGCGGGGTGTCCGTGCAGTTCGAGCGCGCCGAGGAGTTCGCCGCCCGCGGAGACCGCGGTGACCCAGCTGCCGCCGTCCCATACGGCGTATCCGTCGCTGCGGGAGCGTTCCACGGCGGGACGTGCGGACGCCGCCACGGGTTCGACGAACTCCACGCGGCCCGCCAGCACTTCCGCGACCGCCGAGGCGACGTCGGTCACGTCTCCCCCGCGCAGCACGAGGTCGGTCAGGCGGTCGTGGACGTCGCTCGCGCGCTCCATCGTCTCGTTGGCCGTCTCCAGTTCGGCGACCGCGTCACGGGTCCCGGCGAGCAGGCGCGCGTTGTCGATGGCCACGGCCGCGTACGCCGCGAACGAGCCCAGCAGCGCGACCTGTTCCCGTTCGAAGACCCGTGCGCGCCGGTCGGCCGCGTAGAGCACGCCGATCACGTCCCGTCCGCCGAGCAGCAGCGGCACGCCGAGGATGGCGACCAGACCCTCCTCCCCCACGGCGCTGTCGATGGGGGAGGTGTGCCGGAAGCGCTCGTCCGCCGGGTAGTCGTCGGTGACGTAGGGACGTGCGGTCTGTGCGACCAGGCCGCCCAGTCCTTCCCCCATGCCGAGCCGCAGCTGCTGGAAGCGCGCGGAGACGGAGCCCTCCGTGACCCGCATGTAGGTGTCGCCGCGCTCGTCGTCGGTGAGGGTCATGTAGGCGACCTCGGTGCCCAGCAGTGATCTGGCGCGCTGGACGATGGCGCGCAGCACGTCGTCCAGGTCGCGCAGCCCGGCCAGGTCGTGCACGGTCTCGATGAGGGCGGTCAGTTCGGCCTCACGCCGCCGGCGGCCCTCCAGCTCGGCGCGGATGCGCAGAGCCAGCAGCTTGCCGCCCTGCAGCGCGGCGAGCTCTTCGGACGTCGCTCCCGCCGCGCGGGCCTCGGTGAGCGGCTCGTCGTACGCCTCGGCGGGCGCGCGTCGGGAGAGGAGTTCCAGGTAGGCGGCATCGGGCCGGGCTCGGGGCATGGTCACAGGCTTACCCGTGGTGCGGTGTGTGACGCCAGAGGCGAGAGCGGTTCACAGGGACGGGAGAGGGGCCGCGCGTCCGGGGCGGCCGGCACGTCAGTGCGCTGTCCACCCGCCGTCGAGCGGAAGCGAGGCACCGGTGACGAAGGAGGCCTCCGGCGCGCACAGATAGGCCACGGCTTCCGCCACCTCCTCCGGTTCGAGGAGCCGCTTGAGCGCGGAGTCGGCGAGCAGGATCTCGGAGACCACCCGGTCGGCCGAGATGCCGTGGGCCTCCGCCTGGTCGGCGATCTGCTGCTCCACCAGGCGTGTACGGACGTAGGCGGGGCTGACGCAGTTGGAGGTGACTCCGTGTGCCGCGCCCTCCAGGGCGGTGACCTTGGACAGGCCCTCCAGGCCGTGCTTGGCGGAGACGTAGGCCGACTTGTACGCGGAGGCGCGCAGCCCGTGCACGGAGGAGATGTTCACCACCCGCCCCCAGCCCTGCTCGTACATGTGCGGAAGGGCGCCGCGGATGAGCCGGAAGGGAGCCTCCAGCATCACCGTGAGGAGCCTGTGGAACTCGGCGGGAGGGAACTCCTCGATGGGCCGGACCAGTTGGAAGCCGGCACCGTTGACGAGGATGTCGGAGCCGGCCGCGGCGCTCTCGGCGGCGTCCAGTCCGTCCGGTTCGGTGAGGTCGAGCGGGTAGGGCTGCACCGCGTCGCCCTGCAGGGCGTCGAGTCCGGCGGCGTCGCGGTCGACCGCCCGTACCTTGGCACCCGCCGCCGCCAGCCGCAGGGCGCAGGCGCGGCCGATGCCGCTCGCGGCACCGGTCACCAGCGCGGTTCGTCCGGTGAGATCGAGGGCGACGGAGTGCGGGGCGGGTGAGAGCTGCTCGGTCATGCCGCAAAGCTAGGCGCGTGCACATCGGCGCCCAATGTGGTCACGCCACACTCGCCACCCGGAACCGCTGGACGCACCACACGTTCGGCCGCGTACCCGTGCGCCTCTACGGTCGGCCCGACCCCCACGGGACCACTCCCCCGGGAGGCTCCCCACGGGCCCCCGCGGGATCCCCACGGAAGGAGCGCCATGAAAGCTGCAAGGCGAAGAGTCGCTCTGATCATGACCACCCTGGCCTCACTCGGGCTGGCCACCCTGGGAAGCAGCACCGCCTCGGCACAGCCGCCGGCGCCGCGGGCGGAAGCGGTGCAGACAGGACAGGTGCAGGCAGGACAGGCACGGGCGGCGGCGGGCCTGGAGGAGGTCGCCGGCTTCGGCTCCAACCCGGGCGCGCTCAGCATGTACCGCTACACGCCGGAAGGGCTGCCCGCCGGCAGCCCTGTCGTGGTCGTACTGCACGGCTGCACCCAGGACGCGCCCACGTACTTCGAGGGCGCGGGCTGGCAGAGCGCCGCCGACGCGGGCGGCTTCGCCGTCGTCGCCGCACAGCAGGAGCAGGGCAACAACATCAACAAGTGCTTCAACTGGTTCCAGTCCGGTGACGCCTCACGGGACCGGGGCGAGGCGCTGTCGATCAAGCAGATGGTGGACCGCACGGTCGCCGACCTCGACGCGGACACCTCGCGGGTGTTCGTCACCGGGCTGTCGGCGGGCGGCGCGATGACGTCCTCGATGCTGGCCGCCTATCCGGACGTCTTCAGGTCCGGGGCCGTCGTCGCGGGCCTGCCGCACGGGTGTGCCGCCACCGTGGCCGAGGCGTTCACCTGCATGAACCCGGGTGTGAGCAAGTCGGCGGCCCAGTGGGGCGACCTGGCCAGGAACGCCGCTCCGGACCACTCGGGCGCGCGTCCCACCGTGTCGGTCTGGCACGGCACGGCCGACACGACCGTCGTCCCCGCCAACGCCGCCGAGTCGGTGAAGCAGTGGACGGACGTGCACGGTGCCGACCAGGAGCCGGACGGGACGGAGGAGCTGACGGGCGGCACTACCCGTACCGACTACACGAACGGCGACGGCGACGTCGTCGTACGCGACTACTCGGTGCAGGGCATGGGCCACGGCACCCCCGTGAAGCCGGACGAGGGCTGCGGAACGGCCGGAGCGCACTTCCTCGACACGATCTGCTCCACCGGTCACATCACCGCCGACTGGGGACTGGGCGGATAGCGGGAGAGGCCGACGCGTCCGGCCGGGCACCTGACGGCCGGTACGGCGGGTACGACGACCGCGGGGCGGGCCGTGGGGCCGGAGCACGAAGCTCCGGGCCCACGGCCTTCCTGCGGCCTCTCCGTGTCTGCGCGGAGGTGAGCCGGCCGCTCAGCCGGTCGGTCGGCCGGCCGCTCAGCCGCCGGCCGCTCAGCCGTCCCTGTTCCTTGCCGCCCTCGCCGCCAGTCCGGCGGCGGCCAGCAGGGACACAAGCGCGACGCACCAGAGGACAGCCGCGGCACTCTTGGCCACTTGAGACGCCGCGATGCAGGCGCCGGCAGCCAGGAGCAGACCGGCGATTGTCCGCTGTCGCTTCACCACGAACTCCCCCTCCCCTCACGCCCGCCGTGTCGCTCCCGGACGGGCATCGGTACTCACCGGCAGGCCACCGTCAGCCGCGGTCGTCCCGGGTGCCGCCGCCCGTGAGATGTGTGAAGGCGTCGAGGTTGCGGGTCGACTCGCCGCGGGACGTGCGCCAGTCGTACTCGCGCCGGATGGCGGTCGCGAAGCCCATCTCCAGCAGTGTGTTGAAGGAGCCGTCGGCGTTCTCCAGCACGGCGCCCAGCAGCCGGTCGACCTCCTCGGGAGTGACGGCGCTCAGCGGGAGGCGGCCGGCCAGATAGATGTCGCCCAGCTTGTCCAGGGCGTAACTCACCCCGTAGAGGCGGGTGTTGCGCTCCAGGAGCCAGCGGTGCACCGCGGCGTGGTTCTCGTCGGGGCAGCGGACGACGAAGGCGTTGACGGAGAGGGAGTGCCGGCCGACGACCAGGGAGCACGTGGTGGAGAGTTTCCGCGTGCCGGGGAGCGTGACGACGTAGGTGCCCTGGGCCGGGCTCTCCCACTCCACCTCGGCTTCGCGCAGGGCCTGTTCGAGCGCGCCCCGCGCTCTCGCGGAACCGTCGCCGGCCGCCGCGTCCGGTGTGCCGTCCTTCGCCTCAGCCATGAGCCGATCGTAGGCGACGGCGCTGATCGTGCAGCGCTGAGGCGTAGACCTCGAGCGTGCCCGCCGCGGCGGCCTCCCAGCCGAAGCCCTCGGCGTGCCGAGCCGCCGCCTCGCCCATGCGGTCGGCCGGCCCGTGCGGGCCGTCCGGCGTGGCGCTCCCTCCCGGGCCGGGGACGAAGTGCCGCAGGGCACGTGCGTACTCCCGCGGGTCGTGCCCCTCGACGAGGAAGCCGCTGACACCGTCGCGCACCGCGACGGGCAGACCGCCGACCGCCGCGGCGACGACAGGGGTGCCGCACGCCTGCGCCTCGACGGCGACCAGCCCGAACGACTCGCTGTAGGACGGCATCACCAGCACGCTGGCCGCGCGGTACCAGTCGGCCAGCTCCTCCTGCCCCACCGGCGGCCGGAAGCACACCACGTCCGAGATGCCGAGCTTGGCGGCGAGCTTGTGCAGCCGCTCCGGCTTGGCGAGTCCGCTGCCGCTCGGTCCGCCCACCACCGGGACGAGCATCCGTCCGCGCAGTGCCGGGTCCTCGTCCACGAGCTGCGCGACGGCGCGCAGCAGGATGTCCGGCGCCTTGAGGGGCTGAATACGCCCGGCGAAGAGAGGGATCAGCGCGTCCTGCGGCAGTCCGAGCCTCGCGCGTGCGGCGGCCCGTCCGTCGGCGGGACGGAATCGTGCCAGGTTGACACCGGGGTGGACCACGGCGGTACGCGCGGGGTCGGCGTCGTAGTGCCGCACCAGATCGCCCGCCTCCTCGGCGGTGTTGGCGATGAGGCGGTCGGCCGCCCGTACGATCTGCGTCTCCCCGATGACGCGGGCCGCGGGTTCAGGGGTGTCGCCGTCCGCGAGGGCGGCGTTCTTCACCTTCGCCATGGTGTGCATGGCGTTGACGAGCGGAACGCCCCAGCGCTGCGCGGCGAGCCATCCGACGTGTCCCGAGAGCCAGTAGTGGGAGTGGACGAGGTCGTAGTGGCCGGGCCGGTGGCCCGCCCACGCCTGCATCACGCCGTGCGTGAACGCGCACAGCTGCGCGGGCAGGTCCTCCTTGGACAGCCCTTCGTACGGGCCGGCGTCGATGTGCCGTACGAGCACACCGGGGGCGAGTTCGACGCTGGGGGGAAGAGCGGCGGTCGTGGCGCGGGTGAAGATCTCCACCTGGGTGCCGTGCTCGGCGAGCTGCCTGGCGAGTTCGACGATGTAGACGTTCATGCCGCCCGCGTCGCCCGTGCCGGGCTGGTGCAGCGGTGAGGTGTGCACGCTGAGCATGGCCACCCTGCGCGGCCGGCGCGAGGGCCCGGGCAGCCGCAGCAGGGGCCGCTGCTGCTGGGGCAGCCGGGCACGCATCTGGCCCAGCCGCGCTATGTACTGGCTCACGGGCGGTTGCCTCCTCGGTGGCTCCTGTGGCGTACGTCGCGCAGAGCCTCAAGGGCCCGTGGGAACAACACCGGAGGGTCGGCTTCCCATTTCCGTTTTGCCGAATCGTGACAACACCGCCGCACGCCCGGCCCGCGGCCCCCTGCCCGTACGCTCTTGCCATGGCCGCCCGCTCTCCTGCCCGTCCCGTCGGGACAGTGACGCGCGGCACCACCAACCCCAACAGGCTGCGGCGCATGGACCGGTGGATCGCCTCGGCGCTCGGCCCCGCGCTGCGCCGTTCCGCCGCGCCTCCCCTGGCGGTCGACCTCGGCTACGGTGCGGCGCCGTGGACCGCCGTCGAACTGCTCGGCCGGCTGCGCGAGGTGCGCGCGGACGTCCGTGTGGCAGGCGTCGAGATAGAGCCGGAGCGGGTCGCCGCCGCGCTCCCGTACGTGTGCGAAGGGCTGACGTTCATACGCGGCGGGTTCGAACTTCCCCTGCCGGAGGGGCCTCGGCCGGTGCTGGTCCGCGCCGCCAACGTGCTGCGCCAGTACGACGTGGCGGAAGTCACCCCCGTGTGGAACCGTCTGCGCGCACATCTGGCGCCGGACGGGCTGCTCATCGACGGCACCTGTGACGAGATCGGACGGCGCCACGTGTGGGTGGCGCTCGGAGCGGACGGGCCGCGCACGGTCACCTTCGCCGCACGGCTGGCCTCGCTGACAGTTCCCTCCGACCTCGCGGAGCGGCTCCCCAAAGCACTGATCCACCGCAACGTCCCCGGCGAGCCGGTCCACGCGTTCCTGCGCGACTTCGACCGCGCGTGGGCGGCGGCATCGCCCTACGGGGCGCTCAGTGCCCGGCAGCGCTGGATGCGTGCGGCGCACGCCCTGGCGCAGCACTGGCCCGTGACGGACGGCCCTCAGCGCTGGCGGCAGGGAGAGATCAGCGTGCGCTGGAGCGCGCTCGCTCCTGGCGGCCGCGTGTGCTGAGCCGGGAGCCGGCCCGGCCCGCATGCCCGCCGTACAGCCGAGGCTGTCCGACGAGCATGCGGACCGGGTCTCAGGCTGCCGCCCTGCTCAGCTCACCGCGGCCGAAGAGAATCGCGTACCCGGGGGGCAGGGAGGCGAGGACGCGGTCGGTCAGCTCCTCGCCGCACACGCCGGCCGCGACCGACAGCACCGAGCTCACGTGCCAGCGGGCGGTGGCGTGCGTCGCGCCCTCGACGCGGTCCGCGACGCAGTCGACGAACTCCGAGGCGGAGAGCGGCTTGGTGGCCGGGAGCTGGAAGGCCAGCGCCTCCGCCGCCGGCGCGGGAAGCCGCTGCGCCAGTTCGGCGCGGACGTCCGGAGCCACGTGCCCGCCTGCCTCCGAGAGCACGATCCGCACGATCCGCTTGGCCTCGTCCTCCGAGGCGTAGCGGCCGTATTCGGCCACCCTGGCAACGAACTCGCTCCACCGCATACCTGTGTGTTCCTTCCTTCGGCTTACGTGACATCGGCCCTCGGGCCTTGCGCCCCGAGGGCCGGGAAGAGATGTGCAGCAGGGTGGCTTTCCGGGGCGGGCGTAAACTTCTGCCTGCTCAGCCGCCCGCGCCGGATGACCCTCACCTCTTGTACTGCGGATTGTACCGTTTCTTGCTCAGCCGGCGATCTGGTGGGTCCCCGAATCGCCGCCGCTGATCTGGATCTTGCGTGGTTTCGCCTGCTCGGCGACCGGAATGCGAACCGTCAGCACGCCCGCGTCGTAGGAGGCGTCGATCCGGTCGGAATCCAGGGTGTCGCCGAGGAAGACCTGCCTGCTGAATCTGCCCGAGGGGCGCTCCGCGGCGATCAGTTCGGCGTCACCGGGGGCCGGTGAGCGGCGTTCGGCGTGCACCGTGAGGACGTTCCGTTCGACGTCCAGGTCGACGGCCTCCGGCGCGACACCGGGCAGATCGAAGTGGATCACGAACTCGTCACCCGCGCGGTAGGCCTCCATCGGCATGCCCGCGGGGCGTGCCTGCGTGCCGAAGACCTGCTGTGTGATGCGGTCGAAGTCGCGGAACGGGTCGGTACGCATGAGCATCACTGTTCATCTCCCTCCATGGATTGCACTTCCGTGCGATGCCCTGTGCTTTCTTATATACACCGACCCGAGGAAAGTTGACAAGCCGGGACTCAAGGTTATGAACAGCGGTCACGGCATGGGATGCGTCACATGTGGAGGCACATGTGGCCTGGGCTGATGCCACAGCCGTCCGAAGGCGGCACGGGCCACCTCGACCTCCTGCCGCTGGTCCGCGTGCAGCACCCCGAGCGCGTACGCCGTCGCGGGCGCGATGCGCGGCGTACGGGCGGCTGAGGCGGCCGCCTCAGCCGCCTCCACGGCGTCACGGTGACTGTCGAGCACAGCACGGGCCGAAGCCGGCCAGGACCGCGCACCGTCCGCGTCGTCGGGGACGGCCCGCTCCGCATTCAGCAGAACCTCTTCGGCATACCCGTGCAACCGCAGCAGCACACGCACCTCGTGCCATGCCGCGTCCTCGCGCATCCGCGGCCTCCGTACGGTCACCGGCCGCGAGAGGGCGCCGTCCTGGCCCGCCACGTCGGCCTGCGGAAGCCGGAGTGCCCGGACCGCCTGGACGAGCCGCTGCCGGGCCTGGTCCGCCGGCGGCACCAGCACCTCGGCAGCCGTCCGCCCCGGCGCCCCGTCCGGTGCGAGCGGCACCTCGGAGGCCAGCACGGCCACCGCGTCGGCGACCGCGTGGAAGCGGCCGGAGACGAGCGCCTGGAGTGCCGCCGAGTGCGCACGCGTACGGGCGAGGGTGAGCTGCCGCTCCAGCAGGGCGCCCGCCCGGGCGGCACCCGCGGGCAGCAGGGTGTCCGGACCGCCGCCGCGGACTGCGGCGCCGGCGGAGCGCCCGCCCTCGCCGCCGGCCGCGCGCCTGCCGGAGCCGGTCTCGCTCCCGTCGCCGCCGGAGTCGCCGACGAGCCGGTACAGGGCACCGTGGAGCCGTTCCAGCCGGTCGGCGAGAAGGTACTCACGGGAGAGCGTGTCCGAGAGCCAGCGCAGTTCCACGGCGAGCCGGTCCGCCCACGCCGCGTCCAGCAGCGAGCGGTAGGTGTGCAGGGTGCCGCCGAGACGGCGGCCCGTCCGCCGCAGGCCGCGCACCGCTTCGGCTGCCTGGGGGGCCGTCTCCGCGCTGCCCGCGCTCTCCGAGTGCCTGCGCAGGCTGCGCAGGAAGTCGGCCGCCCATGCCTGCAGGGCTCCGCCGAGCATCTCCGCCGCGTCCGCCGTCTCCACGTTCGCGGGCCGTGCGGCGGGCGCGGCGGCGGGCGTCCCCGCCGGCACCGGAGGCAGGACCGGACTCGGCGCGTCCCCCCTGGCTCCGGGCGGGGTCCGGGTCGCGGGCCCGGCGGCTCTCCCGCCCGCGGCCCCGGCTGTTCTCCCGGCCGCGGACCCGGCCCCGGCGCTGCCGCCGCCGCGGTCGGCTCCCCCGCGGACGGGAGGCAGCAGCCGGCCCTGACCGGCTGTCTCCCCTTGCCCCATCACAGTCCCCTCACGGGCTCACGGCACTCACCGCGCTCCCCCGGCCCACCCCGCGGGCCGTGCGCTCGTAAGTCCTGTTCGTGCGTCATGCCGCCGGACCACGTCGTCTTCTCCGGCGCTCGATCAGCGATTCCTGGACGTTGCGCAGCGGCTGTCCGTCCGGGTCGTGGGCGTGCCGCGTCCAGTCGCCGTCCGGGCCCAGGTGCCAGGAGGCGGTGTCGTCGGCCATGCCCGTGTCCAGCAGCTTGATCAGTGAGGCGCGGTGCGCGGGGTCGGGAACACGCACCAGTGCCTCGATGCGGCGGTCCAGATTGCGGTGCATCATGTCGGCGCTCCCGAACCACACTTCCGGCTCACCGCCGTTCCCGAACGCGAACACTCTGGAGTGCTCCAGGAACCGGCCCAGCACGCTGCGCACCCGTACGTTCTCGCTCAGCCCCGGCACCCCCGGACGCAGCGCGCAGATCCCCCGCACCCACAGGTCGACGGGCACTCCCGCCCGGGACGCCCGGTACAGGGCGTCGACGACGGCCTCGTCGACGATGGAGTTGACCTTGAAGCGCACAAAGGCGGGATGCCCCGCACGGTGGTGGACGATCTCCCGCTGGATGCGCGCGACCAGCCCGTCCCGCAGCGACGTGGGTGCCACCAGCAGCCGCCGGTAGGTCTCCCGGCGCGAGTACCCGGACAGCCGGTTGAACAGGTCGGACAGGTCCGCCCCGACGTCCTTGTCCGCGGTCAGCAGCCCCACGTCCTCGTAAAGGCGTGCCGTCTTGGGGTGGTAGTTGCCCGTGCCGACGTGCGCGTAGCGGCGCAGCGTCTCGCCCTCCTGCCGCACCACCAGCGACAACTTGCCGTGCGTCTTGAGTCCGACGAGTCCGTGCACGACGTGGCAGCCGGACTCCTCCAGCTTGCGCGCCCACCTGATGTTGGCCTGCTCGTCGAAGCGCGCCTTGATCTCGACCAGGACCAGCACCTGTTTGCCGGACTCCGCCGCGTCTATGAGGGCGTCGACGATCGGTGAGTCCCCGGAGGTGCGGTACAGCGTCTGCTTGATCGCCAGTACGTGCGGATCGGCGGCGGCCTGCTCCAGGAACGCCTGCACGGAGGTGGAGAAGGAGTCGTAGGGGTGGTGCAGGAGTACGTCCCGTTCGCGCAGCGCGGCGAAGATGTCCGGCGGCTGCGCGGACTCCACCTGCGCCAGGTCGCGCTGCGTGCCGGCGACGAAGTTCGGGTACTTCAGCTCCGGCCGGTCCAGGGCCGAGACGATCCCGGACAGTCCGGTCAGGTCCAGCGGGCCGGGCAGCGGGTGCACCTCGGAGTCGGAGACGTTCAGTTCGCGCACGAGCAGGTCCAGCACGTACTCGTCGATCGACTCCTCCACCTCCAGCCGTACGGGCGGTCCGAAGCGGCGGCGCAGCAGTTCCTTCTCCAGCGCCTGGAGAAGGTTCTCCACGTCGTCCTCCTCGACCTCCAGATCCTCGTTCCGCGTCACCCGGAACATGTGGTGGGCCAGCACCTCCATGCCGGGGAAGAGTTCCTCCAGATGGGCGGCGATGACGTCCTCCAGCGGCACCCAGCGATGCGGCGACGCCTCCAGGAAGCGCGGGAGCAGCGGCGGAACCTTCACACGTGCGAAGTGCTGCTGGTCTGTGACGGGGTTGCGTACGACGACGGCCAGGTTGAGTGACAGCCCCGAGATGTAGGGGAAGGGGTGCGCCGGGTCGACGGCGAGCGGCGTGAGCACGGGATAGATCTGCTGCCGGAAGAGGGTGAAGAGGCGGGCCTGCTCCTTCTCGGTCAGTTCGCCCCAGCGGATCAGGTGCAGTCCCTCAGCGGCGAGCGCGGGTGCTGTCTCCCGCTGGTAGCAGCGGGCGTGCCGCGCCATCAGTTCGCGGGAGATGGTCCAGATCTGCTCCAGCACCTCGCGCGGCTGCAGCCCGGACGCCGAGCGGGTGGCGACACCGGTCGCGATGCGCCGCTTCAGACCGGCGACGCGGACCATGAAGAACTCGTCCAGATTGCCGGCGAAGATCGCGAGGAAGTTCGCCCTTTCCAGCAGGGGTACCTCCTGGTCCTCGGCGAGTTCCAGCACACGCTCGTTGAAGGCGAGCCAGCTGCGCTCCCGGTCCAGGAAGCGATCCGGGGGGAGGTCGTCGGGGTCCGTCTCCCCCGCGTTCCGTCCGGGCGCCGGGTAGACGTCCGGGTCGGCGTCGAGACCGGGGTCCAGTCCGGCGGCCTGTCCGGCGGTTCCGTCCGCCGTCCCGGCGGGTGGGAGGGAGTAGGGAGCGGGTGATGCGGCACGTGACACGGGCTCGCTCATGACCCCATTGTTCCCCGCACCGGCCGATCCGGTACGGGTGGCGTGAGGGCGAGCGTACGGCTGCATTCGACGATGCTCGCAAGCACGTCTGAATCAATGGTTACGCGCACATGGCGCTCAGGCGAGCGCCACGCCACGTGCGCGCGATCACTGAAGCGCGCGGCACACGGAGCACCGAGGGGCGGGGGAAACGGGGGAGGCGGTCAGGTCAGATCAGGTCTGGTCAGGTCTCCGTGCGGTACATCAGGTCCGTCTCGTACGTGCGGAACCCCAGCCGCTCGTAGACGCGGACGGCGGCCACGTTGTCGGCGTCGACGTAGAGCATCGCGGTCGGCAGCCCCCGGTTGCGCTCCAGGTGGCGCAGCCCGACGGCCGTGAGGGTCCTGCCCAGCCCGCTGCCCTGCGCGGCGGGTGAGACACCCAGCACATAGACCTCGCCGAGCTGGTCCGCGCTGTGCACTTTCGTCCAGTGGAAGCCGATCAGCTCACCCTCCTGCTCGGCCAGGAAGAAGCCCGCCGGGTCGAACCACGGTTCCGTCTTCCGGTCGTCCAGGTCGCGCTGGGTGAGGCTGCCCTGTTCGGGGTGGTGGGAGAAGGCCGCGGCGTTCAGCGCCAGCCACGCGGTGTCGTCCTCGCCGGGCCGGAAGGTGCGTACGGTCACGCCCTCCGGCAGCACCGGTTCGGGCAGTGCGGGGGTGGAGGCGCCCGTGAGCGGGCGCCGCATCTGGCGCAGCTCCCGGAAGAGCGCCATGCCGAGCACCTGGGCGAGGTGGCGTGCCGCGGGGTGGCCGCCGTGCGCCCACACCCGCAGCCTCTTGCCGGACTCGTTCAGCAGCGCCTGCCCGAGCTGCCGTCCGTACCCGCGCCCGCGGTGGTCGGGGTGCACGACCAGTTCACCGGTGGGCGGTTCGACGGGGTCGGTGTCCTCCAGCTGCGCGTACCCGAGGAGTTGACCGTCCCGCCGCAGCAGCAGATGCCGGACGCCGGTCCGCAGCCCTCCGCGCAGATGCAACCACCCCTGCTCCGACAGGGGTGACTGACCGTCCGTACCGATCGACTCGTCGATCAGCGTCTGCACGTCCCGCACGACTTCGGCCGACGCCTCGCTCACTACCACCACGTCGCTCATGGGAGAAGACCCTACGAGAGGCACGGGCCGCTGTACTCCCCGGCCACGGGAACCCGTGCCCCCGACCGTGAATCCGCGGGCGCGGAACGCCCTTTGCGGCGCTTCAGACGGCCGAGGAGTACGGGACCTTGCCGCGGGCCTCCCGCAGCGCCAGCGCCCACCACTCCAGCTGCCGGAGCATGCCCTTGGCGGCGGCGCCGGTCCCCTCCTCGTCGCGCGGCCGGCCGTCCTCGGCGAAGCGTTCCCAGGCCATGTGGAAGCTGAGGGTGTCCCGGACGGTGACCGCGTGCAGTTCGGGGAAGACCTGCCGGAGCTGCTCGACGGCGCGCTGGCCGCCTGCCATGCCGCCGTAGGAGACGAACCCGACGGGCTTGGCGTGCCACTCGCTGCTGAACCAGTCGATGGTGTTCTTCAGCGGCGCCGGGAAGCTGTGGTTGTACTCCGGGGTCACGATCACGAAGGCGTCGGCGGCGGTGAGCCGCCGGGAGAGGCTGTCCCGGACCCGTGCGACGCGGGGCGGCAGTGAAGCACGGAAGTCCGGGAACGAGACGGGCAGTTCGTGATCGGCCTCGGCGAGGTCGATCACGTCCACCTCGTAGCTGCCGTGCTTCCTGGCCTCCGAGGCGAACCAGTCCGAGACGGTCGGGCCGAAACGGCCGGAGCGGACACTGGCGACGATGACCGCGAGGCGCAGCGGCTTGTTGCTTTCCATCGGAACTCTCCTGGGTCACGGTGTCCCCCGCACGTGACGTGCGCGAGCTGACGGACCCAGGCTCATACATGAAGTTAAGTTCAAGTCAAACTCTCAGGTGGCGCGTCCCCGGTCCGGTCCTCGGTCCGGTCCTCGTTCCCGCCCGGGCCCTGCGGCCCGCCTGACGAGCCGTCCGGCCCCTCTGTCCCGTCCGGCCCGTCAGGCGCCTGCGGTGCGCCCGGCAGGCGCAGCACCGCCTCCGTACCGCCCCCGTCCACCGGCTCCAGAGTCACCTCGCCACCCGCCTGCTCGACCGTACGGGCCACGATGGACAGGCCCAGCCCCGAACCTGGCAGACTCCGCGCGGACGGAGAGCGCCAGAACCGGTCGAAGACGTAGGGCAGTTCCTCCTCGCCGATCCCCGGCCCCCGGTCCCGTACGCGCAGCGTCCCCTCGCTCAGCCCGACCTCGACAGTGCCCCCGTCCGGGCTGAACTTGACCGCGTTGTCCAGCAGATTGACCACGGCACGCTCCAGCGCCGGGGGGTCGCCCCGTGCGTACCAGGGCTCCGTGCGCACCGTGACGGCCACACGCGTGCTGCGCAGACGCACCCGCTGTGCCGCCCGTTCGGTGATCTCGTGCAGCGCGACGACGTCCACACGCCCGCCGCCCGGCGACGCCTCACGCGAGAGCTCCTGCAGGTCGCCGACGAGCGCCGCGAGTTCGCTCATCTGCGCCCGTACCGACTCCAGAAGTGCCCGCCGGTCCTCGGGCGGCAGCGACCGTCCGGTCTCCTCGCTGCGCACGAGCAGTTCGATGTTCGTACGCAGCGACGTCAGCGGCGTGCGCAGCTCGTGCCCGGCATCGGCGATCAGCTGCTGCTGCAACTCACGTGAGGAGGCGAGCGCTTCGGTCATCGAGTTGAACGAGCGCGAGAGCCGGGCGATCTCGTCGTCCCCGTCGGCGGGGATGCGCACCCCGAGGTCCTCCGTGCGAGCGATGTGCTCGACCGCACCGGTCAGGCGGTCGACGGGACGGAGACCCGCGCGCGCCAGCGCGACACCCGCACCCGCCGCGGCCAGAACGCCCGCGCCGCCGACCAGCGCGAGGATCAGGGCGAGGTTCCGCAGCGACCTGTCGGTCTCGGTCATCGGCCGTGCCACCGACACCGCCACGTCGGTGCCCTCCACCGGGCTGGTGAGGACGCGGTACTCCGTGCCGGAGCCGTCCGTGCTGGGCGAGGTGTGCACCGACTCGATCTGCTTGCGTTCGGCCACCGCGACGTCGCCCGGCGCGATCTCCACCTTGCTGCCGACGATGACGCAGCTCTTGCCGTGCCGGTCGACGACCTGGACGGTCGCGTCGAAGGGGTTAGGCGCCCGCTGGTCGGCCGGTGAGCACTGCCCCGCGCTGACCTGCCCCACGATGAAGCTGGGGTCGACACGGTTGTTGTTGCGCAGCGCCTCGTCCAGCGAGCCGATCAGCTGCGCCCGTACGAGGAACCAGCAGGCCGTCGCGCAGGCCGCCACGGCGAGCGCCACCGTCACCGCGGCCAGCAGCGCCAGACGGGAGCGCAGCGGCGGCGCGGACAGCTTCAGCCGCAGCGCAGGCCGGGCCGGAAGCTTCACGCCGCGTCGTCCTTGAGGACGTAGCCGACGCCGCGCACCGTGTGCACGAGGCGCGGCTCACCGCCCGCCTCGGTCTTGCGCCGCAGGTACATCACATAGACGTCCAGTGAGTTGGACGAGGGCTCGAAGTCGAAGCCCCAGACGGACTTGAGGATCTGCTCACGCGTGAGCACCTGGCGCGGGTGGGAGAGGAACATCTCCAGCAGCATGTACTCGGTCCGGGTCAGCTCGACCGTGCGTGGGCCCCTCGCCACCTCCCGCGTGCCCAGGTCCATCCGCAGATCGCCGAAGCTCAGTGAGCCCGGCGCGCCGGCGGCTGGGTCCACGCCGGGGCCGGCCTGCTGCTGGGCGTAGGAGGTGCGGCGCAGCAGTGCGCGGATGCGGGCCAGCAGTTCGTCCAGTTCGAAGGGCTTGACGAGATAGTCGTCGGCTCCGGCGTCCAGTCCCGTGACCCGGTCGCCCACGGTGTCGCGGGCGGTGAGCATCAGGATCGGCACGCGGCGCCCGGCGGCGCGCAGCCGCCGGGCGACCGTCAGCCCGTCCATGCGGGGCATCAGCACGTCGAGGAGGATCAGGTCGGGGTCGTACGCGGGGGTCTTCTCCAGCGCGTCCAGCCCGTCGACGGCGAGCGCCGTCTCGTACCCCTCGAAGACGAGGCTGCGGCGGATCGCGTCCCGGACGGCCGGCTCGTCGTCGACGATCAGCACCTTCATGGCCACCATGGGGTCCAGCTTCGCATCAGCGGCGGGCGCCGGGGCGACACCCGGGACGACGGCCGGGGCGGGAGCCGTGGCGGCGGCCGCGTAGGGCTCCGTGGTCACGGTCAGACCTCCCCGGCGCCGGAACGCAGGTCGCCCAGGACGTCCTTGACGTCGTTGACGGGGACGGCGAAGCCCAGACCCGAACTCGCACCCGCGCCGGAACCGGAACCCGAACCGGAGGAGTACGTCGCGGAGTTGAAGCCGATGACCCGGCCGTCCATGGTGGCCAGCGCGCCGCCCGAGTTGCCGGGGTTGAGCGAGGCGTCGGTCTGGATGGCCTTGTAGGTGGTCGTCTCCTCGCCCGGGTCGCCGTTGTACTGGCCGCCGCCGAACTCGAACGGCCAGTCGCCGCCCTGACGCCCCTGGCCGCCGCCACCGTCCCCGCCGTCCCCGCCCTCGTTCCGTACGGTCACGTCCCGGTCCTTCGCCGAGACGATGCCGCTGGTGACGGTGCCCGTGAGCCCCTGGGGGGAACCGATGGCGACGACCTGGTCGCCGACACCCACCTTGTCGGAGTCGCCGAGCTTCGCCGGGGTCGGGCTGTCCGCGTCACGCGCCTCGATGAGGGCCATGTCGCGGTCCGCCGCCCTGCCCACGACGTCGGCCTCGGCCGTGCTGCCGTCGTGGAAGGTGACGCGCACGCTGTCCGCTCCCGCCACCACGTGGTTGTTGGTGAGGATCTCGCCTTCCTCCGAGACGACCACTCCCGACCCCGTGGACTCTCCGCCGTCCGAGGACGCCTTGATCTCCACGACGCTCGGGCCGACCGCACGCGCCACGCCGGAGACCGTGCCGTCCGCGCCGGCGGATGCCTGGCTGCCGTCGGCGACGGTGCCGTTCACGCCGCTGCCGCCGTCCCTGCCGAGCAGCTCCTCGAGCCCTGCCGCCGTACCGCCGCCCAGCGCGGCAGCTCCCAGCGCGAGCGCCGCCACGGCCGCCACCGGCATACGGACGCCGCGCCGCCTGCCCGCGTGGGCGGGTCCGCCGTCGTGGGCGGGTCCGCCGTCGTGTGCCGCGTTCGCGGAAGGCACGTACGGCCCGGGAGGCGCGTACGGGCCCGAAGGCGCATGGGGAGGGAGCGGCGGATGCCCGGAAGAGGAAGAGGAACCGGAACCGTCCGGAACGGCCGACGGCCCGGAGGGACCCGCGGCAGCCGGACGGGAAGCGGGCGACGACGGGGGCCCGGAGAACGCCTGGTGTTCGCTCATGCCGCCACAGTGGCCGCGCTCCATGAGAGGGGCCTGAGACACCGCTGAGAAGCCCCCAAGATCCCGGGAGGGGTCAGCCTCTCGGGGACGTACCGCACCCGCACGAGCGCCGCACGACCAGCCCCGCCGGGAACTGCCGCAGCCGCTGCCCGCGCGAACCGGCCACCCGCAGCGAGTCGTCCAGCACCAGGTCGACGGCTGCCTTCGCCATGCCCTCGCGGTCCGAACCGACCGTCGTGAGCGGCGGATCGCTCAGGCCCGCCTCCTTGACGTCGTCGAAGCCCGCCACCGCCAGGTCCTCCGGTACGTCCATGCCCAGTTCCCGCGCGGCCCGCATCACGCCGAACGCCTGGTCGTCCGTCGAGCAGAAGACCGCCGTGGGGCGGTCCGGGCGGCGCAGCAGGTCCATCGCGAGCTCGTAGGTGCCGTAGCGGTTGTACGGCGCCTGGAAGAGCCGCCCCTCCACCGGGAGCCCGGCGTCCTTCATCGCGAGCGACCAGCCCTCCACGTGGTCGGTCACCGGGTCCCCGGACTCGGGGGTGGAGTCGATGCCGCCGAGGCAGGCGACGTACTCGTGACCGTGCTCCAGCAGATGACTGGTGGCGAGCCGCGCGCCGCCGACGTCGTCGAGCACCACCGCGACGTCGTCGATGGCCTCGGGCCGCCGGTGCAGCAGTACGACCCGGGCGTCCCAGGCGTCTATCTCCACGGCGGCGTGCTCGCTGGGGCCCTGGCTGATGAGGATCAGGCCGGAGACCCGCATCCCCAGGAACGCCCGCAGATAGTGGACCTCGCGCTCGTCGAGGTAGTCGGAGTTGCCGACCAGCACCATCTTTCCGCGCTCGGCGGCGGCCTGTTCCACGGCGTGGGCCAGTTCCGCGAAGAAGGGCTGCCGGGCGTCCGGGACGATCAGGCCTATCAGGTCCGTACGGCGCGAGGCCATCGCCTGTGCGACCCGGTCCGGACGGTAGCCGAGCTCCTTGATCGCGGCGAGCACCCGTTCCCGGGTGGTCGGTGCTACGGGCCGCGGCCCGTTGTTGATCACATAGCTGACGACCGCTGTCGACGTACCCGCCAGCCTTGCCACATCGTCCCGCGTCACCCTCGCCACCCGCGCAGTCTACGCGGGAAGCATCCGCCGTCTGCGGGGCGTGCGGGGTTCGCGCAGGGCGCCCGGCACGGGGCCTCGCGCTGCCCCGGCCGCGCCCGCGGGCCGCGGGCCGCGCGCGTGCTACTCCTGGCCCGGGGCGCCCACCGCTTCACGTGCGACGCGGGTGGCGGCGTCGGTGACCGCGCGGGCGTCCGCCGCGGCCTTCTTCTCCTCGGCCGACTTCTCGCCCTTCTCCGGCGAGACGAAGCGGTAGCCGACGTTGCGCACGGTACCGATGAGCGACTCGTACTCGGGGCCGAGCTTCGCGCGCAGGCGCCGCACGTGCACGTCCACGGTCCGGGTGCCGCCGAAGTAGTCGTAGCCCCAGACCTCCTGGAGCAGCTGGGCGCGGGTGAAGACCCGGCCGGGGTGCTGCGCCAGGTACTTCAGCAGCTCGAACTCCTTGAAGGTCAGGTCGAGCACCCGGCCCTTCAGCTTCGCGCTGTAGGTGGCCTCGTCGACCGACAGGTCGCCGTTGCGGATCTCCGTCGGCGTCTCTTCCACACCGATCTGCCGCCGCCCCGTCGCCAGCCGCAGCCTCGCCTCGACCTCCGCCGGGCCCGCGGTCTCCAGCAGCACGTCGTCGACGCCCCATTCGGCGGTGACGGCGGCGAGGCCGCCCTCGGTGACGATGAGCACCAGCGGGCAGCCGGGTCCCGTCGAGTCGAGGAGCTGGCACAGGGAGCGCACCTGCGGCAGGTCGCGGCGCCCGTCGACGAGGATCACGTCCGCGCCGGGGGTGTCCACGAGGGCCGCGCCCTCGGCCGGTGCCACACGTACGTTGTGCAGCAGCAGCCCGAGTGCGGGCAGAACTTCGGTGGAGGGCTGGAGGGCATTCGTCAGCAGGAGTAGCGAACTCACGTCTGGTCCTTCCTCAGTCCCGCGGAGGGGACATCGGTACGGCACTGCTTCGTACGGTTGCGCTCCTGAAAGCACAAAAGGACCCGGGGGCGGCGCTGCCCGGATCCTTCACTCGGAGCAGAATAGCCGACATGCGCGACGAAGTGCAGTGTGAGTTCGCTCGCTCCGACACCGCAACGGACACCGGGAGTGAGCACGCAGACGCGGAAGGTGCGCGCCGGAAGCAGATCCTGCGGACCGGGGACGGGGTGCGGATCGACGCGGCGTACGAGCCGTGGGCGGGCAGCGGCGGTACGGACAGTGGCTCTGCCGGCGCCCCGTCCGCCCCGTGCGCGATCGTGCTCGCGCACGGTTTCAGCGGATCGGCGGACCGGCCGGCGGTGCGCCGTGCCGCACAGGTCTTCGCGCAGTACGGAGCCGTGATCACCTTCTCCTTCCGCGGCCACGGCAGGTCCGGGGGACACTCCACGGTCGGCGACCGCGAGGTCCTCGATCTCGCCGCCGCGGTCGGCTGGGCGCGCTCGATGGGACACGCACGCGTGGCCACGGTCGGCTTCTCGATGGGCGGCTCGGTCGTCGTCCGGCACGGCGCGCTCCACCGCCCCGGCCGCGAGGAAGCGGAACAGTGCCGGGAGACCGTACGCACCGGGGAGCAGGAGGGGCACGAGGGGCGCACGGTCGCACATTCCGGCACAGCACCACCGTCGCCGCCGTCATCGTCACCGTCACCGTCACCGCCGCCTTCGGCGTCACCACCGGTGTCCGCCCCGGCATCCAGCCGGCCGTCCGGCACCGACGGCGGGCCGCACGGCACGCACGCGGACGCGGTCGTCGCCGTCAGCGCCCCCGCCCGCTGGTACTACCGCGGTACGGCGCCCATGCGCCGGGTGCACTGGGTGATCCAGCGTCCGGTGGGCCGGCTCGTCTCCCGGTACGGGCTGCGCACCCGCATCCACCCCCGCGACTGGGACCCCGTACCGCTCTCCCCGACCGCCGCGGCCCCCGCCCTCGCGCCGACGCCGCTGCTCGTCGTACACGGCGACCAGGACGCGTACTTCCCTCTCGACCACCCCCGTTCCCTCGCCGGAGCCGCCGATCCCGGCTGCACCGAACTGTGGCTGGAGCCCGGCTTCGGCCATGCCGAGAACGCCGCCGCGCCCGCCCTCCTGCACCGGATAGGCGCGTGGATCACCGCTCGGTGGCCGAGCGCCCCCGACGGCCCGGCATGATGGTGCGAGCAAGAAGGACAGCGGGAGGGACGGAACCCACGATGGCGAGTGGCACGATCCGTTACTGGGCTGCGGCCAAGGCCGCAGCCGGGATCGCCGAGGAGCGGTACGAGGCCGGAACCCTCGCCGACGCCCTCGACGGCGCACGTGAGCGGCACCACGAACACGCGGACTTCGCGACGGTGCTGCGGCGCTGCTCGTTCCTCGTGAACGGCGAGCCGGTCGGCAAGCGCGCCCACGACACGGTGCGGCTGAGCGAAGGCGGCACGGTCGAGGTGCTCCCGCCGTTCGCGGGAGGCAGCGCATGAGCGAGCAGCAGCCGCAGCACGGCGCCTACGGTCAGCCGAAGCAGTACGGGAGCGACGACCCGTACGAGCCGCAGTACCCGGGTCACGGGCGGCCCCATCCGGGACCGATGCCTTCGGCCGCCACCGCCCCGGCCTCGTCCGCCTCGCCGACCGCCTCCGCCGCGCCCGGTCCGACCGCGCCCGGTCCGGCCGCGCCCGGTTCCCCCGGCGTGCCCAGCCCCACCCCGGCGCGGCGTCCCGCCACGGCAGCGCGCGGAAGCAGTTCACCGCTGATCGCACCGGGGCTCCAGCCCGCCGCGCTCACCGCCGCCTTCGCCGTCCTGCTGGGGGGCGCGGCACCGCTCGGCAGCGTCCCGCTCGCCGTCGCCGTCGCGCTGCTCCAGGCCGTGACGGCCGCGGGCTGGTTCCGGCTGAACGGGATGTGGCCGGCCCGGCAGGGCATCGCGCTCGCCTTCCTCGGCGGGCTGGCGACCGACGCCGCCCTCCTGCTGACCGACGGCGGCAGTACACCCGCCGTGCTCATCGGCGCTCTCGGGGCGTGGTGCGTCCTCACGCTCACGCTCCACCTGCGCAACCAGTCCGGTCCCGACGAGCGGCTCTACGCCCTGACCGCCGCCTTCGCGGCGACGGCGCTCACGGTCGTGGCCGCCGCGTTCCTCGGCGCGCTCGACGTGGCCACGGCGGACGCCGTGACGGCCGGTACTGCCGCGGTCGCCGCCGCCGTTCTCGTACGGGCGCTGCCGCTGCCGCCTCTCGCCGCGCCCGCCCTCGCACTGCTGGCCGCGGTGGGAGCGGGTGCGGCCGTGGGTCACCTCACGCTCCTGGGGGGAGACGTCTACCCGGCGGCACCGGGCATCTCCGGCGCGATGCTGGGGCTGGCGACGGGTGCCTGCGCGCTGGTCGGCCTGCGGGTGGCCAGCTACGACTACCCCTCGCGTTTCGTCCACATGACGGCGGGAGTGGCACTGCCCCTGACCCTGGCGGCACCGGCCGTGTATCTGTTCGGCAGAGCTCTCGTCTGACGAAAGCTCAGGTTAGGCTCGCTGAAGACCGGCAGATCCGGCGGAATCGGCACCCACGGCCACGAGCACGGGGAGATCGCAGATGCGCGCACTACGCAGAGGGCTGATCGTCCTCTTCGTCCTCGCGGTGCTGTTCGTGGCCGCCGACCGGCTCGCACTCAAGCTCGCCGAGGACGAGGCGGCCGAGCGGATCAAGAACGCGAAGGGCGTCTCCTCGACGAGCGACACGTCGATCGACATCAAGGGCTTCCCCTTCCTCACGCAGGTGTTCGCGAGGGAGCTCGACCAGATCGACGCGGATCTGAGCGGTATCCGGGCGGAGGGCGCGGGGGGCACGCTGACGGTCAGCCGGGTGGACGCACAGCTCAAGGACGTCCGCATCAGTGACAGCTACGACTCCGCGGTGGCGAGCGAGGCCACCGGCTCCGCGATCGTCACCTACGACGACCTGACGAAGGCCGCTCCGGACGGTGTCCGCGTGGCCTGGGGCGGCAAGGACGGCGAGGGCAAGGGCCGGGTCAAGGTGACCGCAGGGCTCAGCCTGCCGGTGCTCGGCGACTTCAGGCGCAGCGTCACCAGCACGGTCAGCGTCTCCGGCGGTGACACGGTGAAACTGGAGGCCGACGAGGTGCCGGGCGGCGACGTCCCCGGGCTGGAGGACACGATCCGTCAGCGGATCGACTTCGCACGGGAGATAGCGGGTCTGCCGGAGGGCCTGGAGCTGGACCGGGTCGAGGCCACCACGAAGGGCATCGAACTGTCCGTGCGCGGCAAGGACGTCGAACTCACCGGCTGAGCCCCGCCCGTCCGCTTCCGGCCGGGGACGGACGGGGGCCGGCCCGGCCCAGCCACTGCTCCAACCCCTGCCGCTGCCGCTTCGTACTGGCGTCCCATTCCACGAGACGAAGGCGTCCGCAGACCAGGCATCGCCGCACCACGGCCCCCCGGCGGAGCCCTCCCCGGAGGCCGCGCCCGGCCCGCCAATCCCATATCGCGGTCAAATTCGTCTCACGATACGGATCTGCGGTGACACGGAGCCTCTGTCGTCCTTACGATCGTGTGCATGAAGCGACAGGCGAACCTCACGAAGCGGCGTGCCGTCGACCTGTGCCGCGTCGCCGCCATGCTCTGTCGCACCCCCTCCTGACGGCTGCCGCCCCGCACACTCCGCCGGAGCCCCGGGCCCAGCGGCCCAGTGGCCGCGCGGCCACCGTGCCGCCCGCCGGCCCCGGGCTCCCCGCCGTACCGGCGCCGTGCGCGTGCGCCTGACGGTCCCCGCATCCGCTCCCCCGCATGTACGTGCGCGTCCGCCCCGCACGACCCTGCTCAGCCCTGTACGCACCCGTTCATCCCGCTATCCGCCTCGGAGGAGAAACATGAGCCGCAGTGACGTCCTCGTAGACGCCGACTGGGTCCAGGACCGCATCGACGACCCCAAGACGGTCATCGTCGAGGTCGACGAGGACACCTCGGCCTATGACAAGAACCACATCAAGAACGCCGTACGGATCGACTGGAAGCAGGACCTCCAGGACCCCGTCCGCCGCGACTTCGTCGACCAGGAGGGCTTCGAGAACCTGCTCTCCGAGAAGGGCATCTCCAACGACGACACTGTCGTGCTTTACGGCGGCAACAACAACTGGTTCGCCGCCTACGCCTACTGGTACTTCAAGCTCTACGGCCACCAGGACGTGAAGCTGCTCGACGGCGGCCGCAAGAAGTGGGAGCTGGACTCCCGCGACCTGGTCGAGGGAGTGCCCGACCGCCCGAAGACCCAGTACAAGGCCAAGCCGCAGGACACCTCCATCCGCGCCTTCCGCGACGAGGTCGTCGACGCGATCGGCTCCAAGAACCTCGTGGACGTCCGCTCCCCCGACGAGTTCAGCGGCAAGCTGCTCGCACCGGCCCACCTTCCGCAGGAGCAGTCGCAGCGCCCGGGGCACGTGCCCAGCGCGCGCAACATCCCGTGGTCGAAGTCGGCCAACGACGACGGCACCTTCAAGTCCGACCAGGAGCTGAAGGAGCTGTACGAGGGCGAGGGCGTGGACCTCGGCAAGGACACGATCGCCTACTGCCGCATCGGCGAGCGCTCCGCGCACAGCTGGTTCGTCCTGCACGAACTGCTGGGCCAGGAGAACGTCAAGAACTACGACGGCTCCTGGACCGAGTACGGCTCACTGGTCGGCGTCCCCGTGGCCGTCGGCACCGAAGACTGACCGGCCCTGCCGGCACCGACCGAAGAGAACCGAAGGGACACCCATGTGCGGAGCTCAGGCAGGCGGCCCGGACGCCTCCACCGTCAAGCCCGGTGAGACGACGATCCAGGGCAGCGTCACCCGGGGCGGCGAGCCCGTCACCGGGTACGTGCGGCTCCTGGACGCCACCGGCGAGTTCACGGCGGAGGTTCCCACCTCCGCGACCGGCCAGTTCCGCTTCTACGCGGCGGAGGGCACCTGGACCGTGCGTGCCCTCGTGCCGGGCGGCACGGCCGACCGTACGGTCGTCGCGCAGAACGGTGGCCTCTCGGAGGTCTCCATCGCGGTCTGACGGACGTACCCGTCCTGCGCGAGTCCGCGGTACGGGCCGGTCGTCGACCGTCTGAACGGCTGTGCGGGGCCGTGCCCCGGGTTTCCGCCCGGGGCACGGCCCTTCGTGCGTGGGCCGGGCGGCGCCGCACCGCGTGCCGTGCCGCCCGGCCTACGCTTGCCCTCATGGCAGCAACCAGGAAACTCGTGATCAAAGTGACCGCCGGAGCCGACGCGCCGGAGCGGTGCTCGCAGGCGTTCACCGTGGCGGCCGTGGCCGCGGCCAGCGGCGTGGAGGTCTCCCTCTGGCTCACCGGTGAATCGGCGTGGTTCGCGCTGCCGGGCCGGGCCGAGGAGTTCGAACTGCCGCACGCCGCCCCGCTGCCGGAGCTGATCTCGGGTGTGCGGGCGGGCGGCCGCATCACTCTGTGCACGCAGTGCGCAGCTCGCCGGGGCATCGAGGAGAAGGACGTTCTGGAGGGCGTGCGCATCGCGGGAGCGCAGTCGTTCGTCAGTGAGATCATGGACGAGGGCGTACAGGCACTCGTCTACTGAGCACCGCGGCGCCCGGGGCGCCCCGGGCGGGCCCGCTCCGTCCACAGGCCGTGTACGGGGCCGGCGCGGGTGCCGACTAGACTCGGGCGTGTACGTCCGCAGCACTTCTCGCCACCCCAAGGAGCACACCCCGTGCTTGAGGCATTCTTCACCGCGCTGATGGCTCTGGTCTGCGTCGGCACCGTCGCCTTCGCCGGTCTCATGCTCAAGAAGCTCTACCAGGGCCAGCGCTGACCGGCGGCTGCTGACCGCCGGCCGCTGACCGGGACCACCGACCGCCGGCCTTCTCCCAGGCTCCCTACAGATCGTCTGAGTTTCCATGATCGAGATTCCGTCCGACCTGCACCCGGACCTCGTCCCCCTCGCGTTCCTCCTCGGCAACTGGCAGGGCGCGGGCGTGGCCGCCCTCGACGGCGAGGAGGGGCCCGGCACGGACAAGTGCAACTTCGGGCAGGAGGTCACCTTCACCCACGACGGCCGTGACTTCCTCGAGTACGTCTCACACAGCTGGCAGCTCGACGAGGACGGCAAGAAGGTACGGCCGCTGGAGACCGAGACCGGCTACTGGCGCATCGACTCCGAACGCAAGGTCGAGGTCGTCATGATCCGCGACCAGGGCGTCGCGGAGGTGTGGTACGGCGAGATGGCCGAGCAGAAGCCGCAGATCGACCTCGCCACGGACGCCATCGCCCGCACGCCCTCCGCCCCCGAGTACAGCGGCGGCAAGCGGCTGTACGGCTACGTCAAGGGCGATCTGATGTGGGTCGGCGAGCGGGCGGCTCCGGAAGTGCCGCTCCACCCCTACATGTCGGCCCATCTGAAGAAGGTCGTCGACCCCAGCGAATGGGCGAAGGACCTGGGCGATCTGCCCGACGACGGCATCGCCTTCTTCAAGTGAGCGACGGTTCTACACTGTCGTTGTGATGACGACCGACTGGCAGAGCGACCTCAGAGCGCGCGGGTACCGGCTGACTCCGCAGCGTCAGCTCGTGCTGGAGGCTGTGGACAAACTGGAGCACTCCACGCCGGACGACATCCTCGCCGAGGTGCGGCGCACGGCGGGCGGGGTGAACATCTCCACCGTCTACCGCACGCTGGAGCTGCTGGAGGAGCTCGGACTCGTCTCACACGCGCACCTCGGCCACGGTGCACCGACCTACCATCTCGCCGACCGGCACGACCACATGCATCTGGTCTGCCGCGACTGCACCGAGGTGATCGAGGCGGACCTGTCGGTGGCCGAGCCCTTCACGGGCCGCCTGCTGGAGACGTTCGGCTTCGACACCGACATGAAGCACTTCGCGATCTTCGGGCGCTGCGCGAAGTGCTCGCGGCAGTCCGGGGCCGCCGGGGCGGCCCCGACCGGTCAGGAGCAGTCCTCGAAGGGCGCCCCGGAGCCGTCGTAGTCTGGTCGTATGTGCTTCAACAGCCCGATCCGATGCCTTCCCGTGCTGCCCGGTGGTGCCGCATGAACAGTCCGCTCCTTTCACAGCCCGGCGCCGTCGCCGCCGAGGGCCAGGACGAGGGGGTCGCCGCACACTACGGCGATCTCTTCCGGGAGCAGCGCTCACTGGCCGAGGGCACCGGCTTCGTGGACCTCTCGCACCGCGGTGTCGTCACGGTCACCGGCGCCGACCGGCTCACGTGGCTGCACCTGCTGCTGACCCAGCACGTCAGCGAACTCCCGCCGGGGCACGCCACGGAGGCGCTGATCCTCTCCGCGAACGGGCACATCGAGCACGCGCTCTACCTCGTCGACGACGGCGAGACGGTGTGGATGCACACCGAGCCCGGCACACAGGAGGCGCTGCTCGCCTACCTGGAGAGCATGCGGTTCTTCTACCGCGTGGAGATCGCCGACCGCACCGAGGAGTTCGCGGTGGTGCACCTCCCGGCCGGGTCCATCGCGGAGGCCCCCGCTCAGACCGCCGTACGCGAGACCGCGCACGGCCGGGACCTCTTCCTGCCGCGATCGGCACTGAAGTCCTTCGCCGACACGAACGGGCCGGCCGTGGGGCTCCTGGCCTACGAGGCACTGCGCGTCGAGGAGCGCAGGCCGCGGCTGGGGATGGAGACCGACCACCGCACCATTCCGCACGAGCTGGGCTGGCTGAACACGGCCGTCCACCTCACCAAGGGCTGCTACCGGGGCCAGGAGACGGTCGCGCGCGTGCACAACCTGGGCAAGCCGCCGCGGCGGCTGGTCTTTCTGCACCTCGACGGCAGCGAAGTGCGTCTGCCGGTGCACGGAGACGCGGTGCGCCTCGCCGACGACGGCCCGGACGGGCGCAAGCTCGGCTTCATCACCACTTCCGCCAGGCACCACGAACTCGGGCCCATCGCGATGGCGTTGATCAAGCGCAATGTGCCGGTGGACGCGGCGCTGATCGCGGGCGGGGACGCGACGGCGGCGGCGCAGGAGGTCGTCGTCGCGCCCTGACGCGCGGCGGGCGGGCGGCCCGGTGGGCCGTCCGCGCCCTGTCCGCTCGCGGGCGGTCAGACCTCCAGCAGCACAGTGAACGGGCCCTCGTTCGTCAGCGAGACCTTCATCCGGGCGCCGAACCGGCCCGTCGCCACCTCGGCACCCAACGCGCGCAGCCGGGAGACGACTTCGTCCACCAGGGGCTCGGCGACCTCTCCGGGCGCGGCGGCGTTCCACGTCGGACGGCGACTTTTGCGCGCGTCACCGTAGAGGGTGAACTGGCTGATCACGAGCAGCGGCGCTCCCACGTCCGAACAGGACTTCTCGCCCTCCAGGATGCGCAGGGACCACAACTTGCGGGCGAGTTGCGCCGCTGTCGCCGCCGTGTCGCCGTGCGTGACGCCGACCAGCACGCACAGTCCCTCGCCGACGATCTCTCCGACCGTCTCTGCCTTTCCCTCTCGCTCCGCCGGAAGGTCGCCGTCCACCACGACGCTCGCGCCGTTCACTCTCTGCACCACAGCTCGCATAGCAGCCATCATGCCGTGCCGCTCGGCGATCTGTTCGTATGCTCCGGATGGGTGCGACATCGCTGCGCGAGAGCGCCGCAGAGTGGCACGATGCGTACACGCGGTACGTACCGCTGCTCTCACCGCTATTGCGGCCATAAAGGATGAAGGGGACACCATCCATGAGCGCAACCGGCGCCGCCCGTACGCCTGGTGGTCTTCCGGCCGCCCGTGCGGGCTCGAACGCCTCGGACGGCCCTGATCTCCCCGGCCTTCCGGAGCTCCCCGAACTCAGCGCCCTGCGGCTGCCCGAGCTTCGGACGCTGCTCCGCCGCGTCAAGCAGGAGGAGGGTGACCTCAGCTATGTACGGCGCATGCTCCAGGGCCGCATCGACATCCTCCGTGCGGAGCTCGTGCGGCGCACCGACCCCGGCTCTCCGCTGATCGACCTGCTCCCGCAGATCCTGGCCGACGGGCCTTCGGCTCACCGCTCCTCCGCACGCCACGTCACGCTGAGCACACCGCGCAGCGCGGAGTACCGCTCCCTGGCGGAGCGGATGCTGGGAGAGGTCGAGTTGAGCGATCTCACCGCCCGTACGGATGACGAACTGCACGCGGCGATGGGGCGCCTCGTCGGCTACGAGCAGGAGGTCTCGCACCGCCGGCAGGTGATACAGCGCACGGCCGACGGGTGCAGTACGGAGATCGCACGCAGGTACCGTGAGGGCGAAGCGCAAGTGGAAGACCTGCTCCCGTAAGGGGACCGCACCCGGCCGCAGCAGCGACGTGACGCGCTGAGCGGCGGCGCGGCGCCCGGGGGCACCGGTCATGATCTGAAAGGCAGCCGCCGATGCCCTCCCAGACCGCTGAAACGGCCGACCCCTCCGGGATACCTCCCGTGCTCGCCGAGGTCGTGCGCTCCGGATTCGTCGAGGGACACCACCGCGGCTCGCTGGTGGTGCTCGCCGCCGACGGCAGCGTCGAGCGGTCACTCGGCGACCCCGGCGCCCCCTTCTTCCCCCGGTCCTCCAACAAGCCCGTACAGGCGGCGGCCATGCTCCGGGCGGGCCTGGACCTCACGGGCGCCCGGCTGGCGATGGCCGCGGCCAGCCACTCCGGGGAAGCCTTCCATCTCGACATGGTCCGCGTGATGCTCGCCGAGCACGGCCTGACCGAGTCGGACCTGCAGTGCCCCGCCGAACTCCCGCTGGACCAGGAGGAGGCCGAGCGCGCGCTGGCCGCCGCGGGCGACGGCGGCGCGGCGGAGGCACGCAGCCGTCTGGCCATGAACTGCTCGGGCAAGCACGCCGCGATGCTCGCCGTCTGCGCCGCACGCGGCTGGCCGCCGGAGAGCTACCTCGACGCCTCCCATCCGCTTCAGCGGCTGATCGCCGAGACCCTCGAATCCCTCTCCGGCGACCGCGTCGCCCACGTCGGCACCGACGGGTGCGGCGCCCCGCTGATGGCGATCTCCCTGACCGGGCTGGCCCGTGCATTCCGTACGATCGCGCTCGCACCGCCGGACACCCCCGAGGGCCGCGTCGCCGAAGCCATGCGCGAGCACCCCGAGCATGTGGCCGGCACCCGGCGAAGCGACAGCTGGCTGATGCGTGAACTGCCGGGCGCCGTGGCGAAGGTGGGCGCCGAGTCCGTGCAGGCGGCGGCGCTCCCCGACGGCCGTGCTCTGGCATTCAAGATCTACGACGGCGGCAACCGCGCCGTGGGCCCCGTCCTTGCCCGTACGCTCGCGACGCTCGGTGTCGACTCGCCGGTGCTCGAACGCATCGGCGACTCGCCGCTGACGGGCGGCGGCCACAAGGTCGGCGAGGTCCGCGCGGCGTTCTGACGGGGGACACCCGCCGGTCGGATATCCGGATGCGGCTGCGGGCCGCCCCGCCTAACGTGACGGCATGGCCCTGGAGATCCGTACTCTGACCTCGCCCGACGAGCTGCCCGACTGGTTCCGCGCGGTCTCCGTCGGCTTTCTTCGCGGTCCGGAGGTCTCCGGGGAGGAGGTCGCAGCGAGGAGCCCCGGCATCGATCTGTCGCGGACGCAGGGTGCGTACGACGGAGACCGCTGCGTGGGCACCTTCCGTACGACGCCGCAGCAGATGACCGTCCCCGGCGGCGCGAGCCTGCCCGCCTGCGCGGTGACGAACGTGACCGTCTCACCGACCCACCGCCGGCGCGGGCTGCTCACCCGGATGATGAGCGAGGCCCTCGTCGCGGCGAAGGAACGCGGTGACGCCTTCTCCTCGCTGATCGCCGCCGAATACCCCATCTACGGCCGGTACGGCTACGGACCGGCGGCCTGGACCACCGAGTGGGAGGTGGAGGTCGCCGCGTCGGGCTTCGATCCGCGCCACGCCCTGCCCGCCGGGGGCGGGCGCGTGGACCTCGCCGACGCCGCGGAGGTGCGCGACCTGGGCCCCGTCCTGTACGAGCGCTACCGGGCACAGCCGCACCGGCAGGGCGTCATCGACCGGCCCGCGGAGTGGTGGCGGCGGCACACGGGTCAACGGCGTTTCCCCGGCGACGGGTTCACCCCGCCCTTCCACGCCGTGCACCGCAACGCGCAGGGCGAGCCCGAGGGCCTGGTCTCCTGGACGGTGCGGGAGCACTGGGAGGGGAAGCTGCCGCAGAACACCGCCCAGGTGGACTTCCTCACCGCCCTCACACCCGCCGCCGAGCGCGCCCTGTGGCACTTCATGCTCTCCATCGACTGGGTCACCCGCGTACGTTCCGGGCACCGCGCCCCGGACGACGTGCTTCCGCTGCTCCTCCCCGATCCCCGGGCCGCCCGGCCGGCGACGGTCGCCGACTTCCTGTGGCTGCGTCCGCTCAACGTGCCGCGCATGCTGGAGGCGCGCACCTACGCCGCACCGGGCACGCTCGTGATTCAGCTGCTGGACGGCGCGGGACTCGCCGGCGGCCGGTACCGCCTGGAGGCGGGCCCCGGGGCCGCGGTGTGCGCGCTCACCGGCGAGAGCGCCGATCTGGCCATGGACGTAGGGGAGTTGGGAACGCTCTTCCTCGGCGACGAGTCCGCGGTACGGCTCGCGGCACTGGGCCGCGCCGAGGAACGCCGCGAGGGTGCCGCCGAGTTGGCCGACACCCTCTTCCGTACGTCTCGCCGGGCGTGGTGCCCGGACATCTTCTGAGACCGGCGGCCGCGCGCCGCCGCCTCAGACGATCAGCATGGTGAGCACCACGGCACCGACGCAGCTGCATGTGATGTTCCTGGCTTTCACGCCGACACTCAGCAGCACGAAACCGATGACTCCCAGAGCGCCGAACTGCCACTCCACCAGTCGCTCGAAACCGATGACGAGACCCGCGAGCATGAGGGCGAACAGAGGCATGGCATTCCCTCCTTCGTCGAGAACGGAACTGACGGAAGCGGGGGGCTTCGACGCCCGTACGTCGTCGGACAGGCGGCGGACCGGAACGCGAGGGTTGGCGGTCACTGCACACACTTGGTGAAACCTGATGGACTTGGTCGCCATTCGAGTCAAGTTGTACGCCAACTTCAATCAAAGTCTCCCCACTTGGCGGAAGGCTGAAAACTGTTGGCGTACAACTCCCACGTCTTGGCCGGAAGTTGTACGGTCTTGGTGTGAACAGGACGAGCCCCTCCGAGTACGGGCATCCACCGCACCTGACGGTCGCCGCGACCCTCCGTGAGCGAATCTCATCGGGCGTGCTGCCGCGGGGAAGCCGCATCCCCACGCAGAAGGAGCTGGCCGAGGAGTTCGGCGTCAACCGCACCGTCGTCCGGCAGGCCCTCGAGGAGCTCAGGCGCGACGGGCTCCTCGCCGACACCGGCCGCGGCGCGCCACCCACCGTGACCGAGCCCGCGCCCGCCCACGGCGCGCCCAAGCCCGCCGGCACGGAGCTGGCACAGCGGCTCTACGAGGCCTTCCGATCGGATCACGTCACGATCGACGCCTACTCCCTCACGACCGAGACCCTCAACAACGCCCTCGCACGGCCGCACCGGTCCCTCGTCGACGGCACGCTCTCCCCGCGCTCGGTCACCGTCCGCGCCATCATCCCCAGCGCGGACGCCTACCTCGCACTGCCGCGCATGGTCGACGACCCGTTGGACAGGCGGCCCCTGGAACGCCTTCACGAACTTCAGGGCGTGTGGACGACGGCGCTGCGGATGGGCCTGCGCACCTTCCGGGACAGATACGACGTACCGGAGGTCTCCTGCGAGATACGGACGGTGGCCGCGACTCCCCTCCAGAAGCTGTACGTTCTCAACGGCACCGAGGCCCTCATGGGCTACTACCACCTGGTGCGCGAGGAAGTGACGTACGAGGGCGAGGAACTGGCCATCTTCGACGTCCTCGGCTTCGAGACGGACCTCTTCCGCTTCTCCGCCGACCCGGAATTCCACGGCGAGCAGGAAGCCGCGTTCGTCGAGAACGCCAAGAAGTGGTTCGACTCCCTCTGGCACAACATCGCCACACCGCTGGATTGATCGCCTCCGGCTTCCCGACCCCGGAGAAGCTGTAGTCTCAGCGCCCTCACCCTCCTCTGAGGCATCATCGGGCGGCGCGCATGACTGTCCCCTCCGGCCCCCCGGCGGCAGACCCCACTCCCCTGCAACGCTGGCGTCTGCGCTGGCACTTCGAACGGCACCGGCTCCGCCCCGGCGGGCTGCTGCTCCGCGGCCACCACCACCACAACTACGTCGTCGAACTGCGTGAGCCCCTCGCGTCGATACTGCGGGAGCCCGAGGGCAGGCTCGGCAAGTTCCGCACCCGCCGGCGCACCGTCCAGGTCGTCCCCCGTGTCTGGCAAGAGGGGGACGTGCTGCGGGCGCTGCGGCCGCATCTGGCATGTGTGCCCCGGGTCCTGTTCACCGTCCCCGGCCGGGCGCTGCACACCTACGTGGAAGGCACCGCGCTGTCAGAGACCGCACCGCCCGGCAGCCCCGTGGACGACGCGACGCTGCGCCGCATCGCCGGCCTCTTCGGCCAGCTCACCGCGGTGCCCGTGCGGGCACTCCCGGGGCTGCCCGACGAGTGGCGAGGGGAGAACCTCAGCGACAGCACGGGGTTCCTGCGCAACCTCGCCTCGTTCACCCAGCACGAGGTGTACCTGCGCAACCACCCCCGCTTCGGCCGGCTCTTCCACGAACTGGGAATCCCCGACGACGCGATGGGGCGCTTCTACCGTGAGGCGAAACGGCTGCGGCCACGGGCGTACTCGCTGCTGCACACCGACATCCACCGCGGCAACCTGCTGCGCCGCAGGGACGGCGAACTCGCCCTGGTGGACTGGGAGTGCGCGCTCCTCGGCGACCCCCTGCACGACCTGGCCACCCACGTCGTACGGATGGAGTACACGGAGGAGGAGCGGGGGCGCCTGATCGGGCACTGGCGGCGCCGGATGCGCCGCAGCGGCCGGCCGGACCTCCTCGACGGGACGGCGGACGACTTCCGCCTCTACCTCGACTTCGAGTACGCGCAGTCCGTCTTCCCGGACACCATGCGTGCCGCGCGCGCCCTGCCGCGTGCCGCCTCCGAGAGCGATTTCGACATCGCGGCGGCATCCGTGCACCGGGCACTGCGGCGCGCCCGTACCTCGCTGGACCTGACCCTCCCCGAACACGGGGCCGTCAAGTCGGCGCTGCGGAGCTGGCACCGGGAGCAGCGGGCGCTGACCGGCCGCGTGCAAGCTGTACGCCGCGGATCACGCGGGAGATAGTTGTGCCCACCATCACGGCACTTGGTACGAGGAGCGGAATGCGCGATCTCATCGAAGCCGCGAAATGCGTGCTCTTCGACTTCGACGGACCCGTCTGCCATCTCTTCCGGGACCGTCCGACGCCCGCCATCGCGCAGCGGCTCCGCGAGGTGGCGCTGACGGCTGACGGGGACCGGGTCCGGCTGCCGGAGACCAGCGACCCGCTGGAGATACTGCGTGCCGCCTTCGAACTGCCGGACCTCGTCGCACACGGCGTCGCCCGCGACATCGAACGGGCTCTGACGGAGGAGGAGGTGGAGGCGGCCCCCGGAGCGTTCCCCACCGCCTACGCCGACACCCTCATCCGCACGCTCGCGGCGACCGGCCGGCAGCTGGCCATCGCCAGCAACAACTCCCCGCAGGCCGTGGAACGGTATCTGGACACTCGGCTGACGGGCGAACTGTTCACCGGCCACATCCACGGCCGCAGTCCCGACCCCGAGGGCACGCCGCGGCTGAAGCCGGACCCCGACTGCGTGCTGCGGGCGCTGGCCTCCACCGGTACGCCCGCGCGGGACGCCCTGATGATCGGGGACGCTCCCCGCGACCTGGAGGCGGCACGGGCGGCGGGCGTCCCCTTCCTGGGCTACGCACGCAACGAGCACAAGGCCGCTCTGCTCCGCGAGGCGGGAGCGGAGCACACCGTGGACTCCCTGCGCGAGGTGGTGCTGGTCGTGGACCCGGGGGCGCACGTCTGAGCCTTGGGTTCACGCGGAGTTCGGGACGCGGGGTTCGAGACGCGGGGTTCAACGCGGCTGCCCGCGTCGCCGGGCCGCCGGCGACGAGAACCGCCGCGAGAGTACGGATGTGGCGCGTGGAGGCGGGCATGTGTCGAGCGTACGTAAGGTGGGCAGCCGGAAGCACCGCCGCGGACACGTCCACGGTCCCCGGCCCGGTCGGGCCCGGGCGGGATCCGGCGGAGCGAGGGGCGAGTGCCCCGGCCCCACCCGGCGCAGCAGGACGAGGAGTACGCATGACCGACGCCCCCGTGCCCCAGAGCAACGAGCCCGCGCACGACCCCGAGGTGCTGGAGCTCGCCCAGAAGATCTTCGGGCTGGCCCGGCACGGCGACACCGACACCGTGTCCGCCTACGTCGACGCCGGCGTCCCGGCGAATCTGACCAACGACAAGGGCGACTCCCTCGTCATGCTGGCCGCCTACCACGGCCACGCCCCCGCCGTTCAGGCGCTGCTCGACCGCGGCGCCGACCCCGACAAGCCCAACGACAAGGGCCAGACGCCCATCGCGGGTGCGGTCTTCAAGGGCGAGGAGCAGATCGTGCGCATCCTGCTCGACGCGGGCGCGGACCCCCGGGCGGGACAGCCGTCGGCGGTGGAGACGGCCCGCATGTTCGAGAAGAAGGAACTGCTGGAGCTGTTCGGCGAGAGCGCGTAGCCGCAGCCGGCACCCGCACAGCCGCCCCTCCGCGCCCTCGCCCGGCGGCTGTTACCGCCCCGGCTCCAGCACGTCGGCGACCACGCAGCTGACGTTGTCGGGGCTGCCGAAGCGGTGGGCGCTGTCCACGAGTTCGCGTACGGTCTCCTCCGGGCCGCCCCCGCCGGAGACCGTCCGGTGCACCTCCTCCGGCGGCACCACCGTGCTCAGCCCGTCCGAGCAGAGCATGTAGCGGTCACCGGCCCGGACGTCCTGCAGCCGCAGGTCGGGCCCCCGGTCGTTCCCCCGCCCGGGTCCGTGCCCGGCTCCACGGTCGGACCCGTGCCCGGCTCCACGGTCGGACCCGCCTTCCAGCGCCCGTATCAGCAGGGACCGCTGCGGATGCGAGAGGGCCTCCTGAGCGCTGATGCGTCCCTCGTCGACCATCGACTGCACGAGGGTGTGGTCGTGGGTGATCTGGAAGAGTTCACCGTCGCGCAGGAGGTACGCGCGCGAGTCGCCGATGTGGACGAGCGCGAGCTGCGAACCGGTCCACAGCATCGCGGTGAGCGTGGTGCCCGCCTTCGGACCGGCGGGGTCCGAGGCCGCGATGTCGTGCACGGCCCGGCCGGCCCGCTCGACGGTGTCCTCGAGGACGTTGAGCAGGTCCGCTGCCGGGACCACGTCCGTCTCCAGCTGCTTGAGCGTGTCGATGGCGGCGGCGCTGGCGGGCGCGCCCCTGCCTCCGAAGCCGTCGGCGACTGCGAGCAGCCGCGCGCCGGCGTAGGCCGCGTCCTGGTTGCTCTCACGTACGAGACCGGCGTCGGTCAGCGCGGCGTAGCGGATGTCCAGTGGTGTGTCGTTGTCCGGCACGGTCGAGTCCTTCCGGGACAGGTGGTCGATGAGGAAGGCGGCCATGCCGCGCCGTTCGGCGACGTCCCGCTCGACCTGCGCCCAGTACGCCCGTACCTCCCGCGCGGCGGCCTCGCCCTCCAGCGCGGTCACTTCACGGATACGGGCGAGCGGCATGCCGAGCCGGCGCAGCCACGCCACGAGCCGGGCCTGCTCCAACTGGTCCGGTGCGTAGAGGCGGTAGCCGGTCGCCGGGTCGGTGCGGGCAGGGGGCAGCAGTCCGAGTTCGTCGTACAGGCGCAGCGCCTTCGGCGTCAGACGTGCCGCCCTGGCGAACGCTCCGATCGTCAGCAGCCCCATGCCCGCTCCTCCTCACACCGGGCGCCTCGCCCGGCCCGTCCGATGCTGGGCCTTGCCCGAAGGTGAAGGTCAAGGACGGCCGCGCGGTGCCGCGTGAGATCCCGGTACGGCGCTCCGGGTTCCGGCACGGGTGCGGCCCTTCGCGGGATGCGGGGTCCGCCTCACGGCCGGGCCGGGGCGGGTGCCATAACCTCGTCGGGCATTGGCCGTGAAAAGGCCGATGGCGCCATATTCCACCGGAACGGGGAGAAAAACCATGCTCAGGCATCTCCGCCTCCTCGGGGCGGCCGCGGCGGCCGGTATCGGCGTGAGCGCACTCGGCGCGTGCGGACTGGTCCCCGGGGAGACCGTCGAGGACAGCACCACGCTCTCGGAGAAGATCACGTCCGTGCGGCTGGCCAACAACTCCGGCGGTGTCAGGCTGCACGGCCAGGAGACCGTCACCGAGGTCTCGCTTCGCCGCGTGATCGAGTACGACGGCGACAAGCCCGGGGGTGCCACCCACCGCGTGGAGGACGGGGTTCTCGTCCTCGGTGGCTGCGGCAAGGGATGCTCGGTGCGCTACACGGTCGATCTGCCGCCGAACATCCCGGTGACCGGCAGGACCTCGACCGGCGGGATCAGCGTCTCGGGGGTGGGCGCGGTGAAGGTGACGTCCGCCTCGGGCGCCGTCGACCTCGACGACGTGGAGGGAGCCGTGGACGTGCGTACGACCAACGGCCGGATCAACGGGCGCGGCCTGAAGGGCGAGCGCCTGGCCGCGGTCACGTCGAACGGCGCGATCGACCTCTCCCTGGCCACACCGCAGGACGTACGGGCCAGGACGTCCAACGGGGCGATCTCGCTCACCGCGCCGGAGGCCCGGTACAAGGTGTCGGCCAGGACGAGCAACGGCCGCAAGAACCTCGGCTTCCGCGACGACCCGTCCGGCGACCACACCCTTGAGCTGACGACGGGCAACGGAGCGATCACCGTCAAGCGGGCGTGAACGCCCGCCGTCCGTGCTCCTCCCGGCCGGCGACCTGCCGGCCGGCGACGTGCCGCCGCTCAAGCGTCCCGCAGCACGTGCGAGGCGACCGCCTCCGCGGCACGGTCCGCGTCCTCGGCGGTGTTGTTGAGGTGGAAGGCCAGCCGCAGCCGCCCCGCACGGACGCCGCCGACGACGCCCGCGCGCTCGAGCAGTTCCGGCGTGCCCTCCTCGACGGCGAGGCTGACGATCGCGGAGTCCCCCGGCTCGGTCCCGACGGCCGACCGGAAACGGTTGGCCAGGCCGAGTGCGTGTCCGTGCAGGACGTCCGTGCCGATCCCGGTGAGCAGCTCCAGCGCCGGCGCCTGCGCGACCCAGGAGTGCCACACCGGGGAGAGGTCGAAGCGCCGCGCGTCCTGAGCCAGCCGCATCGGCCCGCCGTAGAGGCTCTCCCACCGCTCCTCGCCGGCGAACCAGCCCGCGCCGAGCGGGACGAGGCCGTCCGCGAGTTCGGGCTGCACCGTGAAGAAGCAGGTCCCGCGCGGCGCCAGCAGCCACTTGTAGCCGCCGCCCGTGGTGTAGGCGAACCGGCTCGCGTCCACGGGCAGCCAGCCGGCCGCCTGCGTGGTGTCGAGCAGGACCTTGGTGCCGGTCGCCGCGCACGCCTCGGTGAGCAGGTCGAGGTCGGCGAGGCGGCCGTCCGCCGACTGCACCGCGGAGACGGCCACCAGTTCGGTCCGCGGCGTCACGGACTCGGCCAGCCGCTCCAGCGGCACCTCCCGCACCCGCACGCCGCGCCGGGCCTGGGCGTGGAACGGGAAGATCACACTGGTGAACTCCCCTGCCGCGGTGAGGACCTCACTCCTGTCGGGCAGGGACGCGGCGATCAGGCCGGCGAAGGCGCTGACCTGGCTGCCCACCGCCACCCGGGAGGGATCGACGCCGACCAGCCCGGCGTAGGAGGCGCGTGCCTCGGCGAGGGGCGCGTCGTAGGCCCTGGGGTTCGCCCGTCCGGTGCGCCAGTCGTCCAGCGCGGCCCGCAGGGCGTCCAGGGAGCGGCGGGGCGGCAGGCCCATCGCGGCGGTGTCGAGATAGACGACGTCGGGCTCGAACTCCGCCTGCGCGAGGGCGAGTGGGGAGCGCTCCCCGTGCGTCTCGGGACGGGGCCGCCCTGTCTCGGGCTTCGTTGCTTCAGCCTTCTCCTTGTGCATTGCCTCAGCCTGAGCCAGCCGGGGCCCGTGCGGAAGTGCGCGGGGGAGCGCGCCGCCCCCGGGAGCGCCGCTCCGGGGAGGACGACGGCCACCGCTGGGCAGGTGTCGTTCGGAGAGCGCACCCACTCTCCCGGCGGGCCCGGCCGGCTCGCCCCGTACAGCGTCCTGTCGTACGGGGTCCTGCCTGTGCGGGTCCCCGCTTTGAACTGCGGCACTTGACACCGATGTAGGCTGTGCGTAATGCGCACAAGCGGAAGCAGTCGTCGTACTGCGGGAGGTGTTCGGGCGTTGTCCCAGCCCGCCATGAAGGGCCGCGACGAGTACGGGCCGCACTTCGTGCAGTCCGTGGCGAGGGCACTGTCCGTGATGCGCTCCTTCACGGCGGACCGCCGGTCGCAGACGCTCACCGAGGTCGCCCGCGAGACGGGCCTCGACCGCGCCACCGCCCGCCGCCTCCTCCTCACCCTCGCCGACCTGGGCTATGTGACCGGCGACGGCCGCGCCTTCGAACTCACCCCCCGCATCCTCGAACTCGGATACTCCTATCTCTCCAGCATGTCGCTGCCCGAGATCGCCCAGCCGCACCTGCAGGCCCTCGCGCGCGAGCTGAACGAGACAGCCGCGCTGGCCGTGCTGGACGGCGGCGAGATCGTCTACGTGGCGCTGGTCCCCAGCACCCGCCTCGTCGCGGTGAAGATCAGCATCGGAACGCGGTTCGACGCCTACACCACCTCGATGGGCCGCGTCCTGCTGGCCGGACTCCCCGACGCCGAACTGGACGAACGCCTCGGCCGGCTGCGGCTGGAGAAGAAGACCGACCACACCGTCCGCAGCGTCCGGACACTGCGGGAAGAGATCGAGAAGGTGCGCAGGCAGGGCTGGTCACTGGTGGACTCCGAACTGGAGGAAGGGCTGCGCGGTGCCGCCGCGCCCGTACGCGACCGCGCCGGCAGGGTCGTCGCCGCCGCCAACGTCTCCGTGCACGCGGGGCGCACGACGCCTCAGCTCGTCGAGCGCGACTACATCCCGATCGTGCTGCGCACGGTCCGCCTGATCGAGGCGGATCTGGTCAGCTCCGTCACCTCCTGACGGCGCCGGACGCCGCCCGCGCCGGACGCCCGAGGTTGATCCAGCACTTGCCCGGCGTGGAGGCCACGGCGTCGAACGCCGCCGCCGCGTCGGCCAGGGCGAACTCCGCCCGCAGGACGCGGTGCGGCGCGATCGTGCCCTCCGCAAGCAGCGCCACCGTCCCGGTGAAGTCGTGGGGGTGGTCGTAGATCAGGGAGCCGGCCAGCGACAGCTGCCGGCGGACGATTTCGTGCAGCGTGAGTTCCAGCGGCGCGGCGCTCATGCCGATGAGAGTGACCTTCCCGCCGGGTGCGACGTGCGCGAGTCCCGCTTCCAGCGCGGCGGGCACTCCGGAAGTCTCGAAGAGGTGCCCGACCTTCGCTCCCGGCTCCCCGGCCGGCTCCGCGCCCAGGGCTGAGGCGAGGGCCCGGCGGCCGTCGTGGGGTTCCTGCACGAGCGGCGTGATCCCGGCCGCGACGAGACAGGCGCACACCAGCAGCCCCTGCGAACCCGCGCCGACGACGAGACACCGGTCGCCCGCGACGGCACCGGAGCGCCGGACAGCGGTACGCGCGACGGTGAGAGGTTCCGCGCACACAAGGTCCTCGGTGCGCACGTGCCCGGCCGCCGGGTGCGCGAACTCGGCGGGCACGGCGACGTACTCCGCGAGGACGCCGGGCACCGCGAGCCCCACGGCCACACGGCCGGCGCATCCCGAGGTGAATCCCCGCGCGCACTCCGGGCACCGCCCGCAGCAGTAGTTCGGCTCGATGGCGACGCGTTCACCGTTGCACCGGCCCCGCACGTCGCGCCCGACCGCGGCGATCTCACCGACACCCTCGTGCCCGAGCACCCAGGGAAGGCGGGGCGCCGGGCGGGCACCGCTGACGACACCGACGTCGGTCCCGCACAGCCCGACACCGGTCATGCGTACGAGGACCTCGTTCGCTCCGCACTCCGGACGGGGCAGGTCGATGATGTCGACCCGTCCAGGAGCGGTGAGTGCTGCTGCCTTCATCGTTCCTCCCTGTGCACGATGCGCACTACTGTACGCATCGTGCCATCTTAGTGGAATCCTCCGCCAGGACATCGCCTCCATGACTCGCCCCAACAGCCCACAGGGCAACGGGGATCTCACCCGTCATCCGGAAGCCGCGTCCCACGACTTCCACACTTCATCCGGAACGACCCCTTGACCCACCCACGACCCGACCCCACCATGTCGTGCAAGTCACGCACACTTGTGCACCAAGCGCACAGAGGTCGGTCAATGAAGAACGCAGCTGAGCAGTCAGGGACGGGAAAGCAGACACGGGCGGCGATCGGCAGCTCCATCGGGGCCGTCGTCGAGTGGTACGACTTCCTGCTCTACGGGATCGTGGCGGCCATCGTCTTCAACGAGGCCTTCTTCCCCGAAGTAAGCCCTCTCGCAGGCACGTTGGCGGCCTTCGCCACGTTCGGCATCGGATTCGTGTGCCGCCCGCTGGGAGGTCTGTTCTTCGGGCACTTCGGCGACAAGCTCGGGCGGAAGCGGATGCTCGTGTGGACGGTCCTGCTGATGGGGGTCGCCACGGCGCTCATCGGACTGCTGCCCACCTACGGCGCAATCGGCTGGTGGGCACCGCTGCTCCTGGTGATCCTCCGCGCCCTGCAGGGCTTCGCCGTCGGCGGGGAGTGGGGCGGCGCCGCCCTGATGGCGGTGGAGAACGCGCCGTCCAAGCTGAAGGCGTTCTACAGCAGCGGCGTGCAGGTCGGCTACTCCGTGGGTCTCATCCTGGCGACCGGAGCCGTGGCGGTCACGGAGTCCGTGTTCGGCGAGAGCGCCTTCCGGGACTGGGGCTGGCGCATCCCCTTCCTCGTCAGCGCCCTGCTCGTGGCCCTCGCGCTGTGGATACGGGCGGGCGTCCCCGAGAGCGAGGTGTTCAAGGAGGAGGTCGAGGCACAGGCCCCGAAGCGCCCGAAGCTCCCCGTCGTCAAGGCGCTGCGCGAACAGCCCAGGGCCTTCTTCCAGATCATCGGCATGCGGCTCGGCGAGCTTGTGACGATGTACGTCGTCACGACCTTCGCGCTGTCCTACGCGACCTCCGAGTACGAGTTCAGCTCCGCGTTCATGCTCAACATCGGACTGCTCGTGGGCGGCATCGGCATCGTGACGATCCCCCTCTTCGCCTGGCTCTCCGACCGCTTCGGCCGCAGGCCCGTCTTTCTCACCGGCGCGGTCATCGGGGTGCTGGGCTCGGTGCCGTACTTCATGTCGATGGAGTCCGGTTCGATGATCCTCCTCGCGGTGACCTCCGCCGTCCTCGTCAACATCTCCCACGACATGATCGTCAGCGTCCAGCAGCCGCTGTTCACGGAGATGTTCGGCGCGGAGTACCGCTACAGCGGCGCCGGCCTGGGATACCAGGTGGCAAGCGCGGTGGGCGGCGGCTTCACCCCGTTCATCGCCACGGCGCTCGTCGCCTTCGGCGGCGGCGACTGGTACTGGGTGGCGGCCTACCTCGGCGCCGGATGCGCGGTCTCCGCGCTGGTCGCGCTGACGCTCCGCGACCCGGCACCCGCGCCGCGCGTGAACGCGACCGACGCGAAAGCGCCGGCCGCGGCGAGCGGGCAGGGAAGCTGAGGGCCCTCGCAGATCTCGCCGGACAGGGCCCCGCCGGACAGCACCGCCGGACAGCACCGCCGGAGACAGCACGGCCGGACGGGCAGGGTCCCGTCGCTTGACGGACAGATGTCATCGGTTATCGTCGATTACCGATGACTGAGTATCTCGAACGTTCCGAGGCCGCGCAGTACGCGAGCTGGTTCAAAGCCCTGGCCGACGCCACCCGCATCCAGATCGTCACGCTCCTCGCACGGCACGCGGCCCCCATGACGGTCGGGGAGATCGTGAGCGCCGTGGGCGTGGGCCAGTCGACCGTCTCGCATCACCTCAAGGGCCTGGCCGAGGTGGGATTCGTCCTGGTGGAGCGGCAGGGCTCGTTCAGCCGCTACCGGCTCAACGAGGAGTGCGTGGACGCCTTTCCGTCGGCCGCCGACGTGGTGATGGGCCGTCCCGCACCCGCCGCTGTCTCCTCCGGCACCCCGCACTCCGGCCCGGGCAGGTCGTCCCGTTGAGCCGGACCGAGGCTCCCCCGCGCGAACTGCCGGAGCCGCGGTCGGGCATGACGTACGCACTCCTGCTCGGGCTGGGCGCACTGGACGCCGCCGGCTACAGCCTGATCGCGCCCGTGCTGCCGGAACTGGCACGGCAGACCGGCGCGAGCGCCACCGTGACGGGTCTGCTGGTCGCCACCTTCCCGCTCGGCATGGTCGCCGGGTTCGCACTGGGAGGCGCGGCCGTACGCCGCGCCGGCCCGTCCACGGTCGTAGTGACGGGCTCGGCGCTGATCTGCGTGGGGTGCGCGGGCTTCGTCCTCGGTGACGGCCTGGGTCTCTTCGCCGTGGCGCGGCTGCTGATGGGACTCGGGTCGGGCTGTCTGTGGCTCGGCGTCACCTTCACCACGCTGGCCTGCTGGCCCGGCCAGGAGTACCTGTGCATGAGCCGGATCTTCGCCGCGTACTCCGCCGGCGGACTGCTCGGCCCCCTGCTCGGCGCCATTCCGGGAGTGCGGGGCCCCTTCGCCGCCTATCTGGTCCTCACGCTGCTCGCGACGGCCCCCGTTCTCGTGCTGCGGCTGCCCGCACAGGCGGGAAAGTTCGCCTCCGACCGCGGCGCGCTGCACTCGCGCGGCTTCTGGGCGGCCAGTGCGGGGATCGCCTTCGCGGTGACGGCACTGGGCACACTGGAGGGCGTGATGCCGCTGCACTTCGGGACCAGGCTCGTCCAGTCGCAGATCGGGGTGCTGTACGCGGCGACGTCGGTGCTCGTGGCCGTGGCCGCCGCACTGGCCGCCCGCCTGCGTCCCCGCCGTGCGCTGCTGATCTCGACGGTACTGACCGTCGCCGGTTTCACCATGGCCGGTGCCACCTCAACGGTCACGGCGTGGGCCGGGGCCCTGGCGCTGGCGGGCACCGGCATCGGGTTGGCCAACACCGGCGCGATCGGCGTGCTGCTGGAGGCCGTTCCCGCGCGGCGCATCGTGACCGCCATGGTGCTGTGGTCCCAGATCGGCATCGCGGGCTATCTGATCGCACCGCTGCTGGGCGGGCCGCTCGCCGACGCGTACGGCTACGCGGCGGTGCCGGCCGCTGTCGCCGCCACAGCCGTGACCGTCGTCCTCGCGCTTCGCCTCGCGCGGCGCGAGACGGGCGGCTGACAGATCACGGACGCCGGACAGGTCAGACAGATCACGAGGCGACGCGCCCCAGCATCTGGCCCATTGCCGCCAGAACGGAGGGGTCGACGCGGTAGTAGACCCAGGTGCCGCGCCGCTCGGAGGTCAGCAGCCCCGCCTCCCGCAGCTTCTTCAGGTGGTGGGAGACGGTGGGCTGGGAGACGCCGACGTCGGAGATGTCGCACACGCATGCCTCGCCCCCCGGATAGGAGGCGATCAGCGAGAACAGGCGCACACGGACCGGGTCACCCAGGGCCTTGAACATCGCGGCGGTGCGTTCGGCCTCCTCCGCCGTGAAGGGGCGTTCCGTCAGCGGCGGGCAGCAAGGCACCGCATCGGCCTCGACGAGCGGGAGCGCTTCCGTGTTCGACATACTTCTATGTTGACACACATCGAATCAACACCCCAGGGGCCGGGCTGCTCCATCCCTGCCCCCACCCTTCTGTTTCGATAATCGTCTATGTTGACGCTTGTCGAAACAGATGCCATGCTGACCGTGCAAGCCATAGACAGATGTCGAAACAATCCAGGGAGCCGCAGTGAACGCGCCGACCAACCCACTGCCCACCGTGGTGATCGGAGCCGGCCCCGTCGGCCTGGCCGCCGCCGCCCATCTCGCCGCGCGCGAACTGAACCCGCTGGTCCTGGAGGCGGGCGGGAGCGCGGGCAGCGCCGTACGCGAATGGGGCCACGTACGGCTGTTCTCGCCCTGGTCCGAAGTCGTCGACCCCGCCGCGGAGAAACTCCTCGCCCCCACCGGCTGGGTCCGTCCCGACGGCGCCTCCTACCCCACCGGCGACGACTGGACCGAGCTGTATCTCCGGCCGCTGGCCGGCGCCCTCGGCGACCGCGTCCGCTACGGCACCCGCGTGACGGGCGTCTCCCGCGCCGGACGTGACCGGGTCGTCGACGCGGACCGCGAGAAGCAGCCCTTCACCGTCCACGTCGCCGCCGCCGACGGCAGCGAGGAACGCCTGCTCGCACGCGCCGTCGTCGACGCCTCCGGCACCTGGTCGACGCCCGCGCCCCTCGGCGGCGACGGCCTGCCCGCGCCCGGCGAGCGGGCCGCCGCCGACCGGATCGTCCACCGCGTCCCCGACCTGAAGGACCCCGCCGTACGGGCCCGTTACGCGGGCAGGCGCACCGCCGTCGTCGGCTCTGGCGCCTCGGCGTTCACCGCACTCGCCCAGCTCGCCGACCTCGCCGGGCAGGCACCCGGCACACACGCCTCCTGGATTCTGCGGCGCGGCATCGGCGAGAGCACCTTCGGCGGCGGCGAAGCCGACCAGCTTCCCGCGCGCGGCGCGCTCGGCCTGCGCGCCAAGGCCGCCGTCGAGGACGGGCACGCCGACGCGGTCACCGGGTTCCGTACGGGCGCCGTGGAGCAGGCGGACGGCGGGCTCGTACTCGTGAGCGAGGACGGCCGCCGCCTCGAACCCGTCGAGGAGATCATCGTCCTCACCGGGTTCCGGCCCGACCTCTCCTTCGTCTCGGAGCTGCGTCTCGGCCTCGACGAGCGTCTCGAAGCCCCCGTCCGGCTCGCGCCCCTGATCGACCCCAACGTCCACTCCTGCGGCACCGTGTACCCGCACGGCGCGGAGGAGCTGTCCCACCCGGAGCAGGACCTCTACCTCGCCGGTATGAAGAGCTACGGCCGCGCGCCCACGTTCCTCGCCATGACCGGCTACGAACAGGTCCGCTCCATCGCCGCCGCGCTCGCCGGGGACGAGGAGGCCGCCCGGCGTGTGGAGCTGACGCTGCCGGAGACCGGGGTGTGCAGCGGGTCCGGGCTCTTCGAGGAGTCCGGGGCGGACGGGGCCGAGGAGGAGGGCGGCGGCTGCTGCGCCGCTCCGGTCACGGCCGTACAGGTCAGCGGGCCCGGCGCCCCGGCCGCCCCGTCCTCCGGCGGCTGCTGAGACCGTAGGACCACCGGCGAAGGGGGCACGTCATGAATGTCATGGACGCCATGAGCGTCGCGCGGGCCGTGCACGTCACACGCGTCACGCACGTCACACGCGTCATGCCGCGACCGCGACCCGGCCTCGCGGCTACCGCCCCGTCGCTCGCCACGGGCGGCTGTCGCTGAGGTGCGCCGGACGGAGCAACGAGCCGGCGGAGCCGTGACCGGCACGGGGGACCGGTCGCGGCCCCGCTTCGTCCTGCCCGCCCTGTGCGTCACACAGATCACGAGCTGGGGCGTCCTCTACTACGCCTTCCCCGTTCTGCTGCCCCACCTGACCGCCGAGACCGGATGGTCGGGCACGGCCGCGACGGGCGCGTTCTCCGCCGCCCTGCTCGTCTCCGCGCTGGCGGGCATCCCGCTCGGGCGCGTACTCGACCGCCGGGGGCCGCTGGCCGTGATGACGGCCGGTTCCGTACTGGCGACCGCGTCGGTGCTGGCCGTCGCCGCCGCCCCCGGCCTCGCGGCCTTCGCCGTGGCATGGCTCTTCGCGGGCGCCTCGATGGCCTGCACCCTCTACCCGCCCGCGTTCGCCGCCCTCACCCGGTGGTGGGGCACCGACCGCGTCCGCGCCCTGACGGTCCTCACCCTCGCCGGCGGCCTGGCCAGCACCGTCTTCGCCCCACTGACCGCCGCGCTCGCCGAACACCTCAGCTGGCGAGCGTCCTACGCCGTCCTCGCCCTGATCCTGGCCGTGGTGACCATCCCCGCCCACGCCCTCGCCCTGCGCGCACCCTGGCCCGACGCCCCGCCGCCCGCCCCTCCGCACCCGGCGGGCGCCGCGAAGCGCGTACCCGTGGCCCGCAGCCGCCCGTTCGTCCTGCTCGCCCTCGCGCTGACGCTCTCCGCGTGCACCGTCTACGCCGTGGTCATCGGCCTCGTCCCGCTGATGAACGCCCGCGGCGCCACCCCGACCGAGGCGGCGTGGGCACTGGGCCTCGGCGGAGTCGGCCAGACCCTCGGCCGGGTCTTCTACGCCCCGCTCGCCCGCCGTACCGGCGTCACCACCCGCACCACGGCGCTCATCGCTGCGGGCGGCGCCACCACGGCGGCCCTCGCACTCGTGCCGGGCCCCGTGCCGCTGCTGACGCTGCTGGCCGTCCTCGCGGGGACGGTCCGCGGCAATCTCACCCTCCTGCAGGCGACCGCCGTCACAGACCGCTGGGGAACCCGCCACTACGGACGGCTCACCGCGATCCTCACCGCCCCCGTCACCGTCGCCACCGGGCTCGCCCCCTTCACGGGGGCCGCGCTCTCCGGGCCCCTCGGCGGCTACCCCGCGCTCTTCGCCGCCCTCGCGTGCGTCTCCGGGCTGAGCGCGCTGCTCGCGCTCGGCGGTACACCGGGACGGCTCGGCACCGGGCGGGCGGACTGAGCACCGGGCGCCACGGCGGCCCGGCGGCCCGGCGGCCCGGCGTCAGCCTGCGCGGCCCATGAGCAGCGAGACCTCGACGTGCTCGGTGAACGTACCGGCTTCGGGAAGCGCCCGACGCAGGTCCCTCGCGAAGGACGGACGTTCGCACGGCGCGGGGAGCTGTTCGGCGGGAACGGCGGAGAAGACCGCGCCGACCACCTGATCGAGGGTCAGTTCGTCGCTGTAGGAGACGACTGTCTCGTGCACACCCCCGAAGCCCGCGTCCTCCAGGGCGTTCGCGTACCTGAGCCTGTCCTGTGCGCCCGTTCCGCACGACGCCTTGAGCTCGGTGTCGAAGTACCGTTCCAAGTGGGCACGCAGCGCTCTCGACCACTCGCTGTCCTGGAGCCACAGAGGCGTCCCGTTCGCGGCCACAGCGATCCCTCCGCCGGAACGGAAGAGGGGCAGGAGGCGGGGGAAGAGTTCCTCGTGCCGCATCCAGTGCAGTGCCTGTCCGATGACGGCCGTCGCCAGGGACTCCCTGCCCAGCAGGGCACCCAGTGCGGCGATGTCGGTGTCCCCGCCGAGAAGCCAGGTCACGTTGCCGATCCCCCGCGCTGCTGCCGCCTTCCGGGCGAGGCGGAGCATGTCGGGTTCCGGGTCCATGCCGATCACGGAGCGAACACGGGATGCCAGCGGAACGGCGAGCTGCCCTGTGCCGCAGCCGAGGTCGAGGACGCGGTCGTCAGGGGTCAGCGCGAAGAACTCCTGCACACTGTCGAGGACTTGGTCCGGGTAGCCGCGCCGGAACCTCGCGTAGTAGTCGGCCACGTCACCGTTGAATCCGAGGGTCATGCTCCGCACTCTGCCCCGGATCGCCAGGCAGGAAGAGCCCGGCGAGGTGCCGATCGCTACCGGCTGAAGGCTCCGGTGCGGTGCGCGGATCGAAGAGGTGACCGGACCGGTGCACAGGCAGAGCGGGACGGGGCAGGGCGGGACCCCGGCGGCGCTGGGCAAGTCGGGCGCGGCGTGGCACGATTCCGCAGGTGAGCAGCAGATCCAGCACGGCGCAGCACCTGCGCGACCTCGCGCGGCTGCGCCGCGTCCGTGACCGGATCGACCGGGAGTACGCCCAGCCGCTGGACGTCGAGGCGCTCGCCCGCGGCGTGAACATGTCGGCCGGTCATCTCAGCCGCGAGTTCCGGCGTGCCTACGGCGAATCGCCGTACTCCTGGCTGATGACGCGGCGCATCGAGCGCGCGATGGCGCTGCTGCGCCGCGGCGACATGAGCGTCACGGAGGTCTGCTTCGCCGTCGGCTGCTCGTCACTGGGCACCTTCAGCACACGCTTCACCGAACTGGTCGGTGTGCCGCCCAGCGTCTACCGGCGCGAGGCGGCGCACGCGACGGCGGGAATGCCGCCGTGCGTGGCGAAAGCGGTGACCAGACCGGTCAGGAATCGAGAAGCACCGGCCAACGGGTCGTAGCTAGCGTGACCGGCATGGACGACATCACCATTCACACCAGCTTCCTTCCGCACGACGACCCGGACGAGTCCCTGGCCTTCTTCCGCGACATCCTCGGCTTCGAGGTCCGCAACGACGTCGGCAAGGGCAAGATGCGCTGGATCACGGTGGGCCCCGCCGGCCAGCCCGGCACATCCATCCTCCTGGCGCCTCCGCTGGCCGACCCGGGCATCACCGACGACGAGCGCCGCACCATCACCGAGATGATGGCCAAGGGCACCTACGGCTGGATCATGCTGGCCACCACAGACCTCGACAGCACGTTCGCGCGGCTGCAGGCGAGGGACGCCGAGGTCGTCCAGGAGCCCGTCGACCAGCCGTACGGCGTTCGCGACTGCGCCTTCCGCGATCCCGCGGGCAACCTGATCCGCATCCAGGAGCTGCGCCGAGCCGCCGACTGATCCCGGCGGTGACCTGCGCGGCCCAACGACGGCCGCCGGACGGGCGGCGTACGGGCGCCGACCCGTCCGGGCCCGTCCGAGCCCCGGAAGCCCACCGGCCGAAGCGGTGGAGAACCGGACGTACTGTGCAAGGCTGTTCCGATCGAGCCGGGCGACACCGGTGGAGACCGCGAAGGCGGCCCGCCCAACCGATGGAGACACCATGAGCATGACCACGAGGACGGACCCGCAGTCGCCTGTGCCCTCGTCCGCGCCGCCGCACGTGGCCGACAGCCACGGCCTGATCCGCGTGCACGGCGCACGCGTGAACAACCTCCAGGACGTCAGCGTCGAGATCCCCAAGCGCAGGCTGACGGTGTTCACCGGCGTCTCCGGCTCGGGCAAGAGCTCGCTGGTCTTCAGCACGATCGCCGCGGAGTCGCAGCGGATGATCAACGAGACCTACAGCGCCTTCGTGCAGGGCTTCATGCCGACGCTGGCACGGCCCGAGGTCGACGTGCTCGAAGGGCTGACGACCGCGATCATCGTCGACCAGCAGCGGATGGTCGCCGACGCCCGCTCCACGGTCGGCACCGCCACGGACGCCAACGCGATGCTGCGCATCCTCTTCAGCCGGCTGGGGAAGCCGCACATCGGCCCGCCCGGGGCGTACGCCTTCAACGTCCCCTCGGTCCGGGCGAGCGGCGCCATCACCGTCGAGCGCGGCGCCAAGAAGACGGAGAAGCAGACCTTCACCCGCACCGGCGGCATGTGTACGCACTGCGAGGGCCGGGGCGCGGTCTCCGACATCGACCTCACCCAGCTCTACGACGACTCCAAGTCGATCTCCGAGGGCGCCTTCACGATCCCCGGCTGGAAGTCGGACAGCTGGTGGACCGTACGGACCTACGCCGAGTCCGGCTTCGTCGACCCGGACAAGCCGATCCGCGAGTACACCGAGAAGGAGATGCGGGACTTCCTCCACCGGGAGCCGACCAAGGTGAAGGTCGAGGGCGTGAACCTCACCTACGAGGGACTGATCCCCAAGATCCACAAGTCGTTCCTGTCGAAGGACAAGGAAGCGATGCAGCCGCACATCCGGGCGTTCGTGGAGCGGGCGGTCACGTTCACCACCTGCCCCGAGTGCGGCGGCACCCGGCTCAGCGCGGGGGCCCGCTCGTCGAAGATCGGGGGCATCAGCATCGCCGACGCCTGCGCGATGCAGATCAGCGACCTGGCCGAGTGGGTCCGTGGCCTGGAGGAGAGGTCGGTGGCGCCGCTGCTCGACGCGCTGCGGCAGACCCTGGAGTCGTTCGTGGAGATCGGGCTGGGCTATCTCTCGCTGGACCGGCCGTCGGGCACGCTGTCGGGCGGTGAGGCCCAGCGCGTCAAGATGATCCGCCACCTCGGCTCCTCGCTCACCGACGTGACCTACGTCTTCGACGAGCCGACCGTCGGCCTGCACCCCCACGACATCCAGCGGATGAACAAGCTGCTGCTGCGGCTGCGGGACAAGGGCAACACGGTGCTCGTCGTGGAGCACAAGCCGGAGACGATAGCGATCGCCGACCACGTCGTCGACCTCGGCCCCGGCGCCGGTTCGGCGGGCGGCACCGTCTGCTACGAGGGCACCGTCGAGGGGCTGCGGGCCGGCGGCACCATCACCGGCCGCCACTTCGACGACCGGGCCGCCCTCAAGGAGACGGCGCGCAAGCCCACCGGCACGCTGGAGATCCGCGGCGCTACGACGCACAACCTGCGAGGCGTGGACGTCGACGTCCCGCTCGGGGTGCTCTGCGTCGTGACCGGAGTCGCCGGCTCCGGCAAGAGCTCACTCATCCACGGTTCCATCCCGGCCTCGCAGAACGTGATCTCCGTGGACCAGACGCAGATCCGCGGCTCGCGGCGGAGCAATCCGGCGACGTACACGGGGCTGCTCGACCCGATCCGCAAGGCGTTCGCCAAGGCCAACGGCGTGAAACCGGCGCTGTTCAGCGCCAACTCCGAGGGTGCCTGCCCCGTCTGCAACGGTGCCGGCGTCATCTACACCGACCTGGCGATGATGGCGGGCGTCGCCAGCCCCTGCGAGGAGTGCGGGGGGAAGCGGTTCCAGGCGTCGGTGCTGGAACACCACCTCGGCGGCCGCGACATCAGCGAGGTGCTCGCGATGTCGGTGGCCGAGGCCGAGGAGTTCTTCGGCACCGGCGAGGCCCGCACCCCGGCGGCGCACACAGTCCTGGCCCGGCTCGCCGACGTCGGGCTCGGTTACCTCAGGCTCGGGCAGCCGCTCACGACGCTGTCCGGCGGCGAGCGGCAGCGGCTCAAGCTGGCCACGCACATGTCCGAGAAGGGCGGCGTCTACGTCCTCGACGAGCCGACCACCGGCCTCCACCTCGCGGACGTCGAGCAGTTGCTCGGCCTGCTCGACCGGCTCGTCGACTCCGGCAAGTCCGTCATCGTCATCGAGCACCACCAGGCCGTCATGGCGCACGCCGACTGGATCATCGACCTCGGCCCCGGCGCCGGTCACGACGGTGGCCGGGTCGTCTTCGAGGGGACACCCGCCGAACTCGTCGACGCCCGCTCCACCCTCACCGGCGAACACCTCGCGGCCTACGCCGGCACCTGACCGGAGGGCGAGGCCCGCGCGTCCACGGTGCGGGGTCCTGTCCCGGCGCAGGGCCCCGTCCCGGTACGGCACGCCCTCGCCGGGCCGGGGACGGGCCCGGCAACGGCGGCACCAGTGACACCGCGTCATACGTGCGCCCCCCAGGAATGTCATCGCGCGGTGCTGACACCACGCCACTGACGGACGAGCGCGACAACGGGTGAGATCGACGCATGACCTCGACACCAGTCATCGACGTTGAACGTCTCAACCTCAGCTACGGCGACTTCCACGCCGTGAAAGACCTGTCCTTCCAGGTGGGCAAGGGGGAGCTCTACGCACTGCTCGGCACGAACGGGGCCGGTAAGACCTCGACCCTGGAGACCGTCGAAGGCCACCGCAAGGCCACTTCGGGCAGCGTGCGGGTCTTCGGTCAGAGCCCGCGCGACCGCCGTGCCGTCCGGCCCCGGATGGGCGTCATGCTGCAGGAGAGCGGATTCTCCCCGGATCTGACGGTGAAGGAATCAGTCCGGCTGATCGGGAAGCTCTCCCAGCGCACGGACAGGGTCGAACGCGTTCTCGCCATCGTCGACCTCACGCACAAGGCCGGCACCAAGGTCTCCCAGCTCTCCGGCGGTGAGAAGCGGCGTCTGGACTTCGCCACCGCCGTGTACGGCAACCCCGAGCTGATCTTCCTGGACGAACCCACCACCGGCTTGGACATCCAGTCCCGGGACGCCCTGTGGGACGCCGTGGACAAGCTGCGCGAGAACGGCTCGACCATCGTGCTGACCACGCACTACCTGGAAGAGGCGCAGCAGCGCGCCGACCGCATCGGCCTCATGCACAAGGGCGCCTTCCACCAGGAGGGGACGGTCGCCGAGCTGACGCAGACCCTGCCGGCCGCCATCCGCTTCGCCCTTCCGCCCACCGCACCGGCACTGCCGCTGCAGGCCACTCGCGACAGCGACGGGGAGTTCCTCGTCGAGACCTTCGGCCTGCAGAAGGACCTCCACACCCTGCTCGGCTGGGCGCACGCCAACGCGGTGGAGCTGCGGTCGCTCCAGGCCGGACCGACTCGGCTCGACGACGTCTTCCGCTCCATCGGCAGCGAATAGACCGCTCCCGGAACTCCCAGGAACAGGACCTTCACCATGCTCTCAATCGCTCTCGGCGAGCTGATCCAGATCTTCCGGAACCGGCTGGTTCTGGTCACCAGTTTCGTCATGCCCGCAGCGGTCAGCGCGTACTTCATCCAGCAGCACGAAGTTTTCGCGAAGCTGGGCAGCCTCGGATACATCGCGGCGGTGGTGATGTTCACCGTGGGCGCGTTCGGCCTCTACACCACCACGGTGACCACCCTGGCCTCGCGCCGTCAGAACCTCTTCCTCAAGCGGCTGCGCTCCACCCCGGCAGGCGACGCCGGCATCCTCTCCGGGCTGATGCTCCCGGTGACCGTCCTCGCGCTGGTCCAGGTGACCGCGATCCTCGCCACGCTGGCCGCGGTCGCCGGCGGGCCGTCGGATGTCCCCCTCCTGACGGTGGCGGTCCTCTCGACGGTCGTCATGATGCTCGGACTGGGCCTGGCCACGGCGGGACTGACGAACTCCCCCGAGCACGCCCAGGTGACCACGCTGCCCGTCAGCCTCGGCGTCATCGCCGTCACCAGCTGGGTGGGTATCACCGGCACCGAGGACTTCACCATGCTCAAGCGGCTGCTCCCCGGCGGGTCGGCCACCGAACTCGTCCTGAACGCCTGGAACGGCGGTGTTCCCGTGGCGGACTCCCTGATCCTGCTGCTGCCCACGCTGGGCTGGGTCGTGGTCGCCATCGCGCTGGCCTCCCGCCTCTTCCGCTGGGAACCGCGCCGATGACCGCCCCCTCCGGAGCCGGTCACCCGTCGGCGCCGCCCGCCGGAGCGCCGGGCGGCGAAGCAGGGAGCCCGACCGGGCGCGGACAGCTCCGACGCACGGTCAACCGGGGCGACCGCGGGCAACCCCCGGAAGGAGGGGAGAACATGCAGAGCGAAATGCTGCTCGTCGAGGATCTGATGCTGCTGATGCTCCACGACGAGACGGGGATCCCCGCCGGAGCCGGCACCCTTCACTACACCCTCGGCGGCGCCGTGCTCGTCGAACTCGCACTCCGCGGCAGGATCACGACCGACGGGACCCGCGTCGCGGGGCTCAACGGGCCCAAAGTGCTCGCGGTCGGGGACGGTTCACTCTCGGACCCGCTGCTGCGGTCCGCCTACGAGAAGGTCGCCCGGCGACCCCAGCGCGTCCAGACGCACCTCCTCGACATCGGAGGCGGCCTCTGGAAGCCGGTGATCGAGCGGCTCCTCGAGCGCGGCCTCATCCGCCGCGAGCGCAGGCGGATGCTGGGCTTCCTCCGCACGACGAGGCTGCCGACCGCAGCGACACAGCACGAGGCGGAGCTGCGGCGAAGGGTCTGCGCCGTACTGGAGGACGGCGAGAGTCCCGACACCCGCACCGCGGCGGTGATCGCGCTGCTCTCCTCGAGCGGTACCCTGCCGAACCTCCATCCCGCGCCGAAGTGGTCGGCCAAGGTCCGCGAGCGGGCGAAGGAGCTCGAGAACGGCAACTGGGGGGCGGCGGCCGTGAACATCGCGGTGACCCGCACGGCTGCGGCGGTCGCGGCGTCGACCGCCGCCGTCACGGTCGCCGTGATCACCTAGCAGGTGTCCGGGCGATCTTCGAGGATCATCCCGCGGCGCCGGACAAAGGCCCCGGCAGCTCCGCTGCCGGGAGTACCGGCCGGCGCCGCCCTCGGCCGCGTGCGTGAGAACCACACCCCCTGCCGGCGGACAACCGGCGGAACGAAGCCGACCGCCCGCGGCGTTCACCCCCACTCCCCCGGAGCGGGGTCGATGGCGGGACGCTGCTCCCCGGACCGCTCGACGCGCTCGGCGAGCCGTTCGCCCAGCGCCCGCCGGACTGCGGCGCAGGCAGGGTCGCCGACCCGGTTGACGAGTTCGTCGGGGTCGGTGTGCAGGTCGTAGAGGTAGGTCTCGACATAGCGGTCGGACGCGGGCACGTGCCAGGGGTCGGCCCCGGGATCGGTCACGCCGTACTTCCAGCGACGGGTTCGCACGGCCCGGCCGAGTTCGGACTCGCTGATCTGGATCAGCACCTCGTCCTGCCAGTCGGCGTCCTCACCGTCCTCCTGCAGCAGCGGCAGCAGCGAGCGGCCCTGCATCTCGCCGGGTACGGCCAGTCCCGCGGCGTCGAGGAGCGTGGGGGGAAGGTCGATGTGGCTGACCAGTTGCTCCAGCCGCCGTCCCCCGCGCAGGCCGGGGCCGCACAGCACCGTGGGTACCCGGACCGACGCGTCGTGCAGGCTTCGCTTGTACTCGTCGTTGCGCGTCTTGAAGTGGCACCCGTGGTCCGAGGTGAACAGGACGACCGTGTTCTCCCCGGCCTCCTGCTCGGCCAGTACGCCGAGCACCGAGCCGAGCACCTCGTCGATGCGGCGCACCATTCCGTAGTAGCCGGCGAGGTGCTCGTCGGAGTTGCCGCCGCCGAGGGCTCGCAGGTCGGGCGGCGTCCAGGCGTCGGCGTAGCGCTCGCGGTAACCGTCGGGTGCGGGGTAGTCGTCGCGTGCGTTCTGGTGGTGGGGTTCCAGGAAGGACAGGAAGAGGAAGAACGGCTGCGTGCGCCGCTGCCGCAGGAACCGGGCGGCGGCGGCGCCGAGCGCGTCGGCGCGGTAACCGTCGAAGTGGTGAGGGCTGCCGTCCTTGTCGTAGAGCGTGGTCCCGTACGCGTCCGAGGTGAACTCCAGCAGGTTCGCGGCGAGCCAGTGGTCGTAGCCGCCGCGGTACGCCTCGGGCACGGGCCCGACGTGCTCGCCGGGCGCCAGGTGCCACTTGCCGATGTAGCCGGTCTCGTAGCCTGCCGCGCGGAAGTGGTGGGCGAGCGTGGGAATGTCAGGCGAAAGGGCGATGCCGTTGCGGAAGACGCCCGTGGTGGTCGGATACAGACCGGTCTGCAGGCTGGCCCTGGAGGGAGCGCACACCGGCTGGCAGGTGTAGGAGTGGTCGATGCTCACCCCCTGCCCGGCCAGGCGGTCGAGCAGGGGAGTCAGGCCGTGCGGGTTGCCGTGCAGGCCGGTGGTGTCCCAGCGCTGCTGGTCGGTGAAGAAGACCAGCACATTGGGGCGTTCGCGGGGAGCATCGGTGTTCACGTGGAGGTCGTGGCCTTTCGTCCGGAGGTCGGAGGGTCCTGTTGCCGGCGTGCTTCCCGCTCGGAGACGTCCTCCTCCCGGGTCTCGGCCAGCAGCAGCGTCGAGACGAGCGAGGCCAGCGCCACGACGATCAGCAGCACCGCGACGGGCCAGCTGGAGTCGAAGACCACGATCAGCGACGCCGCCACCGCGGGCACGAAACCGGCCACCATCGCGGAGGCCTGGGTCGCGATGCCCAGCGCCGAGTACCGCACCCGCGGCCCGAACAGCTCGGTGTAGTACGAACTCTGGACGCTGGACATGCAGACGGCGCCGCCGAGCGCCGCCAGCCCCATCGCCGTCCACACCAGCGCGGTGGAGCCGCTGTCCACGAGCCAGAAGTACGGGAAGGCCGAGACGGCCACGAGGACCGCCCCGGTCAGGTACAGCGGCTTGCGGCCGGTCCGGTCCGACACCGCCCCTGCCACGGGCATCAGACAGAGGCCCAGCACGTTGTAGAGGACCACGCCGATCAGGGCGACGTGCGTGCCGTAGCCCATGGTCGTCGTGGTGTAGGCGATCGCGAACGGCTGGTATATCTGCGAGCTGCACGCTTCTCCGAGGCGGGCCCCGAATGCCAGCACCATTGTGCGCGGGTACTTCCGCAGGGCGGCGACCAGCGGCATCCGCTCGCGTGTGCCCGAATTCCTGACCTTCTGGAAGTCGGGGGTCTCCCGGATCGTCCGGCGGACCAGCACACCCACCACCATCAGCACCGCGCTCAGCAGGAACGGTACGCGCCAGCCCCAGGCGAGGAAGTCCTCTTCCGGGAGGCCGGCGAACAGGCCGGTGACGCCCACCGCCATCAGATAGCCGATCGGACCCCCGGTCTGCGGCAGGCTCCCCCAGAAGCCGCGACTGTGCCGGGGGGCGTGCTCCACCGTCAGCAGGGACGCACCCGCCCACTCGCCGCCGAGCCCCAGGCCCTGTCCGAGCCGGAGGGCGACGAGAAGCACGGGGGCCCAGATGCCGATGTGGCGGTAGTCGGGCAGCAGGCCGATCAGGAAGGTGGCCCCGCCGATGATGAGCATGGTCGCCACCAGCGAGTTCTTCCGGCCGATGCGGTCTCCGAGGTGCCCGAACAGCAGGGCCCCGAGTGGGCGCAGGACGAAGCCCGCACCGAACGTGGCCAGGGCGGCCAGGGTTCCGATGGCCGGGTCGGCGTCGGGAAAGAAGATCTTGTTGAAGACCAGGGCGGCGGAAATGCCGTAGAGGTTGAAGTCGTACCACTCCAGGGCGGCACCGGACAGGCTCGCCGCGATCACCTGCCGCATCGACTGGCGGGCGGGTTCTTCCTGCACGGCGGGGGACGACGGGCGGGGTGCTGGGTCCGGTGGCGGCTCAACTGTCATGTCATGGCCTTCCGGAGTCGTGTGGCGGGACTGACGGCAGGGGCGCTGATCCGGCCGGCACACGGCAGTGACTGCCGGAGCGGGGCCGTGGAGGGGTGCGTCGACGAGGGACGCGAACACCGCGGCCGTTTATATAAGTGGCCTTTATTTAATATCGGGTAGGCTGGCAGGCCATGCCGAGCACGTCAACAGATGTGGCGGACTCCGCCTACGTCCGCAGGCTGAACGCAGTCCGCGTACTGGCAGCACTGCGCGCGGGCCCGGCGCTGTCCACCAGCGAGGTCATCTCGGCCACCGGCATGTCACGGCCCACCGTCCACGCCGCGGCGCAGCACCTGATCGACCTCGGCTGGGTCACCGAGGCCGAACAAAATCCCGAGCCGGGCCCCGCCCGCCGCGGGCGCCCCTCACGGGTCTTCGCCTTCCGCGCGGACGCCGGCCACGTACTCGGGATCGACATCGGCGCCCACACCGCACGCGCCGTCCTCGCCGACCTGCGCGGTGAACCGGTCACCGACGGACAGATCGCCTTCGAGGACCCGGACATCCGCCCCCGGGAGCGGATCGCTCTCGTCCGCGACCTCGCCGCCACCACCGTGCGCGATGCGGGCTTCGGGTCCGGACACGTCCTGTCTGTGTGCGTGGGCACCAGCGGCACCATCAGCGACGCCGGCGTCGTACGCCATCGCACCGGAATCCCCGGCTTCCTCGGCCTCGACCTGCGCGCGGCCTTCGAGACGGACTTCGGCCGGCACGTCACCGCCGAGAACGACTGCAATCTCGCCGCGGTGGCGGAACGCTGGCGGGGCGTGGCCACAGGCACCGACGACGTCGTCTGCCTGCTGGCCGGCGAACGGCTGGGCGTGGGCGTCTTCACCGGCGGCACACTGCTGCGCGGCCACCACAACAAGGCCCGCGACCTGTCCTTCCTCAAGCTGATGCCCGACGCCACGCCCTCCGGCATCGCACTCCTCGCCCGCGAGCGGGGAACCGAACTGGTCGCCGGCCTTGCCCGGCAGCCGGCCGCCCCCACCGCCGGCACCGCGGGAGCCGTCCTCTACGACCTCGTGGAGGGAGACCCGCGACGCGTCGATGCCGAAACCGTCTTCCGAGCCGTCCGTGAAGGCGACGCCGCGGCATCCGAGATCCTCGACCACGCCCTCGCCTCCGCGGCGCGGGCCGTCGCCACGCTCTCGATGATCCTCGCGCCCGAACTCATCGTCATCAGCGGTGCCGTGGCCGCCGCGGGGGACGTACTCCTCGAACCACTGCGCAAGCACGTCGAGAGCATCACGCGCGAGGTGCCGCGACTGGCCGCCTCCCCTCTCACCCACCGGGCCGTCGTCACCGGCGCCCTCCACCACGCCCTGCAGCAGGCGCAGACCCACTACCTCGACACACTCGCCCGGGCACCGCGGCGGGCCACGCCGTGACGTCCGGGCACCGGGTGCCGCGCTCGCACCCGGCACCGGGCGACTCATCTCACACCGGACAGCGACACACTTGCAAGCGCGGCGCTTGCAAAAGTTAGCAAGAGCGGGCATGGTTGACGTCATGGCATCCCTGAACGTCGGCAATGTGGGTGAGTTCCTGCGTGAGCAGCGGCGCAACGCCCAGCTCTCGCTGCGGCAGCTCGCCGACGCCGCCGGGGTGTCCAACCCGTACCTGAGTCAGATCGAGCGCGGCCTGCGCAAACCGAGCGCCGACATCCTCCAGCAACTGGCGAAGGCTCTGCGGATCTCGGCGGAGACGCTCTACGTACAGGCCGGGATCCTCGACGAGCGGGAACGGGAGGATCTGCTGCAGGTCCCTGCCGCCATCCTCGCCGATCCGTCGATCAACGAGGGGCAGAAGCAGGCGCTGCTCCAGATCTACGAGTCGTTCCGCAAGGAGAACGGGCCCGTGGAGCAGTCCGAGGGCACGAAGGAGGCCCCGGACACCGAGGGCCCCCAGGACGCCGTGAACTCCACGAACACCGTGAACACCACGAACACCGGGGACGCCGAGGACAAGGACGTCCAGGACATCCGGGAAGACGAAGCAGCGGCCCCCGAGGCCGGCGCCCGATAGCACTCCGTCCATCAGGGAGAGACCTTTTCATGTCCAGCACCGACGACCTCCGCAAGACTCTCACCGACCCCAAGCCCCTCTACTTCGCCGCCGGTGTGCTCGACAAGATCCGCGAGGAGGCTCCCGAGCGGATCGCGGCCGTACGGGCGACGGACCCCAAGGAGGTCCAGGCGCGGGTGACCAAGCAGGCCAAGGAGACCCAGGCCAAGGTCAGCGAGACGCTGGGCGGCATCGACACCGACATCAAGAAGCTGCGGGAGCAGGCACAGCACCTCGCCCTGCAGAGCGTCGGCGTCGCCGCCGAGTACGCCGTCAAGGCCCGTGAGACCTACGACGAGCTGGCCGACCGCGGCCGGGGCGCCGTGAAGAACTGGCGCGGCGAGGAGGAGGCCCCTCAGGTCACCGTCGAACGCGAGCCGGTCAAGATCGCCGAGCCGCCGGCCGAGCCGCGCGGCAGCCAGTCCGCGGCGAAGACGCGGGGCCAGGGTCAGGCCGGGGGCCAGACCCGGAGCCAGAGTGGCACCAAGTCCACCGGTTCGGCATCGTCTGCCGCGAAGTCGACGGACTCCGCCGCCCGTAAGACCACGACGGCGAAGACCACCACCGACTCCAAGCCGGGCACGAGCGCGAGCACCGCGAAGTCGTCGAGCGCCTCGAAGACGAGCACCTCGCAGACGAGCGCCGCGAAGACGAACGGGAGCAAGAAGAGCAACCCCAAGTCCGGCTCCTGAGCCGACCGGCGGCGGCCGGCTCGCCGGGCCACTGACCCGGCGAGCCGGCCAGTCGTCCGCCGGGCCGTTCGCCGGGCCGTCCGCCGGAGCGGGACCGGGCACAGCCCGGACTACCCGGTCCGGCGAACGGGTACGGTGGCAGGACAGGCTGGCCGCCTGGCGTCAGGTGACCGGCCGGTCCGACAGAGGGAATCAGCACTCACAGGGACGTGGACGAAATGCTGCAGGGATTCTTCGGGGTGCTGGGCCTGATCTCCGTGGTCCTGCTCGCCATGGCGGTCTTCGCGTTCATCGACGCGTCGCTGCGCCGTACCGACGCCTACCCGGCGGCCAGCAAGCAGACCAAGGTGTTCTGGCTGGTCATCCTCGGTCTGACGATTCCCGTGAACTACTTCCAGATCCTCTTCCTGCAGGTCATCGGGCTGATCGCGACGATCGTCTACATCGTCGACGTACGTCCCGCGCTCAAGCAGGTCACCGGGGGCGGCCCCCGCAGGGGCGGCAGCAGCAGCGACGGGCCCTACGGGCCGTTCAACGGCCGCTGAAGCGCGTCGATCACAGGGGCCACAGGGACAACAGGGGCCGCGGGCAGCTCAGTCACCGCGGGCACCTCAGCCATAACGGGCGCCTCAGTCACCAGGGGCAGCACCGCGACCGTCATGAGCACACACTGCCGGAGCCCGGTCTCCCGCCGGCTCATTTGCGGTCGAGCAGCAACACCGCCACGTCGTCGGTGAGTTCACCGCCGTTGAGCCGCCGCACGTCTTCCATCGTGTCGTCCAGCAGCCTCTCGCCCTGAGCGCCCTGCGCCATCCGGCCGGTGACGATGTCCACCATCCCCTCCTGGCCCAGGCGCCTCCTGCCCTCGCCCACCCGGCCCTCGATGAGGCCGTCCGTGTACATCAACAGGCTCCAGGCTCTGCCCAGTTCGACCTGACGCCGGGGCCAGCGCGCGTTGGGCAGCACACCCAGGGCGGGCCCGCTGTCGTCGTACGGGAGCAGCCGCGGCGCCGAGCCGCCCGCTCCGGCGACCAGGGGCGAGGGATGTCCGGCCAGGCACACTCCGGCCCGCCGTCCGTCGGGGGAGATGTCGACCGTGCAGAGCGTCGCGAAGATCTCGTCGCTCGCGCGCTCGTTTTCGAGCACCTTCTGCAGAGTGCCGAGCAGTTGGTCGCCGCACAGGCCGGCGAAGGTCAGCGCCCTCCACGCGATGCGCAGTTCCACGCCCAGCGCCGCCTCGTCCGGGCCGTGACCGCACACGTCACCGATCATCGCGTGGACCGTTCCGTCGGCCGTGCGCACCGTGTCGTAGAAGTCGCCGCCGAGCAGCGCGCGGGAGCGGCCGGGCCGGTAGCGGGCGGCGAAGTGCAGGTCGCTGCCCGCGAGGAGAGGCGTGGGAAGCAGTCCGCGCTCCAGACGGGCGTTCTCCTGGGCGCGCAGCCTGGATTCGGTGAGCTGCCGCTGTGCGAGGTCTGCGCGTTTGCGTTCGACGGCGTAGCGGATGGCGCGGCTGAGCAGGCGGCCGTCGAGTTCGTCGCGGAAGAGATAGTCCTGGGCGCCGACGCGTACGGCTTCCGCGGCCCGCTGGGCGTCGGCGCCCTCGGTGAGCACCAGCACGGCGTGCCGGGGCGCCATGCGCAGGACGTGCCGCAGCATCTCCAGTTCGTCCGGGGCTGGGGCATCCGCTCCGGGGGCGTCCGCACCGGGGGCGTCCGTACTGGGGCCAGGCGTTGCTCCCGTGCCGGTGGCACCGGTGTCGCCCGGGCCCCGGCCCGCACCGCCCGGTCCCTGCTCCGGCTGTGCCTCCGGTGCGTCGGCGCCCTGCTCACCCGTGAGCGCCAGGTCGAGCAGGATGCACTGAACGTCGTCGGTCAGCAGGCGTTCGGCCTCGGTGAGATTGCGCGCTGTGCGTACCTTGACGCGGTCGCCGGCCGCCCCTGACGCCTCGCCCGGCAGGTGGCTGCCCGCAGTGTCCAGCATCTCCGGGACGCTGCGGCCTCCGGTGCGGCTGTCCTGGATGACGAGCAGCGTCAGTCCGCTCTTCGTGGCGGCCCCGGACCGCCCGGGCGCGCCGCCCTGATGCGGCACAGACGCGCGTGGCGGCGTGGACAGGGCGTCCTCGCGTGGCACGCCTACGGGCATGTGCGCTTCCTTCCCTCCCCCCGAGGGTGCGGTCGCGTGCCAGTCGGCACACCACCGGGCCCGGCCCGCGGCGCGTTCACGACTGCGCCTGCGCATGCCGGGCTGTCCACGGACTTTAGCGCCCCCGCACGTACGGATGGAATGGCTGGAGGCAATCCGCCCCTGTCATATGCCCTTGTCCTGTCGGGGTTTCGCCCCTATTCGTCCGGGCGGACCACTCCCTTGATCGGAAGCGACCCCGCGCCCTCGATGGTGATCTGGCGGCCGGTGCGCGGGGCGTGAACCATCTCGCCGCCTCCCACGTACATCCCGACGTGGCTCGCGTCCCCCTTATAGATGATCAGGTCGCCGGGGCGCATGTCCCTGACCTTCACACGCGGCAGCCGCTTCCACTGCTCCTGGGACGTCCGCGGGATCTCCTCGCCCGCCGCCTCCCAGGCGCGCAGCGTCAGCCCGGAGCAGTCGTAGGTCAGCGGGCCCTCGGCGCCCCACTCGTAGTCCTTGCCGATCTGGTTCGTGGCGTAGGCGATGGCGCGCTTGCCCGCCTCGGACGCCTTGCCGGTGATCTCGTCCAGGACACCGGACTTGAGCCACTGGGACTGGCGCGCCCAGGCCGCTGCGTCCTCCAGCTGCCGCAGGCGCTCCAACTCGTCCTCCGCGAGCTGCGACTCGAGATCCTCGGCCTGCTTCAGCTCCTTCTCGATCTTCTTCTTCGCCGCCGCCTTGCGCTTCCGGTTCCCCTCCAGCTTGCGCAGCTTCGACGACGCCTCCTCGGCGTAGTCGTCGAGGTCGGACTTGGTGCGGGTGAGGGTGCTGATGACGCCCAGAGCGGCCCGCTGCCCCTTCCGCATGACCACGGCGTCGCGCATGAACGACTCCGGGTTCTCGCGCAGCACCAGCCGCGCCTCGTCGGGCATGCCACCGCTGCGGTACTGGGCGCGTGCCAGGGCGCCGGCCGTCTTCCGGTACTTCGCGCGGCGTTCGCGCAGTCCGTCGATCTTCTTCTCCAGCGCCTTGACGGCCTTCGCCTGTTTCTCGGCCCGCTCCTCGGCGCCGTTGTAGGCGTCCGTCGCGGACTCCGCCTCGTCGTGCAGGCGTGCCACGCGCTTGTGGATCTCCTCCAGGCTCTGCCCGCCCGGTCCGCGCCCGTCGCCCGGGTCCTCGGGGGCCGCGTACGCGCTTCCCGCCGCGGGGGACGCCAGCACCCCGAACGCGCACACCGCCACCAGCATCCGACGATTCGCCGTCCTGCCCACCAGGCCCCCTCGAAGGTCGCGCGCCTGCCGTCCCCGGCCGCAACGGATTGCGTCAACTCCCGCCGACTCAGCGGATGGTGCCACGCTCTTCCGCGATGCGACAGGCCCCGCCGCCCAACGCGGGGGCACCGCGGCCGTCCTCCGGGAGCGCCGGTCCGGACTCCCGGCCAGGTCCGTACCCGCCGGTAGGGACGGGAAACCGAACGCCCCGGCATCACACAGCGCCACTGGGCCGACCGCCGAGGTTCACCCTGCGTTCATTCGGTGCCGTGGGCCGCTTCACCTGATCTGTCTAATTTCAGCCTTACGGAGCGCGGCATGCCCGCACTCCGCGACAACCGACAGAAGTTTCGCGCGCCGCCCCACCGGCGGGCTCCAGGAAGGAAACCGAACGAAAGTGATGCTTCAGCGCACGAACCGGCTTCGCGCCCTCGCTCTCGGCGCCGTCGCGGTCTCCGGCGCCCTGGTACTCACCGCCTGCGGCTCGGACAACAACACCAGCAAGACCACCGAGAAGGCCGCCGCGGACATCAAGTGCGACGGCAAGGGCAAGCTCCTGGCCTCCGGCTCCACGGCGCAGAAGAACGCGGTGGACGCCTGGGTCAAGAACTACCAGGCGGCGTGCAAGGAAACCCAGATCAACTACAAGGACATCGGCTCCGGCGGCGGCATCCAGGAGTGGCTGCAGGGCACCACCTCCTTCGCCGGCTCCGACTCCGCCCTCAAGCCCGAAGAGGTCGCCTCCTCCAAGAAGGTCTGCAAGGACGGCCAGGGCATCAACCTCCCGATGGTCGGCGGCCCCGTCGCGATCTCCTACAACCTCTCGGGCGTGGACGACCTCGCCCTGGACGCGCCCACGCTCGCCAAGATCTTCGACTCGAAGATCAAGAAGTGGAACGACCCGGCGATCAAGAAGCTCAACCCGGGCAAGGAACTGCCCAGCACCGACATCCAGGCGTTCCACCGCTCCGACGAGTCGGGCACCACCCAGAACCTGGGCAAGTACCTGGGCACGGCCGCCAAGGACGACTGGAAGTACGAGGACGAGAAGTCCTGGCCCGCCAAGGGCGGACAGTCCGCCTCCGGCTCCGCCGGGATCGCCCAGCAGCTGAAGCAGACGGACGGCTCCATCGGCTACTTCGAGCTGTCCTACGCCACCGCGAACGACCTCGACAGCGTCAAGATCGACACCGGAGCCGGCGACCCCGTCGAGGCGACCCCCGAGAACGCCTCCAAGGCCATCGCCGACGCGAAGGTCATCGGCAAGGACAAGGACCTCGCGCTCGAGCTGAACTACGACACCAAGGCCGAAGGCGCGTACCCGATCATCCTCGTCACCTACGAGATCGTCTGCGACAAGGGCAACAAGAAGAGCACCCTCGACGCCACCAAGTCCTTCCTGACCTACACGGCCAGCGAGGACGGCCAGAGCACCCTCACCAAGCTCGGCTACGCGCCGATCCCCGAGGAGATCGCCAAGAAGGTGCGCAGCACCATCCCGGAACTGTCCTGAGCTCTGTGAGCCCGGGCTCCCGGTCCCAGACCGACGACGCGTGAGACGGCCGGCCCGGCACCCCAGGGCCGGCCCCCACGCCTGATCAGCAACCCATCCGGTGCACCGCCGCCAGGGGAACCTCCGAACGTCCCCACCCAGACCGGAGACACCATGGACATCTCACGTACTTCCGAAGCGCCACCCACCCGGCCCCCGGACGATCCCGACGGTCCCGCCGCCGCTCCCGCGCCCTCCCCGCCCGGTCCCGAGGCGGAGCCCGCGCAGGTCAAGGGTCAGGCCGTGCACCCCGGGGACAAGGTCTTCCGCGGGCTCTCACGCGGCTCCGGCATCACGCTGCTGGTGATCATGGCCGCCATCGCGGCGTTCCTGGCCTACCGCGCGTCGATCGCGATATCCCAGAACTCGGTCAACTTCCTGACCGCCTTCGAGTGGAACCCCCAGGGCGACCCGCCCGCGTTCGGCATCGGCATCCTCGCCTTCGGCACGGTCGTCAGCTCACTGATCGCGATGATCATCGCCGTGCCCGTCGCCGTCGGCATCGCGCTGTTCATCTCGCACTACGCGCCGCGCAGGCTCGCCGCGCCGCTCGCGTACGTGATCGACCTGCTGGCCGCCGTGCCCTCGATCATCTACGGCCTGTGGGGCGCGCTCTTCCTCGTCCCCTACCTCGACGGCCTCACCCGCTGGCTCGACCAGTTCCTCGGCTGGACCGTGATCTTCGAGATGTCGAACCCGGGAAGCCCGGCCCGTTCCATCTTCACCGTCGGCATCCTGCTGGCGATCATGATCCTTCCGATCATCACCAACGTCTCCCGCGAGGTCTTCCTCCAGGCGCCGAAGATGTACGAGGAGGCGGCGCTGGCCCTCGGCGCCACCCGCTGGGAAGTCATCCGGATGTCGGTGCTGCCCTTCGGGCGTTCCGGGATCATCTCCGCCTCGATGCTCGGCCTCGGGCGCGCGCTCGGCGAGACGATGGCCGTGGCCACGGTCCTCTCCCCCGGCTTCGTCTTCACCTGGCACCTGCTCGACCCCGGCAGCGGCACCTTCGCGCAGAACATCGCCGCGAAGTTCAACGAGGCCGACGAGTTCGGGCGGGACGCGCTGATCGCCTCCGGCCTCGTCCTCTTCGTCATCACGCTGCTCGTCAACGGCGCGGCCCGCTACATCATCGGCCGCCGCAAGGAGTACTCGGGGGCCAACGCATGAGCGACAACGCACTGATGGACAAGCCGCAGGTCACCGGCCCTCCTCCGGGGACCGCACCGCTCGCCCGCCGGCGCATGCCCCGCTGGTCTCCTCCTGCCGTCGCGCTGGTCTCGGCCGCCCTCGGAATCGGCGCCGGCAACGCCGCCGGCTGGGAGAGCCGCACCCAGTGGGGCCTGCTCTCCGCGCTGCTGTTCGTGGTCATCACCTATGTGGCCACGAGCGTCGTCGAGGACACCCGGCAGGCCAAGGACCGGGTGGCCACCAGCGTCGTCTGGGTCTGCTTCGCGGCAGCCGTCGTCCCGCTGGTCTCCCTCGCCTGGACGACCGTCAGCCGCGGCGTGAAACTCCTCGACGGCTACTTCCTGTCCCACTCCATGGGAGGCATGACCAACCTCGAAGAGGGCGGCGGCGTCTACCACGCACTGCTCGGCACCCTCGAACAGGTCGGTCTCGCCACGCTCATCGCCGCTCCCATCGGCCTGCTGACCGCGATCTACCTCGTCGAGTACGGACGCGGCCGGCTGGCCCAGGCCGTCACCTTCTTCGTGGACGTCATGACGGGCATCCCCTCCATCGTCGCGGGCCTGTTCGTGCTCGCGTTCTGGAACCTCGGCCTGGGCTTCGGGCCCTCCGGGTTCGCGGGCTCGATGGCGCTGGCGATCCTGATGATGCCGGTCGTGGTCCGCTCCACCGAGGAGATGCTCAAGCTCGTACCGAACGAACTGCGCGAGGCGTCACTGGCGTTGGGCGTCCCCAAGTGGCGCACGATCCTCAAGGTCGTACTGCCCACATCCGTGGGCGGCATCGCCACCGGTGTGATGCTCGCCGTGGCACGCATCGCCGGCGAGACCGCGCCCGTCATGCTGCTGGTCTTCGGCAACCCCCTGATCAACCCCAACCCGTTCTCCGGCGCGCAGGAGTCCCTGCCGCTGTACGTGTGGAACCAGTACAAGCTCGGCAACGAAGCCAGCATCGACCGTGCCTGGGCCGGAGCACTCGCCCTCATCGCGTTCGTGATGCTGCTGAACCTGCTGGCGCGCGGGATCGCCCGCTGGAAGGCGCCCAAGGCGGCGGGACGTTGACGGACACGCCCCGCGCCCCCATGCAGCACTCCCCGCAACCGGAAAGGGCCAAAGCCATGGCCAAGCGAATCGACGTCAGCGGCCTCACCGCCTTCTACGGCGGTCACCGGGCCATCGACGACATCTCCATGAGCGTCGAACCCCGCTCCGTGACGGCCTTCATCGGCCCTTCCGGCTGCGGCAAGTCCACCCTCCTGCGCACCCTCAACCGCATGCACGAGGTCACCCCCGGCGGCCGCGTCGAGGGCAAGGTGATGCTGGACAACGAGGACCTGTACGGCACCCACGTCGACCCCGTCGCCGTACGCCGCACCATCGGCATGGTCTTCCAGCGCCCCAACCCCTTCCCGACGATGTCGATCTACGACAACGTCGCGGCGGGGCTGCGGCTCAACGGCGAGCACCGGAAGAAGGACCTGGACGGCATCGTCGAGAAGTCCCTCAAGGGCGCCAACCTCTGGAACGAGGTCAAGGACCGCCTGAACAAGCCCGGTTCGGGTCTCTCCGGCGGTCAGCAGCAGCGGCTGTGCATCGCCCGCGCCATCGCCGTCGAGCCTCAGGTGCTGCTGATGGACGAGCCGTGCTCGGCGCTGGACCCCATCTCGACGCTGGCGATCGAGGACCTCATCGGGGACCTCAAGTCGCAGTTCACCATCGTCATCGTCACCCACAACATGCAGCAGGCGGCACGCGTCTCCGACCGTACGGCCTTCTTCAACCTCTCGGCGGTCGGGCAGCCCGGCAAGCTCATCGAGATCGACGAGACCGAGCGGATCTTCTCCAACCCCTCGGTCCAGGCGACCGAGGACTACATCTCCGGCCGCTTCGGCTGATCCGCCGCCGACCGGCCGGTGGCCGGAGAGCCGCGCGGTGCTGCATGGCGGTGCCACCGCGCGGCTGCATGAGGCTCGCCCCCGGCTCTCCGGGGGCGAGCCCATGTCCGTACGTGCGCGCGTTTCGCCGGCTGCCGCCCGCGCGGGGCGCCGTACGTGCCGTGCGCGCCGTACGTGCCGTGCGTGCAGCTAGGCGAGGGTGAGCAGGATGGCCCAGTAACTGAGCGCCGCGACGGTCGCCGCGGCCGGCATGGTGATGAACCAGCCCATCACGATGTTGCCCGCGACGCCCCAGCGCACAGCGGAGAACCGCTTCGTCGCGCCGACACCCATGATCGCCGAAGTGATGACGTGGGTCGTGGAGATCGGCGCCTGGAACATGAACGAGGCCGTGTACATCACGGAGGCCGCGGTCGTCTCCGCCGCGAAGCCCTGCGGCGGGTCCAGTTCGATGATGCGGCGTCCCAGCGTCCGCATGATGCGCCAGCCGCCGGCGTACGTACCCAGCGAAAGCATCCCCGCGCAGGCGAACTTGACCCACAGCGGAATGGTGTTGCTCTGCTGGACGTCGGCGATGGTCAGCGCCATCACCACGATGCCCATGGTCTTCTGCGCGTCCTGAAGACCGTGCCCCAGGGCCATCCCCGCCGCGGAGACCGTCTGCGCTATGCGGAAACCGCGCTTCGCCCGGTGCGGGTTGGAGCGCCGGAAGAGCCACAGGATGATCACCATAGCGAGATAGCCGAGCAGCATCCCGACCAGCGGCGAGATGAACATCGGCAGGACGACCTTCTCGAGCACGCCCGTCCACAGGACGCCGATGCCGCCCGCCAGCGCCGCGCCCACCATGCCGCCGAACAGGGCGTGCGAGGAGGAGGAGGGCAGTCCGAAGTACCACGTGATGAGGTTCCACACGATCGCACCGGTGAGCGCGGCGAAGAGGATCGCCATCCCGCTCTGCCCGCTCGGCGTCTCGATCAGTCCCTTGCTCACCGTGTCGGCGACGCCGCTGCCCATGAAGGCGCCGGCGAGGTTCATCACGGCGGCCATCGCCAGCGCGGCGCGCGGCGTCAGCGCACGGGTGGAGACGGACGTGGCGATCGCGTTCGCCGAGTCGTGGAAGCCATTCGTGTATGTGAAGAAGAGCGCGACCCCGATGGTCACGATCAGAGCGAACGTGTCCACTGGTGGTCAGGACTCCTTGACGGCGATGGTCTCGACCGTGTTCGCCACGTGCTCGAAGGCGTCCGCCGCTTCCTCCAGCACATCCACGACCTGCTTGAGCTTCATGACATCCATCGCGTCGTACTTGCCGTTGAAGAGATAGGCGAGCAGCTTGCGGTGGATCTGGTCCGCCTGGTTCTCCAGCCGGTTGACCTCGATCCAGTACTCGGTGAGGTTGTCCATCGTGCGCAGATGCGGCATGGCCTCCGCGGTCAGCTCCGCGGCGCGCGAGAGCACCTCGATCTGCTGCTCGATGCCCTTGGGCAGGTCCTCGATCTCGTAGAGGACGACGAGATCGACGGCCTCCTCCATGAAGTCCATGATGTCGTCGAGCGAGGACGCCAGCTTGTAGATGTCCTCCCTGTCGAAGGGCGTGATGAAGGAGGAGTTGAGCTGGTGGAAGATCGCGTGCGTCGCGTCGTCCCCCGCGTGCTCCGCTGCACGCATCCGCTCGGCGATCTCGGCGCGTGCGGAGGATTCCGCCCCGAGCAGTTCCATGAGGAGTCTCGAGCCCGTGACGATGTTGTCCGCGGAGGCCGCGAACATGTCGTAGAAGCTCGTCTCCCTGGGGGTCAGACGAAAGCGCACTGGAGATCCTCGGGGTGCGTCGGTGACGGTCTCGTTGATGCTAAGTGCATCATCCGGCCACTGCGAGGCGGCCTCAGACAGTGTCGCGCATGGCGGACCGCGTACTGAACCGCCCTCCCCAAATCCGCTATGCTATACCCACGAGGGGTATCTTTCGGGCTCACTGAACGGGTCTTGGAACCGTACAATTCCGGCCATTGGCACCCATTCCATGCGCCGAGCACGACCCCGCCCGCGCCCGCCCTCAGCACCGGGAGGACCTATGACGACGGCCACCACACCCGACGGCGACGGCACCTCCGGCGAAGGCGTCACCACGGCCGGCGACCCCTGCCCGGCACACGCCGCCACCGGCGAACACGGCTACACCAAGGACAAGGACGCCCACCTCAAGCGCCTCCGCCGCATCGAGGGCCAGGTCCGCGGCCTGCAGCGCATGGTCGAGGAGGACGTCTACTGCATCGACGTCCTCACCCAGGTCTCCGCCTCCACCAAGGCACTTCAGTCCTTCGCGCTTCAGCTCCTGCAGGAGCATCTGCGGCACTGCGTGGCACACGCCGCGAAGGAGGGCGGCGCGGAGATGGACGAGAAGGTGGAGGAGGCCACGGCGGCCGTGGCCCGGCTGCTGCGCACGTAGAAGCGGCCCACGCGGAAGGGGCGCACGCAGAAGGGACGCACGCGGATGCGGCCCACGCGGACGGTGGTGCGCGGAGCGGGGAGGAACGGGCGACGGGGAACGGGCAACGGCGAGCGCCGGTGCGGAACTCCGGCCCTGACACCGGCGCGAGTGGTGAATCACACGCTGCCCGACGCCACGCGGCCGGCAGGCGTGCGACTCGGCGAGGCCCGGCACCGCCCTCCTCAAGGGCGCTGCCTCAAACCCGCTGCCTCAAAGACGCTGCCCCGAGGAGCGGCTGGCGCGTGGGGACTGCGCGGACCTGCCCGCACGGGCGGCCGGCGACGGGGACCGGGTCGCGGCGCGGTGGACCGACTGCCAGGCCGTCTCCTCCACTTCCCCCTGGACCGTCCCCAGCACCTCGTCGATGCGTGCGATGCTCAGACGTTCCTCACCGGCGGCCTCCGCCGCGGAAGCCGCGATCATCAGCTCACCGCACAGCTCGATCTCGGCGAGGGCGACGTGATCCTGGACGACTGAACCCCGCGAACCACGTCCGGACGCACCGGGAACGCTGCCAGGCACACGTACCACCTCCTCGTGTATCCCCACAGTAGGGACGGGCGCACCCTCCGCGCATGGCAAATCCGAACCATTTCGACCCCACCAGCCCGGCCAGTGACCGCCGCCCCGGGGCCGCCCGCTCCGTCCGCCGCCGACGGGACGCCCGGCGGCTAGAACGGTGCGATCTTTCCGGAGTAGATGTCGTCAGGTTCGGGCATCACGACCTTCACCGGCGTGCCGAAGCCGTAGAGCCACGTCGTCGACGAGACGGTGACCCCCGCGTCCCCGGCGGCGCCCGGCTCCTCGGCTGCCCGCCCGCTGCGCGTACCACCGGCGAAGGTGAACTGATGTCGAATCTTCCGGAGGCGCCCCTGCCCATCGATGTCCGCGTCAAACGGCACCGATCCACCGGAGAACCCTTCGGCCGCCGCGGCCAGCTGTTCACGCCAGTTCGGTGACGCCGCCCGCGCCGCCGACGCCAGGTCCACCGTCCCCCGGTAGCGCCGCACCCTCTCCCCGCCGACGTCCCGGCGGCCCGCGTAGGTCACCTCTCGTGCGCCGCGCAGCAGTTCGGCCGCGCTGACCGGGTCGGTCGCACCCGCCGTGACCAGATTGCCGTCGCTCAGCCCGGTGGTGTCCACCCGCACCCACTTCCCGTCCGGCACACCCGCGCCCCGGTTCTTCATGTACAGCGCCCGGGGCACGACGATCTCCGTGACCGGCCGGCGCTCGCCCGGCCGCGCGCCCGAAGTGCCCTCGGGGAGCCGGACGATGAGCTGCCCGCGCCGCTTGCGGTAGTCGAAGCTTCCCTTGCCGTCCACGGCGATCCGCGTCCCGCCGCTCTCCATCGTCATCGAGGTGCGGGTGCGGGAGGTGCCGTACCTCTTGAGCGTCTCCGCCACCGACCGGACGGCCTCACGCGGGCCCGGCTTGTCGCTGGCGGCCGCGGTGCCGTTCTCGGAGCAGCCGGTCCCCAGGAGCAACGACGCGCCGACAGCCGCCGCCGTGACGGGAGCGGTCCAGGAGTGTCTGCGCCCGTGCCACCGCGCCACCATCGTCTCCCGGCCCCCAACAAGCGCTCTGTTCCTGGGATTCGATGCCTTAACGACCGGCCGGGGCGGGCCGTCACGGGGACGGATACGGTTGTCACGTGGTAGAGCGAACGCGCGAGGGCACGGAGCCGGAGCAGGCCGGACACCACACGTCGACGGTCGAGCGCGGCGCCTTCGTCCACGCTCGCTGTTCCTGCGGGTGGCTGGGCCCCGCCCGCAGGGCGAGATACACCTCACACGCCGACGCGGCGGCACACACCTCCCGCGCGGAGGGCCGGGAGCACGGACAGCGCTGAACGGGCCGGCCGCCGGGGTTCCTGCTGCCCGGCCGGCAGAGTCCGGCCCGGCCCGCGGTTACGCCGCCAGGTCGCGGTCGTCCCGGACCTCTCCGGGGCGTCGCGGGCGCTTCGCGCTGGGACCTGAGCCGTCCCCGGCGCCGTCGGCCTCCGCCGCAGCGCCGTCCGTCCGCCCCGGCCCGGCCCACACCACAGCGCCCAGCCGCGGCGAGTTCCCGGCCGTACGAACCAGGGGCGTCAGCATCCACATGGCCGCGGGCGCCAGCAGCAGCGCGACGGCCGTGCCCAGCGCGAACCCTCCGATGACGTCGGTCGGGTAGTGAACGCCCATGTAGATACGGCTGATTCCGGCCGCGAAGGCCAGCACGACGGCCACCAGCCCGTAACGGCGGTGGACCATGAAGACCCCGACGGCCAGTGCCATGGCCAGAGTCGAGTGGTCACTCACGAACGAGTAGTCGGTCTTCCCCTTGATGAGCACCTCCAGCCCCCTGTGTTCCAGGAAGGGGCGGGGCCGCTCCACGAACCCTCTGATGGGGATGTTCACCAGCAGCGCGACAGCGGCGGCGAGCGGCGTCCACACCAGACCGGCGAAGCCGGAGACGGCTTCCTCCCGGGAGCCGCTGCGGCGCGTACCCCGCCACCAGGCGAGGAGGCCGAGGAGGACGAGCGCGAGGACGATGCCGTACTCGCCCACGTATTCCATGATTCTGTCGGCCCAGGTCGGTGCGGCCTCGGCGAGACCGTTGATCTCGTAGAGAAGTCCGACATCCGGGTCGTCCCACACTGCCATCGTGATGCCTGACCTCTCACTCTGCTCTGCTCGTGGCTCGTCCGCCGCGTTACCGACCCCCGTCGTCACAACTGCGGAAGTTGTCCTCCCGCCTCATACAGAACGCCACTTGACGCTTCGGGCGTTCCGGTCTTACCGAACGATCACCCGGACGTTATCGAAGGGTGATCGTCTTCCCAGCTCAGGAGCCACCTCCTCACGCAGCGTTCCGAATCGCTCACTCACATCCGCACGCTCTTCTCACGTGCCCGCCATGTACTTCCGTCCGCACAGGCCGTATCCGCGTGCGCGCACGTCCACGCTCTCCCGTCCGGCCGTCGCCTCTCACCCGTCTCCTCTCACCCGTCTCCGCCTTCAGTCGGCCGTCGGCCGGGTCGCGCCGAAGTACTTCGGCGTGTCGATGGGATCGAAGCGGATCTTCGCCCCGGTGTAGGGCGCGTTGATCATGTGACCGCCGCCCACGTAGATGCCGACGTGGTCGATGGAACGCGAGTTGTTCAGGTCCGTGGCGAAGAAGACCAGGTCCCCGGGCAGCAGTTCGTCACGCTTGGGGTGCGGGCCGCTGTTCCACTGGTCGTTGGCCACCCGCGGCAGGGTGATGTCCACGCTCCTGTACGCGGCGAGGGTCAGTCCCGAGCAGTCGAACCGGCCGCCCTGCTCCGGGGTGCCGTTGCCGCCCCACAGATACGGCGTCCCCAGCTTCTTCTGCGCGTAGTAGATCGCGCCGGCGGCCTGCTTGGACGGGTCGACGCGGCCCTTGGTGGAGGCGAAGGACTGCTCCATCTTGCGGATCGTCGACACGTAGTTCTTCGTCTCGCGGTAGGGCGGCACACCCGCGTACTTGATCACGGCGTACGCCCCCGCGTTGTACGCGGCCAGCATGTTGTCCGTCCGGTCGCCGGGGGCGTCCTCGACGTACGACGCCAGCTTGCAGTCGTAGGTCGCGGCCGAGGGGATCGCGTCCTTGGGGTCCCACACGTCGCGGTCGCCGTCGCCGTCACCGTCGATGCCGTGCGCCGCCCAGGTGCCGGGGATGAACTGCGCTATGCCCTGGGCCTGCGCCGGGCTCTTCGCATCGGTCTTCCAGCCGCTCTCCTGGTAGAGCTGCGCGGCCAGCAGCGCCGGACTCAGCGCCGGGCACAGCGAGCCCCACTTCTGCACGAGCGCCTGATACGCGTCGGGCACGGCGCCCTTGGCCAGCCCCACGCCACGGCCGCCGCCGAGACTCGCCGCCGTCACGTACGTCCCGACCACGAGCAGCGCCAGAAAGCCGGCGAACAGCCCTAACCCGCCGCCGACACCCAGCAGCCAGACCTTCCTGCGCCCCGCACCTCGCACCCGCACCACTCAACCATCCCCCATACGGGCGTCGTTCACTGCCCATCCCGTCCGACTCATGACAGAATCCAAGTAGGCGTGCCCACGCGCGCCGGGCATCCACACCCGGGATACATTCCCAGCGTTCATCCTCAATCTCCGACATGGGGCGGTGAGTTCACCATGTTTCTGGCGGCCGACAAGGGCGACATCACCACCATCATCGGCGGAATCGCGCCCGACTGGGGCCCGTTCGGGTCCCTGGGCAACGAGGCACGGATCATGATCGAGGTGGTGATGGCGATCGCCATCCTCCTCTGCCTGGGCATCGCCATCTGGGGCGCGGCCAAGCAGCGCATCGGCGCCACGGCCCTGCGCGACACCTTCAGCGCCGAGCAGGGCAAGGGGTTGATCGTGGCGGGCCTGACGGGCGTCTTCATCATCGGCTCCCTCGGCACGCTCTTCACCATCGTCTACGGGATGGCCGTCTAGCGGGGCGAGTTCCAGCCACACACAGCACCCCCGGACGAAACGGGCGGACCGCAGCGGAACGGTCGTAGCAGACACCACGGACGGTATGGTCGGCCCATGGAGATCGTGAACCCCGCCCTCAACGACTATCTGCTGGCCCACGCCACCCCCGCCGACGACGTCCTGCGCGACCTCGTCGAGGAGACGCACCAGGTCGCCCCCGGCACGACGATGCAGGTGTCGCACGACGAGGGCGAGTTCCTCACGATGCTCGTGCGGCTCACCGAGGCGAGGTTCGCCGTCGAGATCGGCGTCTTCACCGGCTACTCCTCGATCTGCATCGCACGCGGGCTGCGCGAGGACGGACGGCTGCTGGCCTGCGACACCTCCGAGGAGTGGACGTCCGTCGCCCGCCGCTACTGGGAGCGGGCCGGCCTGACCGGCCGCATCGACCTGCGCCTCGCCCCGGCCGCGGAGACGCTTCGCTCCCTTCCCACGGACCAGGCCGTCGACTTCGCCTTCATCGACGCCGACAAGACCGGCTACCCCACGTACTACGAGGAGCTGGTCCCGCGGATGCGCACGGGCGGCCTGATTGTCCTGGACAACGTGCTGTGGGGTGGCCGCGTCGTCGATCCTGAGGCGCAGGACGCGGACGACCGGGCCATCCGGCAGATCAACGACACCGTCACGGCCGACGAACGCGTCCAGTCCGTCATGCTGCCGCTGCGGGACGGCGTGACGGTCGTGCGGAAGCGGTGACGACGGCGGGAGCGGGCGACGGCGCGGGAGGGCTCGCCTGGGTCCGGGCGACGGACGACCCCGACCCGCACTCCGTGTGCATCGAGATCGCGGCGGGCGCGGGGGGCCTCGTCCATCTCCGTCAGAGCGACGCCCCGGAGCGGGTCGTCACCACCACCCGGGCGAAGTGGGACGCGTTCGTACGCGGTGTCCGGAACGAGGAGTTCGACCACTTCGTGACCGGCCGGGACGGGGAGCGCTGAGCACACCCGAACAAACGGCACGCGGTTGTCGGTGCCGGTCAGTAGGGTCTCGGACATGCCCCACAGACTCGTGTTCGACCGCTGCTGCGACGAGATCGTCGAGCAGACACGCCTGTTCCGCGACACCCTCGGCAGCGCCTCCTCCGACGCCCGGGTCCCCTCGTGCCCCGAGTGGACTCTGCGCGAACTGGCCGTGCATGTGGGCAATGCCCACCGCTGGGCGGGCGAGATAGTCCGCACACGGGCCACGTCCTACCTCCCCGTCGAGGAGGTCCCCGGCCACGACGGGCCCGGCGCCTCTGCCTCTGCCTCTGCCGGCGACGACCCGGAGACCGACGCCGCGGCGCTGGACGCGTGGCTCGCCGAGGGCGCCCGCACACTCTCCGACGAGCTGCGCGCCGCCGGTGAAGACGCCACCGTATGGACGTGGTTCACGGAGCAGCGCGCCGGATTCTGGGCACGGCGGATGACGCACGAGACCCTCGTCCACCGCTGCGACGCCGCGCTGGCGGCGGGCGTCGAGTTCGAGGCGGACGCGGACGTCGTGGCGGACTGCCTGGACGAGTGGCTGGAGATCGTGACCAGCCCGCTGTCGGCGGAGCACAAGCCGGAACTGCGCAGGCTCGGCGAACGCGCTGGCGACACCCTCCACCTGCACGCCACCGACACCTCGCAGACGCTCGCCGCGGAGTGGCTGATCACCCTCGGCCAGGACGGCATCGGCTGGCGCCGCGCCCACGAGAAGGCCACGGTCGCACTGCGCGGGCCGCTCACGGACGTGCTGCGCGTCTTCATGCGGCGGCTGCCGCCCACCGACGGACGGGTCGAAGTGCTGGGCGACGCGGCGCTGCTGGACGCGTGGCTGGACGTGACCAGCTTCGAGTGACCGCGTACCGCCCGGGGTTCGGGCGCGGCTGCCCGATGCGGTGATTCAGCGTGTCTGCGTGGGCGGAGGCACGGCGGCGTAGCGGGGCAGCCCGACCGTGGGCAGCCGGTCGCTGTGGAGTCCGGCCGTGGGCACTCCGGCAGCCGTGAGAGGTACGGGGTCTCCGTACCGGCCCGTCCTGTCGAGCCAGTAGTGGCCCGCGACGGGCTCACTGTGGAGGGTCCAACTGCCGGATTCCGCATGCGGATCGATGACGAGAAGCGCCCGTACGCCCGCTGCCGCGTACCGGTCGGCGGCCATCCCGACGTCCTCTGCCGAGGCACCTGGGAGGACGACCTCGACGGCGATATCCACAGCCTGTGGATGAAGCAACGACTCGTCGGAGGTGAGGAATCGCACGGGACAAACACACAGGTCAGGCCTCACATACGCACCCGGCCAGAGGTCGGCCGCCACCGACACGCCTTCCACAGCCACCAGTTCCGGCGGCAGTCGGGGCGCGAGCCCCAGCCGGACGGCCCGCACGATACCGGCGTGCTTGCCCGGTCGCGGGCGCGGCGCGGGGTGCGCGGCGTCGATTTCGACCCGCAGGCCGAAACGGCGCAGCACCCGCGCGGCGGCACGCAGCCCGTCAGGGCCGAGCCGCACCGTACGGGCACGGACGCGCGATCCCGCACCCATCAGGCGAACCCCACCTGGAACCAGAGCGACTTCCCCGGCCCGGGCCCGTCGGGACACACGCCCCAGCGGGCGGCCAGGCCGGCGACCAGGCCCATCCCCCGACCGTCCACGTCGGCCGGTGCGGGCTTCCGTACCACGGGGAGGCCGGGCGCGCCGTCCCGAACATGGATGCGCAGCGAACCTTCCGGCACGCTGCCGGGCGCCGCGCCGGGAAGGCCCCACTCGGCATGCAGGCTGACGGGGTGCGGGCAGCCGCTCGCGGCGGAGGCGGTGACGGCGTTACTGACGCACTCGGACGTCAGCAGCACTGCCACATCGGCGAGTTCGGTATCAAGCGCGTACGCGCGGGCGGACGTACGCACGCTGTCGCGGCAGGTACGCACCCAGGCCGGGTCGGGCGGAAAGGTCAGTGAGAAGTCGGGCGCGCTGAGCACCCCGGGATTCGGGCACATGGGGTTTGGGTTCCTTCCGGATCGTTCCCGGTCTGTGCACTCGCCGGAGGGCATGGACACGCCTCAACTGCGGGCGGCACAGCGCAGTTCCGAGTCCCTCGGCGGATCGGACAACGCACCCTCCGCCCCGTTGACCCGAACGCGCGTCCGGAGTCTCATAACGTCGAGACTCGCTGAGCCTGATTCAGCACATCCTCTACAGCCTCTGAAGGAGCCGCTTCCATGTCCGAGTTGGCCTGGCAGAAATCCTCGTTCAGTGGAAGCGGCCAGAACGACTGCATGGAGATCGCCACCACGCCGGCGGGCGAACTGCGGCTCCGCGAGAGCGAGGAGCCGGGGAAAGTCCTCCACCCGGACCCGCACGCGCTCCGCGGCCTGCTGGCACACCTCAAGTCAGACGCGGACGACATCCGCTGAGACACACCCTCCCCGTGCCAGACTCCCGGCTCTGGCTTCCCCGCCGTCGGAACGCCGTTCACCCTCTTCGGCTCCACGCCGCCCGAATTGAGCACGGTCTATCTCGAACACGACGCAGGCTCGGTCTTCCTCGGCGACCACAGAGAAATCGGCCGTTACACGGAGATTTTCTCCAGTCTCTCGACGGTGGCCCTACCGCCCCTTGCCATGGACGCCGAACGGGAGTTCGCTACCAAGCGAGACTCGTACAGCCTCGTGCAGCACTTGGCATACATCCTCTGACAAGGGCACCGATGACTGAACTGAACTGGCAGAAGTCCTCCTTCAGCAGCGGCGACGGCAACACCACCTGCATCGAGGTCGCCGCCGCAGGGGGCTCACTCCACCTCCGCGAGAGCGAGGAGCCGGGGAAAGTCCTCCACCCGGACCCGCACGCACTCCGCGGCCTGCTGGCACACCTCAAGTCAGACGCGGACGACATCCGCTGAGACACACCCTCCCCGTGCCAGACTCCCGGCATGGACCAGCGCATCCACTTCGTCACGCTCGCGACCCCCGGCCTCGACGCCACGCGCGCGTTCTACCGTGACGGGCTCGGCTGGGAACCGCTCGTGGACGTACCCGGGGAGATCGTCTTCTTCCAGACGGGCCCTGGGCTGGTGCTCGGCTTCTTCGACGCGGAGAGGTTCCGCGAGGACCTGGAGAACACCGTGTCCGACCCGAGCACGACAGGCGTGACGCTGTCCCACAACGTCGACAGCCCGGAGGCCGTCGAAGCGCTCCTCGACACGGCCGTCCGGGCCGGCGCCCGCCTGGTCACCCCACCACGGCCTGTCCCGGCGTTCGGCGGCTTCCACGGGCACTTCGCCGACCCCAACGGCGTGATCTGGGAGATCTGCCACAACCCCGGCTGGAGCATCGACGCCACGGGCCGCGTCCACCTCGGCCCGCCCGGCTGACGAGACCGGTACGACACCGGCTCGGTACGGCTCAGCCCGCTCAGGCGGGCGACCGCACCTCGTCGCGCACCTTGTCGACCGTGTCGGCGAACGCGTCGAGGTCCACGTCCTGCGGGTCGCTGAGCATGGTGTCGTAACTGTTCTCGGCGACCATGCCGGCCGATCCCCTGTCGCCCCAGGCACACGCGGGCACGGACAACTTCTGGCCGTTCTCGCTCTTGGTCAGAACCTCGCAGGTGAGCGTCTCACCACCACCGGAAGGAGTGACCTCGCGGCGCGGCACGGCCACGTCCATGGAGGGGTCCTCCTCCATGTTGTCGAGCACCTTGTCGTCCGACTCCGTGTACGAATCGCCGCCGGTCGAGTCGGAGTTCAGCCCCGAGAAGAGCATCTGCTCCCGGGCTGAACTTCCCTGGTACATGGCCAGGAACTCCGCGTCGTCCGGGCCCAGTTCGGGGTTCTTCGCCTCCGCGTCGTCGGACATGTCCTTGGAGAGTTCGTACTCTCCGTCCATCAGGGTCTTCGGCAAGCTGACCTTGTAGCGCGGCGACGAGGAGACACCCGGCGACGACCCCCCGCTGGAGCGGAAACTCATGTTGCCGAACCAACTGAGCAGCATCAGCCCGGCGATACTCGCCGCGATGATCGCGAGCACCTTCCCCGCGTTGCCCTTCTTCGGAGGCGGCGGCCCCCAGCCACCACCGGGCCCCGGCTGTGGCCCGTACGGATACTGCGGCGGGTAGGGCTGCTGCTGTGGAGGCACTCCGTACGGCCCGGGCGCGGGGCCTTGTTGCGGCGGCACGGGCGGCGGCCCGTACGGCCCCGGGTGAGGCCCACCCGCCGGAGGCGGCGTCCCGTACGGCGACTGCCCATAACCGGGCGGAGGCGGAGGCTGCGTCACGTCTCTCTGTTCCTTCCCTCTCAAGGTTCGGCCGATGGTCACCTGCGAGCGCAGGGCCAATATCACGGCCACAGTTCAGCGGGCTCAACGATGATCCCACCGGCGTGCGTAGGCCATTACCCACAGAGAGGCGGGGCGAGGGACTACTTCTTCCACCGAAAGGAAACCGTGGGGAAGTTCTCAATCTGCTGGTATTCTGCACACTTCCCCTCAGCGCGCACGTCGAGTCACTGAGAACGGCTCACCGGCACGCACCTCGAATACGTACTCCTCGTAGATGATCGTGACACCCACGATCTCACCGACCTCGTTCCTCAACTCAGTCAATCCACTGCTTCGGCGCAACGAACATTCGGGAGTCACGCCAGGAATCGGACGATATTCCCACTGCTCTGCCGGGTGACACCATTTCGGCAATCTATTCCAGGCTTCGCGCCCTAAACGTAGCGTCCAGTCTGTAGCGGTTGTGAAAAGCACGGAGACGCCACCGCGGAGAGGAAATGCGACTGCTTCCGGATTTGCCTCCACCGAATCACCGTCAGGGATATAGTAAACCCCCCGAATATCAACGGTGTCATGCCTCAACATTTCGTCAAGCACTTGCAGGGCAATAACCCTTCCCTTACATAGATTCTTACTGCATTTTCATGCCGGGTATTCGGCTTGCCCTCCAGGAACATCGTCACAAACTCGCCGTCTGGCTTCGTGATGAGAAGATCTTTTTCCTTTCGGTAGAAGAAGTAGTCCTCACCTCCACCTCTTTGTGGATTCCAGGGGCCTTGACGAACCTCGTCAGGACTACTTTGCACTTGACTTATCCGCTCACGGAACCAGGTTCGTGAGGACGCGTCGCCGGGTTCCAGGCCGTAATCCTCCGCGTGTACCCCACTTCTTTCCGAACTGCTTCTCATTGCGCCTTTTCCAACCTGGCTGGTTACGGAAACTCTGGCCGAAACGCTGCCAGGATCACCCGAAGGGCATGCTCCGCGAAAGGTGCTGAACACGAGCGTTCCAAGGCTGCCTGATATCGGCATCCATTTCTTCGACCTGAATTCGAGCTCTTGCCAGAAGGACGAGACTTGCCCCCAGAACACCCTCGACGAGAATCCGCAGAACTTCATTGTTTGTTTCCATGTGCTCACGGAGTAGGACTGACACGAAACCAGCGAACAGCTCACCGTCGATCACGATCTCGTCCTCCTCGATCTCTCCGATGCCACATCGACAACCGAGAACCTTTCCCACTGCCGTGGCCTCAGCAAGGAACAGACTCGCTACTTGGTTCGAGGGGTTCCATACCCAAACTTCTCCGAGTCGGAAGAAGCAGCTCATTCAACCCACCTTGGCCGTAGTGCCGACCATGATCGGTCCCGCTTCGCTGTTGCGCCGCTCGGCGTCTGACAGCGCCGTTTCCGGAACCTCACCGTGAGACTTCTTCGGGCACCTCACGTCGCTCTCATCAGGCTCGCCGTAAAGCCGAGAAGATCGTACTCTGCGAAGTCTTCAACCGACAGGTCAACGGAACCGCACTGAAGGCTCGCCCCACACATATAGCGCGGGCCCGGGGCATGCATGTAGAGGAGGTCCGCGTCTCGAAAAGCATCCTCCGTACGGCACAGGATGGCACTGTCGTCAGCGTTGTAACTGATCATGGTGTAGGAATGGCGCCCCAGGGCGGTTTCGGCCAGGCGACTCAGAGCAGGTCCCTCGTCGTCTTCCAGGGACACGAAGATATGCGGTGTCTTCGTCCAGTCGATTCTGCTCGGCAGCCAGGGCAATGCTTCCAGGTGTTCCCAGAATGACCGCGAGTATCGCCGGTCCAGCAGGTAGTTCTCATTACACGCCATCCACTCTCTGATGTGAGCATCCTCCGTGTATGACACTACTCAGCCCCCTCTGCATTGTGAAACATTTCCGCGCTGCACCGGTACCGTCGAACAGCTGCAGGGCCGCGAACTCACCAATTGGCTTCGCAGTGCGAAAGTCTTTACCTCTTTCGGTGAAGGAAATAGTCCCCAAACCCAAGCCTCTCAGCGGGACCCAGGACCTTGACAATCCTCGTCGGGGACCCTGCACGCACCTGGCACATCAACTCAGAGATAAGCAAGTCCGCCGCCACCGTCAAGGAAGTTGGCGATCTGCTGCATGCCCGAATCACCGTCCAGTACGGAGGAATTCTGGCCCAGTTTTTCTGCCACTGCATCGTATGAACTGTTATGACAGAACAGTACGTGGCCGGCGGCCGGGTGCCTATTGAGGGGCACCAACGGCATGAAACCCATCTCGATGGCCGCCGACACGTAAAGCGTCACCAACTTCCTTCGCAGAGCCTCAAGGTCGGGGGAATTTTCGAAGTCGAAGGCCAGCGAGAAGTGACCTTCAAGTAGCTGTGCAGCCCCTGCCCATCCGTCCGAACGGCCGCCTGATACCTGGATACCCAGGGCGTATCCTGAGTTCCTGTGCAGTAGCGGCTCGATCTCTGGATAGTGATCGGCATTGAGGTGCGAGTAACACCGATAGGTTGACTCAACGAACGGCATACTTGGGAATTTCTTGATCCCCGCACGCCTTCCGATCCTTGTGAGATACGCATGAGTATTTTGCCCTGATGCTGGTTGCTCATCTGCCGAAATCCTGGTCGCCCACGTGAAGAGCTGACATCCACCAAAGGAGGCGACCGTTTCCTGAAGGCACAGCAATTCGTTGACGGGGTCACACATGACCCAGAATGCGGAAACTTCAGAAAGAAGACTTCCCTCAAGTACTGAGAGCGACCATTCGCCTCTTGGACGATCCCATGTGGATTGGCCGAGGATCATTCTTCCCGATGTGCCTTGTGCGGGGCTACTCTGCACCTCTGGGCCTTCCTTGCAGTCCGTATCCAGAATCCATGCTCCCATAGTAGACGTGTTCACCCTTGGGCCCATGATAATGAGGAAGTGCCCATTGGTCCGCGTCTCTGAAGTAGTGGCCATTGGCATGGTGATGGATTTCGACGATGTTCCCTCTGGAGTCGATGGCGGAGATGGTTTCCCAGGATTCCCCGTTGGGACCTGTCAGGTTTGGGTTCTTGCCCCATTGTGGCGTTCTCTCGATGAGAGAGGGATCAGCTACACCGTGTCGCTGTAGTGCCTGGGCCAGAGCTTCCTCCTGAGTGGAATGGACGACATCTCCACGTGCAGCATTGAGCGGGACGTGGTTCTCTTTTCCGCCTATGGGGCACGGACCGAGCCCCAGTGGGTCCGCCCAGGTGTGCGGATTATGGACGTACGTGGCGGGGTTGGGCGCCGGAGCGAGGCCGAGGGGGTCGGGGCTGGTGTAGCGGGCCGTGGTGGGGTCGTAGTAGCGGTGGAAGTTGTAGTGGAGGCCGGTCTCCGGGTCGTAGTACTGGCCGGGGAAGCGCAGAGGCGTGTACGTGGTCGCGTCGGTGTTCCAGGTGGTGGTGCCCCACAGGGTGCTGCGGGTGTGCCAGGCGATGTCGCCGCTCTCGTCGAGGAGTTCGGTGGGCGTGCCGACGAGATCGGTGACGATGGCGAAGAAGCGGGAGTCGATCTCGGCCTTGGTGGTGGCATCGGTGATGCGCTCGACCTGAGCGAGGGGCTGGAGGCCGTCGTGGTCCCAGGTGAGGGTGACTGGATCGGGCAAGTCCGGTGCGGTGGTGGTCTGTTCGATGAGGGTGGAGCCGTCCCAGGTGAAGTCGACGCGTTCCACGACGGTTTCGCCGTCCCCGTCAAGGCGCTGCTTGGCGGTGCGGCGACCGAGAGGGTCGTAGAGGTAGCGCCAGACCGTCCCGTCGGGGGTGGTGACGGAGGTGAGACGGTCCTCGGCGTCCCAGGTGTAGCGCCAGGTCTCAGGCTTCTTCGACAGGCGGGTCTTTCGGCGGCAGGTGACACGTCCGGCGGCGTCGTACTGGTAGCGCACGGCGCCGGCCGTGAGCAAGCTGGTGCCGTTGTAGATGCGGCGGCCGCGTGCGTCCGTACGGGCGTGCTGGGTGGGCCAGTTCGCCGCCGTCTGGTTGCCCGCCTCGTCGTAGGCGTAGGACTCGGACCAGTCCTGTGCGCGGACACCGGTGACACGGCCTGCCGGGTCCAGGTCGAAGACCCTCGGCCCGTTCAACTGGTCCTCGACACCCATCAGATGGCCGTCGGGACGGTAGGTGTAGGCACGCTGCTGCACGGTCGCGGAGGAGGGTCCGGTGACGGTCTGGGCGGTCAGGCGGCCTGCCGGGTCCCACAGGTGGGCCAACTCCACGCCCTCGCCGATACGCCGGTGGGTCTCGCGGCCGGCCGCGTCGTGGGAGAAGTCCAGCGTGTGGCCGGAGGCGGTCAGCGTGGTGCGGTTGCCCGCCGCGTCGTAGGCGAAGGCGGAGACCGCACCGGTGGGAGTCACCCGGCGGTTGCGGCGGCCCAGGGCGTCGTAGGTGTGGGTGAGCGCGCCCGCGCCCGTCAGTTCGGTCTTGATGCGACCGAGCCTGTCCCGCTGCAGCAGCACCTCCGAGTCCGGGCCCTGCGCGTGCGTGAGCCGTCCCGCGGGGTCGTAGGTGTAGGCGGTGGCCACCCCGTCGGCGTCCTTGCGGATGATCTGCCCCAGCAGATCCCGCTCGAAGGAGACGGTCTGCCCCAACGGGTTGGTGCGCGAGCGCAGTTGCCCTGCCGCATCCACCTCGTAGGAGACGGTACGGCCGTCGAAGTCGCACTCGGAGACCGGGCGGCCGGCCGCGTCATAGACGTAACTCCACGTCAGACCCTGCGGGTTGGTCACCTTGGTGAGTCGCAGCCCCGCGTCGTGCTCGAACTCGTAGCGGGCACCGTCCGGGTCCGTGCGAGCTGCGAGAAGATCGAAATGCGTGTACTCGTAACGCGTCACGCCTCCGCCCGCCGCCGTGTGCGCCAGGCAGTTGCCCTCACCGTCGTACGTCCACGACTCCCGCGAGCCGTCAGGACCGGTCCGCGAAGCCGGCCGGCCCTCCACGGTCCAGGACAGGCGCGTCACAGCGCCCAGCGGATTCACGATCTCCACCGGCCGCCCGAAAGCGTCACGTACGTAGCGGGTGGTCGCCCCGCCCGGCTCGGTGATCTCCACCGGCAGACCCACCGCGTCGCAGCGAACCCCGACCGTGGCGCCCAGCGCATCGGTCACGGCGGAGAGATGGCCCCGCTCGTCATACGCGTAGCGGGTGACGTTCCCCGTGGGATCGGTCTTCACCGAACGGTTGCCGCGCTCGTCGTACTCCAACTGCCAGCGCGAGCCGTCGGGTTGCGTGATGTCAGTCGGGAGGCCGAGAGCGTTCGCCTCGACCTCGCCTGCCCGCCCGTCCGGCCGGACGACGGCTTCGAGGCGGCCGGACCCGTCCCCGTACCGGTATCGCGTGGTGCGCCCCAGCGGGTCCGTCCGTGAGAGGAGCCGGTTGCGCCGGTCCCACTCGCTGCGGGTCGTGTTGCCCAACGAGTCGACTTCCGCGACGACTTGCAGACGCTCGTTGATCACGTACCGCTTGGTGTGCCCGTACGGGTCGGTGACCGAGGTGACGCGGTGGCCCGTGCTCTCGTCGCGCCCGCCGTAGTCGAAGACATGCCGCATGTAACCGTCGTCGCCGGTCTGCGACACGCAGCGGTGCTCGTCGTCGTAGACGTAGGAGAAGCCGCGGTCATTGGTGTCGGTCCAGGACGTCATGCGTCCCGATTCGTCGTAGCCGAACCGCAGGGCCAGGCCCGAGGAGTCGGTGACGGACGTGAGGTGTCCGCCGGTGTAGCCGTAGCGCTTGAGTTCCCGGTCACCGCCGTCCGCTGCGGCTCCCGCCAGGTGCAGCGCGGTGATCCGGCCGTCCTCGGTGGTGAACTTCAGCCGGTAGCCGCCGGAGTGGACGATGCCGAGCGGGACGCCGTCAGCGGAGTACTCGAACGTGATGCGGTTGCCGTTGCGGTCCGACAGCTCCTCCAGCAGCGCCGTCCCGTCACCGCCTGAGCCGTCCGGGCCGGTGAAGTGCCACTCCCGGCCGCTGACCGGGTCCTTGAGGACGTAGTCCCCGTCGACGGTGCTCTCCAGGGGCCATTCCGCGCCGGCCTTCGGCAGCGTGGGCACGCCGGGCGCGGGATGCGGATAAGCCAGCAGGAGACTGGCCTCGCCGTGGAAGACGACACCTTGTGCATCGATCTCCAGGCGCTGGTCGACCGTACTGGCCCACGTGGGACCGAACCAACGACCGGCGCGGTAGGAGGAGTCGAAGTTGCGACGCAGCAGGAGCGGCAGTGTCCCAGGCAGCGAGACATCCGTCTGCGGCAGCAGGACGCGGCCCGTGGCGATGTCGACCGGGTCGGCGTCGCACTTCGTGCAGTCCGGGTCGCGGCTCTTGTCGTGCTCGTTGTGGTTGGCGTCCTGGCGCCCGGGGTTCTTGGGCTCGTCCTCCGGCATTCGCCGCGCAGTGCCCACGCCTTTGCGCAGCATTCCCGCGCCCTTGCCGCCGATCAATTCGGGACCGATGCGTCCCAGGATCTCCGAGGGATTCTTCCTGAACTCCTCCCACAGCACCTTGCCGGTGCCCACGGGATCGTTGACTGTCTGGATCGCACCCGTCGCGACGCTGTTGAGGTTCATCGCGTACTCGCTCGGGTTCCTGATGACATGCGGGTCGAGCGGGTTCAGCCCCCGCGCGAAGTTCACCAACCCGGCGGCGCCCCGGATCACTCCACTGCCGGCCGCCTCGGAGTTGAGCATGAACCCCTGGACCGCGTGCGCCAGTTGCATCTCGTACTGAGGCTTCGGAGGAGCCGCGTCCCGCGCCGAATCCACCCGCGACTTAGCGGTCCTGGCGGCCTCGTCGCGCTGCCGCCGCGCCTCCTGAAGGATGCTTTGCGCCTCACGCATTCCCGCCGCACCCGGGTCGGTCTCCCCCGGCTTGTCCGGCAGATCGCCCTTGTCGGTGCCGTCCTCGACGGCGGTGTTGTAATCCTCGACCTTCCCCTTGTACGTCTCGGAGGCGGACTGCGCCTTGTTGAACTTCTCCAGCGCCTCCTTCGCCTGGCCCTGCGCCCACGAGACGGTGTCGGAGAAATCGTCCAGCGCCTTCGCGGCCGTCTCGCACGCGTCGGCGGCCCTGACCCACCGCCCAGGCTCCACCGAGACCTTCTCGCGGAAGGCGTCCGCCGCCTTGCCGCGCAGGTGCTCCGAATCGAGCCCCTTCAGTCCGCGCGCGACCTTCTCGAACGCCTTCTGGAAATCACGAAGACGGCGGGCGTTCGCACGCAGCGTGCCGACACTGCCGTGAATGAGCTTCTTGTGGTCGTCCGTCTCGCCGAGCTGCGCCTCGGCGACCTTCGCGCCGAGGGTGGTGGCCGCACCGTCGCCCGCGTCCCTGACCCACTTCCCGGCACCCTTGGGGATTCCGACGGAGTCCATGCCGTCGGCCACGGCGTCTGTGGACTTGTCGATGCCGGTACCGACGAGTTCGGCGCCCCGCTCGACCTTGTCCTCGATCCAGTCCGGTGTCGCGTCCCCGAAGACGCCCATCAGCCCTCGCCGCCCGGCTCGCCACGGGACTGCTCGCGCTGCGCCCGCTCCTCGGGGGACGGTCCGAACGCGTCGTCCAGCTCCTTCTCCCGCGCCTCGTCCGAGACACCCGCCTGGTCGTAGAGGAACTCGGACTGTGCCCCGCCCAGTCCTTCGGTGTGCAGACTGCGGCCGGTGTCCTTCCAGTCCTGCTTCATCTCCGCGAAGTTCTCCTGGCGCTCGGCGGCGGTCTCCGGCGCGTCCAGGGTGAGGATGTCGTCGTAGCTCTGCTCGGCGACCTCGTCCTCACTCGCATAAGGATTGCCGGCGAGGGCGTTCAGCCCCACCTTCCACGTCTCCGCCTGGTACTGGTCCTGCTCGTGGACCATGCCGGCGGCCAGGCCCAGCTTGTCCGCGAGGTTGCTCGCGCTCCCTACCAGGCCGCGTACGCCCCAGTCCCAGCGTTCGCAGAAGTCCTCGAAGGAATCGGCGAGCGCGCCGTCCCCCGCCTCCAGCCCCGTCATGGACATGCTGCTGAAACCGGCCCCCTGTCTCGAGGTCACCTCGGACCCGAAGCCCCCCAGCTCCCCGAGTTCGTCCATGGTGGCCTTCAAGCCGTCGGTGACGGCCTTGGCGGACTTCCGGCTGATGTTCAGGTCGCCGAACTCACCGCTCACCGGGCAGCCTCCCCCACTGTTCCCTCCCCGCCCGGTCCACCGTCCGGGTACCGGCGAATACCGTACCCGTGTGCTACCGGCCGGTCACAAGCCGGTATCGGACGAAGGTGCCGGAGGGAGCCGGGAGGAGCGGACCACCGGGAGAGCGAGGCGCAACACCCCCGGACGCGACGCCCTGTCACATCTTCCCTGCCTCGAACGGGTCCTGCTCGGTGAGGAGTTTGTCGACGCGCGCCCGTTCGACCCGGCTGGTCATCTCCTCGACCTCCTCCCGGTCGCGTACGCACTTGGCGAGAGTGAAGGCGGAGGACACGACGAAGACCAGCCCGAGCCCGAGGAAGCTGCGCTCCCACGCGCCGACGGGAAGCTTCGCGATACCGACGAGCAGCGCCGTCAGCGACAGTCCGAAGGCGATGGCCGACTGCACGAAGAAGGCCGCTGTGGTGGGCCGTTGAACGGAAGGAGTAGTCATGGGGCCAGGGTGGCGACCCCGCGGGCGACGCACATGAGTCAAGGTACTCGGACACCCATGGGGGTTCCGACGGGTTCAGCACAGCTCACATGTGCCTCATGGGGCGCGTGTGGCAGAACTCGTACCGCATCGTAAGACGGCCCCCACCCGTTATCCACAGGCCCCCCGCACGGGCGGGGACCCAGCTACCTTCGTGTGAGGAGACAATGGCCTGACGGCAGTTGACTGAGCATGAGGTTGCGAGGGGGCACGTCCGGAATGAGCATCGGCGGCGAGGGGTACGGCGAGCGCGACCGTACGGGCGAGGAAGGTGCGTCGGGCTACGGCCGCGGCTCCACCGGCCTCACCACCCGCACACGTCTACCGGACGGTGAGAGCAGCGGCAGACAGCCGGCGCGCCCCGGACGCAGCCTCGTCACCGTGGTGGGCGTCGTGGTGCTGCTGATCGCGGCCATCGCCTTCGCCAACAGCGGCGCCGGCGGCCCGGACGACGACGAGGGCGGCGGGCGTGAGGGCGGCGGGGCACAACCGACCGCCCCGACGGGGCAGAAGCCGGTCAAGGGCAAGGACGGCGGCATCGCGTCCGGCTTCCCGCAGACGGAGCAGGGCGCGGAGAGCGCGGCGGCGAACTACGCGGTGGCGCTGGGCGGAGACGGGATGTTCAACAAGGACACCCGCCACGACATCGTTGCGGCTGTCGGTGCCCCATCAGATCTCGAGAAGCTGCAAACGGGGTTCGACTCGGACTACAACGGAAGCTTGAACAAGAAGATCGGCCTCGATGACGAGGGCAAGGCGCCTTCGGGTGCCACCTTCGTCAATCGGACGATGCCCGTGGGTACGAGCGTGAGGAACTTCGACAACGGAGCAGCCACGGTCGCCGTGTGGTGCTCAGGACTTTTCGGTGTCGCCGGGGAGGACTCGACCAAGCCCGTACAGAACAACTGGTTCACAGTCACGTTCAAGCTGAAGTGGACGGGCGGGGACTGGAAGGTTGTCGACTCGGCCCAGAAGAACGGCCCGACACCTGTCAGCAGTGACAGCCGCATCTCGGGAGCCGAGGAGATCAGCGAGGCAGTGGACGAGTACGGAGGCTTCACTTATGCGCGATAGCCGCTGCCCCCGCATACTGCAAATCGTCGGCATCACCGCGAGCCTGCCCCCGGCACTCGTTCTGTTCTCGTCCCGTGCCGCCGCTGCACCACACGCACCGGGAGACGAGGACCCGTGCGAACTCATGGCAGGCCCCGCCAAGGAGTACTGCGAGGAAGGCGAGGGCGGCGGAGGCGGCGGCTCCGCCCCGGACCCCACCAGCACCCTCGACCCACTCTCCTCCCTCGCCAAAGGCTGCGCGGAGGCCGCCTCCTGGACCGTCGACAAGCTCTCCGAGCTCGTCAACAGCACCACGAAGGTCGACTTCACCAACCCCGAGTTCCTGCGCCAGTACGCGGTCGTCTTCGCCGCCTCCACCATCCTGACGCTCACGCTGTGGCTGCTCGCCGTCGCCAAGCGAGCCATCCGCGGTGTCCCGTTCACCGAGGCCCTCACCGAAGCGGTCGGCTTCCTCTGGCTGACCGTCCTCGCCTCGGCGTTCACTCCGCTCATCCTCTACACCCTCGTCTCGGCGACGGACAGCGTGACGGACGTCGTCGCCTCGGGCACGTCGGATCAGACGGACAAGTTCTTCGGCACGTTCTCCGAGGCGCTCAAGGAGGGCAACGAGATCGGCGGCGGACCGATCATGCTCATCGTCGTCTCGCTCATCTCCGTACTCGCCGCCGGTGTCCTCTACCTCGAACTGGTCATCAGGGCCGCCCTGCTGTACGTCGGGGCGCTCCTGGGCACCGCCGTCTACGCGGGCCTCGTCGACAAGAACATGTGGGGCCACGTACGCCGCTGGGCGGGCATCATGATCGCCGTCATCCTCGTGAAGCCGGTGATCGTGATCGTCCTCGGGCTGGCCGGGGCGCTGTCCTCGTCGGACGGTCCCAACGCCTTCTCCGCCATCGTCTCCGGGCTGTCCATCATCCTGCTGGCCATCTTCGCCAGCGCGATGATCTACCGGTTCGTGCCCGGCTTCGGCGACGAGATCGTCAACCACCGCAACGCGTCGAGCGATCCGGCATCCCGCAGCGCCGCCGCGGTGGTCTCCTCGCCCGCGGCACTCGTACGGCAGGGCATCAACACCCACAGCGCACGAGGCGGCGGAGGCGGCGGCGCCGCCGCTTCCGGCAACGCCGGGGCCGGAAGCGGCGGCAAGTCCGGCGGCGACCAGGTCTCCGGCGGCATGGCCGCCCACAGCTCTCGCGGAGGCGGCGGTGACGTGCCACGCCGTCAGGCGCCGCCCGCCCCGCGCACGTTCGACCGCTCCTCCGCTTCGCGTCCCGCCCGGAGCGGCGGCACCGGCAACCGCTCCGGAGGTGACCGCGGGTGACGACTTCGGCCCCCGCCGCGCCCGCCCAGCGGCGCACGTACATGATCGGCCGGGCACGGCCCAACGCGATGATCGGCAAGAACCGGGAGACCGGCGAGATCGGCCTGATCATCGCCGGCGCCTTCCTCGGCATGATGAGCGGCCTGCTCATCCCGGTGCTCTCGTTCCGTATCCCCGCCCTCGTCGGCTTCCCGATGCTCGCGCTCGCCGCGATCTACGTGCCGTACAAGGGCCGAACTTTCTACAGGTGGTTCGAAATCAACCGTTCGTTCCGCAGAATGCTCCGCAGCGGCAACGCCGCCTACCGCGCCGGCACGGCCGAGGCCGGCACCCGGCTGGACGGCCGCGAGGTCGAGGTCGGCCCGCCCCCCGGCGTCGGCCGGATCAACTGGCTCACCGCGCCCTTCGGCCCGGACGAACTGGCGGTGCTGCTGCACGCCGACCGCCGCACCGTCACCGCCGCCATCGAGATCGAGGGCCCGGGCGTCGGCCTGCGCGACAGCGAGGACCAGGAAGCCCTCGTCGACCGCTTCGGCACCCTGCTCAAGCACGTCGCGAACGGCGACGGGTTCGTCACCCGTCTGCAGATACTGGCCCGTACGCTCCCCGCCGACCCCGACGCCCACGCCAAGGACGTCGAGCAGCGTGGCGACGAGCGCGCGGCGCCCTGGCTGCGCAACTCCTACGACCAGCTCCAGTCGATGGTCTCCACCTCCAGCGAGCAGCACCGCGCGTATCTGGTGGCCTGCATGCACTACGGGCGGGAACTCGCCGCCGAGGGCGCGACGATCGCGAAGGCCGCCCGGCGGTCGGCGGGGCGTTCAGGCCGCAGTCTGTCCAAGGACGAGGGCCTGGCGATCGTCATGGCTCGCGAGTTGACGGACATCTGCGCACGTCTGACGGAGGCCGACATACGGGTGCGCCAGCCGCTGGGGCAGGCCCGGCTGGCGTCGCTGATCCACTCGATGTACGACCCGGACCACCCCATCGACCACCTCCAGGCGATGTCGAAGCGGAACGCGTGGCCCGCCGAACTGGACGCGACGGAGGCCACCTACCTCCAGGCGAAGACACGCGAGTCCTCCACGCGCGCCCCGTGGTGCCATTCGACGGCGTGGGTGAAGGAGTGGCCGATGACTCCCGTCGGCGTCAACTTCCTCGCGCCGCTGCTCGTCCACACCCCTGACGTGATCCGTACGGTCTCGGTTGCGATGGACCTGGAGCCGACCGAACTCGCCATCGAGCGGATGCTGACGGAGAAGACCAACGACGATGCCGAAGCCAGCCGTCAGGCGAAGATGAACCGCACCATCGACCCGCGCGACGTCGCAGCGCACGGACGCGTCGACCAGCGCGGTGAGGACCTCGCGTCGGGCGCCGCCGGCGTCAACCTCGTCGGGTACATCACGGTCTCCTCGCGTTCCGCGGAAGCACTGGCGCGGGACAAGCGGACGATCCGCGCCTCGGCCGGGAAGAGTTACTTGAAGCTGGAGTGGTGCGACAGGGAGCATCACCGGGCGTTCGTCAACACGCTGCCGTTCGCGACCGGCATCCGCCGCTGAGGAGGACGCTCAAAATGATCAACGGCTACCGTTCGCGGGGCAGTTGCCGGCCGTGGCACGCACCGGCGGCCGGTGCGGGGCGCTTCACTGCCCCGGCCGTCCCGATACGGCAGGCTCCCGTCCGCGGCCACGCCCACCGCTCCGGCATCCGCACCGTCCGCGGAAGGGGCTGAAGGGTTCCCATGACTGCGCGCGACCCGATGACCGCGATCACCGACGCCTTCACCAGCTTCCTCTTCGGCAAGACGGAGACGACACGCCTGCCCGTCCGCACATCGACCGGCCAGGCCCAGGCCGTCTATCTGCCGACGGCCGCTCCCGGCCTCGGCGACTCCGGCGTCATCATCGGCCGGGAGGTCTACAGCGGCAAGGGCTACATCTACGACCCCTTCCAGCTCTACGGCCAGCAACTCCCCGCCCCGCACTGGCTGGTGCTGGGCGAGTCGGGCAACGGCAAGTCGGCGCTGGAGAAGACGTACGTGCTGCGCCAGCTGCGTTTCCGCGACCGCCAGGTCGTCGTACTCGACGCCCAGGGGGAGGACGGAGTCGGCGAATGGAACCTCATCGCCGAGGAGATGGGCATCACCCCCATCCGGCTCGACCCGACAGCCGCGCTGGATCAGGGAATCCGCCTCAACCCCCTCGACCCGTCCATCACCACCACCGGCCAGCTCGCCCTGCTCCGCACCATCATCGAGGTGGCGCTGGGGCACGGGCTGGACGAACGCTCCGGCTTCGCGCTGAAGGTGGCCCACAGCCATGTGAACGCGACCATAGCCGACCGGCAGCCGGTGCTCATGGACATCGTCGACCGTCTCCGCCACCCCAAGCCGGAGTCGGCGGAGGCGATGAATGTCGCGCTGGACGACGTACGGGCATGGGGCCTGGACGTCGCCCTCGTACTGGACCGCTTGGTCGACGGTGACCTGCGCGGCATGTTCGACGGGCCCACGACCGTCGGCATCGATCTCGACGCCCCACTGATCGTCTTCGACCTCTCCCACATCGACCGCAACTCGATCGCGATGCCGATCCTCATGGCCATCGTGGGTGTCTGGCTGGAGCACACCTGGATCAGGCCGGACCGCAGGAAACGCATCTTCCTAGTGGAGGAGGCGTGGCACATCATCAACAGCCCGTTCGTGGCCCAGCTCTTCCAGCGGCTGCTGAAGTTCGGGCGCCGCCTCGGTCTGTCCTTCGTTGCGGTGGTGCACCACCTCTCCGACGTCGTCGACGGGGCAGCGGCACGGGAGGCGGCGGCGATCCTCAAGATGGCCTCGACCCGCACCGTTTACGCGCAGAAGGCAGACGAGGCCCGCGCGACCGGCAAGGTTCTGGGTCTGCCCCGCTGGGCCGTCGAGATCATCCCCACTCTCTCACCGGGTATCGCCGTGTGGGACGTCAACGGCAACGTGCAGGTCGTCAAGCATCTGGTGACCGAGGCCGAAAGGCCCCTGGTCTTCACCGACCGCGCCATGACGGAGACATCGGCCGCACCGGACGACTTCGACGCAGCGCTGGAGGCGGACCTGGAGGCCGAAGCGGAGGCCCGCGCCCTCGCCGTCGAACAGTCCCCGACGTCCTCCAACTCGACAGTCGCCTAGCGATGCGTCACGACCACGAACGCAGCGGGCTCCCCGCACGCGGCCGGGGCCACGGCCATGAGGCACGGTATCGGCCGGCGTCCGCCCGTTCCGGCAGCTCAGGCAGCGGCGGTGTACCCGACGGACTGCTGCTGGGCGGACTGGCACTGCTGCTCGGGGTGACGGTCCTCACCTGGACGTCGACCGGTCTCGCGGGCCTCCTCAGCCACGGCGCCTGGCCGGACGGGCTGAAGTTCACCAGCACCCCCGTGGCCTTGCGCGAACTGGCCGCCGACCCCCAGGACCTCGCCGGCGCCTGGCCGGCGGTGAAGCCCTCCCACCTGTCCGGATACGGGCTCTTCTGGGGCCTGTTCATCGGCCAGCTGCTCGTCCTCGCCGTCTTCACGGTCTTCGTGCTCGGAACCGTCGTGCGCGCCCGCGCGGTACGAGCCGCGCGCCGCGCGACGTACGGCGACACGGACCATCCGGACGTACGAAAGCCGGCACCGGGCGGACCCTACGACGGCAGCTCGGGGCTCCCCGGGGAAGCTCCCGCAGACCCCGGCGCCTTGCCACCCGCAGCGCACACACCCGCGGTGAACGAACGGGCAATGGACGAAGGGACAGTTCAGCAGCCTGCGGAACCGGCCGCGTACCCGTCCGCCGGCACAGCTCACCCCGCCAGTCCGGAAGCCGCCGTCCAGAAACCCGCCGACGCGACCGGCACGCCTCACCCGGTCCCCGGTCTGCCGTCCGACTCCTCGACGACGGACACAGACCCGCGCCACCGCATCCAGCAGGCCCCGGGCGCGGTGCTGGTGACCACGAGCGATCCGGATCTCTGGGCGGCGACCAAGAGTTCGCGCGCGAAGCTCGGCCCCGTCCACCTTTTCGACCCGGGCCAGCTCTGCGACACCCCGGACCGTCTACGCTGGTCACCGCACCACGGATGCGCCGACAGATCCACCGCCGCCGCACGGGCGACGGCTCTCCTCGCCCCTCTGCGCTCCCCACGTCCCATCGACGGCGAAGTCCACGCCACAGCGGAGACCTTGCTGCGCTGCTGGCTCCACGCCGCGGCCCTCGACGACAAGCCGTTCCGCGAGGTGCACCGGTGGGCCCACGCGAAGTCCGTCCCTACCGACCCCGTGCAGACGCTGCGCACCCATCCCAAGGCATCGTCCGGGGCGGCGGGGGAGCTGGAGGCCGCTCTCACCGGCCATCCCGAACGGCGCAGAGAAGCCACAGGAATCGTCCGCAGTGCCCTTTCGCCACTCTCCCAACTCCATGTACGCAACGCGTGCACCGCGGCTCGCGCGGACCGCGTCTCGTTGGAGTCATTCATTGACGAAACGGGCACGCTCTATGTTGTGGGCGAGGACGAGGCGTTGATGCCGATCCTCAATGCGCTCACCCAGAGCGTGGTCGAGCACGGCCGCCGCGTGGCCGCACGGTCATCCGCCGGCCGTCTCGACCCACCACTCACCACTGTCCTCGAACTTCCCCTGGGCGATGAGCCGTTGTCCACTCCCCGGAGCAGACCTCAGCGGTTGAAGTGATCAGCGGCCTCCTCGCCGCCGTTCCGGCCGGCGCCGCGTGGCGCCGCCTCCGCAGAAGGCGGGCTTGGGGCACTCCCGCCGACGGCAGGGGAAGTGCCGGGCGTCGCGGCGGGGCAGACCTCGCCGGCAGGGGCACCGGCGTCCCGCCTCAGCCCTCGGACCATCTCGAACTCTCGCAGTCCCGTCCCCTTGGGGTCCATCACGAACTTCCCTGTACGGACGTATCCCAGCCGCCGGTAGAACGCCTCCGCACGGGGATTGTGCTCATGGACATGGAGCAACATGTAAGCCGCATAGGGCCGTTCGAGCGCCCATGTCTCCACCGCACGGAAGAGTGACTCCGCCAGCCCTGTCCCCCGGTGCTCGGGCAGAACGTAGACCCCCACGATCTGAGCGCTGCCGCCCTCGTCCAGCACGGTCGCGCTGCCCACCCAGTGCCCGTCGGATGCCTCGTCCTCAGCGACGAACGTCTCCGCCAGCATCCCCTGTTGGCTGCTGGCGGCTCGGCGGCGCCAGAATCCGTCGTCCTGGGCCGCCGCATCGTCGTAGGTCTCGTTGAAGGCCACCGGCGCCACAGGGTCCGCGAGGGCGGCGAGCCGCAGTTCACGAAGCTTCCGCCAGTCCTCGACCCGCACTGCCCTGATTCTGTACGCCATGCCCCGATGATGCCCCAACGTTCCTGGTCATCACGATGACTTGCGGTGGAGTCAGAAGCGGGAAGCGGGGCCGGCGCTCTGCGCCGGCCCCGCCTTGTGCACTCCCAGACTCTACGGGTGCCCGCTCGCATGCGGCTCATACATGCCCCGCTATGGCACTCATCGAGGCCCGGATATGGGAGAAGCCCTGTCGGGGTGGCCACGCCACACCCGACAGGGCTTCTCTCACGTGTTGTTCGGCGGTGTCCTACTCTCCCACACGCTCCCGCATGCAGTACCATCGGCGCTGTCAGGCTTAGCTTCCGGGTTCGGAAAGTAACCGGGCGTTTCCCCGACGCTATGACCACCGAAACTCACACCCCCCACTTCTCCTGGGCCTGCCACACGTAGTGGTGGCCCCGGCAAGGGGGGGAAGTCTCAGCAAACACACACTGTTCACATGTCACGTGGTGGTGCTGGGTGTGGGGTTGCTGTCTCAGAAACCGCACAGTGGACGCGAGCAGAAGTACCTGTGGTCAAGCCCTCGGCTTATTAGTACCAGTCAACTCCA